>NZ_JAQQDU010000075.1:0-43060 GCF_046027825.1 Paraburkholderia sediminicola
CAAGCGTATTACCGATGCTTGAAAACCGGTTTGCGCTTCTCAACGAACGCAGCCATCCCCTCCTTCTGATCTTCAGTAGCGAAGAGCGAATGGAACAGGCGGCGCTCGAAATGCACGCCTTCCGCCAGCGTCGTTTCGTACGCACGGTTGACCGATTCCTTGACCATCATCACCGCCGGCAGCGGGAATTCAGCAATGGTCGCCGCAGCAGCCACCGCCTCGTCAAGCAGGGAAGCCGCAGGAATCACCCGCGAGACCAATCCAGCGCGTTCTGCCTCGGCAGCGTCCATGAAGCGGGCGGTCAGGCAAAGGTCCATCGCTTTCGCCTTTGAGACGGCACGCGGCAGTCGCTGCGTGCCGCCGGCTCCCGGCATGATGCCGAGCTTGATTTCCGGCTGGCCGAACTTCGCCGTGTCGGCGGCGAAAATAATGTCGCACATCATCGCCAACTCGCAACCGCCGCCGAGCGCGAAGCCCGCCACGGCGGCAATGATCGGCTTACGGATGGAGCGCACCGTTTCCCAGTTGCGGGTGATGTAGTCGCCTTTATAGACATCCATATAGGTATAGGTCGCCATCATGCCGATGTCGGCCCCTGCGGCGAACGCTTTCTCGCTGCCCGTCACCACGATCGCACCAATCGCTTCGTCGGCATCGAACTCGCGCAGCGCGGCGCCTAGTTCGTCCATCAACGCGTCGTTCAGCGCGTTCAACGCCTTCGGGCGATTCAACGTGACCAAACCGACCCGTCCTCGCGTCTCAACCAGAATGTTCTCGTAAGCCATGCCGCCTCCTAATAGTTAATGGCGCGCAAAAAACGCTTCGCGCGGCCGTCTCAGTAATGCTACCATTCACCAACCAACCGGTCGGTCAATTATTCGACAGGCTTTTCCCAACGCACAGCCAAGCCCCTCTGCCATGACACACCCGCTATTCACCAAGCACGAAGACACGCTGCAAAAGGCACTCACCGCGATTGAAGCGCGCGGCTACTGGAGTCCGTTCGTCGAGATGCCCAGTCCGAAAGTGTACGGGGAAACCGCCAGCGCAGACGGCGAAGCCGCATTCAAAGCGCACCTGAACAAGACGTTCGAACTGGACCAGCCGTCGACCGGAGAAACCGTCGGCGCGGAAGTCTCGCCGTTCGGCTTCCCGCTCGGTGTGCGCTATCCGAAAGCCGATCCTGACGCGTTGATCTCCGCAGCCGCCGTCGCGCAGCGCGATTGGCGCGCGGCCGGCCCCCAGGCATGGATCGGTGTATGCCTCGAGATCCTCGCGCGCGTGAATCGCGCCAGCTTCGAAATCGGCTACAGCGTGATGCACACGACCGGTCAGGCCTTCATGATGGCCTTCCAGGCCGGTGGCCCGCATGCACAAGACCGTGCGCTCGAAGCGGTGGTGTACGCGTGGGACCAATTGCGCCGCATCCCTGCTGATGCCCACTGGGAAAAGCCGCAAGGCAAAAATCCGCCGCTCGCCATGCACAAGCGCTACACCGTCGTGCCGCGCGGCACCGGTCTTGTGCTCGGATGCTGCACCTTCCCGACATGGAATGGCTACCCCGGCCTCTTCGCCGATCTGGCCACGGGCAACACGGTCATCGTCAAGCCGCATCCGGGCGCAATTCTGCCGCTCGCGTTGACCGTACGCATCGCACGTGATGTGTTGCGCGAGGCCGGTTTCGATCCGAACGTCGTCACGTTGCTGGCCACGGAACCGAACGATGGCGCGCTCGTCCAGGACTTGGCGCTGCGCCCTGAAATCAAACTCATCGACTTTACGGGCAGCACGCAAAACGGCACGTGGCTTGAGCGCAATGCGCATCAGGCTCAGGTCTACACCGAAAAAGCCGGCGTCAACCAGATCGTGATCGACTCGGTGGACGACATCAAAGCCGCCGTTCGCAATATCGCCTTCTCGCTTGCGCTGTACTCGGGCCAGATGTGCACCGCCCCGCAAAACATCTACGTACCGCGCGGCGGCATCCGCACCGCTGAAGGCGAACTCAGTTTCGACGAAGTCGCCCAAGCTATCGCCGGCGCCGTGCAGAAACTGGTTGCGGACCCAGCGCGCGCCGTCGAACTGCTCGGCGCGATCCAGAACGAAGGTGTGACCCAACGTATCGACGAAGCTGCCAAGCTTGGCCGCGTTCTCGTAGAAAGCCAATCGCTCGAACATCCGGCTTTCGCTGGTGCCCGTGTGCGCACACCGCTCGTGCTCCAACTGGACGCCTCCACTGACCACGCGCAGCTCACCAAAGAATGGTTCGGCCCGATCTCGTTCGTGATCGCGACGGATTCGACATCGCAGTCGCTCGACCTGGCCGGCGCAATCGCTGCCGAGCACGGCGCGCTGACGCTGTCGGTCTACAGCACGGATGAAGCCGTGCTCGACGAGGCGCACGAAGCATCGATCCGCGGCGGCGTAGCACTCTCGATCAATTTGACGGGTGGCGTTTTCGTCAATCAGTCGGCAGCCTTCTCCGACTTCCACGGCACGGGTGCCAACCCGGCGGCAAATGCCGCGCTGGCCGACGCAGCCTTTGTCGCGAACCGCTTCCGCGTTGTTCAAAGTCGCGCTCATGTTGAACCGAAAGCGGCACCGGCGGTAGCTGGCTGAATGGCATAAGACAAGAGCACGGCTTTCGTCCTATGCCGTTTGGCCGAATGGACCGGGCCGTGCGCCCCAACTAACATGAGACATCGGATCGGCATGTCCCGCCGATCCGCCCCAGCAGGAACCCACATGAACGACGCCTTCATTTGCGACGCGATTCGCACCCCAATCGGCCGTTACGGCGGCGCCCTGAAAGATGTCCGTGCTGATGACCTCGGCGCGGTGCCGATCAAGGCGCTGATCGAGCGCAATCCCGGTGTCGACTGGCGGGAAATTGACGACGTGATCTACGGCTGCGCCAATCAGGCCGGTGAAGACAACCGCAACGTCGCTCGTATGTCCTCATTGCTGGCTGGCTTGCCCACGGATGCGCCCGGCGCAACCATCAACCGCCTGTGCGGCTCGGGTATGGACGCGGTCGGCACGGCTGCTCGCGCCATCAAGGCGGGCGAAGCGCGGCTGATGATTGCAGGTGGCGTCGAAAGCATGACGCGCGCGCCGTTCGTGATGGGCAAGGCCAGCAGTGCGTTCTCGCGGCAGGCCGATATTTACGACACGACTATCGGCTGGCGCTTCATCAACCCGCTGATGAAGCGTCAATATGGCGTCGACTCGATGCCGGAGACCGCGGAAAACGTCGCCGTCGAGTTCGGCATAAGTCGTGCGGATCAGGACGCGTTTGCACTGGCGAGCCAGCAAAAGGCAGCCCGTGCACAGCGCGACGGCACTCTGGCTCAGGAAGTCGTCGGTGTTGAAATTGCGCAAAAGAAAGGCGACCCCGTGCGCGTAACGCTCGACGAGCATCCGCGCGAAACGTCGCTTGAAAGCCTGGGCAAGCTCAAGGGCGTGGTCCGCCCCGACGGCAGCGTGACCGCCGGCAATGCATCGGGCGTGAACGACGGCGCCTGCGCGCTGTTGCTCGCGAATCAGGAAGCTGCCGATCAATACGGATTGCGTCGTCGCGCACGTGTGGTGGGCATGGCAACGGCGGGCGTGGAGCCGCGCATCATGGGCATCGGCCCGGCGCCGGCCACGCAAAAGCTGTTGAAGCAACTAAACATGACACTCGAGCAATTCGACGTAATCGAGTTGAACGAAGCCTTCGCATCGCAGGGGTTGGCGGTCTTGCGCACGCTCGGTCTGCGTGACGACGATCCGCGCGTCAATCCGAACGGCGGAGCGATTGCACTCGGTCACCCGCTCGGCGCCTCGGGCGCGCGTTTGATCACCACTGCGCTTTATCAGCTGGAACGAATCAACGGCCGCTTTGCGCTTTGCACGATGTGTATCGGCGTGGGTCAAGGCATCGCATTGGTGATCGAGCGGGTCTGATAGCAACGCCGCCTCACCAGCCGCCCCACCGCCACCGGTCAAAGAGACTTTGAGGAGACACCCAATGTCATATGAAGCGATTCGCGTCGACCTGGACGCATCGAGCCACGTAGCGACGATCACACTGAACCGCCCGGACAAGCTCAACAGCTTTACGCGCGCGATGCACCAGGAATTGAGCGCTGCGCTAGGCGAGGTCGAAGCGTCCGGCGCCCGTGCGCTCGTGCTGACCGGCGCGGGCCGCGGCTTCTGCGCGGGACAGGATCTCGCGGATCTCGACTTCACGCCGGGCGCGATGACCGATCTGGGCGAACTGATCGACACGCATTTCAATCCGCTGATTCGCCGCCTGCAAGCACTGCCATTTCCCGTGATTGCTGCGGTGAACGGCACGGCAGCCGGCGCAGGCGCCAATCTGGCACTGGCCTGCGATCTCGTGCTTGCCGCGCGTTCAGCCAGCTTCATCCAGGCATTCGTGAAGATCGGCCTCGTGCCGGACTCGGGCGGCACCTGGTTCCTGCCGCAACGCGTCGGCATGGCACGCGCCTTGGGTCTCGCCATCACCGGCGACAAACTGAGCGCGGAGAAAGCCGAAAGCTGGGGACTAATCTGGCAAACGGTTGACGACACCGAACTAGCCACCACGGCAAGCAAACTCGCGACCCAACTGGCGCAGCAGCCCACGCGCGCCATCGCCGCGATCAAGCAGGCAATGCGGGCGGGTGCGACGCAAACCCTGGATCAGCAACTCGATCTCGAACGCGATCTGCAACGTGAACTCGGTGCTTCCCACGATTACGCGGAAGGCGTGCAGGCGTTCGTGGAAAAACGCGCTCCTCGCTTCGAGGGTCGCTGATATGTCCACACAACCGAACCACCCGGCCCAAATGACACCCGACGAACTCGCTCGCGCAACCGCGGCCGCCATGTACGAAAACGACGCGTGCAGCCGGGCGCTTGGACTCGAAATCGTAGAAGTGCGCCCAGGGTATGCGCGCCTGCGCATGGCTGTGCGCGACGACTTCCTGAACGGCCATCAGATTTGCCACGGCGGCCTGATTTTCACGCTCGCAGATTCGACGTTCGCTTTCGCCTGCAACACGTACAACATCAACACCGTCGCAGCAGGCTGTTCGATCGAGTTCCTGCGGCCAGTACAGGGCGGCGACGTGTTGACGGCTGAAGCGGTCGAGCAAACGTTGAGCGGCCGCACCGGTATTTACGATATTCGCGTCACGAATCGCGCAGAGGAGACCGTGGCGATGTTTCGCGGCAAATCTGCGCAGATCAAAGGCAACCTGATTCCTGCCGGCGATTGAACTACAGATTGAACAGCAGAGCCGCGACGCGTTCGTGGCACATCGGCACCACCTACATAGATAGCAGCGAGTCCCCGGTTTTTGCGCGCAAGCGCATCGCACACCAGACCCAAGCATTGAGGCAGCAAGGAGACATTCGATGACCACCGCCCTCCCGCTCGATCCCATCGAGACAGCCAGCCGCGACGAACTCGCCGCGCTCCAACTCGAACGGCTTAAATGGTCGCTGAACCACGCTTATGAGAATTCGCAGGTCTATCGGCGCAAATTCGATGAAGCCGGCGTCCACCCGAGCGAAGTGAAGACGCTCGCGGACCTGGCGCGCTTTCCCTTCACCACCAAGAAGGATCTGCGCGACAGCTATCCGTTTGGCATGTTCGCGGTACCGCAGGAACAGATCTCGCGGATCCACGCGTCGTCCGGTACGACGGGCAAACCGACGGTCGTCGGCTACACGGCACGCGATATCGATACGTGGGCAAATCTCGTCGCACGTTCGATCCGTGCCGCAGGCGCGCAGCGCGGCGACAAGGTTCACATCAGCTACGGCTACGGTTTGTTCACAGGCGGCCTGGGCGCGCACTATGGCGCCGAGCGTGCAGGGCTGACGGTGATCCCGTTCGGCGGTGGTCAGACTGAAAAGCAGGTGCAACTGATTCAGGACTTCCGTCCCGACATCATCATGGTGACGCCGAGCTATATGCTGTCGATCGCCGACGAACTCGAACGGCAGGGCGTCGATCCGGCGACTTGCTCGCTGCGCCTTGGTATCTTCGGCGCAGAACCGTGGACCAATGACATGCGTCAGGCAATCGAAAAGCGCATGGGCATCGACGCGGTCGACATTTACGGCCTGTCTGAAGTGATGGGACCTGGCGTCGCCTCGGAATGCGTGGAGACCAAAGACGGCCCGACCATCTGGGAAGATCACTTCTATCCCGAGATCATCGATCCCGAAACCGGCGAAGTGCTGCCGGACGGCGAACTGGGCGAACTGGTATTCACCTCGTTGACCAAGGAAGCGCTGCCGATCGTCCGATACCGGACCCGCGATCTGACGCGCCTCTTGCCGGGCAGCGCGCGCACCATGCGCCGCATGGAAAAGATCACGGGCCGTTCAGACGACATGATGATCGTGCGCGGCGTCAACGTGTTCCCGACGCAGATCGAAGAATTGCTACTCAAGCAGCACGCCCTCGCACCTCACTATCAGATCGTGCTAACCAAGGAAGGCCCGCTCGACGTACTGACGTTGAATGTCGAGCCCTGCACTGAATCAGCGCCGGATACTGCCGCGCTGACCACGGCAAAACAGGCGCTAACTTACGACATCAAGGCGTTGATCGGCGTGAGCGCGATCGTGAACGTGCTGGGTGTGAACGGCATCGAGCGTTCGGTAGGCAAAGCACGGCGGGTAGTGGACAAGCGGAAGCAGGGGATTTAAGCGAAACGCAAAAGGTTGATGCTTGATAACGGTGTTGATCGACATCAGCGCCGTTATCAAATGTGCCGGCCATGAACGGGGATTAACCGTGCAGTGGACAAGGCACAACAGGCGATGGACAAGCGGAAGCTGAGAAAAGTCATATCCGGAAGCTGTGTCGCTGACAGACGCCCCATGCCAGCCAAATTGGCCAAGCGGCGGTTTCCAACCAGGAACCAGAAAACCCGCCGCCCCGCCCTACACCCTCACGAATTCGGCAACAACAACCACATCCGGCCGCCCTGCTTCATCTTGCCGGCCAGATCGCCGGCATCGTCGCCGAGGCCCCAGAAGTAGTCCGCACGCACGCCGCCTTTGATCGCAGAGCCCGTGTCCTGAGCAAAGACGAGGCGATTCATCGGCGAGTTTGTCAACGGACGCGTGGTCTGCAAGAACACTGGCGTCCCGAGCGGAATTGAAGTTGGATCCACCGCGATCGACCGCTCCGGCGTCAACGGCACGCCCAGCGCACCGATCGGACCATCCGCCCCGCCGCTCGGCGCACTCTCGCCCGACGGCATCTCGCGGAAGAACACGAAGCGCGGATTCGTATCGAGCAACGCGTCGACCCGCGTGGGGTTCGCACGCGCCCATGCCTTGATGCCTTGCATGGTCGCCTGCGCCGGAGTCAATTCGCCGCGATCGAGCAGCCACCGCCCAATCGACTTGTACGGCTGATTGTTCGTGCCGCCAAAGCCGACCCGCATCACGCTGCCGTCTTCCATCACGACGCGCCCGGAGCCCTGCACTTGCAGGAAGAAGGCCTCGATCGGATCATCGACCCACACGAGTTCATTGCCGTTGAGCACGCCCGCGCGCTCGAGTTGCGCACGCGCCGGCAGCGGAGCTCCCGCGCGATAACCGGATGGCCAGCGGTACAGCGCCGTCTGATACACGCCGTGCCGCGTGCGCGAACCGCGCAGCAACGGCTCGTAATAGCCGGTGACGAGGCCATCGAGCGTGCCGTCGTTATTGGCTAACTGGAACGGAGTGAAATACGCCTCGAAAAACGCCCGCGCACTGGTGACGTCCAGATCGTCGATCTGCGAGGCTGCCGCGCATGCGCGAGCCCAGTTCGGTTGACGTGCAAGCCTCAGGCAGTTTTGCCGCAACGCGGCCGTTGCGCCGATCAGCGAATCGTCCTGCCACCCGGGCACCTGCTGCCAGGCTACCGCGGTGAGCCGTGTCGCGGCAATCTGCCCGGGTATGATCGCGGCACCCGTGGGTGGCGAAACCGAGGGCCGGACCGCGCCACCACCACCGCAGGAAGCCAGCATCACCGCAACCGAAAGCGCGCCAAGCCATGCTCCGGCTGTGCGGACAAAACGCATACAATGTTCGTTCTTGATGGAAACCGCCATGTCTGATTTGTTCGACGAATACCCGATGCTCATCTTCGCGCTGGAATCGCTCCTCGCGCTCTTCCTGCTCGTCTTTATCGTTGTATGGACTTCGTCCGGCAAGAAAAAGGCCGCGCGCGCCGCCACCCATGAACAGCAAAAGCAGCAAAAATCCCAATAAAGCTACGCCGTAAAGCTTCTTAAAGACCGCGAGCCGCGGCCTCGGTTCAATGCAAGGTACGCGGCATACGCAGAATGAACTCGGGCACGGGTGCGTCGAAGCGCTCACCGTCCTCCGCGACGCAGAAATACTCGCCGCGCATGGTGCCAACGGGCGTGGCGATCACGGCCCAACTCGTATATTCGAAGTGCTCGCCCGGTTTGAGCAGCGGCTGGTGCCCGACCACACCCAGGCCTTTTACTTCCTGCACATTGTCGTCGCTGTCGGTGATAACCCAGTGACGCGCAATCAACTGCGCGGGCACCTGGCCGCTGTTACGGATAGTCAGCGTGTATGCAAACGCATACTGGCGGCGCTCCGGGTCCGACTCTTCGGGCAGATACTGCACCTGCGCCGAGACGCTGAATTCGTACTGGCTCATCCTGATTCCGGTCTGGTGAAACGGGGGTGAAAAATCGCGGGAAGCCCCGAACGCCAATGGTTTGCGGGCGCATTGGCAAAGCGGTGCTGTTGGTTTGGCATTCTGCTTGATGCGCGACACGCCCGCAACCGGACAAATCCCTCTGGCCAAGGGCCGCTAAGGCGATTTGTCACCCCTGTCGTGCCTTTCCAGTGCCGGACTCAACTCGCCCACGAGCCGGCTCAGAGGCGCACAAAACGGTAAAATAGCGTTTTCCCGCTTGCATCCGCCCCCGCCATGACGCAATTTCGCATCGCCCCCAGCATTCTGTCCGCCGATTTCGCCCGCCTGGGCGAAGAAGTCCGCAACGTTGTCGCCGCCGGCGCCGACTGGATTCACTTCGACGTAATGGACAATCATTACGTGCCGAACCTGACGATCGGCCCGCTCGTCTGCGAAGCGATCCGCCCGCACGTGGACGTACCGATCGACGTGCATCTGATGGTGCGCCCGGTCGACCGCATCGTGCCGGACTTCGCCAAGGCCGGCGCGAACCTGATCAGCTTTCATCCGGAAGGCTCGGACCATATCGACCGCACGCTGTCGCTGATTCGCGACCACGGTTGCAAGGCCGGCCTCGTGTTCAACCCGGCCACGTCGCTGAACCATCTGGACTACGTGATGGACAAGGTCGATCTCGTGCTGATCATGTCGGTGAATCCGGGTTTCGGTGGTCAATCGTTCATTCCTGAGGCGCTCATCAAACTGCGCGAAGCGCGTAAGCGGATCGACGCCTACAAGGAAAAGACCGGCCGCGAGATTCATCTCGAAGTGGACGGCGGCGTGAAGGTCGACAACATCGCCGAAATCGCGGCGGCTGGCGCGGACACGTTCGTGGCAGGCTCAGCGATCTTCGGCGCGCCGGATCACAAGGCGGTGATCGACAAGATGCGCGCCGCACTCGCCAACATCGAGCATTGATCACGCACCGACCGCGCACTGAGATCCCGCACTAACAATGACGACTCCGTTCCCTGCTCCGACCTTCCCCGGCCCGCGCCTGCAAGCCGCGATCATCGACCTGGACGGCACGATGATCGATACCGCCGACGATTTCACCGCCGGCCTGAACGGCATGCTGGCGCAACTCGATGCGGCGGAAACCTCGCGCGAGGAAGTGGTCGGCTACATCGGCAAGGGCTCGGAGAATCTGATTCGCAGTGTGCTGGCGCAGCGCTTCGAAATGGACCACGCACAGGACCGTTTCGACGAGGCGCTCGCCATCTATCAGGCCGAGTACGCCAGGATCAACGGCGTGCACACGCGGCTGTACCCCGAGGTCGAAGCCGGCCTCAGCGCCATGCGCGATGCCGGCCTCAAACTCGCGTGCGTCACCAACAAACCGCACCGTTTCGCGGTCGAATTGCTGGAGCAATACGGGCTCAGCCAGTTTTTCAGCGTCGTGCTAGGCGGCGACAGCCTGCCGAAAAAGAAGCCAGATCCGCTGCCGATGCTCACCGCCGCGGCGCAGTTAGGCGTCACACCGGAAGCCACCGTCGCCATCGGCGATTCGGAAAACGATGCGATGGCGGGCCGCGCGGCGGGCATGGCAACGCTGACGCTGCCGTATGGCTACAACCACGGCCGAGCTATACAAGAAATAAAATCCGATGGTATAGTTGCCTCGCTGCTCGATGCCGCCAAGGCTATCGCAGCGCACCATTCCACGACTTGAAAAGTCCCTCATCCTCATGTTTCTGAATAAAAAACGGAGTCTGATTAGCATCGACCGGGGAGCCTGGCCCTGGCGTCGCTGGTCGCGCTAACCTCGCCTGAGGTACGCTGAAGCTCGTCTTCGGCAACCGTTTTTTACTTCGCTGCGCTCACGCGTTTTTTCCATCACCTTGTTTCGCTGCATCGGTTGATTCGGCCTTCGTGTACCCGCAAAGTACATCTTGTGCGCTGAAACCCCTTGCATGCGTCGATGGGAAACTCGCGCCGGTCGGTATCATCGTGTCGACACGTCGAACGAACGCCTGACCGGGCGCGCCGCGCCCCGCTTTGTCCGACGCATAGTGCCGTCTGACGTACGTACAGGATCGGAACATGACCGAACTCGAATTCCAATCCCTCGCCAACGAGGGTTTCAACCGCATTCCGCTGATCGCCGAAGCGCTCGCCGACCTCGAAACGCCGCTCTCGCTGTACCTGAAGCTCGCGCAGACCGAACGCAACGGCGCTAACTCGTTCCTGCTGGAATCGGTGGTGGGCGGCGAACGCTTCGGCCGCTACTCGTTCATCGGCCTGCCGGCGCGCACGCTGCTGCGCACCCGCAACGGCGTGTCAGAAATCGTGCGGGACGGCAAAGTCGTCGAAACGCATGAAGGCGACCCGCTTGAGTTCATCCAGCAATTCCAGGGCCGCTTCAAAGTAGCGCAGCGCCCCGGTCTGCCGCGTTTCGCGGGCGGCCTGGCGGGCTACTTCGGTTATGACGCGGTGCGCTACATCGAGAAAAAGCTCGCGCACAGCGCACCGACAGACGATCTGAACCTGCCTGACATTCAGTTGCTGCTGACCGAAGAAGTCGCGGTGATCGACAACCTCGCTGGCAAGCTCTACCTGGTGGTGTACTCGGATCCGACACAGCCCGAGGCGTACACGAAAGCGAAACAGCGTCTGCGCGAATTGCGTCAGCGTTTGCGCACGACCGTGCAGCCGCCGGTCACGTCGGCCAGCGTGCGTACCGAGACCTATCGCGAGTTCGCGAAAGAAGGTTATCTGGCCGCCGTGCGCAAGGCGAAGGAATACATCGCCGCCGGCGAGTTGATGCAGGTGCAGGTCGGCCAGCGTCTGACCAAGCCATACCGCGACAATCCGCTGTCGCTGTATCGCGCGCTGCGCTCGTTGAATCCGTCGCCGTATATGTATTACTACAATTTCGGCGACCACCACGTGGTCGGCGCGTCGCCGGAAATCCTGGTTCGTCAGGAAAAGCGCGGCGAAGATCGCATCGTGACGATTCGTCCGCTCGCCGGCACGCGTCCGCGCGGCAACACGCCGGAGCGCGATGCCGAGCTCGCGACCGAACTCCTGAACGACCCGAAGGAAATCGCCGAACACGTCATGCTGATCGACCTCGCGCGTAACGACGTAGGCCGGATTTCGCAGATCGGTTCGGTGGTCGTCACCGATCAGATGGTGATCGAAAAGTACTCGCACGTGCAGCACATCGTGAGCTCGGTCGAAGGCAAGCTGAAGCCCGGCACCACCAATTTCGACGTGCTGCGCGCCACCTTCCCGGCCGGCACGCTGTCCGGCGCGCCGAAAGTGCGCGCGATGGAACTGATCGACGAACTGGAACCGGTGAAGCGCGGCCTGTACGGCGGTGCGGTCGGCTATCTGTCGTTCACAGGCGAAATGGATATGGCGATCACGATCCGCACCGGCGTGATCGCAAACGGCAATCTGTATGTGCAGGCGGCAGCGGGGGTAGTCGCGGATTCGGTGCCGGAATCCGAATGGCAAGAGACCGAGAACAAGGCGCGCGCTGTGCTGCGCGCCGCCGAGCAGGTTCAAGACGGCCTCGATAGCGACTTCTGACCGGAGACACACCATGCTGCTTATGATCGACAACTACGACTCGTTCACCTACAACCTGGTGCAGTACTTCGGCGAACTCGGCGAAGACGTGCACACCTATCGGAACGACGAAATCACGCTGGACGAAATTGCGAAGCTCAACCCGGAGCGCATTTGCCTGTCGCCCGGCCCGAGCAATCCGCAACACGCCGGCATTACCCTCGACGTGCTGCGCGAATTCGCCGGCAAGACGCCGATTCTGGGCGTCTGCCTCGGCCATCAGGCGATCGGCGAAGCATTCGGCGGCCGTGTGGTACGCGCGCAAACCATCATGCACGGCAAGGTGAGCACGATCGAAACCGACTGCAAAGGCGTGTTCGCCGACCTGCCGAAGCATTTCGTCGTGACCCGCTACCACTCGCTCGCGATCGAACGCGAATCGTTGCCTGACTGTCTCGAAGTGTCCGCATGGACCGAAGACGGCGAAATCATGGGCGTGCGTCACAAGGAACTGGCCGTTGAAGGCGTGCAGTTCCATCCGGAATCGATCCTGTCCGAACACGGCCACGCGCTGCTTGAGAATTTCGTCAAGCAATCGAAGCTCGCTACAGCCCACCGCACCGCTTGACGAAGAGAGACGAAATCATGTCGATTACGCCCCAGGAAGCGCTGCAACGGACCATCGAGCACCGCGAAATTTTCCACGACGAAATGCTGCACCTGATGCGGCTCATCATGCGCGGCGAACTGTCGCCCGTGATGTCGGCGGCGATCATCACCGGCTTGCGCGTCAAAAAAGAGACCATCGGCGAAATCACCGCTGCTGCCACGGTGATGCGTGAATTTGCCCGGCACGTCGAGGTGCAGGACAACTCGAACTTCGTCGATATCGTCGGCACCGGCGGCGACGGCTCGCAAACCTTCAACATTTCCACCGCAACCATGTTCGTTTCGGCCGCGGCCGGCGCCAAGGTCGCGAAGCACGGTGGCCGCGGCGTGTCGAGCAAGTCGGGCAGCGCAGACGTGCTCGAGGCGCTCGGCGTGAATATCGATCTGCAGCCGGAACAGGTGGCGGCTTCGATTGCGGAAACCGGCATGGGCTTCATGTTCGCGCCGAACCATCATCCGGCGATGAAGAACATTGCGCCGGTACGCCGCGAACTCGGTGTGCGAACCATCTTCAACATTCTCGGACCGCTGACCAATCCGGCCGGCGCGCCGAATCAGCTGATGGGCGTGTTCCACGGCGACCTCGTCGGCATTCAGGTGCGCGTGATGCAACGCCTCGGCGCCAAGCACGTGCTGGTGGTGTACGGCATGGATGGCATGGACGAAGTCTCGCTCGGCGCCGCCACGCAAGTCGGCGAGTTGCGCGACGGCCAGGTCCACGAGTACGAGATCCATCCGGAAGACTTCGGCATGCAGATGGTGTCGAACCGCTCGTTGAAAGTGGCCGACGCCGCCGAATCCAAACTGATGCTGCTCGAAGCGCTCGACAACAAACCGGGCGTCGCGCGTGAAATCGTCACACTGAACGCGGGCACGGCGCTCTATTCGGCGAACGTGGCGGCCTCGATTGCGGACGGCATCCAGTTGGCGCGCGAAGCGATCGCGAGCGGCAAGGCACGTGCGAAGGTCGACGAGCTGATCCGTTTCACCCAGCAATTCAAGCAGTAACTACGTAGCGAGACACTCATGAGCGACATCCTCGACCGCATTATCGCGGTCAAACGCGAAGAAGTCCGCGCGGCTGAACAGAGCGCGCCGCTCGAAGAATTGCGCCTCGAAGCGTCGTCGCACGATATCCGCGATTTCGTCGGCGCATTGCGCGCGAAGCACGCGGCCGGTCTGGCCGCCGTCATTTCGGAAGTGAAGAAAGCGAGCCCGTCGAAAGGCGTGCTGCGCGAAAACTTCGTGCCGGCCGAGATTGCCCGTTCGTATGAAAAGCACGGTGCGGCCTGCTTGTCCGTCCTCACCGACGTGCAGTTCTTCCAGGGCAGCGTGGCTTACCTCGAAGAGGCGCGCGCCGCCTGCAATCTGCCGGTGCTGCGCAAAGACTTCATCGTCGATCCGTACCAGATCGTCGAAGCCCGCGCGATGGGTGCGGACGCGATCCTGCTGATCGCGGCCGCTTTGGAAACCTCGCAGATGCAGGACCTGGAAGCGCTTGCGCATTCGCTGGGCCTCGCGGTGCTGGTCGAAGTGCACGACAGCAATGAGCTGATGGAAGCGCTCACGCTAAAGACGCCACTGATCGGTATCAACAACCGCAATCTGCGCACCTTCGAAACGTCGATCGAGACGACCATCGGCATGCTCGAATCGATTCCGGACGACCGTATCGTCGTTACCGAGTCGGGGATTCTGTCGCGCGCCGACGTCGAACGTCTGCGGGCGATGGACGTGCATACGTTCCTCGTCGGCGAGGCGTTCATGCGCGCGGAAGAGCCGGGTGTGGAACTTGCGCGGATGTTTTTCTAAGCGCGGCTTCAACATTCAGCGGGCGTAACGGAGCACACGATGGGCATGGAACGTGAAATCAAGCTGGCACTGCCGGTGAGCCAGGTGGACGCGGCGACGCAGTGGTTCGTCGCGCGCACCGGCGACAAGGGTCGCCCGATCGCGTTGGCGAATATTTACTTCGACACGCCCAAGCTGGCGCTGGCTACGTCGAAGAGTGCGCTGCGGTTGCGGCACACACCTGACGGCTGGCTGCAAACGTTCAAGACGGTGGGCAACGCCAAGGATGGTCTGCACAGCCGGCACGAGTGGGAAATGCCGGTGGCGGGCGAAAAGCTGGAGATCGAAGCCTTGCTACACGCATGCGACGAGCCCACCGCTGCCGAGGCGTTGCGTCAGGCCGCGCCAGAACTGATCGAACTGTTCCGCACGAACTTCACGCGCACGCTGTGGAATGTCGAACTCGAAGGCTCCGAAGTCGAAGCCGCGATCGACCAGGGCGACGTTATCGCCGAGGTGAACGGCGAGGCACGCCGCGCGCCGATCTCAGAAGTCGAACTGGAACTGAAGTCCGGCGACGAAGCGGCACTCAATACGCTCGCGGCAGAGCTCAGCAAACAGGTAGCCGGCCTTGCACCGGACAACGTCAGCAAGGCGCAACGCGGGTATCAATTGCGGGCAGCTTAGACCTTCGGCGCATGTGACCAAGGCGGGGCGCGTGTTCTTCCCGCCATGTTGGTCCCGCCGTGTTGGTCCCGCCGTGTTGGTCCCGCCGTGTTGGTCCCGCCGTGTTCGTCTCGCCGCATTACTTCCGACTTGTTCGTTTCGGCATTCGCCCCGCGCGCCGAAACCCTGCCTTAGCGCTACGCCTCTGCGCGCCAGCGCACGCCGGCAGGTTACCCAACGCCCACACGCACCCACACCTTGAGCCAGCTCGCATTTGCTGCGACACTTCCCCGCCATGACCTCAGCCTCTCGCACCCGCACCCATTCGTCGCAAGCCTCGCTATTTGGCGACGCCTCGGCCACGCCGGCCGACACAAACGCGCAGCCGAAGACGCCGCCCGCCGTCGACCGAGCCCCGCCGACGCTTGAAGCCCAATTCGCCGCCCTGCCCCCGGCCTGGCGGGCCCACCTCGCCTCGTTCATCGAAAGCGACGCCTACGCGCCGCTTTGCCGTTTCGTCGACGGTGAGCGCGCGGCCGGCAAAACCGTCTATCCCGCCGACGTCTTCCGGGCTCTTCGCCTCACCAGTCCCGACGAAGTCAAAGTCGTGATCCTCGGCCAGGACCCGTATCACGGCGAAGACCGCGGCACGCCGCAAGCGCACGGGCTGGCGTTTTCAGTCGCGCCGAACGTGCGCACGCCACCGTCGCTGCGTAACATCTTCAAGGAAATCGCCGCCAGCCTCGGCCACGAGCCGCCGCGTCATGGCTGCCTCGACACGTGGGCCAAGCAAGGCGTGCTGCTGTTGAACACCGTGCTGACCGTCGAGCGCGACGCGGCCGCGAGTCACGCGAAGCGCGGCTGGGAGAAATGCACCGACACGCTGATCCACGAACTGGCCACGCGCCATGATGGTCTCGTGTTCATGCTGTGGGGCGCGCATGCGCAAGCCAAACGCGCGTTGCTCGGCGGCAAGTCGCATTACGTGCTGGAGGCGCCGCATCCGTCGCCGCTGTCGGCGCATCGCGGCTTTCTCGGCTGCGGGCATTTTGTGTCGGCGAACGAGTATCTCGTCAAGCATGGCCGCGAACCGATCGACTGGCGCTTGCCCGACGAAGCGCAGATGCTGGCGTAACGCTCATCGCGCGAAACGCGCTGGCACCTGCCAAAAATCGGGGGCCGGAACCCCGGGGCCGAGCGCAAGGCCCCAAAGATATCAGCCGCAAAAACAAAAACGCCACGGAATCACACCCCGTGGCGTTTTTTCATTCCACCGCGCCGCAATCATGCAGCGCGAGACAACCCTCATATCTTACGCAGCAGCGATCGCTTCACGCGCGCCAGCCAATGCGGCAGTAGCAGCGTCCGGGCCCATGTTCAGGCCTTCGGCGTAGATGAAGTTCACATCGGTCATGCCGAGGAAGCCCAGGAAGGCCTTCAGGTATGGCGTTTGGCTATCGTTCGGCGTGCCCAGATACTTGCCGCCGCGTGCCGAAACCACGTGAACCTTCTTACCCTTCACGAGACCTTCCGGACCGTTTGCCGTGTACTGGAACGTGATGCCAGCGCGTGCGATAAAGTCGAAGTACGTCTTCAGTTGCGACGAGATGCCGAAGTTGTACATCGGTGCGCCGATCACGACGATGTCGGCGGCTTGCAGTTCGGCGATCAGCGCTTCGCTGCGTGCAGCGATCGCGGCTTGTTCCGGCGTGCGCTGGTCAGCCGGCGTGAAGAACGCGCCGAGGACGGCGTCGTCCAGATGCGGCAGCGGTTCTGCTTGCAGGTTACGGACGACGACTTGCGCGCCCGGATTCGATTGTTGCAGCTTTGCGGTCAGCTCGTTGACGAGCAGTGTCGAGTTCGCGCCTTGCGAGCGGGCTGCCGAGTTGATTTGCAGGATCGTGGTCATGGTTGACTCCAGTAGGGGCGCGCAGTTTTGCGCGAGTGGAGCCATTGTGTTTTTTTACCGCCCCGGGAAAAAGCCATCCGGCAGCGAAGGATTGTTGCACTGGTAGAACAATCCCCCGCCTTGAACCGTCGATTAATGACGTCCAGAATTACGATCAGCTTGCCAACCAGCGCTCCCGCGCCTTGCGCGCCGCCGGCCGTTTGTCGCTCGCGGCGAGTTTGTAGCGCGACACTTCAGGCCCGTCCAGCTTGACTTGCGCGGTACGCAGCTCGTCGCGGCGGAAGGCGTGAACTTCGACTTTTGCGCCCGGCTGATAGCGCGACAACAGCGAATCAAGATTCGAGCCGGTCACGCGCAGACCGTCGAGCGCGATCAGCACATCGCCCGCCGAGAGGCCGGCTTTTTGCGCCGCGCTGCCTTCGTGAACCGCCGCCAGTGTGCAATCCGCGCCGTTGCGCACGCGCGCGCCGAGCGACGGTTTACCGTTCTTGTCCAATTCAGGCGCGAGCGTGACGCCAAACGGCGCGAGCAGCGTCTCGAGGGGCAGATCGCGTGTGCCGTGCACGGCTTCGGCGAACAATTCGCCCAGTTGCACGCCGGTCGCTTCGGCAAAAATCGCCTCGATCTCACTTTCTTCGACGCCGACAGGCTTGCCACGATAGAAGTCGTGCCCAAACCACTGCCACAGCAAACGCATCACGTCGTCGAGCGATTTGCGGTTGTTGGTCTGCGCGCGAATCGTCAAATCGAATGCGAGCGCGACCAGCGAGCCCTTGGTGTAATAGCTGACAATCGCGTTCGGCGCGTTTTCATCCTGCCGATAGTATTTGACCCAAGCGTCGAACGAGCTTTCGGCCACCGTCTGCTTCAGACGGCCACTGCCGCGCAGCACGCCACCGATCACCTTGCCGAGCATGCCGAAATAGTCGTCTTGAGAGATCAAGCCGGTGCGCACGAGGATCAGATCGTCGTAGTAAGAGGTGAAGCCTTCAAACAGCCACAGCAGCGGCGTGTAGTTTTCGACGCTCAGGTTGTACGGCGCAAACACGGCCGGCTTGATCCGCTTCACATTCCAGGTGTGGAAGTATTCATGGCTGCACAGACCGAGATAGGTTCGGTAGCCCTCGGTGGACGCCTCGCGGCCTTCCACGGGCAGATCGCCGCGATTGCAGATCAGCGCCGTCGAAGCGCGATGCTCCAGTCCGCCATAACCATCGGTGACAGCCTGCGTCATGAACACGTAGCGATCCACCGGCGCCTTTTTCGACTTCGGCTCGAACAGCGCAATCTGCGCCTCGCAGATACGCTTCAGATCGGCGGACAGACGCGCCATATCGAGCCCGATTACACGTCCTGCGACCACGATGTCGTGCGGTACGCCATGCGCCTTGAACGTCGCCAGCGCGAACTCACCCAACGTGACCGGATGATCGATCAGCTCGTCGTAGTTCTGCGCGCGATACTCGCCGAAGCCGTAGCGCTTCGTGCCGCGTGCTTCCGGCAGCGCGGTCGCGACGCGCCAGTTGCGATACGCCGGGCCTTCCGGCTTCTGGATATCGACCAGACACTGCGCTTCCTCGTGACCGAGCGGCGCCAGGAACACGCTGGTGCCGTTGAAAAAACCCGTCGTATCGTCAAGATGCGCGGCGCGCACCGACAGATCCCATGCATACACCTCGTAGCGCAGCGTCAGCGCGCCTTTGACCGGCGCGGCCTGCCACGTGTGCTTGTCGGTCTTTTCGACGCGCACCTTGCGGCCCGCCTCGTTGACGGCGCGCAGCGTAACGATGTTGCGGGCGAATTCGCGCACCATGTAGCTGCCCGGAATCCACGACGGCAGCATGAATCGCTGGCCGGCCGGATCGGGATCGGCGACGGTCACGGTAACTTCGAACAGATGGGCGGCGGGTTGCTTGGGAACGATGGTGTAGCGGATCGGCTTCATCGGCGGCGCTTAGGAGGTGTCTGGCGGGGAGGTTCGGGGCTTGATGTGAAAGGAGGCGCACTTCGCGCCTCCTTTCTTCGACTTGTGCTGCGTGCTCAGCGCGCGGCGGACATTTCCTTGTCCAGCCGGTCTGCCGACACGGCGCCTGGCAGGCGGCGGCCGTCAGCGAGGAACACGGTCGGCGTGCCGTCGACGTTCATCGCGTGGCCGAGCGCCAGGTTCTTGTCGATTGCGGCCGTATCACAGGTGCCGGCAGCGGTAGGCGCCTGATGATCCTGCATCCACGATTCCCACGCCTTCGCGCGATCGGTCGAACACCAGATTGACTTCGACTTGGCGGTCGAATCCGGCGACAGCACCGGGTACAGGAAGGTGTAGACCGTGACGTTATCGAGTGACTTGAGCGAGGTCTCGAGCTGCTTGCAATACGGGCAGTTCGGATCGGAGAACACGGCAATCTTGCGCGCGCCATTGCCCTTCACGACCTTCACCGCATTCGCGAACGGCAGGCTCGCGAAGTCGATGCGGTTGGTCTCCGCCAGACGCGCTTCGGTCAGATTCTTGCGGGTCTTCGCGTCGACGATGTCGCCGAGCATGAGGTAATCGCCGTTCGCATCGCTATAGATGATCTGCGTGCCGAGATTCACTTCGTAGAGGCCGGCAATCGGCGACTTCGTAATGCTCTTGATCGACACGTCGGTCAGACGCGTTTGCAGCGTGGCTTTGAGCTTGTCGGTGGTTTGATCGGCCTGTGCGGAGCAGCCGATTGCCACGGCGGCGATCGCGAACACGACGGCCGCGATGCGAAAGGATTTTTTCATGCTGAATTCCTGGAGTTCAATCGCGCGCGTTGCGCGTTTTTTTGGGACGTTTCTGGTCTGACCAGAATGGCGTCCATCCGTTCATGATACCCGTCTCGCCAGCCGGGTATGTCCGCTCGGGCGCTTTACCCCAGCGCGGCCGACACCAGCCAGCGCTTGATGAACGGCTGCGAGCCGACAAATGCCATACCGGTGTTGCGCAATACCTTGGCAAGCGGACCGGGGACCGAAAAGAGTTTTTGCAGACCGTCGGTGGCGATCATCAGCGCGCGGATGTCTTCGCGGCGGGCGCGCTCGTAACGGCGCAGCAGCACCATGTCGCCAAGATCGCGGAACGCTTCCTTGCCGGCGACCGTCTCGGCGAGCGCCGCGACATCGCGCAAACCGAGGTTCATGCCCTGCCCCGCCAACGGGTGAATCAGATGCGCGGCATCGCCGACCAACGCGACGCGCGGTGCCACGAGCTTATCGACGGTTTGCAGCGCGAGCGGGAAGCCTTGCGCGGGTGTCACGCATTCCAACGCGCCGAACTGCTCGCCCGTCACGCGTTCGACTTCGGCTGCGAGTTGCGCCGGATCGAGCGCGAGCAGTTGCTCGGCGTGCTCCGTGCGCGCCGACCAGACCAGCGACACGTGGCCGTCCGGCATCGGCAGCAGCGCAATGATTTCGCCGTCCTTGAACCATTGATAGGCGGTTTCGCTGTGCGGCTTTTCCGCCTTGAAATTCGCGACCACGCCGGTTTGCTTGTAGTCGCGCCGGATCACTTTCGAGCCGATCTGCGCGCGCACCCACGAGTGCGCACCGTCCGCGCCGACCACCAGATCGGCCTCGAGCACATTGCCGTTGGCCAGACCAACGCTCGCACCGTCGGCGGTAAAGTCCAGCGCCTGAGCGCGCGTATCGATCCAGGTCAGATTCGGCTGGAAACGCAGCGCGGCATCCAGCGCACGCTCGATCACCGATGACTCGACGATCCATGCCAGTTGCGGCACGGACGCCTGAAACGCGGAAAAGTGGAGTTCGGCGTGCGCATCGCCGTAGACACGCATGTCGTAGACCGGCCCGAGCTTCGACAGATCGAGCGCCTGCCAGACCCGCAAGCGCTCCAGCAGAGCCTGCGAACTCGACGACAGCGCGTAGACCCGCGAGTCGAAGGTGGCGCCGGCGGGCAGCGCCGCGCAGGGTTGCGCGAGTAGCGCCACGCGCAGTCCGCCTTGCGTCAGCGCCAGCGCCGCGGTCTTGCCGACGAGCCCGCCGCCGATCACGGCGGCATCAAAGGTCTGGTGGTGTGCGTTCATCCGCGCATTATAGCCGCGGGGATTGCGGGGGACGGATCGAGCGGCGCGGCATTTCGGCCTGAAATCTAGCGCCCAAGCGCGGCGTGCGCCGCATCGGCTTCGCGCAAACGCATGAATTCACGGTCTGTTGAAAGGACTCTCCACGCGCTCGTCACCAGTTCGCTCTTACGGTCCCGCTGGTCCCCCCGTACGGTGCAATCTGGGAAAACCCGGTCGTACACGCGCCACAGTGAGTTGAAATCATTGGTATCGGCGAACCGCGCAATGCTGCGTTTATCGTCCTGCGTCAGCTGCTTCACCATGCAGTCCACCGTCTGGCGATCGGTTGCCGCCTGGGCCTCTTCGTAGTTCGGCGATAGCCAGGCAACCACACCGGCGCCAATTAACGCGGCGCCCAATACCCACCGGACCCATCTTTTTATTGTCATCGTGCATCCTCGGAAAGGGCTCTAGCGGCCCCGGACCGAAATATTACAATGTTCCGACAAAATATTTTCAGGTAAGCACGGTTTCCTGCACCCTTTCCAGGAAGCCCATCCGAACGGGTTACAATTGCGCTTTCCGTGACAAAACTCGCCCAGAATCGTCGAGGCTACGCCCCGATCTGGTGTCTTGTCCCGCTCCGCTGCACTTGCTCCGCCACGCCAATCGCGACGGCTTTTCGAATCCTGCACACAGCGTCGAGCGCATCACGCAACTTACTGATTCACTGAAGGATTTCCATGAGCCTCAAATGCGGCATCGTCGGCCTGCCTAACGTCGGCAAGTCCACCCTGTTCAACGCGCTGACCAAGGCGGGCATCGCCGCCGAAAACTATCCGTTCTGCACGATCGAGCCGAACGTCGGCATCGTCGAAGTGCCGGATGCGCGTCTGAAGGCGCTCGCTGAAATCGTCAAGCCGGAACGCATCCTGCCGGCCGTGGTGGAATTCGTCGACATCGCCGGCCTCGTGGCCGGTGCGAGCAAGGGCGAAGGTCTGGGCAACCAGTTCCTCGCGAACATCCGCGAAACGGACGCGATCACGCACGTAGTGCGCTGCTTCGAAGACGACAACGTGATTCACGTCGCGAACAAGATCGATCCGCTGTCGGATATCGAAGTGATCAACACCGAACTGGCGCTGGCCGACCTCGCGACCGTCGAAAAGGCGTTGTCGCGCTATTCGAAGGCCGCCAAGTCGGGTAACGACAAGGAAGCCATCAAGAACGCCGCGGTGCTGGAAAAAGTGCGCGCGCAGCTCGACCAGGCCAAGCCGGTCCGCGCGCTCGACCTGTCGGATGAGGAAAAGGCCACGCTCAAGCCGTTCTGCCTGATCACCGCCAAGCCGACCATGTACGTCGCCAACGTGAAGGACGACGGTTTCGAGAACAACCCGCACCTCGACGCAGTCACGAAGTTCGCGGCAGCCGAAGGCGCACCGGTCGTCGCCGTGTGTGCGGCGATCGAAGCAGAAATCGCCGACCTCGAACAAGCGGACATGGAAGTGTTCCTCGCCGATATGGGGATGGAAGAGCCGGGCCTGAACCGCGTGATTCGTGCGGCTTTCAAGTTGCTGGGGCTGCAAACCTACTTCACGGCTGGCGTGAAGGAAGTGCGCGCGTGGACGATCCATATCGGCGACACCGCACCGCAGGCAGCGGGCGCGATCCACACCGCCTTCGAGCGTGGTTTCATTCGCGCGCAGACCATCGCCTTCAACGACTTCATCACCTACAAGGGAGAGCAAGGCGCGAAGGAAGCCGGCAAGATGCGCGCGGAAGGCAAGGAATACATTGTGCACGACGGCGACGTGATGAACTTCCTGTTCAACGTCTGACATTCAGTCTCTGCCCGGGCGGCAACCAGCGAAACGCTGAGCGCCGCCGGACTCAAAGAAGGCCCGCTCAATGCGGGCTTTTTTTTGGGCGCCGCCCCGCTTTGACTTCCGCACGTCGTGCAAGCCCGTCGCCTCAGCCCCGCATTATTTCCGTTCCGTGACAGCCGATGTTAAATTGCGGCAGTCGGCGCCGGTCAAAAGCGGGCCGCCGCCCGGTAACCGACGCCAGACTGTCATCGAACACAAATAGAATCGCGCGATTCGCGTTCGCGCCCGTTCCGTCAGGAGACACATCGATGAGTTGCAAGCCGTTGTTCCGTTCGCTTTCCGTCGCTGCCGTGTTGAGCTTCGGCATCAGCCAGGCAGCGCATGCCGCCACCGAAATCCAGTTCTGGCACGGCATGGAAGCCGCTCTCGGCGAGCGTCTGAACGACATCGCCAACGCGTTCAACGCGTCACAAAGCGACTACAAGATCGTGCCGGTGTTCAAAGGCACCTACGACCAGACCCTCGCCGCCGGCATCGCCGCATATCGCAGCGGCAACGCGCCGGCCATTCTGCAGGTCTACGAAGTCGGCACCGCCACGATGATGCAGGCGAAGAAGGCCGTGATCCCGGTCTCGGAAGTGTTCAAGCAAGCCGGCGTGCCGCTCGACGAAAAGGCCTTCGTGCCGACCATCGCGAGCTATTACAGCGACGCCAAAACCGGCGAGCTGATCTCGATGCCGTTCAACAGCTCCACGCCGGTCTTGTACTACAACAAGGACGCGTTCAAGAAAGCCGGGCTCGATCCGAATCAGCCGCCTAAAACCTGGGCCGAATTGCAGGTGGACGCGCAGAAGCTGAAGGCGTCAGGCATGGCATGCGGCTATTCGTCTGGCTGGCAGAGCTGGATTCAGCTCGAAAACTATAGCGCCTGGCATGGTGTGCCGTTCGCGTCGAAGAACAACGGTTTCGACGGCGCCGACGCGCAGCTCGAATTCAACAAGCCGCTGCAAGTCGCGCACATCCAGTTCCTGCAGAACATGCAGAAGGAAGGCACCTTCACGTATGTCGGCCGCAAGGACGAACCGGTGTCGAAGTTTTATAGCGGCGACTGCGGGATCATCACGAATTCGTCCGGCTCGCTTGCCACGATCAAGAAGTACGCGAAGTTCAACTTCGGCACCGGCATGATGCCGTACGACGCGAATGTGAAGGGCGCGCCGCAGAACGCGATCATCGGTGGTGCCAGCCTGTGGGTGCTCTCGGGTAAAGACCCGGCCGTCTACAAGGGCGTGGCGAAATTCCTCGCGTATCTGTCGTCGGCGCCGGTTGCCGCGAAGTGGCATCAGGACACCGGCTATCTGCCGGTCACGACCGCCGCGTATCAACTGACGCAGCAGCAAGGCTTCTACGAGAAGAATCCCGGCAGCGACACGGCGATCAAGCAGATGCTCAATAAGCCGCCCCTGCCGTACACGAAGGGTTTGCGTCTGGGCAACATGCCGCAGATCCGCACCGTCATCGACGAAGAACTCGAACAGGTCTGGGCGGGGAAGAAGACGCCGCAGCAGGCGCTCGATTCGTCGGTGGCGCGTGGCGACGAGTTGCTGCGCCGCTTCGAGAAAGCCGGTAACTAAGTAC
This sequence comes from Paraburkholderia sediminicola, assembly GCF_046027825.1. Taxonomy (GTDB): domain Bacteria; phylum Pseudomonadota; class Gammaproteobacteria; order Burkholderiales; family Burkholderiaceae; genus Paraburkholderia; species Paraburkholderia sediminicola_D. The sequence continues at coordinate 24,793 of NZ_JAQQDU010000075.1, forward strand.
CAGCCGGCAGGGTTTCGGTGCGCTCGCACCGAAACCCGTTGTTGCAGCAGAACCGAGGAATCTTCGATGGAAAAGCGCTCCAGCTTCGGCACCAGCGTACTGCCCTACCTGCTCGTCGCGCCGCAACTCCTGATCACGCTGCTGTTCTTCCTGTGGCCGGCGGGCGAAGCGCTGTGGCAGTCCACGCAGAGCCAGGACGCGTTCGGCACCTCGAGCGAATTTGTCGGCCTCGCCAATTTCAAGCAGTTATTCGCCGATCCGCTTTATCTGTCGTCGTTCAATACGACGTTGATCTTCTGCGCGCTCGTCACGGTGTCGGGGCTGGTGATATCGCTCCTGTTAGCCGTCTGCGCGGATCGCGTGACGCGCGGCGCGAAGACCTATCAAACGCTGCTGATCTGGCCGTATGCGGTCGCGCCCGCGATCGCCGCGGTGTTGTGGTCGTTCCTGTTCAATCCGAGCATCGGCCTCGTCACCTATGCGCTCGGCAAGTACGGCATCGTATGGAATCACGCGTTGAATGCAGGCCAGGCGATGTTTCTGGTCGTGCTGGCTTCCGTATGGAAGCAGGTCAGCTATAACTTTCTGTTCTTCTATGCCGGTTTGCAGGCGATTCCGCGTTCGCTGATCGAAGCCGCGGCCATCGACGGCGCAGGTCCGGTGCGGCGTTTTTTCGGCATCGCCCTGCCGCTGCTCTCGCCGACCAGCTTCTTCCTGCTGGTGATCAACATCACCTACGCGTTCTTCGACACCTTCCCGGTGATTGACGCCGCCACCGGCGGCGGCCCGGCGCAAGCCACCCGCACGCTGATCTACAAGATCTTCGCAGAAGGCTTCCAGGGACTGGACATCGGCAGCTCGGGCGCACAGTCCGTCATCCTGATGGTGATCGTCGTCGCGTTGACGGTCGTGCAATTCCGCTTCATCGAACGCAGGGTTCAATACTCATGATCGAGAACCGCCGCGGTTTCGACCTCTTCTGCCATGCGGTGCTGATTCTTGGCGTCGTGCTGGTGGTGTTTCCGGTGTACGTCGCGTTTTGCGCGGCAACGATGAGCGAGCATGAAGTGTTCAGCGTGCCGCTCTCGCTCGTGCCGAGCACGCATCTGTTCGAGAACATCGCGACGGTCTGGTCGCACGGCAGCGGCAATGCGGCCGCGCCGTTCGGCCGCATGCTGTTCAACAGCCTCGTGATGGCGCTGGTGATTTCAATCGGCAAGATCGCCATTTCGATGATCTCCGCGTATGCGATCGTGTTCTTCCGCTTTCCGTTTCGCAATCTGTCGTTCTGGCTGATCTTCATCACGCTGATGCTGCCGGTCGAAGTGCGCATTTTCCCGACCGTGCAGGTCGTGTCGTCGATGCATCTGAGCAACACGTACAGCGGTCTGACCTTGCCGCTGATCGCATCGGCCACCGCTACCTTCCTGTTCCGCCAGTTCTTCATGACGCTGCCCGACGAACTGATGGAAGCGGCACGCATCGACGGCGCCGGCGCGTTGCGTTTCTTTTGGGACGTGGTGCTGCCGCTGTCGAAAACGAACATGGCGGCACTGTTCGTCATCACCTTTATTTACGGCTGGAATCAGTACCTGTGGCCAATCCTGATTACGAGCCAGCAATCGCTGACCACAGCGGTGGTCGGCATCAAAAGCATGATTGCTTCCGGCGACACCGCAACTGAATGGCATCTCGTGATGACCGCGACGCTGCTCGCAATGCTGCCGCCGCTCGCCGTCGTGCTGACGATGCAGCGCTGGTTCGTGCGCGGCCTGGTGGACTCGGAAAAGTAGCTCGCGCAGCTTGGGCGAGCTTCGGCGTTGGACATGGGATAAGAAACACCGCGCTCTGCGCGGCAAGCAACGAAAAGGCTAAAACGGCATGGCTGCACTGACTCTACAAGGCGTTAAGAAAACCTACGACGGCAAACAGTTCGTGCTGCACGGTATCGACGTGGACGTCGCGGACGGCGAGTTCGTCGTGATGGTCGGCCCGTCGGGTTGCGGCAAATCGACCTTGCTGCGGATGGTGGCCGGGCTCGAAGGCATTTCCGAAGGCACCGTCTCGATCGCCGGCAAGGTGGTCAATCGACTGGAGCCGAAGGATCGCAACATCGCGATGGTGTTCCAGAACTACGCGCTGTATCCGCACATGAGCGTCGCGGAGAACATGGGCTATGCGCTGAAGATCGCCGGCGTCGAGCGCGCGCAGATTACGAAGCGCGTGCAGGCTGCGGCGCAGATTCTCGAGCTTGAACCGTTGCTCGCACGTAAGCCGCGCGAGTTGTCGGGCGGCCAGCGGCAACGCGTCGCCATGGGCCGCGCGATCGTGCGTGAACCGGCGGTCTTTCTGTTCGATGAACCGCTGTCGAATCTCGATGCACGGCTGCGTGTGCAGATGCGCCTCGAGATCCAGCGCCTGCATGCGAGACTCGCTACGACCAGCCTCTACGTCACGCACGATCAGATCGAAGCGATGACCTTGGCGCAGCGCGTGATCGTCATGAACAAAGGCCACGCCGAGCAGATCGGCGCGCCGACCGAGGTCTACGAGCGGCCCGCGACGGTATTCGTCGCGAGCTTCATCGGCTCGCCGGGGATGAATCTGCTGGAAGGCCGCGTGTCCGACGACGGCTCGACCTTTGAAGTAGCCGGCAATGGGCCGAAGCTGCCGCTGCAGGGCGTGCCAGCAATCGGCCGCGAAGTCGCCAAAGGCCGCGAATGGACACTCGGCATTCGCCCGGAGCATATGACGCCCGGTCAAGCGGACGCGTCTCACGCAACACTGACCGTCGATTCCTGCGAACTGCTCGGCGCGGACAACCTCGCGCATGGCCGCTGGGGTAAGCACGACGTCACGGTCCGCCTGCCGCATACCCATCGCCCCGCAGCCGCCGAAGCGCTACAAGTCGCGCTGCCCGCGCAGCATCTGCATTTCTTCGATCCGTCGACGGGACGGCGCGTGAATTAAAATGCTTTGCTTAGTTGTGTTCCGCAAACACGGGGCTCGTCGATCGCGCTTTCGTATTTAGGCAGGCCGGGGTGTCTTTCGTCGCCACGTACTTGCTCGCACCGTCTGCCTCAGCGTTGTAAAGTAACCCGTAGCCTGCGGGTCTGGAATTCTTGTGCTGACCGAATACTTTGATCAACTCAGGCGCCGCTTGAGGCAATGTGTCCGCTGCAGCCCAACCCAAATCACGATACGCGCGAAAGAGATAGACGCTATTGCTGTACGTCGTGAACTTGGTGTCGGTCTGTGGAAACAGCCACTTGCCGGCATTTTCGGCGTTGATTTCGTCATCATCTGAACCGTCGCCGGCACTCTTTGCACCACGCTTCGCGATCATAGTGTCGTGAATGTACTCAATCAGCCCGCACGGGTATTTCAACGCTTCATCTGGCCGTGAGGGATCAAGCACGTCCGTTGCAGTGCCGTCGCAAACCGCTGGATGTCCGTCCGATCCTTTGGGTGCATCCTCGTTATACCAATCGCGTGCAACGCGCATCCAGGCGTCCTTGTCTAGAGCAGACATCAAGTAGTACACATTGATGCCTTCCAGTTTTTGCGGACTGAAACTGGCGGCCGGCGGTGGCGCATGGTTGAGTGTGCGCTTTTCTGTTTCGCCCGGCGCCAGTGCCACCACTTTTCCGACCCAGACGCGTCGGCGCCAGTTAAAGGGGGTAATGTTGGCCTCGTCCGTGAGGGGAGTCTTGCCGGTTGCTTCGACGGGCGGCACCGAAATCACCTTCTCATCCTTGTCCCATTTGCATTTTTCGCCAAGGTCATAGGGGGTGCCAGGCCCGAAGCCCGGTTCGCGAGGGTCGGCTTCGAAAACAAGCGTATAACCGTGTTGGATCAAGTAATAGTTCACTGAGCAGAGCGACGCCATCGAAATGTAACCGTTCGTTGTCCGACTCCGCTGCCAATCGTTTTCGCCATTAGCGACCACGATATTTCTGACACTTCGACGCAACAGGGAAATCATCCCCAGGTTATCGCCGCTTTGGCCGCCGTCCGCGAGATGGATAGTCGGACCTTTTTCCGTTGTGACAGGATCGTCCGCAAAATAAAACGGCCAAATAAGAAATACATGTTTTATGCGCGAGCCTTCGGAAGTGTTGTAGTTCGCGATGTCCAATCCCCAACGCATGTTAATGCCCTGAAGCAACGCGTTGACGGCCGCACGCGGCCAGACAAGGGAGCGTTGCGCGGTATCGGCGAACGCGGCCGAAGAGAGCACCGCCAACGGCACCGTCAGGCCGACCAACGCTGGCGACCCTCTAACGTAGTGATATCGCCCGGAGCCAAACTCATCGAAGGTAATCTCGAAGACATCGGTAGACAGATCGTATGGCTTGCGGCTCAAATCGAGTCCGACGTTTCCCGACGTGCCCGTTGCCTGCAGTATCCACTTGGGTAGATAGCCGCCTATGGTCGCCTCGGTCTTCTGCGGATCCTTCGTGTAAATGATGGCCAGTTTGCTGAATTGAAAACAATCGGCCATCACTTGAAACCGACGGTCTCTCGCACTCGTTGGAAGGACGCTTCCCGGTTCAGGTACGTATCCGTAGGTCCGTTCAATGCCGTAGAGATACCGATATTGACTGGGCGACAGACGTTTTCGCCAATCGAAAAGGAGGTTTGCGAAGTAATGAACCGGTGCCAGCGCAAGCGATTCCCCGACTAACTGACCGAACGTGATCGCGAGGCCCCCCTGGTCCACGTGGCTTCCAGAATCAGGCGCACGATGAGTCATCAGCAAATCCTGGTAACACTCGACCCACCCCTGATAGACAGCATTTCCCTCTTGTCTTTGCAAAGCAGTCGTCTCGCCTGGATCGTGAAACGCATAGTTAGGCAGCGTTAACTCCATACAGGCACGGCCGTTTTTTGCTTCAGCCAGACTCACCACATTGACTCGGTCAAGGTCCAGCGATCGCATTTCCACAAAATAAGGTTCGCCACGGAGCGAGTTCATGTTCCGTGAATCAATGAAAAAGCGACTAAGACCTGGAAACGCCGGATCGGACTTCACTTCGCCGTCGGCAAGCAGATATGCCTTGTGATACATATAGAACGCGGAGTAACCCCCGCCCGATACGCTGCTTAGATAGTCGGTTTTGAAAATCCACGGGTCTGATCCGTCGACAAAGCGCTTGAGCACGCCCATCGCGAACGGCGCGGATTTGGAACCGCCGCCGGAAAGTGCGATTCCCAATTCCGGCAGCGTATCGCTCGTTGGTCGAACCTCATCAACTTTGGCGGATCGGGTCTGAATGATGCAATCGACCTCGTTGTCCGCGCGACAGGGCGGAAGAGGCTCGGTAAAAAGCGGATTGACGCCGCCGACGGCGCAACCGAAAAGGAGCGGCACAATTAAGAGTACACCCAACAATATTGCTCCCTTCACTGCCCCTCCGTTTTCTTCACAGCCTGTCTGGACATTTCAGGGCAAACGTCTGAAACATGTTAGAAATCTGCGATGTACGGCAGTTATGAGTGTTTACCCGTCGCGTCTGGGAATTGGCGGAAAAGCACTTGCTGGAGACTGACAGGTTCGCCTGACCCGGCTTGCGTGGTCCTCGCGTCGCACCGCGAAGTACAATGACGGCGCGCAGGAGAATGCACCCATCCACCCACGACCGCCCGCCCCAACGCGGCCGGCGTCGTCAACGTCTATTGCAAGCAAATGGCCCAATACGTCTTCACTATGAACCGGGTCGGCAAAATCGTGCCGCCCAAGCGTCAAATCCTGAAAGACATCTCGCTGTCGTTTTTCCCCGGCGCGAAGATCGGTCTGCTCGGCCTGAACGGCTCGGGCAAGTCGACGCTGATCCGCATCATGGCCGGTGTGGACAAGGACATCGAAGGCGAAGCCACGCCGATGCCGAACCTGAACATCGGCTATCTGCCGCAGGAGCCGCAACTCGACCCGACCAAGACGGTGCGTGAAGCGGTCGAAGAAGGTCTCGGCGACGTCTTCGGCGCCCAAAAGAAACTCGACGAAATCTACGCCGCCTACGCGGAACCTGACGCCGACTTCGACGCGCTCGCCGCCGAGCAGGCGAAGTACGAAGCGATTCTGGCTACCACCGACGGCAGCGCCGAACAGCAGATCGAAATCGCCGCCGACGCACTGCGTCTGCCGGCATGGGACGCGAAGATCGAGCACCTTTCGGGCGGCGAAAAGCGCCGCGTGGCGCTGTGCAAGCTGCTGCTCGAAAAGCCGGACATGCTGCTGCTCGACGAACCGACCAACCACCTGGACGCGGAATCGGTCGACTGGCTCGAACAGTTCCTCACACGCTTCCCGGGCACGGTCGTCGCCGTCACCCACGATCGTTACTTCCTCGATAACGCCGCGGAGTGGATTCTCGAACTCGACCGCGGCCACGGCATCCCCTGGAAGGGCAACTACAGCAGTTGGCTCGACCAGAAGGAAGAGCGCCTGAAGCAGGAAGAGTCGTCGGAATCGGCACGTCAGAAGGCGATCAAGAAGGAACTGGAATGGGTGCGCCAGAATCCGAAGGGCCGTCAGGCGAAGTCGAAGGCACGTATTGCCCGCTTCGAGGAACTGAACAGCCAGGACTACCAGAAGCGCAACGAGACCTCGGAAATCTTCATCCCGGTCGGCGACCGCCTGGGTAACGAAGTGATCGAGTTCAAGAACGTCAGCAAGTCGTATGGCGACCGTTTGCTGCTCGATGACGTCAGCTTCAAGATTCCGGCGGGCGCGATTGTCGGCATCATCGGGCCGAACGGCGCCGGTAAGTCGACGCTGTTCCGTATGTTGACCGGCCGTGAGCAGCCGGATTCGGGCGAGATCGTGCAAGGCCCGACCGTCAAGCTCGCGTATGTGGATCAAAGCCGCGATGCGCTCGATGGCTCGAAGACAGTGTTCGAAGAAATCTCCGGCGGTGCGGACGTGCTGACGGTCGGCAAGTACGAAACGCCTTCGCGTGCGTACATCGGCCGCTTCAACTTCAAGGGCGGCGATCAGCAGAAGACCGTCGGCAATCTGTCGGGCGGTGAGCGCGGCCGGCTGCATCTGGCGAAGACGCTGATCGCGGGCGGCAACGTGCTGCTGCTGGACGAACCGTCGAACGACCTGGACGTCGAAACGCTGCGCGCGCTGGAAGACGCGTTGCTCGAGTTCGCCGGCTCCGTGATGGTGATCTCGCACGATCGCTGGTTCCTCGACCGGATCGCGACGCACATCCTGGCCTTCGAAGGCGATTCGCAAATCACGTTCTTCGACGGCAACTACCAGGAATACGAAGCGGACAAACGCGCACGCCTCGGTGAAGAAGCGGCACGTCCGAAGCGTCTGCGTTACAAGCCGATCGCGCGATAAATCTCGAGCCTGGCGGCCCGCTCGTTGGCTGATGAGTGGGCTGTCTTGCTGAAGATTTTTTGCTGACGGTTTTGAGGACCGATTCGCTGACCGCCTGGTCAGCGCGTTTTGCCAGCCGATTGGCTGGTCATTTTGCTCACTGCGGTATACCGGAAGCGCCTGGCGTTTGCCGGACGGGCGGTAGGGCACACGCATTGCTTGCCACGGCGTGATACACGTCGTCCCGGCGGGATGCAGTCACTCCGCCGTATCAAACAGATGTGTGCCCAACCGGCGCACGCACGGGCCAATCGCACCCACACTGCGCCCAACGCGGCGACGAGGAGGCAAGCATGGCAATGTCGAAGGGCAAACGCTGGGCGATTGCCGTAGGTGGCGTGCTGCTGGTGCTGATTGTCGTCGCGGTCGGTGCACTGCAATTCGCGCAGCGCGAAGTCAAAGAGCGCGTGATCGCTGCACTCGGGCCATTAGGGAGTGCCGAAACCATCGACGTCGGCCTCACTTCGGTTCATCTCACCAACGTTCTGCTCAAAGCACCGCCCGGCTGGGCCGCCGGCGATCCTTTGCGAGCCGACGAAATCACAATCACGCCCGATATCCGCGATTTGATCGCGCGGCGCATGCATATCCGCAGCGTGGTGGTGCGCGGCTTCGACATCGCGGTACTGCGAACGAAGGACGGTGCGATCCGTCTGGTGCCGAATCTGCGGCAGGCGGTGAACGGCCCCAACGACGGCGAAGCCAGCGGCGTGGCAACAACCGGCTCCCGCGAAAAGCTGGTCGATCATGTTAGCTTTGAACAAGGCAACTTCCATTTCTACGACATGACGGTCGGCCCGCCGGCATTCAAAGTAACAGTCAGCAACGCCAACGCGACGGTCGACCACCTGCATCTGCCCGCGCTCACCGAACCGACCACCGTCAGCGTCACCGGCTCGATAAAGGGCCCGACGCACACGGGCACCGTTTCGTTCGACGGGTGGATCAAGATCGCCAGCAAGGATTCGCAGACCACCAGCAAACTGCGCGGCGTCGATGTCGTCACGCTGGATCCGTACCTGCTGAAAAAAACCGGCGCAAAGGCACAAGTGACGGGCGGCACGGTCGACCTGACAGTCGACTCAACGGTGCGCAACTATCAGTTGCACGCGCCTGGCACGGTGACGATCCACCATTTGCAGCTCGCCGACAGCGACAACCCGTTCGACACCTTCATGTCGATTCCGACCAAAGCCGCCGTCGCCGCGCTCAAGACGCACAACGGCGACATCACGCTGCATTTCGTGCTGGATGGGAATTTGCGCGACCCGAAGTTTTCGGTGCAGGAAAGTCTGATGACGCGCGTTGGCGCCGGTTTTGCGAATGCGATGGGCGTGAGCGTCGAAGGCGTGGCTAAGGGCGCCGGGGAGACAGTGAAAGGCTTGGGTAACGCATTGAAGAATCTGCTTGGACAGTAGACAAAACCAGGCAGAGGTCGGCCGCGCCGTGAGAGCGAAAACGCGCCGCCTCGCCGCTTGAATCATCACGCCCGTGAACCGGCAGCCCCTTAAACTGGCTGCCAGCCCTTAAACCGCCAAGCCTAAGTTGCGTAGTATCGCTTCGGTTTGCGCGGCGGCCGTGTGATGCACACCGTGCCAGCCAAGTGCCGTTGCGGCCTCGGCGTTCTTCAGATTGTCGTCGATGAAAACGAGTTCGCCCGGCTGGATGCCCGGCAGTTGCGCCGCGATCCGCTGACGCATCGCTTCGAAGATCGCCGGATCAGGCTTCACCAGTTTCACCCTGCCCGACACGACGATGTCGCGGAACCGCCGCAGTACGGGGTAATGCTCCCACGCATACGGAAATGTCTCCGCCGACCAGTTCGTCAGCCCGAAAAGCGGCACGTCGGCCGCTTCGAGCTTCTCCATGATCGCCACGCCCTCTTCCAGCACGCCGGCCACCATCTCGTGCCAGCGCTCGTAGAACGCCCGGATCAGCGGTGCGTGATCGGGAAACTTCGCGACCAGTTCCTCTGTCGCCTCGACGATCGGCTGGCCGCCGTCCTGACGGATCACCCAGTCCATTGAACAGACGTGGGTCAGAAACCAGCGGCGCTCCGTTTCGTCAGGAATCAACTGACGATAGAGATACTCGGGGCTCCAGTCGATCAGCACACCGCCGAAATCGAACACCACTGCCTTGATGGCCATGCACGCTCTCTCCGTAAGGTCGTGGCGACGAGATCAGATAGGTTGTGTACGCAATTCGAGCCACGCTTTCGCCTCGCCCGACACATGCGGCGACAGGCGCGTGCGCACCATCTCGTGATACGCGTTGAGCCATGCGCGCTCGTCATCACGCAACAGCGGGAGGTCGAGGCAGCGCGTGTCAATCGGGCACAGCGTCAGCGTTTCGAATTTGAGGAAATCGCCGAATTCGGTTTTCTCCGCAGGCACGTTCAGCACCAGGTTCTCGATCCGCACGCCCCACTTGCCCGGCCGGTAAATGCCCGGCTCGACCGAGGTGATCATGCCTTCTTCCATCGCCGTCCATGGTTCGGCCGGCGCGTAGTGCGAAATCACCTGCGGGCCTTCGTGCACGTTCAGGAAATAGCCCACCCCGTGACCGGTGCCATGACCGTAGTCGGCACCGGCTTCCCAGATCGGCGCGCGGGCGATCGCATCGAGCATCGGCGAACGAATGCCTCGCGGGAATTTCGCACGCGACAGCGCCATGGTGCCTTTCAGCACGATCGTGAAATCACGCCGCTGTGCCTCGCTAATGGTGCCGACCGGCACGACGCGGGTGATGTCGGTCGTGCCGCTCAGATACTGCGCGCCCGAATCGATCAGCAACAGACCATTGCCCTCGATCACGGAATGCGATTCTTCGGTCGCACGATAGTGCGGCATCGCGCCGTTCGCGTTGAAGCCGGCGATTGTCGCAAAGCTCAGCGACACGAAGCCCGGACGGCGCGCGCGCGCTGCCGTCAGGCGTTCGTCGATCGTCAGTTCGGTAATCGTCTGGCGGCCCAATGCGCCTTCAAACCACGCGAAGAATTCGGCGAGTGCCGCGCCGTCCTGCTCCATCGTCTCTCGCACATGCTCCGCTTCTGCCTCGGTCTTGCGCGACTTGAAGAACGTGGACGGATTAACCGCCTCGACGACCTTCACCGACGACGGCACCGACTGCAGCGAGCCATACGTAATGCGGCGCGGGTCGATCAGCAGCGTGCTGCCGGCCGGCAGCGCGGCCAGCGCATTGGCCGCCTTCGCATACGGCTCAACACGGATGCCGTCGCGCGCGAGCGCATCGGCCAACGCTTGCGGTACTTTGCCGTCGGCGACGAAGAGCGACGCGCTCTCCTGACCGATCAGCGCGTGCGCTACGAACACCGGGTTGTAGCTGACGTCGGCGCCGCGCAGGTTCAAAAGCCATGCAAGGTCGTCGAGCGTGGAAATGAAGTGCCACTGCGCGCCCTTCTCCGCCATCGCGTGGCGAATCTGCGCGAGCTTTTCCGAACGGGCGACGCTCGCGTGCGGCGCGGCATGCTCAAAGATGGCGGCGGCGGGCAGCGACGGGCGCTGCGGCCAGATCGCGTCGAACAGATCGACGTCGGTGCGCAACTTCACGCCACGCGCGGTCAGCGCCTGGCTCAAGGCACGTGCCGCCGACACGCCCAGCACGGCACCGTCCACACCGACCGTACCGCCAGCCGCGACGTTCTGCGCAAGCCATTCGAAGTGCGGCACGGTCTGCTGGCCGCCGGTCATTTTCATCAATTGAACGCCGGTACCCGCCAGTTGCGCGTTGGCCTGTTCCCAATAGCGACTATCGGTCCACACGCCGGCGAAATCGGCGGTCACGACCAGCGTGCCGGCCGAGCCGGTGAAACCCGACAGCCACTGCCGGCCTTGCCAGCGCCCGGGTAGATATTCGGAAAGATGCGGATCGGCGGACGGCACCAGATACGCGGCTACGCCTTCGCGGGCCATCGCGTCGCGCAATGTCGCGAGACGTTCTGGGATGGAGGAGGTTTCGGGAAGTCGGGCATTCATCGGAGTCACCTGCAAATATTCATCGACGGGAAAGCAAGCCGACCGTCACGGCAACGACGACCAGCGCGATGGCGGTACATACCGGCCATTCCAGCATATCGCCATCATGAAAGAGACCAACCACATTGCCGGCCATGCGCGCGACACCCGCGCCCAGCACCCCGGCCAGTAGCGCCACCCACCATGGGGCGCGGCTCGAACGGCGCAGCGGATGCAACCACCAGCCCGCCAGGCCGATCACCGCGCCCAGCACCAGAATTCCGGGCCACCCCATTAGCGGCAGTTCTCGCGCAGTTTCAGATTCGTCTCATGGGCGCAGAGGACCTGGGCAGCTAGCATTTTCATCTCGTTAACTATAGAGGTTCAGCACGGCGCTTTCCGCATAGCGGTTGAGTTTAGGGGTCGGGGTGATGTTAGGCAAGTTGTAAGCCTTACGGAGAAGCCTGGTCCTCGGTCATTGCCACGCTGAAAGTGCGCCATGCGAATCGCCCTTATCGAGCCCGATCTTCGGCACGCCACATTGGTCGGCCGGCTGATCTTTGCCGGCGGCCATGCGTGTCAACACTTCATTGCGAGCGCCCCGTTCCTGCATCGCGCCGCCGACGAATTCTTCGATCTTCTCATCACCGAAAGCTGGGCCGGCGACCATTGCGCCGAAGACGTGATCGCGCGCGCCCGCGCCATCCTGCCAAGCTTGCCGGTGATTGTGCTGCTATCGGATCCACGCGAAAGTCAGATCGTCGCCGCGCTACACGCGGGTGCGGATGACTGCCTGACCAAACCGGTTCGGGGCCCGGAGATGCTGGCCCGGGTCGACGCGTTACTGCGGCGTGCGAGCCTGCGGCGGCCACCTAACCGACGGCGGCGACACGATCGGTGGCTACGCGTTCGACGCGACGCAGTTCGCCGTCACATTCCGTAATCAAACCGTCTCCCTGACGCCGAAGGAATTCCGCTTTGCGCTACTCCTGTTTACCAATGTGTCGCGGCCCGTGTCCCGCGCGCATATTCTCGAAACCGTCTGGACGCGCCGCCGCGACGTAAGGTCGCGTACCGTCGACACCCATGCGTCGCGGGTGCGGACCAAATTGCAGTTGCGCCCGGAGCATGGTTATTGCCTGACACCGCTTTACGGCTACGGCTATCAACTCGACGCGATCTCGCCAGAGGCCGTTGTGGAGAGCGGCTGACGCGCCCACAATGTAAGGATCGTGAAAACGCTATAATATTGAGCTAAACCATAGCGCCCCATATGCAGCTTCTAACGATCGGAATCAATCACCACACTGCGCCTGTCGCCTTGCGCGAACGCGTGGCGTTTCCGCTCGAACAGATCAAGCCTGCATTGGACACCTTCAAGAGCGTCTGGCTCGGCCGTACTGCGCGCACGGCGCCGGAAGCGGCGATTCTGTCCACCTGCAATCGCACCGAACTCTACTGCGCGACCGACGACCAGGCCGCGCGTGAGGCCGCGATCCAGTGGTTCTCGAAATACCACAACCTGCCCATCGGCGAACTCGCGCCGCATGTCTACGCGCTGCCGCAGTCGGAAGCCGTGCGCCACGCATTCCGCGTCGCATCGGGGCTCGATTCGATGGTGCTGGGTGAGACGCAAATCGTCGGACAAATGAAGGATGCGGTACGCACGGCGTCTGAAGCCGGGGCGCTCGGCACCTATCTGAACCAGTTGTTCCAGCGCACCTTCGCCGTGGCGAAGGAAGTGCGCAGCACGACCGAAATCGGCGCGCAGTCGGTTTCCATGGCCGCGGCCGCCGTGCGGCTCGCGCAGCGGATTTTCGACAAGGTCTCGAACCAGCGCGTGCTGTTCATCGGCGCGGGCGAAATGATCGAGTTGTGCGCCACGCACTTCGCCGCGCAGCAGCCGCGCGAACTCGTCGTCGCCAACCGCACTGCCGAACGCGGCACCCGTCTCGCCGAACGCTTCAACGGCCGGGCCATTCCGCTCTCGGAACTGCCCACGCGCATGCATGAGTTCGACATCATCGTGTCGTGCACCGCTTCCACCCTGCCGATCATCGGTCTGGGCGCGGTCGAGCGGGCCGTCAAAGCGCGCCGTCACCGGCCGATTTTCATGGTCGATCTGGCCGTGCCGCGTGACATCGAACCCGAAGTCGGCCAGCTCGAAGACGTGTTCCTTTATACGGTCGACGACCTCGGCGCGATCGTGCGCGAAGGCAATGCGTCGCGGCAAGCCGCGGTCGCCCAGGCTGAAGCGATCATCGAAACGCGGGTGCAGAATTTTATGCAATGGCTCGATGCGCGCAGCATCGTGCCGGTGATCCGCCACATGCATACGCAGGCCGACGTGCTGCGTCGCGCCGAAGTCGAACGCGCGCAGAAAATGCTCGCGCGCGGCGACGACCCGGCAGCGGTGCTCGAAGCGCTGTCGCAATCGCTCACCAACAAACTGATCCACGGCCCCACGCACGCGCTCAATCGCGCGAGCAGCGAGAACCGTGACACGCTCATCGAGTTGATGGGCGGTTTCTACAAACACTCCGGTTCTACGGAGCGTTAGCGGCACAGCCACTGCCGCACCGTCCGCGCCATCCTGAGTGGCCCGCGACATGCTTCTGACCAGGGCATCTGCCCACTCCCCTAGTCGCCGTCCTTGCCGGAGTTCGCTCCGAAACCCGTCCGATGAAAACGAGCATGCAACGCAAGCTCGACCAGCTCACTACCCGGCTGGCCGAACTGAACGACCTGTTGAGCCGCGAGGACATTACCTCGAATCTCGACCAATACCGCAAGCTCACGCGTGAGCACGCCGAGCTCGGGCCGGTCGTCGAGCATTACGCGCTGTGGCGCCTGGCGATGAACGACGCGGCGACCGCGCAGGAACTGCTGGCGGACGTGTCGATGCGCGACTTCGCGGAAGAAGAAATTCGTGCGGCGCGCGAGCGAATGGAAAAACTCGGCGCCGAATTGCAGAAAATGCTGCTGCCGAAAGACCCGAACGACGACCGCAACATCTTCCTCGAAATCCGTGCCGGCACGGGCGGCGACGAATCGGCGCTGTTCGCGGGCGATTTGCTGCGCATGTACCTGCGCTTTGCCGAGCGTAATCGCTGGCAGGTGGAAATGATGTCGGCGAGCGAATCGGACCTCGGCGGCTACAAGGAAGTGATCGTGCGGATCGCCGGCGAAGCGGCCTATTCCAAGCTCAAGTTCGAGTCGGGCGGCCATCGCGTGCAACGCGTGCCGGCCACCGAAACGCAGGGCCGCATTCACACGTCGGCGTGCACGGTCGCGGTCATGCCGGAAGCAGACGAAATCGGCGAAGTCGAGATCAATCCGGCCGATCTGCGCATCGACACGTTCCGCGCGTCCGGCGCGGGCGGCCAGCACATCAACAAGACCGATTCGGCCGTGCGGGTGACGCACTTGCCGACCGGCATCGTCGTCGAATGTCAGGATGACCGGTCGCAGCACAAGAACAAGGATCGTGCGCTGAAGGTTTTGGCCGCGCGCATCAAGGACAAACAGTCGCACGAGCAGCAGCAGAAGGAAGCCGCGACGCGCAAGAGCCTGATCGGCTCGGGCGATCGCTCTGAACGGATTCGCACCTACAACTTCCCGCAAGGGCGTCTGACGGATCACCGGATCAATCTGACGCTGTATCGCCTCGACGCAATCATGGACGGCGATCTCGACGAATTGATCGCAGCCCTGGTCAGCGAGCATCAGGCGGAGTTGCTGGCATCGCTGGGCGACGCGGACTAAGCGCGGATGGTTCCGGTCATGCCCGCCGCACTATTGCGCGCCTCGCCCCTGCCGCCGCTCGAAGCGCGGATTCTGCTCACGCACGTGCTCGGCTGGCGGCATACGCAATTGATTACGCGCAGCGATGAACCGCTCGACAGCACGGCCATCGAGCGATACCGGGCCCTGGAAGCACGGCGTGTCGCCGGCGAGCCGGTGGCGCAACTGGTCGGCGCGCGCGAATTTTTCGGACTTGATCTCGAAGTGACGCCGGACGTGCTGATTCCACGTCCCGAAACCGAATTGCTGGTCGAAACGGCGTTGGCGGCGATGGACAACATCTCGCGGCCACGCGTGCTCGATCTGGGCACTGGCACCGGCGCGATTGCGCTAGCCATTGCGTCGATGCGGCCCGACGCGCAGGTCTGGGCGCTGGACCGTTCCGCCGAAGCCCTGGCGGTGGCCACGCGCAATGCCGCACGTCTGCTGGATAGCAAACGCCCCGGCGGCGCCGTGGTACTGCAGCAAAGCGACTGGTACCGCTCGCTCGACGCAGCATTGCGCTTTGATGTGATCGTCAGCAATCCGCCGTATATCGCAAGCGGCGATCCGCATCTGTCGGAAGGCGACCTGCGCTTCGAGCCGCGCGGCGCGCTCACCGACGAAGCCGACGGCCTCAGCGCGATCCGCAAGATCGTCGCCGGCTCGCCAACACGGTTGGCCGCCAACGGCGTATTGTGGATCGAACACGGCTACGATCAGGCTGCCGCTGTTCGCGCGCTGCTTGCAACACAAGGTTTCGCGGACGTCCGCTCGGAACAGGATCTCACCGGCATCGAGCGAATCAGCGGTGGGCGATTGCCCGGCTGACCTCGATGGATGGCCTTAATTGCCGGGGTGGCAAAGCGGCCCTCGGCCGGTCGCACCGAAATCCGCTATCATTTCAGCCTATTCCCTACACATAACGGAACCGCAAGGTCAGTCATGGATACGCAACAACGCATCAAGCAAATCGTCGACGAAAACAACGTCGTGCTCTTCATGAAGGGCACCGCCCAGTTCCCGATGTGCGGCTTTTCCGGCCGCGCCATCCAGATCCTGAAGGCGTGCGGCGTCAATGAAATCAAAACCGTCAACGTCCTCGAAGACGACGAAGTCCGCCAGGGCATCAAGCAGTTCTCGAACTGGCCGACCATTCCGCAGCTCTACGTGAAGGGCGAATTTGTCGGCGGCTCGGACATCATGATGGAAATGTACGAATCGGGCGAACTGCAGCAACTGTTCGCCGCGGCTTAAGCGGCCGCCGTCCGAACGTTTGCCGTCCTCCGATAAGGCGCCGCGAGCCATGGAAACACGCGCTGCGGCGCCACGCCGGCTGATCGTCGCGATCACCGGCGCAACCGGCGCCATCTACGGCATCCGGTTGCTTGAGACGTTGCGCAGGCTGGGCGGCGTCGAGAGCCATCTGCTGATTTCGAGCGCTGGGTGGCTCAATATCCAGCACGAACTCCAGTTGAGCAAAGAAGACGTGCATCCGCTCGCGGATGTCGTCCACTCGGTGCGCGACGTCGGCGCGAGTATCGCGTCCGGCTCGTTTGCCACTGACGGCATGGTGGTTGCCCCCTGCTCAATGAGGACGCTGGCAAGCGTCGCTCACGGGTTTTCCGACAACCTGATCACCCGCGCCGCCGATGTCACGCTCAAAGAGCGCCGTCGGCTTGTGCTACTCGTGCGCGAAACGCCATTCAATCTCGCGCATCTGCGCAATATGACAGCCGTCACCGAAATGGGCGGCGTGATCTTTCCGCCTTTACCCGCGTTCTACAACCGGCCTGCCTCGATCGATGAGATGGTCGATCACACGGTGGCGCGCGTGCTGGACCTGTTCGCGCTCGGGCCGGCATTGTCGCCGGCGTGGCAAGGACTGCGCGGCGCGCAGGAATAAATCGCGGCACGACATGCGGCCGCATGGGTGTGGGCGTAAAGGCAGGGACTACCTTGCCACGACCTGGCGACCACGACGAGCGGCGCCCGATAATCGCTCCATCGCCATTAACAACACCTGCGAGACAATCAATTCCGTTTTCACCCGTTTATCAAACGCCGGTGCAGACCTATATTGATAGCAACCCCACTTCCGCGCCGCGTCTTAGCGGCGGCGTCGCTGCCATGAATCGCTTACCGTCGCTTTTCCTCTCCCACGGCGCGCCTACGCTGCCGATCGACCCTGCACTGCCCTCCGCCGAATTCGGCACGCTGGCGGCGCAATTGCCGCGTCCTGAAGCCGTGCTGATGCTGTCAGCGCACTGGGGCACGGCGCAGCCGGTGGCGAGCACGTCCACGGCACCGGAAACTATTCACGATTTCTACGGCTTCCCGCGTCAGTTGTACGAGATTCAATATCCAGCTCCCGGCGCGCCCGATGCGGCGCGCCGGGCCGCCGTGCTGCTCGGCGAACACGGCATCCTCACCGACGCCCAGCCGCATGGGCTCGACCACGGCGCGTGGGTGCCGATGCTACTGATGTTCCCGCAAGCCAACGTGCCGGTCGCGCAACTGTCGATCCAGCCACACATGGACGCGGCCCATCACTTCCGCGTGGGTCGCGCGCTGCGCTCGCTGAAAGACGACGGCGTGATGGTGATCGGCTCGGGCCAGATCACGCACAACCTGCGCGCCGCGGACTTTTCCGCGCGCCCGGAAGACGCCGATCCGCGCGTGACCGAATTCACGGACTGGTTCGAGGCAAAGCTCGCTGCGCACGACATCGACGCGTTGCTCGACTACCGCCGTCAGGCCCCGCACGCGGTGCTGATGCATCCGACCGACGAGCACCTGCTGCCCGTATTCGCGGCCCTAGGCGCGGCGGACGACGATTATTCGCTAGCGATCCAGTCACTCGGGACCTATCAGCGCTCGCTCGCCATGACGAACTACGTGTTCGGCACCGCCTGATTCGAGGCCGACGCAGCGCCAACGCCGCGTCATCGAAGCACCAGAACACGGTCAGAAGCGCCGGCAACAAAAAAGCCCGCCTGAGCAACTCCCAGCCCTTCACTTGGCGTGTTGTTTTTGGCCGGTTGATTCTTTAAGATGCCCCGTAGGTTAAGACTTACGGGGCATTGTCATGTTTGGGAAAAATTTTGATGAGGAC
>NZ_JAQQDU010000076.1:0-42921 GCF_046027825.1 Paraburkholderia sediminicola
CAATCTCGGCGTGGAAACGATGTTCTCGGGCACGGTCGGCGCCGCGATGACGGGCCTGTTGCTTGGCCTGCCGTCGTTCGCGTTGAGCCAGACTTTCAGCGACCGCAACAAGGTGCGCTGGGACACTGCCCGTGCACTCGCGCCAGGCGTGATTCGCCAATTGCTCGCGATTGAGCACCATGCCCCCACCTGCCTGAACATCAATTTCCCCGACGTCGACGCGGCCTCAGCCGGTCCGCTCACACCGAGCAAACAAGGCGTCGGACTCGTTGAAGATATCGAGGTGCTGCCGCAAGTCGATCCGCGCGGCATCGATTATCACTGGCTGCGATTTCAACGCGGCACACGCGCGAACGATCCCGATAGCGAAACAGCCGTGGTGGCGTCGGGGCGCGTGTCGGTTACGCCGCTTGCGTTCGATCGCACGGACGAAGCCACTTTTGCGCGGCTCTCCGCTTCGTCGCGATAGCTATCTGGCGGCGCAACTTCACTGACCCAGCGCGCCGGTCCGGCTCGGTGCGCCGCCGGGTCCGGCCGGGTCCGGATTGCCGAACGCGGGAAGGTTGCCATCGGCGCGAGCGCGGGCGATTTCCGCGCGTACCTCTGCGCGTGTTTTTGGCCCGCCGTCCGATTGCAATAGCGCGCCGGTGGAGGGCCCGAGTTGAGCGGCCGATTGCACAGGTGCAGCTTGCACGGTCAACCTGGCTTGCGGGTCTGGCGGTGGCGCCGATGTTGGCGGCGTCGGCGTTGACGCAGCAGGCGCGCTGGTCACGTTCGAGACCACCTTCACCTGCGCCGGAACAGGCAATGACGCGCTCGCAACCACCGGTGCGCCAGTGCCGATCGCTCTCGCGCTCGTTGTGCTACCCGCGCTAGCAGTTGCTACTACCGTTTCTGGAGCGCGCCGGGTCTTCGCGGAACTGGATGCACGGTTCGAGTGCTCGTGCGTCGCGAAATAGCTTTCATGACCACGGCCTGTTTTCCCGGAAGACGGCGACGAAGATCGCGCCGATTTCGACCCTTGCTGCGCCCGCTTCTCCCCGTGCGCAGCGGCCGGCGCCTGCTGCGTCTGCTTCGTGCGTGCCTCGACCTCTCGTTGCAGCGCGAGAACCTGATCGTCGTCCCGATGTGTTGACCGTACCGCGTCCAGTTGCGCTTGCGCGGCGACAAGATCATTGCGCTGCAGACTCTTGCGCGCCGCCTGGAGGTTCGCAGCGGTAGCCGCCGCGGAATCGCTGCGCGTCACGACCGGCCCGGAACTCACCGAGCCGGTCACCATGTCGCCGCGCGTGTAATGAGCCGACGCATTGTCGCGCTCCAGGCCGAGTTCGTCCGCCGACAACCAGCTTTTGCCTGACTGCGAAATATAGGCCGCGATCGCAACCGCGCTGACAAAAAGGCTTGTGAGAACGATCTTCCTGGGTTCGCTAACCACGACGTCTCCCTCTCAAATCGTGGACCTACGCGTTTGCGGTATCGCAAACGTGCTCGCATTCATCGGAGGGTTCGCAGCGAATCAATCGATGCCGCTACAACGACCGCGAGTTCGGGCCGGTACAGTCACGTACGAATAAGCGTGCAAGCTGGATGCGTGCTATCTACTATTTATAGTCGACCAACGTCAATGCGTCCGCTGCGAAGGGCGTATTGTCCGAAAAAGCCAGCTTGCTGGCCTTGCTTTCCTAAAACGATTGTTTGAACTACGAAACAATGAAATGTTGGCTTGCATTCGACGCATGGAGCGCACGCCTACACGAGCGGACCCTCGGTCTGTTTGCCGCGCACGGCAACCGCAATCGAGCTTCCGACAATCAACGCAATGCCGAGCAGCGACATACTGCCAATCGTCTCGCCCCACGCGATATAGCCGAATAGCGCCGCCCACACGATGCTGGTGTAGTTATACGGTGCGAGCGCACCGGCGTCGGCCTGTCGAAATGCCATCGTCATCAGCAACTGCCCTGCCGTGGCGAACCCGCCGATCAAGGCCATCACCGCGAGTGCTTCGATTGAAGGTGTGCGCCACGCAAAAAACAGCGATACGCCGGTGACGATCGCGCCGACCACCGTGAAATACAGCACCGTCGTACCTGAATCGTCGGAGGCGCGAATCCGCTTGATCTGGATGATCGATAACGCGCCGAAAAACGCGCTCGAAATCAGCAGGACCGGACCGAGCCAGTTCGAATGCGAACCGTCCGGGCGCACCACGAAAAGTACCCCAACAAAGCCGACCGCGGCCGCCAGTGCGTCACGCGGTTTGAGCGTTTCCTTCAGAAGCAGCGGTGCGAGAACGATGACCAGCAAGGTCTCCGAATACACGATCGCCACCGCTTCGCTGAGCGGCACATAGGGCAGCCCCGCAAAGAACAGGCCCGACGCGCCGAGCAAGGTCAGCGAACGCAAGGTCTGCCCACGCACATCCATATGCCTGAGACGCTCGATGAGCGGCTTGCCGCGCAGACACACCGCTACCGCAGGCAACAAGCCGAACAGCATCCGGAAGAACGTCACTTCATTGGCCGGATAGGCGAGCGCAACAGATTTCGCCAGGGCGTCGACGAGCGCGAAGCAGAACATCGAGACGAGAATCAGCGCGACGCTGCGCAGCGGCACGGCTGTATTCCGGACTGCGGTAATGGGCAGCATGAGTTTTCCTGGGAGCGCGGGAAGCTGCGCATCGCTTTGGTTTCGCCCTTCGGTGAAAGGGTCATGTAATCGGAAAACGGATTATGCCTGCTGCTGCTCGCGCCATCGACTGCAAAAAACCGTACTCACCCATTCCGCATCCCGCCAGCAGGTGTGCCTGCGCCCCGCCTGAAACGGTGCCCCGCGTTTGCATCCGTATCCGCCGCAAAGCCCGGGTTCAGCCGTTACCGCCGTGCCACAGCGTGAGTTTGTTCACCACGACAAGCACACCCGGCACGGTTCGGGCGATTTGCTCCGCTTGGCGGATCTGATCGGCGCTGTGCACCGTACCGGTCAAAATCACCGCGCCGTCGTGTGCGCGCACGAACACGCCCGACACATTGAAGCCTGGGGCCTTATCGAGCGCTTGCCGGACTGCCGTCGACAGACTGCTGTCCGACTGCGGCGCAGCTTTGCCGCTTGTCATTGCCGGTGGCGCATTGGCGTTCGACACGCCACCGCCTGTTTGCACGCAAGCCGAAAAGGCGGTCGTCATGCAGACGGCCGCCATCAGAACGTGTACTCGTTCGCGGTTCATGGTTTTTTGTCCGGCGCAAACGCGTGGCACAACCCCAAAATACTGTATAAAAACACAGTATAATGACCTGTATGGACAGCCCGCCGCTTCGTGTCCGGGCTATCGCTCCTCAAGGTTTGAATCATGGTGTCCCAGCAAGGCCTGTTTGCCCCCGAGCCGGTGTCCCTCGTCAATGACGAGCAAGGCGGGATTCGCTATTTTCCCGAGTCGATTCCGGCACTCGCGGCGCAACAGTGGTTCGACCAGGCATTTCAAAACATCGGCTGGCTCAGCCAGCACCGCATGATGTACGACCGGGAGGTCGCAGTGCCGCGTCTGCTCGCCACCTTCTCCCGCGAATCCGAAGATCTGCCGGCGCCGCTGGGCGAAGCATTTGAAGCCGTCCGCGCACTACTCGGCGCGCCGTTCAATCGCGTCGGCCTCAATCTCTATCGCGACGGCAACGACAGCGTTGCACTCCACGGCGACAAGACGGAAAAGCTGGTGCCGTCACTGCCCATCGCCATCGTCTCGCTGGGCGCGAGCCGCCGCATGTCGATCCGGCCGAAGGCGGGTTCCGGTCGGATCATGCATGTGGAGTTGGAGCCAGGCAGTTGCATCGTCATGAGCTATGCCTCGCAATTCACGCATGAACACGGCATTCCCAAGGTGGCCGGTGTGACCGGGCCGCGTATCAGCCTTGCATTTCGCTGCTTTGCCGGCTGAGGCTGCTTGAGGCTGCTTCTGCACCCTGATTCCAGGTCCACCGCCCGGTCAACGCCGTTCGCTGCATGACAAAGCCCAAGCCCACTCAGCGCTTCGCCTCTTCTTCCATCGTCGGGTAATCGATGTAGCCTTCAGCGCCGCCGCCATACATCGTGTCCCTATCCGGCTCGTTCAACGGCGCGCCGACCTTGAGTCGCTCGACCAGATCAGGGTTGGAAATAAACGGCCGGCCGAACGCGATCAGATCCGCCCGTTTCGCCTTGAGCGTCTTCTGCGCGAGCTCCATGTCATAACCATTGTTCGCCATGAACAATCCATCGAATGCCTGGCGCAACACCTGCAAATCGAAGCCGCCCGCGACTTCGCGCGTGCCGCCCGTGTCGCCTTCGATTACATGCAAGTAGACGAGCTTGTGCACATTGAGTTGCTTCACCACATAGGTAAAAAGGGGTTCGGGATTGCTGTCGTCGATATCGCCGAAGCTACTGAGCGGAGAAATACGCACGCCGACGCGCTCACCGCCCCAGACGTCCGTCACGGCATCGGCAACTTCCAGCAACAGGCGGGCGCGATTTTCAATCGACCCTCCATATTGGTCGGTTCGTTGATTGGTCTTGTCGCGCAGGAACTGATCGAGCAGGTAGCCGTTTGCCGCGTGGATTTCCACGCCATCGAAACCGGCGGCCTTCGCATTTTGCGCGGCCACACGATATTGCTCGACGATGCCCGCCATTTCCGAGGTTTCGAGAGCGCGCGGTGTGACGAGCGGCACGAAGCCGTCGTCGGTATAAGCCTGACCTTCGGGTTTGATCGCCGAGGGCGCCACGGGCAACGCATTACCCGGCTGCAACGACGGGTGAGAAATACGGCCTACGTGCCACAACTGCAGGTAGATATGGCCGCTCTTCGCATGCACGGCATCGGTAATGCGTTTCCACGCTTGTACTTGCGCATCGTCGTAAATACCGGGCGTGAACACATAGCCCTTGCCTTGCGGCGAAATCTGCGTCGCCTCGGCGATGATGAGACCGGCTGTCGCACGTTGCGCGTAATACTCGATGGCCAGTTCGCTCGGCACATCGGCCTCCTTCGCGCGACTGCGCGTCAACGGCGCCATCACGATGCGATTGGGCAACTGCAGGGGACCGAGCTTGACCGGTTCGAACAGGTAACTATCGATGTGCGCGGATGCGGTAGACATGGCGTTCCCTTGGACAGATACAACGCATTGAGAGGCGGCTAGCTGCGTCGCTCGTGGCAGCTCGGCCGCGTCTACGGGTTGATGCGTCAGCGTGACCATCCGATCGACGAACGCTCGCCCGACCAATCTGGCAGGAATCGCCTGCCGATCGCGAGTGGGCGTGGCGGCGATGAAGCGGCTCCAGTTTGTGCCGGACTGGAACCACCGCTACGGATGGCAAGCCGGATTATTTTGCCGCGAGTTTCGCGAGCAGCGCTTGCGCCGCGGCTTCCGACGATGCGGGATTCTGCCCCGTGATCAGATTGCCCGCGACCACGACATGCGACTGCCAATCCGGCCCCTTCGAATACTGGGCGCCGCTCTTCTTCAACATGTCTTCGACGAGGAAAGGCACGACGTCGGTGAGGCCGACTGCCGCTTCTTCAGAATTGGAAAAACCGGTAACCGGTTTATCGCGTACGAGCGGCGCTTCGTCCGGCGCCTTCGTGTGACGTAGCACGCCGGGCGCATGGCATACCGCGCCGACGGGTTTTCCGGCGGCATAGAGCGCTTCGATCAGCGCAATGGAATGCGGGTCTTCGGCGAGATCCCACAGCGGTCCGTGGCCGCCGGGATAGAACACCGCGTCATAGTCCGATGCCGACACGGTGGAAAGCTTCACAGTACTCGCCAGCGCGGCTTGCGCGTCCGGATCCTTGCTGAACCGCCGGGTCGCGTCGGTCTGCGCATCGGGATCGTCGCTCTTCGGGTCGAGCGGCGGCTGGCCGCCTTGGGGCGACGCGAGTATCACATCGGCGCCGGCATCCTTGAACACGTAATAGGGCGCCGCAAACTCTTCAAGCCAGAAGCCGGTTTTCCGGCCCGTATTGCCGAGCTGGTCATGGGAAGTCAGTACCATCAGAATTTTCATGGAAACCTCGCGAGCGGATTCAATTCGCGTTGCACCACGCCATCGAACGGTGCCGTCGGCTCATGGTGCAACAAGCCGTAGAGCGGAGTCATCGGCCCCAGGCGCTCTGGCAGTATAGGTGGCCATCCGCAACGCCGAAGAGGTTTATCCGAAGGTGGCGCCCCCGCATCCAACCGTCACGTCACGCTAGACCACATAAATTTCAGGGTTGTCGACCAATGGCAAAAACTGCCCTGTGCGGCCATCGAGTGCGAGCATCGCGCCACTTTCGATATTGAAAATCCAGCCGTGCAGTCGCAGCGTTTTGTTCACCAGACCCACCGCCACTGACGGATGCGTGCGGATGTTCCCAAGTTGGGCAATCACGTTATCTTTGACCAGCGCGTCGAGACGCTCTGCATCCGATGCGTAAGTGCGCGACGCGTTGATCGCTTTTGCCGCGTCTGCGTGACGAAGCCAACCCGCCACGGCCGGCAGATGGTCGAGGTTCTTGCACGTGCAGATCGCCGTCATCGCCCCGCAATTGGAGTGACCGCAAATCACGATATCCCGCACGCCCAGCACAGCCACTGCGTATTCGACGGTGGCCGATACCCCGCCCGGTTCCGGGCCGTAAGACGGCACGATGTTGCCCGCATTGCGGATCACGAACAGCGCGCCGGGCTCCACCTGCGTCAGCAACTCGGGTACGACACGGCTATCCGAGCAGGTCACGAATAGCGTTCGCGGACTTTGCGAAACCGACAAGCGTTTGAACAATGCGCTTTGCTGCGGGAAGACTTCGCGTTGAAAGCGGATGAATCCTTCTATGATTTCCTGCACGGCGTTCTCCGGATAGTCGAAGCCTCAGCCGGCCGACTCTGCGGCAAAGGTCCAAGGCGTATCTGCGATCAGTTGGCGCGACTATACCGCAGCCGCGGTCACTTCGAGTGTCGTGCAGCATAGCCTGTGCCGCGGATCAGGTTGCGTGCGAACAGCAAGCCGGCCCGCGGGCGAGGCGCGCTATTTGATTCGTTGCCACACGACCTTTGACGATCCATAGCCGAAGGCGCCCGGCGTGATGTACGTCAGCCGGTCACCGTCGAGTGTAAATGGACGGCGCTGAACCTCTGCGTCCCAGTTCGGAAAGGTGCACTTTTGAATGTGAAAAGCGATAATCTGCGCCGCGGGGTCCACGGTATAGGTGCCGAAATGCGCGACGTTGCCGCGGATTATCTTCGCGTTTTCCTCTGCCGTGCCTTGCTGTACGTCCCCCGAAGAGAATTTCGGCAGGTCGGAACTCACCACCATCAGCACATAGCGGCCGTCATTGCCGAAGATGAGTTGCCCTTGCGGATGCGGACCCAGCAAATCTACGTCACTACCACTCTTCGCCACCGTCAGCGAGACGAGCGACCACGTCCCTACCAGACTGTTAGCCGCCTGAGCAAAAGCGCTTCGCAGCGGCACACACAATAATGCGAACGCCATCATGATGGCGGCCAGGAGGCGGTGCGTTGGTTTCATGACGTTCTCCACGCGCGCAAGGACGTCACGTCAGACGAATCCGTCGCGCTTCGCTAACACTTGCGTAAAGATCTGCCGCATGACTGCGCGGCGCGCCGTTCCGGGTCTCAACCGCTTTCGGGTGTCCGCGATCGGGTGGAGGCGATTATGTCGGGCGAGACTAAGGCAGCCCGGACTGTGTTCGGGTGTGTTGAAGCGTAGGCGGTTTGCCGGGGAAAATCTATCGAATCAGGTCCGGCGCACATATACCGGACCGTCCTCCTGTGTCAGGATGTGGGCCACTCGGGCCTCAGTTGAAATCCCCGGTTTCAAGCTCCACGGATTGTCCCCCGTTTTTTTCGAGAACCCGGCGCGTCGCGTTCTCTATTCGCGCGCGATTTGCCTCGAAGGTCCCGACCAGATCGTGGGCCGATGGTCCCTCGTTGCCAAAATGGTCGTTCAGCGCGTCCAGCGACACGCTGCACCAGACGTCAGCCCCATCGACATTGGCTTCGAAGGCGACGCGCGCCGCTGCCACCACTTCACGGCGTCCGGTGAATTCGATTCTCATAATGACCCTCCATCTGGCGAAAGTACTGCCGAACGCGCAAAGGCTGTGCCAGGCCGCCGCGTTAACGCGGCATTAGCCTCGCCATAGCGGTTCGTGTTCAGCGCACATTCTCCGCAAGGTGCATACTCGACATCGGCCGCCTTCGGGCGGCCGCGCTTATGCGTCGCGGCGTGCATGTCGCCTGTTACGCCGTCAGACGCTTCCAACATCCTAATACTACCGCCCCCATGTCCCGCAGCCCGCAATCGTCGCGTCCTTTAGTCATTGCCGCCGTCATGGCTTCGATGGCGATGGTCGCCATCGAAGCCACCATCGTTTCCACCGCCATGCCGCAGATCGTCGCGCAACTCGGCGATCTCCATCTGTATAGCTGGGTCTTTTCGTCATTCCTGCTGACGCAAACCGCGATGACCGTGGTCTTCGGCAAGCTCGCCGACCTGTATGGGAGGAAGCCCGTCATGCTCGCCGGTATCGCGATCTTTCTGCTCGGTTCGGTGCTGGCCGGCTTCGCGTGGTCGATGCCCGCCATGATCGTGTTCCGCCTGATTCAGGGCGTTGGCGCGGGCGCGATCCAGCCGGTCACGCTGACCATCGTCGCCGACCTCTATCCGGCGCGCGAGCGCGGCAAGGTGCAAGGCTATCTTGCCAGCGTGTGGGCCATTTCAGCGGTGGTCGGGCCGATGGTGGGCGGCTTCATCATTCACAACCTGTCATGGGCATGGATCTTCTGGATGAACGTGCCGATCGGTCTTGCCTCGGCCGCCGGTTTCATCGCCTTCCTGCGCGAATCAGAGCGGCATGCGCGTCCCTCGATCGACTTCGCGGGCGCGGCGCTGTTCATGGCGGCAATCGCGGCACTGATGATGGCGCTGACTTACGCGGGCGATGACGACATCGCCAAGGCCATGCTCGCAGGTGGCGCGTTCATGCTGTGCCTGCTGTTGTTCGTGTTTCAGGAACGCCGCGCGGTTGAGCCGATGATCTCCTTCGCGCTCTGGAGCCATCGGCCCATTGCCGCGTGCAATGCCGCCACCGTGCTATCCGGCATGATCCTGATGGGCGCCACCACCTTCCTGCCGATGTATGTTCAGGGGGTGTTGCATCGCTCGCCCGTGGTCGCCGGTCTTGCGCTCACGATGATGATGGTGGGCTGGCCGGCGGGTGCGACGCTCGCGGCTAAATCATTTCACCGCATCGGCTTGCGGCGCATTCTGATTGGCGGCAGCGCATTCGTGCCGCTCGGCGCGGTGCTGCTGCTGTTCCTGCAGCCCGGCGGCTCGCCGCTCATTGCGGCGTTCGGTTCGCTCATCATGGGCTTCGGCATGGGCACGTCGAGCGTCAGTTCGCTGGTGCTGATCCAGGAGATTGTGAAGATGGAGGAGCGCGGCAGCGCCACCGCGTCGAATCTCTTTTCGCGCAATCTCGGCAGCACGCTCGGCGCAACGCTGTTCGGTGCGGTGCTCAACTTCGGGCTCGGTCACTCGAAGGGCCTCGCCGTGGTCACCTCCGATCAACTGAAAGCGCTACTGCAGAATCAGGCGGCGAGCCTCGCCGATAGCGACATGATCCGCCTGGTGTTGCATCAGTCGCTGCACCTGACCTTCCTCTCGATCTTTGCGATTGCGATTTTTGTGGTTGTGCTGCTGGGGTTCGTGCCGCCGATCAACATCGGACCGACGAAACAGGTCCCGCTTGAAGCGTTGTCGCCACTCGAGGACTGAACGCCGCTACGCTACGCGCCACCCGCAGGCAACGCGGTGGCAAAAAAATCGATCGCCCGTCTAGCGGTTTGCGCATGTACCGCATCGCGATCGACACCCGGATTGTCCTTGCAGATGGCCGCGAGGTGTTCGACCACATCGGGTAAGCAGGTGACGAGAAAGGTGTAGTGCGACGCGCCCGGCACCATCGTAACGGTTGCGCTCGGCAGCAAGCCCGCAATGCGGTGGATGTTGGTGTCCACGGGCGCGGTCACGTCGGCCTCGCCCGCGAGCAACGATATGGGAATAGTGACATCCGCGAACGAGTGGCTATCGAACGCCTCGCCTAGCGCCGGCGCGATCGCAAAGACCGCCTTGACGCGCGGGTCACGATACGACTCACCGGCGCGGGCCCGGGACGCCTTCGTTTCCGGCGACAGTGTGGCGAGTGTCAAGGCAGGCGCTTGAGGGTCCTCGTGGATTCTGGCGGCTTCCGGCGGATGACAGATGGCGTCCGCCTGCGGTGACGTGCAGAAGCGCTCGAACGCCGCCAGATTGGTTCGCGCGCCCGCCAGTTCGAGCACCGTATAACCGCCGAGCGAGAAACCCACGGCGCCGATCCTGTCCCGGTCGACATGCGGGCCCAGCATCGGATCGGCGAGGACGCCGTCCAGCACCTCGCTCGCGTCCGTGGCGCGTTCCCACCAGAGCATGAAGCCATCGCGGGTCATCGGCTCGAGCGCGTTGTTACCCGGATGATTGGCGCCGGCCACGATATAGCCCTGGGCGGCCAACGCCGAAGCCAGCCAGTCGAGACTGTCCGCGGTGCCGCCGGTGCCGTGCGAGAGCACGAGCAGCGGATACTTCGCGTGCGCGCTCGACAGAGGCGCATCCACGACGGCCGGATGCCCATGAAAAAGCGGATGACCCGGCTCGCCAAGGTCATGTGCGAGCTCCGGGCGTGCCAGATCAGCGGGGTACCAGATGGTCGTCACCAGCGCCTGGGTCCGAGCCCCGCGCCAATCACGCGCCACCGCAGGATGAAAGACACGAGCCGCCTCGCCCACATGCCAGGCGGGTTGATCGGCCGGCGCGGCGGCGCCCGCCCACAACAACGCCACCGAACACGCGAGGGCGGCACGGCATAGACGAAACATGGCTAGTCCTTGTGGATGGGGATCATCATTACGCGGGCGATCCGTCGACGATAATTGTGTTCGGTGCTGGGCTTCATCATGGCGCTAGGATAGCGGCCTCATGGGCGGAAGATGGTGCAGAGCTTGCGAAATTTGCCGGACGCGCGAGCGCGTGTGCTGTGCATCAATCCATCAATCGCCGTCCCGGCAGAGCCTCATCATCCATGCATAAACCGCGTCCACTGCCGCGGAACGTGCCGGCTGCGCGGAGCGCATCAACCAGAGCGGCGCGAGCGCGAACCCCGGCACCTGCGGCAAGACCTCGACGCGCCCGCTCGTCAAGGCGTCGCCCGCGGTGAGCCGGGATACCATCGCGATGCCCGCTTCCTGCTCGGCAGCCGCCACGAGAAAGCGCGGATCGCTGACCGTCATCGCACGCCGCGTACGCAAACCACCCCGCCTTAACTCAGGCAACCACGGCGCCCACTCTGCATGCGCCTCGTGAACCAGCAACGGCGCCTGCGTTAGAACCTCCGGGAATGGCACCGAGCGCAAACGCCGCGCGGTCACGGGGCCGCAGATGGCCACCGCCTCTTCTTCAAGCAGCAATTCGCACACCACTTCCGGCGTGCGAATTTCCTTTTCCGACACCACCAGATCGACGTCGACACGATCGATCTCGTTGACCTCTTCGCCGGTCACGAGCCAGATATCGAGGTTCGGCAGCGCCTCGGAAAACGCCCGCATGCGCGGCATCAGCCAGCCGGAGGCAAACTGCGGCGCGCACACGAGGATCACCGAATCCGGATTGCCATACGGCTCGATCCGGTCGCGCCCGTCGGCAAGCGTAGAGAGCGCAGTGGTGACGGTTTGCGCATACAGCGCGCCGGCGGCCGTCAACGCGACGCCGCGTCCGATCCGCCGGAATAGCGGCTGACCGGTCCATTCCTCGAGTTGCAGGATCTGATGACTGATCGCCGATTGGGTCAACGCCAGTTCCTGTGCCGCGCGCGTGAAGCTGCCAAGACGCGCGGCGGCGTCGAACGCGAGCAAAGCCTGCAAAGGGGGAAGTCTACGCATCGGGTCGGCTCGCCAGAGTCAGGGACAGATATTAGAAATATCGATACTTCCAGCAAGATTCTTCGCTTTTCGCCGGAATATTGCCCCGCAATCATAGCGTCAGTTGCCCTCTACACGGCGCCAGCCATTTCGTCAGACATGAGAAATATTTGTGTGACGGCGTCCTTCGAAACTGACCGGATCGACCTGTATGTCCCTGAACCTGCCCCAAAACCTGAACGCTGCGCCACTCGCCACCACCTTGCATCCCGCGCGCACCGACACGGCCACCGCCGGGCACCCCGCCGGACCCACCTACGCCGGCGTGCTGTCCTTCATGCGCCGGCCCTACACGCGCGATCTCACCGGTGTCGACGTCGCCGTATCGGGCATTCCGCTCGACCTCGCGACCACCTTCCGCCCCGGCACGCGTTTCGGCCCGGCGGGCATGCGCGCAGCGTCGGTACAACTCGCCGACCTGGGCGCGTTTCCGTGGGGCATCGATCCGTTCGATCATCTCAACGTGGTCGACTACGGCGACTGCTGGTTCGACGCCCACAACCCGCTCGGCATTCGCGACGCGATCATCGCCCACGCTCGCGAGATTCTCGCAACAGACACCCGCATGCTGACGCTCGGCGGCGACCACTACATCACGTACCCGCTGCTGGTCGCGCACGCTGAAAAATACGGCAAGCCGCTGAGCCTGATTCATTTCGACGCGCATTGCGACACCTGGCCCGACGACAATCCTGATTCGCTGAACCACGGCACGATGTTCTACAAGGCGATTCGTGAGGGCCTGATCGATCCCGCACGTTCGGTGCAAGTCGGCATTCGCACATGGAACGACGACTTCATGGGCGTGCGCATTCTCGACGCGCCGTGGGTCCATCGCAACGGCACGCAGGCGACGATCGATGAAGTGCTGAAGATCGTCGGCGACGCACCCACCTACCTCACCTTCGACATCGACTGCCTCGATCCGGCCTTCGCACCCGGCACGGGCACGCCAGTGGCGGGCGGTCTGAGCTCCGCGCAGGCGCTGGAAATCGTTCGCGCGCTAGGCGCTGTGAATCTGGTCGGCGCG
The DNA here is from genome assembly GCF_046027825.1 of Paraburkholderia sediminicola. GTDB lineage: Bacteria > Pseudomonadota > Gammaproteobacteria > Burkholderiales > Burkholderiaceae > Paraburkholderia > Paraburkholderia sediminicola_D. The sequence goes on from NZ_JAQQDU010000076.1 coordinate 13,084, forward strand.
GACGTGGTGGAAGTGTCGCCACCCTACGACCACAGCGACGTGACCGCGCTCGCCGCGGCTCACCTTGCCGCCGACATGCTGTGCCTGATGCGCAATCAGAAGCTGCAACGTCATCAGCGCATGTAAGCGCCGCCAACCGCCTTGTTGAAACCACTCTGGAAGACCATCATGCCCCACCCCTTCATGAAGCCCAGGCCGGCCGTGTCGATGCTGGCCGCGCTGCTGTTAAGCGCGTTCGGCGCACCCTCGCACGCCGATGAAAAGCTGCTGAACCTGTACAACTGGGCCGACTACATCGCGAAAGATACGGTGCCGAAGTTCGAGAAAGAGTCGGGCATTCATGTGCGCTACGACGTCTACGACGGCGACGAAACCTTGCAGGCCAAATTGCTGACGGGCTCGACCGGTTACGACGTCGTGGTGCCGACCTCGAACTTTATGGCCCAGCAGATCCAGGCCGGTATCTACCAGAAGCTCGACAAATCGAAACTGCCGAACCTGGTGAACCTCGACCCCAGTCTGCTGAAGCTGGTTGCCGATGCGGACCCCGGCAATCAGTACGCGGTGCCGTGGGCGTGGGGCACCACCGGGCTCGGCTACAACGTCACGCGGGTCAAGAAGATTCTCGGTAACGATGCGCCGCTCGATAACTGGGACATCCTGTTCAAGCCCGAGTATCTGAGCAAGCTGAAGACGTGCGGCGTGTCCATACTCGATGCGCCGACCGATGTGTTCGCGGTCACGCTGCACTATCTCGGCCGCGATCCGAACAGCACGAATCCGGCCGACTACCAGGCTGCATACGATGCACTAAAGAAGATCCGCCCGTACATCACGCAGTTCAACGCGACGAGCTACATCAACGATCTCGCCGGCGACGACATCTGTTTCGCGCTGAGCTGGTCCGGTGACGTGTCGATGGCGAGCCATCGGGCGCACGACGCCAACAAGAGCTACGAGGTTAAATACTTCATTCCTCAAGGCGGTGCGCCGGTCTGGTTCGACATGATGGCGATCCCGAAAGATGCGCCGCATCCGGAAGCCGCGCTCGACTGGATCAACTACATCGAGCGGCCCGAGGTTCATGCCGGTATCACCAATGAGGTGTTCTATCCGAATGCGGACGCCGCCGCGCGCAAATTCGTGCGGCCGGAGATTCTCAACGATCCGACCGTGTATCCGCCGGAGTCCGTTTTGAAAACGCTGTTTCTGCTTAAGCCCTTGCCCGCCCCGATCAAACGACTGGAAGGCAGGCTGTGGGCGCAGTTGAAGACAGGCGGATGACGACGAGTCGGCGGCGCGCGGATCAGCCGCCTTTCGCGTACAACGTCGACTCCGCAAATCCTTCAGCAGCCAGCACCTGCCCCACCAGAATCAGCGCCGTTCGCTCGATATTGGTGGACTGCACTTTGCCGACAATATCGTCGAGTGTCCCGGTGATTTTTTCTTCATCCGGCCAGCTCGCACGATAGATCACCGCGATCGGACAAGCGGCACCGTAATGCGGCCGCAACTCGTCGACGATGCGCGCGAGGTGGCGCACGCCGAGGTGAATCGCCATCGTCGCGCGATGCCTCGCGAGGTCGGCGAGTTGTTCGCCTTCGGGCATCGTCGTTTTGCTTGCAAAGCGTGTGAGGATCAGCGTCTGCGAAATATCGGGCAACGTGAGTTCGCAGCCGAGCGTTGCCGCGCATGCCGCGGTCGCCGTCACGCCGGGCACGATCTCGTAGGGAATGCCGAGTTCGCGAAGTCGGCGGATCTGCTCGCCGATCGCCCCGTACAACGACGGGTCGCCGGAATGCACGCGCGCCACATCCTGGCCTTTGTCGTGCGCTGCATTGAGTAACGCGACGATCTGATCGAGGTCGAGCTTAGCGGTATTCACAACCTGCTCCGCGCTATGCCCCTCCAGAACAGCAGCCGGCACCAGCGAGCCGGCGTACAGGATCACCGGGCAGCTACGCACGAGCCGCTGCCCTTTTACTGTGATCAGTTCCGGGTCGCCGGGACCCGCGCCGATAAAAAACACCGTCATTCACTACTCCATGATTCGTTTGGCGGGCATGTCATACATGCGGCGCTTAAGCCAAGGCTTGCAATGCTTCCAGCAGGTCGGCCACGCTGGCAAACTCGCGATCGACTGCCGCCAGTTCAGGGCGCCGTAGCATGACCACCGGCAAGCCGCGTTCGCGCGCGACTTCGAGTTTCGCTTCGGTGGCGCTGCCGCCGCTGTTTTTGCTGACGACGACATCGAAGGCTTCCGCGCTGAACAGCGCGCGCTCGCCTTCGAGCGTAAACGGGCCGCGTGTCGCCAGAATCCGCGCACGAGGATTGGCCTCGTGTGCGTCGAGGCAGCGTACCGTCCAGAATTGCTGTGGCGGGATCTCGTCGAGATGCGCGAGCGGTTCGCGGCCGAGCGTGAACAGCGGCCGCCTGAACGAAGCAAGCGCGGCCGTGAGTTCGTCCCAATCGCCGACCATGCGCCAGTCGTCGCCGGCTTGCGGCTGCCATCCCGCACGACGCAGCGCCCAGCACGGCACATGCACGGCGCCGCTTGCTATCGCGGCGTTTGCGCTGATCTGCGCAGCGTACGGATGCGTCGCGTCGATCACGAGGCCAATGCGTTCGTCTTCGATATAGCGCGCCATGCCTTCGCTGCCGCCGAAGCCGCCCACGCGCACCCCGCACGGCAGATCGTCCGGCACCTTACCGAGGCCCGCGAGACTGTATACGTGCGCGGGACCGAGCTGTCTTGCGATCCGTAAAGCGTCGCCGGTGCCCCCGAGCAGCAGGACCCGCATCATGGCGCGGCTCCGATCAGATTGCCCTGGCGGTCGATCATGACGGTCGGGGTGCGTCGATGGACGTGCCATTCATGCCATTGGCCGGCTTGGTGACATCCAGCAGCGTGATCGGCAGCGCATGGCGCCACGTATCGAAGCCGCCGAGCGGCTGGGCGTCGGCCAGCGCGATGCGGGTCAGCGTACCGCCGTGTTGCTCCCGCCATGCCACGAACATTGCCTCGCCTTGCAACGTGACCGCATTGGCGACCAGTCTGCCGCCGTCGCGCAGACGCGCCCAGCAGGCGTCGAGCACGCCCGGCACCGTCACGCCGCCGCCGATGAACACGGCGTCCGGCACAGCCAGTCCTTCCAGCGCATCGGGTGCGCGGCCGGCCACCAGTTGCAAGCCCGGCACGCCCAACGCATCGCGATTGTGCTCGATGAACCGCTGCCGCTCCGTGTGCCCTTCGATCGCGATCGCTCGGCAGGTCGGGTGCGCGCGCATCCATTCGATGCCGATCGAGCCACTGCCCGCGCCCACATCCCATAGCAATTCGCCGGGCGTTGGCGCGAGACGTGCCAGCGTAATCGCGCGAACGTCGCGTTTGGTCAACTGACCGTCGTGGCGAAAGGCGTCGTCAGGCAAGCCGATAGTCAGCGGCAAACGCGGCGTACCTTCCGTTGCACGGCATTCGAGCGCGATCAGATTCAGCGCTGCCACGTCCCCCGCGGACCACTGGTCCGCGCGGCCATCTATGCACCGTTCCAGATCGCCACCCAGATGTTCGAGCACGGTCATCCGGGTCGCGCCGAAACCGCGCGCGTTCAGCAGTTCGGCCAGCGCGGCGGGCGTGCGCCCATCGGCGCTCAGCACGAAGACGCGCGCGCCGTCGTGTAAATGCCTATTCAGCGTTGGCAATGGCCGACCGACCAGCGAAACGGTCGCGACATCCTGCAACGGCCAGCCAAGCCGCGCGGCCGCCAGCGACAGCGACGACGGCGCGGGCAGCACCCGCAACTCACCTGCCGGCAACTGGCGCGCGAGCGTCGCGCCGACGCCGAACAGCATCGGGTCGCCACTCGCCAGCACACACACGGACCCTGGACGCTCCGCCAGCAAAGGCGTGAGATCGAACGGCCTCGGCCATGCCGCACGGCGCGCGGCCAGCCGCGCAGGCAGCATTGCCAGATGACGTTCGCCTCCGTAAACCACCGACGCTTCCAGCAACGCACGCCGCGCGGGCCGCCCCAAACCGGCGAAGCCGTCATCGCCTATGCCCACTACGGTCAACCACGCCGGCATGCATCCATCCTTGTTCTGTATCTTCAAATAATGCGCTGTGCCACGCCGATCAAAGCGTCCAGCCTCGTTGTGCTGTTCGAAAAAAGGCATAATACAGCCGCCGGTGCCCTTCGGGGCCGAAGAGGGAACACAGTGCCGCTGTGGCTGCCCCCGCAACTGTATGCAGCGAGTCCGCCTGCGCTCCACGCCACTGGTTTCACCGGGAAGGCCGCGGCGGACCATGACCTGCCAGCCAGGAGACCTGCCGGCCAGACTGTTCGTGCCAGCCATCATCGGGCGGGGTGTACCGATGCCGCAGCAATGCCCGCCTGGGCGGCGCTCGGGCCGTCGCGCGACGCTCAACCCGGTGTCCGTCTTGAATCAAGCTTCGCCCTCCACTGCTTTGCCTGACGCGGCTCTTGCGCTGCGGCCCTCGGCGTGTCCGGGGCTGCTACGCATCGTCGCCGCGCGCGACGGTGGGCTTTGCCGGATCAAATTGCCCGGCGGCGAGCTGAGCGCGGCGCAAGCTTCGGTCATCGCCGACGTCAGTGAGCAGCATGCGGCTGGCGTGGTTGAACTGACCAATCGCGCGAATCTGCAGGTGCGTGGCGTGCGAAGCGGACACGAAGCGGCGTTGATCGCGGCACTCGTCGACGCGGGTCTTGGGCCGATTCCCGCGACCGGTGAGGTGGATGCTTCCAGCTTGCTGCTCGCGACCGCAGCGAATGTTTCCGCCGAACCTCGATTCGGCGCTGCGGATGCTTCAAATACGCGATCCACAACCGCACAACAGGCCCCTGGCGCAATTTCGACAAGCGCTGCAGACGATGTGCGCAATGTGATGGTGAGCCCGACCGCTGGGTGCGATCCATTTGCACTGTTCGACACGCGACCGCTCTGCGTCGAACTGCTCACCTTACTGCAAACCGAAGCGCGTTTCGCGGCGCTATCACCCAAGTTCGCGCTACTGCTCGACGGTGGCGAGCGCCTTGCCAGGCTCGATCATCCGCATGATGTCTGGCTGGCTGCGACGCAGGCGGAAGACGGCGTGCGATTTGTGTTTGGTTTGGCGGGTTGTCCGCCTGGGGGGGCGAATGCGGATACGGATACAGATACGGATACTGAGGTTGAAGCGGATGCCGATGCCGATGCGCTCCAGCATGCCGAACACACCAACTCGCGTGACACCACCGAGCGTCCTCGCACGGATAACAGCGGCGCCCTCGCAGCCGTGCTGCCTGCGCAGGTCACAGGTCTTGTCCGCGCGCTGCTGCATACATTCCTCGATCTGACCGCCGCCGATGCCACGCGCATGCGTCATCTGCTTGCCACGCATTCCGTCGACACGGTATTGCAGCACGCTCAAACGTATGTCGATTTTCCGTTGTCACGCGACACGTCGCTCGCAAACTGGCGACGCGGTACACCTGCCGATGCCACGCTACGGCTCGGCGCGCACGCGCAGCGAGTCGTGGCCCTGCAGCACGCAGGCGGCCAACCGCCGCTCGGACGCTTCGACGCCGTCACCCTGCGCGGCCTTGCCACACTCTCGCAACGGCAAGGCAACGGCACGCTGCGCATGACGCCCTGGCAAAGCGTGTTGCTGCCCGATATCGCTGCCGATGCCGCGCCCGCCGTGCTCGCTGAAATGAACGCGCTAGGCCTCGCCTGCGATCCCGCGCAGCCCATTACGCACCTGATCGCCTGCGCCGGATCCACAGGCTGCGCAAAAAGCCTCGCCGATACCAAAGCCGACGCACTGCGTTTAGCGAATCGCTTACCCGACGGCGTCGACGTCCATCTGAGCGGCTGTCCGCGCTCATGCGCCGCTGCACATTGCGCGCCGTACACGCTGCTCGCCGTGGCGCCCGGCATCTACGACCTTTATCGACGCGACCGCCAGCCGGGTTTCGGCTCCTGTGTCGCGCACCAACTCACGATCGAACAGGCCGCCGACATGCTCGAACACTTGGCACACCCGGCCCGGAGCCCTTTAGATGCTTGATTACATTCGCGACGGTCAGGAGATCTATCGCCAATCCTTCGCGACGATACGCGCGGAGGCCAATCTCTCGCGTATTCCCGCCGACCTCGAAAAACTCGCGGTGCGCGTGATCCACGCCTGCGGCATGGTCGACGTCATTGAAGATCTTCAGTTTTCTGAAGGTGCAGGCGCTGCGGGCCGTGTGGCCCTCGCGCAAGGCGCGCCGATTCTGTGCGACGCCGGCATGGTGGCGCAAGGCATCACGCGCGCACGATTGCCCGCGAACAACGAAGTGATCTGCACGCTCACGCATCCGGACGTGCCCGCGCTCGCGCGCGAACTCGGCAATACGCGCTCGGCGGCGGCGCTCGAATTGTGGCGGCCGCATCTGGCAGGCAGCGTCGTCGTGATCGGCAACGCGCCGACCGCGCTTTTTCATCTGCTCGACATGCTCGATGACGGCGCGCCGAAACCCGCACTGATTCTCGGTTTTCCGGTGGGTTTTGTCGGCGCGGCCGAATCGAAAGCGATGCTTGCTGAAGATAGCAGCGGCGTACCCTTCGTCGTGGTTCAGGGTCGACGCGGCGGCAGCGCGATGGCCGCTGCCGCCGTGAATGCGCTGGCGACGGAGGTCGAGTAAATGAGCGTACAAGGACGTTTATTCGGACTGGGCGTCGGCCCCGGCGACCCTGAACTCATCACGCTGAAAGCGCTGCGTGTGCTGAAAGCGGCACCCGTAGTGGCATATTTCGTCGCGAAGGGTAAAAAAGGCAACGCCTTCAGCATCATCGAGGCACATCTGGATGACGCCCAACAGCATCTGCCGCTGGTTTATCCCGTCACGACCGAAGCGCTCGAACCACCGCTTTCGTATGAGGCGATCATCGCCGACTTCTATGACACCGCTGCGGAGATCGTCGCCGGTCACCTCAACGCGGGCCGCGACGTCGCGGTGATCTGCGAAGGCGATCCGTTTTTCTACGGCTCGTATATGTATTTGCACGACCGCCTCGCGGCGCGATTCGAGGCCGAAGTCGTACCCGGCGTGTGCTCGATGCTCGGCGGTGCGGCGGTGCTCGGTTCGCCGCTGGTGTATCGCAATCAGAGTTTATCGGTGCTGTCCGGCGTCTTGCCTGAAGACGAATTGCGCCGGCGCCTCGCCGATGCGGACGCGGCCGTCATCATGAAGCTCGGCCGCAATTTCGATAAGGTGCGGCGCGTACTCGGCGAGCTGGGGCTCGCGCATCGTGCGCTTTACGTCGAACGCGCGACGATGGGCAATCAGCGCATCGTGCCACTCGCCGAAGTCGATCCGATGGCGTCGCCGTATTTCTCGCTACTCGTGGTACCGGGGGAAAAATGGCAAGGTTGACGCCACCCGCGATTGTGATTCTCGGTGCGGGCGCGCTGGCAACGGCGCGGCGTATCCAGACGCTGTATGCAGGTTGCCAGGTGCATGCCTTGCAGGGGCGAGTCGAGGCTGACGTCTCGTACACGGAACTCAGTGCACATCTGCGTGATCTCTATGCCCGCGGCACGCCGATCGTGGCGTTGTGCGCCGCCGGGATCGTGATTCGTTGCGTGGCGCCCTTGTTGTCGAACAAAGGCGTCGAGCCGCCGGTGCTGGCCGTTGCCGAAGATGGCAGCACGGTCGTGCCGTTGCTCGGTGGCCTTGCTGGTGTCAACGTGATGGCGCGTGAGATCGCTGCTGCGTTGGCCGTGTCGCCGGCGATTACGACGAGTGGCGAACTTCGCTTCGGCACCTGCGTGCTCAATCCGCCTGAAGGTTACGCGCTCGCCGATATCGCGCAAGGGAAGCGCTTTGTTTCGGACCTGCTCGCTGGAGAAAGCACGCGAATCGAGGGTGAAGCGCCATGGCTCGATGATGCGCAACTGCCGCGCTCGGAATCGGCACGTCTCGCGATTCGGGTGACGCCATGTGCGTGGGATGGGCGTGATGATGAGTTGGTGATCCATCCCCGGAGCGTGGTGGCAGCAGTGACTGTGCCGGGTGCGGGTCCCGGTGCTGATGCTGGTACAGGCACGAGTGCAGGTGCCGGCTCGCAATCTGCTACGAACGCGGACCTCGGCGCAAATTCCGGCTCAGATTCCCAGAAGGGTTCAGGCGAGCGAATTGCTGCGTTGGTGCGCGAGGCATTGGACGCCCATGGTCTCGCGACACTTTCGCTCGCGGCATTGCTGGCCCCTTCTGAACACATGGCGGACCCGGCACTGGCCGATGCCGCAGCGAGCCTGAACGTGCCGCTACGTTTTGCCCAGCCGCGCCCGGACGACGGCGAGCCACCGAGTAATTTGCTGCATGCCGCGCTACGCGTCCCTTATCAAACACTGCATGACGACGCGGACGCAGGGGTTGCACTCGCGTTGGCGGCATTGGCAATCGACCCCGACACGATTGGCCGTACACGGGGCCGTTTGACCGTGATCGGCCTCGGCCCCGGCAGCGCCGACCTGATGGTGCCCGCCGCTCGAACAGCGCTGAACGAAGCCACCGATATTCTCGGCTACGAAACCTACGTGAAAATGGCCGGCCCCTTACGCGCCGATCAACGCGTACACGGCACGGACAATCGCGAGGAGATGCAGCGCGCGCGTCATGCGTTCGAACTCGCTAGCACTGGACGGTCCGTGGTGATGGTGTCGTCGGGCGACCCTGGCGTGTTTGCGATGGCTGCTGCGGTGCTCGAAGCGCTGGAAGAAGGCGGTGCGGCAAACGCTGACTGGCGCACGGTCCAACTCGCCATTGTGCCGGGGGTGTCCGCTGCCATGGCAACCGCAGCGCAAGCCGGCGCGCCCTTGGGTCACGACTTCTGCATGCTGTCGTTATCCGACAATCTGAAACCGTGGACCATCATCGAAAAACGCCTGCGGCATGCCACCGAAGCAGATCTGGTCATGGCGTTTTACAACCCGATCTCCCGCGCACGACCCTGGCAGTTGGACAAAGCGTTGGACATCGTGCGGGAACATCGCGCGGCGGCGACGAAAGTCGTGCTCGGTCGCGATATCGGCAGACCCGGCAGCACACTGCGGACGATCACGCTCGGCGAACTGCGCTCGTCGGATGTGGATATGCGGACAATGGTGATCGTGGGGTCGACGACGACGCGGGCGTTTGCTAACGGCGTCGACGGAGGTGAATGGGTCTATACGCCACGATGGTACGAGTGAGCACTCCGCTCACTTTCGCCCCATCCCCCTCACCAACGCCCCCATTTGCAACCCATCCGCCCGCGCGAGGTCCTCAAGAATCGTAAAGTGATTACACCCGGCGACCGGCACAAACTCTACCTGCTCCCCCGCTTGCCGGCACGCCGCCGCGTACTCCTCTGAATGCCGGACCAGCTCCGGCAACTCGGCTGTGCCGACGCTGACAGTCATCGGCACACCGTTGCCGATGTGCCGCATCGGGCTATAAGCACTGAGCTCTGCCTGCGTTAGCTGCAGCTTCTCGTTGAGCCAGGACATCGCAATCGGCTCCAGATTCACCAATGCGCTGATCGGCATGGCGTGCACAACGGACTCATGCGTGCGGTAAAGCGTGCTCAGTTGCCCACCTGCGGAATGCCCCGCAAGGCAGACGGAACCGCGCGTCCCGAGTCCATCGCGATCGGCCGCCAGCGCCGCCAGCAGCGCATCGACTTCACCGACGATCTGCGTCATCGATGCCTCCGGCGCCAACGTGTACTCCACGAGCACAACATTGAAGCCGCAACCTAGCGGCCCACTGGCGACGAACGCGAAATCTTCCTTGCTGCGTGACTGCCAGTAGCCGCCGTGTATAAACACGAAAATGGGCGCGTCAGGCCGCCCGCAAGGAAACCAGTCGAAACGTTGCCGCGGCCGCGGGCCGTACGCCACATCACGCCGGCACGGCAAAGCGGCATACAACGCCGCGCTGCGTGCCTGAAAGCCGAGCATGCGCTCGGCGACGTCAGCCACCGCCGCCACGTTGTCGTAGGCCGCACGCAGCGCCGCTTGATCCATGTTGCGATAGAGCTGAGTCATGATGCCCCCGGGTCATTCACAGAAATCAACACGTTGCCAATCCCCTACGCTGCCACCTTCAAATCCTCAATGGCCCGCTGCCGGACACCCAGGTCATCCCAAAGCTCCGGATGGCACGTGAACACCAGAATCTGATGCCGCGTAGCCGCATCGATCAACGCGCGCTTGATCGCATCGCGCCGTGCCGCATCGGTATGCACAGCGGCGTCGTCGAGCATCAGCAAGGTTGGGCGGCCCGACGCCTTCAACAGATCCGCATACGCCAGCCGCGTCAAAATACCGAGTTGCTCCCGCGTGCCGAAGCTCAACGCATCGAGCGTATCCGCACGACCATAGCGGTCCAGCGTTGCGGGACTCAGATCGTCGCCGAGTGCAATCGTAGACTGCGGGAATATCCGTTTCAGGTAGTGCCCAAGGCGTTCGGTCAGCGGCGCGCGCAGTTGTGCCACGGCCGCATCGCGTTCGTCGACTAGCACCTCGTCGAGCAGACTCAACGCACTCGCCCGCAAGCTGAGTTCGTCCTTGCGACGCGTGGCCTGTTCCACCGACGCCTTCACCGCCGCAAGACGCTCCCCTAGCCCGGACGCGCCAACCGTCTCCAGTTGACTGCGCAACTCAGCGATCCGCACTTGCCGCGCGTGCTGTTCGTTACGCGCAAGATCCGCCGACGCCCGATAGCGTTTCGCTTCAGCCGCCGGATCGTCAAGACGCGCCGCTTCCAGTTCGCGTTCCCTTCCCTCCAGTTGCCGCTTCAGCGCCTCGACCTGCACACGCTGCTCAACAATTTTTGTTTGCCACTGCGCACGGTTGCGGCAAAACGCTTCATCGCTCAGTTGGGTTTCCTTTCGCTGCAACTGAGCGGCGAGCGATTCAGTCGTGGCCGTCGCGGTGGACTTGCTTTCCGCCGCCTGCGTCAGCACTTTTCTGGCGGCTTCCAACGCATCACGCGCGATGTCAGCATTCCGGCGGGCCTCGTCGAGCGGTGGCGCGGCAGACACATCGGGCAAAAGAGCCAGACGCTCGTTTGATGTCTGCAGCCGTGCAACAGCCGAAGCCAAGGCAGCACGCAGCGCGTCGATGCCTTGGGGCGCATGCACCTCAAGAATCTTCGCCTGGCTTTTCTGCTGGGCAAGCAGCGTCTTCCACTGCTCCTGCCTCGCCTCCGCCTCACCCAGCGATGCCACGCCCAGCGCCTGCAATACCTGCGCATGCCGGGCTTCGAGCGATGCCAACTCAGCCAACTGTGCCGACAGATCGGAAACGCCCGGAATCACACGCAATTCACCGAGCTCGCCAAGACCGATCAGCTTCTCCTCGTCGAGTCGCAGCACGCCCTCGCCGCTCACCTTCGCATCGCCGACGGTAATCGCACCATTCAACCGGTATTCAATACGCGTCATCGCCGCTTCAGTACGCGCGCGCAGCACGATCAACTCCGCATCGAGCGATTGGAGCCGCTTCAATTGCGCCGCATCGATTTCGACTGCCGCTGCTGCGCGCGTCGCCTCCAGCACGGCCTCGTTTGCCTTGCTCGCGGCTGCAATAGCCGCTTCAAGCCGCTCGCTCTCGGTGCGGTGCAGAGCGATCTGGCTGCGCAAATCGCCCGCGGTCACCGCGGCGTTCGCCAGTTCGTGGGCGCGGCTGGCGTCGGCATACGCCTGTTCGAATTGCGCCACGCTCGCCTGGGCCTGCGCATGCTCATGCTGAACCGCCGAGACGTTGGCTCGCGCGGCATCGAGTTGCTGCCGCTCGCGGGCAACGGCCGCCTCCAGTTCTGTTGCGGCCTGTTCCTGCTGCACCGACAGCGCCAGTTCCGCATCGCTCAATTTCAGCGACTGCGCCAGCCCCAGAAGACTGCGTTCGAGTTCTGCCGCGGCATCGGCGCGCTGTTGCGCCTGCACGGCCTTCTGCTCGTGAAGCTCCCAAGGGCGCTTGCTTTGCGCGTCCTCGAAGGCTATCTGCGCCGTAGCAAGGCGCCCGATATTCTCGTCGAACTGCTGACGCTGCTGCTCCAGATCGTCGCGTTCGACAATCAACGCCGCCAGGGCCTGTTCGGCCTCAGCCAGCGGTCCAGTGGACTTCTGCGTACGTGCCGTGAGCAACTGCCGAAGCTCGCGCTGCACCGCCGCGATCAGCGCATCCTCCCCCGCCGACTCATTGCCGCCCGAGAGTTGCGACAGCGCATCGCGCAGATACTGCGCCGCGTGCCCCGTGGAATCTCGCACCTCCTGCGTCCCGCCTTGTTGTACCCACAACAAACCGGGAACGCCCGCGTTTTCCGCCTTGAGCGGCCCCCGTGCGGCACGCGAAAAACCGAGCAACGCGGCGAGCTTGTCCTCCGCTTCGTCCTCGCCGAACACCGTCTGACCGATCTTCAACTCACAGCGCTGCCGGGTGACAAACTGCTTCGACAGCCTGCACGCTGTGCCCTCCATATCGAACGTCACTTCAACCGAAGGCTGGCCGCTCGCCTTGCCCCACGGCAGCAGGTCTTTCAAGTGCGAAGCCTTGTAGCGTTCGAGGAACACCGCCCGCACCGCTTCGGCGATCGTGCTCTTGCCGGCCTCGTTCGGGCCGGTGAACAGATTGAGCCCGGGCTGCAGGTCGTCGATAACGAGCCGGCCGCTGAACTGCTTGAACTCCTGAATCGCGATACTTTCCAGCTTCATGCGGACCTCGCTTCGCGCGGCAGTTCACGTTGGAAACGCGCCAGAAGCAACAACGCCTCCGCCGCGCGCTTGACCTGTTGCGGGTCGGACTGCGGGTCCTCCTGCAAGCCTCGCAGCCGCGCCACCACCTTCGCGAGGTAGCCGCTCTGCGCGCCGAGTTCGGCGAGGTCGTCGGCGGTCGGCAGCACCTGCAGGCCACTCAGATCCACACGTAACGCACGCACCCGCGCGCGGGTCTCTTCCACCGCGACGTGGATCGCTTCGGCTTCGGCCAGCGCAGTCGTGCCGCTTACCGTTACGCGCAGCACGTCGTGACTGCCTAACGCGCCGAGGCGCAACTTGAGCGAATCCACATCGGTCGGCACCGAGATCGTCTCTTCCCAACGATGCCATTGATATTTACCGACCCGTACCGCTTCGACGGCCGGCACGGCGCCTGGCCCGGTCAGTGTGACGTCGAGCATGAAGCCCGGATCGTTGGCGCGGAAGCGGTCCTGTTCGTGCGTACCGGCGTACCAGGTGCGTTCGTCGACGCGAAAATGGCCGTGCCAGTCGCCGAGCGCGAGATAGTCCAGACGCGCGCTCGCGGCACGCGTCGGGGCGATCGGGTTTGACGAATCAATGCCTTCCTGCAGAATCCCGCTCACACTGCCATGCGCGAGCCCGATGCGGTGATAGCCGGGCGGCGTCTCCGTTGTGTCGAAGAAGCCCGTCGTGTCGTCGTAGGTGATCCGTTGCGTGAGCGGCGCGCAGAGCAACGCGCACTGGCAGGCGTCGAGCGTCACCACGCCGGGCTCAAGCACCAACCGTACGTTCGGCGCGACGCAGTTCAGGCGCTGCGCACGGGTCCAGACACTCTCGACCAGCGCGGCATCGTGATTGCCGGGCAGCATGATCCATGGCCCGGAGAACGCTTGCAGCGCGCCGAACAAGCGGCGGATCACCGTGTCCGAGACAGTCTGCAGGTCGAATACGTCGCCGGCGACCAGCACGGCGTCGACCTTGCGCGCCGCCGCTTCCTCGGCGATACGGCGCACGGTTTCGAAGCGCGCTTCCGCGAGGTGCGCGGCTTCGTCCGGCTCGAACTGGCCGAATTGCGTGCCTATCTGCCAGTCCGCGGTGTGCAGAAACCTGATCACTGTGCCTCCATTCCGTTCAATTGCATCGTTGCTCAACATTCATTCGGCGCTCGATCAGCGCTCGTTCAACAACTATTTAGCGCCCGCGTGTGGTTCGCTCAGCACTCTTCTCGCGCCGGCTCAAGCCACTCGCACGGGCATCGCTTCGCAGTCTAACCGCAGATGTTACCGTGCCGACAGGTCAAAGCATGTCCCAAAGCCGTGCCACACTGGCCGGAACAGCGGCGCTACACTCGCGTTTCCGGACGACCACGAATCGCACCGCAACATGTCAATCGAATTGAACCCCGCCGCGCCGCTGCCAATGAACAAAGAAACCGAACTGAAGAAGGCCAAGCGCACCCCGTTACTGCTGCTGGCAGCCGCCGCTTGCGTTTTCGTCGTGACCGCCTTCATGCCGCGCGGCCTCTGGGTGGACGGCATCAAAGCGGTGGCCGAAGCCGCCATGGTCGGCGCACTCGCTGACTGGTTCGCCGTGGTCGCGCTGTTTCGCCGTGTGCCGATTCCAATCGTCTCCGCGCACACGGCGATCATTCCGAAGAACAAACACAAGATTGCCGACAACCTCGCGGTGTTCGTGCAGGACAAGTTTCTGGACGTGCCGTCGCTGGTCGGCCTGATCCAGAAACACGACCCGGCGCAAAGCATCACCGGCTGGCTGACGACGCCGGCCAATACCGCGCGTCTGGGCGACTACGTGGTCAAGCTGACAGGCGGAATTCTCGAATTGACCGACGACGTGCGCATCCAGGTCTTCATCAAGGACGCGTTGCGCGACGTGCTCGCCAAAGTCGATCTGTCGCAATCCATGGGCTCGATTCTCGACACGCTCACCAAAGACGGCCGTCATCAGGAATTGCTTGACGCCGGCATCGAACAGGTCGTGGCACTGTTGCACGAACCGCAGGCGCGCGAGTTTATCGCTGAGCGCATCGTCGAGTGGGTGAAGGGTGAATATCCCAAGATGGAGATGATCCTGCCGTCGGCGTGGCTCGGGGAAAAAGGCGCCGAAACGATCGCCAACGCAGTGAACCGTATGCTCGAGCAGATCAGCGAGAACCCCACGCATCAGTTGCGCCAGAAATTCGACGACGCGGCGCAAAAGCTGATCGTCAAACTCAAGAGCGATCCGGCGTTCCTGGAAAAAGGCGAGGAGCTGAAGCGTTATCTGGTGGAGGGCGAAGCCCTCAGCGCGTATGTGAAAGACATGTGGGGTGAATTGCGCGCATGGCTCAAACGCGATCTGCAAAGCAGCGATTCGGCCTTGCACGCCCGAGTGATGGCGATGGGCCAATGGGTCGGCCGCGAACTGGCGCACGACCCGGCGCTGCGTCAGTCGCTGAACGACCACCTGGAAGAAGCGGCGCGCGCCATGGCGCCCGACTTCGCCCAGTTCCTCACGCGCCATATCAGCGATACGGTTAAGAACTGGGACGCGCGCGAAATGTCACGGCAAATCGAGCTGAACATCGGCAAGGATTTGCAGTACATCCGCATCAACGGAACGATTGTGGGCGGCTTTATCGGCTTGCTGCTGTATGCGAGTTCGCAACTGTTCGAACTGTTGCGTTTGCACATGGGCTAAGGGAGTCGGTCGGCACACCTCAAAGCGCCTACAATCCAGGCATATGAATTGCTCAGGCGCTTTATCTGACTGCCGCCCTCCGCGCGTGCCCTCGGTAGCCGCGACAGCGCCACAACATCGAAACGTGTGCTCATGAAAATATCATTACCGCCGCATGGCCGGCCGAACCGCGTCTACCCGCCGGGCACGCCCAGTCTGCATGGTTTGGCGTCGATCATTACCGGCGTGGTGGTGGTGTGCGCACTGTACTTCGGCCGCGAGGTGTTGATCCCGATCACGCTCTCCGTGCTGCTCAGCTTTCTGCTGGCACCGCTGGTGCAGTCGTTGCGGCGCTTGCACATGGGTCAATTGCCGTCGATCTTTATCGCCGTGCTGTTCGCCCTCGCCACCTTGCTGGCGGTCGGCGGCCTGATCGGCGCCCAACTGGTGCAACTGGCGGGAGATCTGCCGCAGTATCAGGCGGCGATCGAGCAAAAGATCGAGACGGTGCAGGAGAAAACCGTCGGCCGGGCTGATTCGCTGATGAGCCGCGCCGCCGCCACGCTGCAACGCGTCGCGCCGAGCAAGCCGAGCCCGCCGCGCCTGACCGGACGCGCCGCGCGCAATGCGCCCCCGGTGCCGACGCCGGTCGAGGTGCACGAGCCGTCGCTCACGCCGATGCAACTCGCGCAACGCGCGCTGTCACCGGCCATTGCGCCGATCGAGACCACCTTCATCGTGCTGGTCGTCACGATCTTCATCCTGCTGCAGCGCGAAGATCTGCGCGACCGTTTGATCAGTCTGTTCGGCTCGCGCGATCTGCACCGCACCACCACGGCGATCAACGACGCCGCCGGGCGGCTGAGCCGCTATTTCGTCGCGCAACTGGGCGTGAACCTCAGCGCGGGCGGGATCATCGCCATCGGTCTGGCCATCATTGGCGTGCCGGGGGCGCTGCTGTTCGGCGTGATTGCAGCCTTGCTGCGCTTCGTGCCGTACATCGGCATCTGGATCGCCGCGATTCTTGCCGTGTTTCTCGCCGCCGCCATCCAGCCGCAATGGACCATGGCGGTCTATACGCTGATCCTGTTCATCGTCGTCGATGTGGTGGCGGGACAAATTGCGGAGCCGCTGCTGTACGGTCACCGATCCGGGTTGTCGCCGCTGGCGGTGGTGGTGGCGGCGATCTTCTGGAGCTGGCTGTGGGGACCGATCGGCCTCGTCCTGTCCACGCCGCTCACACTGTGTGTCGTCACGCTGGGCCGCTACGCCGATCGTCTGAACTTTCTCACGGTGCTGCTGGGCGACCAGCCCGCATTGACGCCCGCGCAGACCTTCTATCAGCGGATTCTGGCGGACGATCCGCATGAAGCCATCGTGCAGGCCGAGCGCCTGCTGCGAGAGATGTCGCTGATCGATTACTACGACAAGGTCGCGCTGGAGGGTCTCAAGCTCGCGCGTAACGACGCGATGCGCGGGGTGTTGATGCCCGAGCAGCTGGCGCGGATCAACGACGCGCTGGTCGATATCGTCGAGAACCTGGAAATCGCCGACGGACTGCCGGACCGCCTGTCGCGCGCGGAACCGGCCGACTCGGCTGGGGCGATGCTGGCTTCAGCATCGGCTGATCTTTCGGAGCGGCAGGACAGCCATATTTCGGCTCGCCCGCAGTCGCGCCATGAAAGCGAAAAGACGTCGGTGCTGTGCGTCCCCGGACGCGGCGCATTCGACGAAGTGACCACCGCGATCGCCGTGCAATTGCTTGGCCGCCAGGGACTCGCGCCGATGATGGCCACGCACTCGGGTTATCGCAGCGCACATGCCGACGAACCGAGCTTCAAGGACGCGCCGATCATCTGCATCATCTCGCTCGACGCGCCGGATTCGCCGCCGTATCTGCGCAATATGCTGCGGCGTACACGGGAATGGCGGCCGCGGGCGACGCTGGTGGTCGGGATCGGGGGCGCCCCAGAAGGCGGCCCGGAGATGGGCGCGACCGGCGCGTCTCATGCGGCGCCGACGTTCCGCGCGATGATCGAGGAATGCCTGGTCGCCGGGAGCGTGCAGTACACGCGCCAGCCTTCGCATGCGGCTGGGGCGGATTGAGGTCGTCTGCGCGGTCCCCGCATGATTGAACAAGAAAAGCCGCGAGGTGCTGGAGCACTCGCGGCTTTTCTATATGTAATGCGCCAGCGCGATGTACCCAAAATGAGGACAGGCACGCGCCACCCCTCCTTCATACTTCACCTATCGATTCGCACCGCCTCCAGAGCGCGCTCAAGCGCCGGCGGGCAATCCATCGGCATCGAAGATCCAGGAGACACGCATGAGCCGCAGCTTCAAACCCTATCCGTTCACGCCTCGTTACTATGCGGGCGTGGTGCCGCCGCTGGTCGACGGGCGTGATCCCGTGCGGCGCGCCGTTGCAATTGTCGGCGGTGGCCCGGTCGGCATGACGCTGGCGCTCGCGCTGGCTCGCCAGGGCGAGCGCTCAGTGCTGATCGAAGCCGACGACGGTGTCTGCACCGGCAGCCGCGCGATCTGCATTTCGCGCCGAAGCCTGGAGATTTTCAAACGCCTGGGCGCAGTGGACGGTTTCCTGCAAAAAGGCCTGCCATGGACGGGTGGCCGCAGTTTCTACCGCGATGCCGAAGTGTTCCGCTTCGCCATGCATCAGGACGACGAGCAATCGCTCCCGCCGATGATCAACATCGCGCAATACCAGATCGAACAGTTGCTGCTCGACGAAGTGGAACAGCATGCCGATCTGATCGACATCCGCTGGCAAACCCGCGTGACCGGCATCGAACAGCAGGCCGACGATGGCACCGCCGGCGCTACGCTCGACCTAAGCACCGGCGACACCAGTTGGAAAATGCGTGCCGATTGGGTTGTCGCGTGCGACGGCGGCCGCAGCACGATTCGCGAGGCGCTCGGCCTCAAGCTCACCGGCACGACGTACGAAGGCCGTTACGTGATCGTCGATATCGAACTGAAGAGCGAGCGCGCCACCGAGCGTCTGGCATACTTCGATCCGCCCTCCAATCCCGGTTCGACGGTGCTGGTGCACAAGCAGCCCGACAACGTCTGGCGCATCGACTACCAGCTTCGCGACGATGAAGACCCGGAGGCTGCTGTCAAACCCGAAAACGTCATGCCACGCGTGCAGAGCGTGCTCGACTCGATGGGCGAAACAGGCGAATGGTCGCCGATCTGGATCACCGTCTACAAGGCCAACGCCTTGACGCTCGAACGCTACCGCCACGGCTCGGTGCTGTTCGCGGGCGATGCCGCGCATCTCGTGCCGATTTTCGGCGTGCGCGGCGCGAATTCCGGTATCGACGACGCCGACAATCTCGGCTGGAAACTCGCTTGTGTGGTCAACGGCATTGCGTCGGACCGTCTGCTCGACAGCTATAGCGACGAGCGCGTTTTCGCGGCGCGTGAGAATCTGAGCTACGGGATGAAGAGCACGGAATTCATGGCGCCGCCGTCGTTCGCATTCGACTTGATGCGCTCGGCCGTGCTAGGACTTGCCGAGCATCATCCTGCCGTGCGGCCGCTGATCAATCCGCGCCAGACACATGCGATTACGTATACCCAGTCGCCGCTCAATCAGGTCGCGGCTGTTGCATCGGGCGCGTTCGTCAAAGGTCCGGCGCCCGGCACGGTACTGCCGGAATGCCGTCTTCAACGCATGTGCGATGGCGTCGCGATGGATATCCACCTCACCGATCTGCTTGGACCATGCTTCACCGCACTTCGCTTCGGCGCGGACGGGGCGCAAGACGATGCATGGCAGCAATTGCAGCACGCGCTCGGCGAATACAGCATTCCGTTCAAAGCGGTCACGCTGATCCCGGGCGATGCGCCGCGCGCCACCAGCCCGCATGTGATCGATCCGGCGGGCCGCTTGCACGAGATGCTCGACGCGACGCCGGGCAGCGTCTACCTGATCAGGCCGGACGGTCATGTGCTCGCCCGCTGGCGCAACGGCAGCGCGGCGAACGTGCAAAGCGCCGTGACGGCCAGCCTGACGAACTGACGCAAGAGGACCCAAACCATGACCGATAGCGAACTCGACCTCGTCTACACGACGCTCTGCAAGATACTGACCGCTGAAGGTGAAGCGCAAGCGCCTTTGTATCTGGCACGCCTTGCGCTGCTATGCATGACGGAACTCGACGACACGCAACGGGTGTTGTCGTTGATCGAGGCGGCGAAGCTACCGCCGGCTTCCGAAGTGGCTGCCTAATGCGACGGGAGTACGATGCGACGCCGAAGAAGTAAGACATAAGATAAAAAAACCGCCCCGTTAACAACCCGGGGCGGCTTCTTCTCATAACACAGTTCACTGTCTCGGATACAACCCCAACGTACTTGCATGCAGGCGCGCGAGCCCAAGCAACGCGTCCGTGTACGGCGTCGGCACATCGGTAAGCTGCCCCAGTTCACGCACGGCGGCCACCAGCGCATCGAGTTCGACCGCCTTGCCGGCCTGCACATCCTGCAGCATCGAGGTTTTCATCGCGCCGAGTTTGAGCGTGACCTCGTGGCGATCCGCCGGCGCCTGCTCGATAGGAATACCGAAGCGCGCGCCGATCTCCTTCGCTTCCAGCATGATGCTCGTCACGAAGTTGCGCACCAGTTCGTCGCTGAGAATCCGGTCAGTGGTCGCGCCGGTGATGGCGCTGATCGGATTCATCGTCATGTTGCCCCACAGCTTGTACCAGACGTCACGCTGAATCTGCTCCGACATTGCCGCATTGAAGCCCGCCGCGGCCAGTGTGGCGGTCAGCGCTTTGACGCGTTCGCCCGATTGCCCCGACGCCTCGCCGACGATCAACCCGTTGCCCTGATGATGCCTGATGACACCTGGCGACTCGATGAGACAGCTGGCATGCACCACGCAGCCCACCGTCTGTGCGGTCGGAATCGCCGCCGCGATCGCGCCGTCAGGATCGATCGACGTTAGCCGCTTGCCGGCGAAATCACGGCCGAGTCCGTCGCAGAACCACCATGGCACGCCGTTCATCGCTGTCAGCACGATCGTCTGCGGGTTCAGCAGCGGCGCGATATGCGCGGCCACCGACGCCATGGCCGGGCCCTTCACCGCCACCACGACGAGGTCCTGCACGCCGAGATCCGCCGCCTGTTCGCTCGCCTTCACCTTTACGGTGTGCGTCACGCCGCCTTCAATCAGACGCAAGCCGTGCTGCTGCAACGCACCGAGCGTCGCGCCGCGCGCCACCACGCTCACGTCATGGCCGGCCTGCGCAAGCTTCACGCCCATCCAGCCACCGATCGCGCCGGCACCGTAGATTCCTACTTTCATCGTTTCAATCCTTGCTTTAATCCTCGGGTCAATCTTCGCCTCAATACTTGCGTTAGTGCTCGCCTCAGTTCTCGCTCGAGTTCCTCGCGTTAGTCCCTATAGCTCGCGTCGATGCGATCCACGCGCCGCACTAACGCGTCAAACACATCCTGTCCCGCACCGTGACGCGGATCGAACTGCAATGCGTCGCGCGTACAGCGGATCGCCACTTCTTCCGGCACCGGCCGCGCCCGGCCCATCGAGAACGTGGCCATCTGGATTTCGCACGCGCGGTTGAGCGTCCACAGGATAGCGAAAGTCTGCGGCAACGTGTGGCCCCATGCAAGCAGGCCATGGTTGCGCAGGATCACCGCCTGCCTATTGCCGATATGTTCGAGCAGGCGCGGCCCTTCTTCCGCATGCACCGTGATGCCTTCAAAGTCGTGATACGCGATGCGGTCATGCAACTGCGCGCTATAAAAGTTGGTTTGCTCCAGGCCACCTTCGAGACAGGCCACCGCGACGCCTGCCGTCGTGTGCGTGTGCATCACGCAATGCGCATCCGGCAAGCCTTCGTGAATCGCCGCATGCACGACAAAACCAGCGGGATTCACCGGATACCGCGAGTTGTCGAGCACGCGTCCTTGCGCGTCGATCTTCACGAGATTGCTCGCTGTCACTTCGCTGTAGTGCAGACCGAATGGGTTGATCAGGAAGTGGCGCTCACCGCCACT
Organism: Paraburkholderia sediminicola; assembly: GCF_046027825.1. Taxonomy (GTDB): domain Bacteria; phylum Pseudomonadota; class Gammaproteobacteria; order Burkholderiales; family Burkholderiaceae; genus Paraburkholderia; species Paraburkholderia sediminicola_D. The sequence goes on from NZ_JAQQDU010000076.1 coordinate 34,582, forward strand.
GACGCTCGCCGGCACCCGCAACGTGATGTGGTTGTAGATCATCTCGGTCCAGCCGAGCATATCGAAGATGCGATAGCACGCCGCCAGTTGTACGCGTGCCTGCCATTCGTCGGGATGCATCGTGGTGGACTTCGGCGGGCTTGCCGGTTGTAATTCAAGAGTCGTCATCAGGGTCTCCGTTGTTATCGTTCGCTTTTCGTTCGTTGTGCCCGGCCGTTGCGGGCAACAGGCGTTATGCGCCCGCCACCACCGCCGCGATCGACGACGCCACATAGTCAGCGTTGCGCGCATTCAATCCGGCGACGCACATGCGCCCCGAACGCAACAAATACACGGCGTATTCGCTGCACAAACGCTCAACTTGGGCCTCACTCAAGCCCGTATAGGTGAACATGCCGCGCTGCGCGACGTAACGCGCGCGCATCACTTCATCGACGCGGCCTGCCAGGCCTTCGTGGATGGTGCCGCGCATGGCGAGAATCCGGTCGCGCATAGCGGCGAGCTCCGCTTCCCATGAAGCACGCAAGGACGCGTCCGACAGCACATTGGCGACGAGGCGAGCGCCGTGCGTCGGCGGATTGCTGTAATTGGCGCGCACAGTCGACATCAATTGCCCGAGCACGCGAGCCGCTTCTTCGTTGCTCTTGCAGACAACGCTCAATGTGCCGCAACGCTCGCCGTACAGCGAGAAATTCTTCGAAAACGAATTGGCGGCAATCAACGGCACCCCCGCATCGGCGAGCAGGCGCACGCAGGCAGCGTCCTCCTCGAGACCTGCGCCGAAACCTTGATAGGCCATGTCGACAAACGCAATCAGTTTGCGGCGCTGCAAAACCGGCACCAGTTCCGCCCATTGCGCGGGGCTCAGGTCGACGCCGGTCGGGTTATGGCAGCACGCGTGGAGCAGCACGATGCTCTGCTCCGGCAAGCGGCCGATCTTGTCGATCATGTCGGCGAAACGCAGGCCACCGGTCTGTTCGTCGTAATAGGGATAGGTGTTGACCGTGAGACCCGCGCCTTCGAACACCACGCGATGGTTTTCCCAGCTCGGATCGCTGATCCATATCTGCGAGGCCGGAAAATAGCGTTTCAGAAAATCCGCGCCAACTTTCAGTGCACCTGAGCCGCCGATGGTCTGCAAGGTCGCGATGCGGCCCGCTGCACGCGCTTCGCTGTCCGCGCCGAACACCAGCGCCTGTGCTGCGTCGCGGTAAAGCGGCAGGCCCGCCATCGGCAGGTAGGAGCGCGGGCCGATCGAACCGAGCAGCGCGGTTTCGGCACGCCGCACCGCGTCCATCACCGGCAGCTTGCCGGCATCGTCGAAATAGATGCCGATGCTCAGGTTGACCTTGTTGGGCCGCGGATCGAGTTGAAAATCCTCGTTCAGGCTCAGAATCGGGTCGCCGGGATAGGCGGGAATGTGGTCGAACATGGCAATTCCTTGAGTGGAGCCCCGCATGTGGCCTGGCTGTGGCCTGCGTATACCCTTGGATGCGGCCCTGAACGTGGACTCTTGCAGCCGGGTCGTAGCCGCGTGGGCGAGACGAAAGTCTAAGCGGGTTTCCGGCTTCGCGTCGACCAGGACAAGTCTCGGCCAATGGCTCGCCGCACACAATCAATCGATTTTTCACGATTAGTAAGTTTTTCTTTAGAATCGCCTGATGCCACTCACACGCGTCACCATCCGTCAGTTCGAAGCGTTTCTCGCCATCGTCGATTTGCACAGCATCGGCGCGGCGGCGGAACGGCTCGGGCTGACCTCGTCGGCGGTCAGCCAGTTGCTGGCCGAACTGGAAACGGAACTGGGCTTTCGCCTTTTCGACCGTACGACGCGGCGCGTCAATCTGTCCAGCGCGGGGCAGGATTTTCTATCGTCGGCCGAATCGGTGTTGCGCTATGTGCGCGCCGCCGCCCAATCCGCCGACGACATCCGCAATCGCGCGGCCGGCATCGTGCGCGTCGGCGCGCCGCTGGTGCTCGCGGCGACCGCGTTGCCGGCGGCGATCGCCGAGTATGCGCGCGACAAACCGAAAGTGGTCGTGCGCATTTGCGACACCGTGGTCGAACAGTTGCTGGAGCGCGTGGAAAGCGGCGACGTGGACCTGGCGATCGGTCCGGATCGGCAAAGCGGCACGCGGGTGCGTTGCGATCCGGCCTTCGCGAGCCCGTGGGTGATGTGGTGCGCCCCAACCCATCCGTTGGCCGTGCGGCGCCGGGTGCAGTGGCAGCATTTGCGCGGCGTGCCCATTGTTGCCACCGGGCGCGATCACGAGCGCGCTGTCGAACAGATGCTCGCTAATCTGCCGGTGGAGGCGCGCATCATTCCGGTGGACGTGGTCGACAACGTCACGACGGCGTTCGGTCTCGCTTCACAGGGGCTTGCCGTGACGCTCGCGCCCGCCTACGTCGCGCCGCTCGCGCGAACCTTCGGTCTGGTGATGAAGCGGATCGTCGACCCGGAGACTATCCGCGAGGTCTGCGTGTATCGCTCGACCGAACGCGCGCTGTCGCCGCCCGCAGACGGTTTCGCGGATTTCATCATGCCGTGGCTGAAGCGCTGGGATCGTGAGACGCAGGCCGATGCGCTGGCGAAGCGCGGGTGATTTCAGGTGCTAGTTCAACGGCGCTTCGGCGGTTCTTCTGGCTGCCGATCAACTTCATCACAGCCAATCTACTGCCGCAACGCCGTCGCACCGGATCAGGACCGCTCAGGCAGCAGGCATAGCGCGAACAACTGGCGCTGGCTGGAGATACCCAGCCGCGCGTAAGCCCGCTTCTGATACGTAACGACGCTGGTGGCCTTGATGCCCATTTGCTCGCCAATCTCGGCGGCGCTCGCGCCTTCGAGCGTGCCGCGCAGCACGTCGATCTCGCGCGGCGTCAGCGCCGGGCAGGCGCGTCTGACGCGTGCCAGCATCGCGGCGGCCGTCCCTTGCTGATGCTGTCCGTTGAGGGCGTAATGGCTTTTCGCCGCGTGCGCGAACAGGTGCGCCATGCTCTCCACATGCTCGAGTTCACCTGGCTGAAACATGCCATAGGCACTGTCACGATACAGATTGATCGACAGCCAGACACTTTCCATGGGTTGCAGGAGCAACGATAGCCGGTCCGACACGTTGGGCTGCGCGTAGCACGCAGCGCGATAGGCTTCGTTTTCGATTTCTTCGCTTTGCTGCTGATGCAGCACTAACGCTTCGTGCGGCTGCCTCGCTTGCGGGCGGCCGACGATGGCGCGGTTGCCGTCGAGCGCATAAAAATGCGTAGCGTAGCGGTCAGCGACATCACGCAGAAACCGGCCGCCGCGATGGTCGGCGGCGGAGACGGTGCGCGGCCTCGCGTCGAATTCGTAGGCGAAAATCGTGCACTGCGCAACGGGAAGCGTGTCGCCGACGGTTTTCAGAATGCTTGCAGCGAGCGCGTCCGGGTCGGCATGTGAAATCGACATGACGAGGTCGGTAACACGCGATGTGTTGATGTGCCCGCTGCGGGGCGGTGTCGATATGCGCCAGGAACGCATGATAAAGGCGGGGTCGCAGTGCGTGGGTTTCGATCTGGCAAGCGTAGCACAATGGCGCATCGTACCTTCTGCTGCGCGGCGTTGACGGCTGCGCAGTTCGCCTGGCGCGGCCAGCGTTCACGTGAATCCGGCTGTTGACTAGAAAACTACAGCGCCCCCAATTTGACAGCAAGGAAATCGACCAACAGCCGCGTCCTCTGCGGCAACCGCCGCGTCTTCGCCCACATCGCATGCAACGGCAAGGGGGTCAGCTGATAATCCGCCAGCAAAACCTCAACCCGTCCGGCCTCGACCCATTCCTGAATCTGCCAGAAGGCCGCAACCCCGACCCCCATCCCGCCCAGCACACCGGCGTTCACGGCAGCCACCTGATTGCTGTCGAAGCGCCCTGCCACGTTCACCGCAATCTCGTTGCCGTCGGCAGACGTCATCACCCACCGGCCAGGATGCGGCACACCCGTTCGAACGACACAGTCGTGTCGCGCCAAATCCCGCGGATGCGACGGTCTGCCGTGTTCGGCAAGATAAGCGGGCGCGGCGAACACCACCCGCCGCAGCGTGCCGATCCGTCGCGCCACCAGCCGTGAATCAGGCATTTCGCCGATACGGATCGTCACATCCGCACCGGTTTCGACGGGATCGCGATACTCGTCGCTCAGATCGAGTGACAACTCCAGTTGCGGATGGCGCTGCAAAAACTCCGCGGCGAGCGGCGCAATGAATTTCGGTCCGAATAGCGTCGGTGCATTGATCAGCATGCGGCCGGTGAGCCGGTGCGCTTCCTCCGCCAGTTCGGTGCGCGCCAGTTCGAGTTCGGCCAGCGCGCCTTTGACGCGCTCGTAAAAGCGCATGCCGGCCGCACTCGGTTGCGAAGTGCGTGTCGTTCGGACGATCAAGGTCGATCCGTGCGACCGCTCCAGCACCTGCAGCGACCGGCTGACGGCCTGTAACGACCGGTCAAGCCGGCGCGCGGCGCTCGTCAGACTGCCCTCCTCGACGATCGCCACCAAGGTTTCCAGATCGCGCAATGCGTCCATCGCCGATTCTCCCGTTTTTCGTGAGGATGTATCAAATTCAGTGCGAATTGTGTTTGTCTGACGTGAGAGTAGCATCGGTCCACCTTCACTTGACTGCCAACCCGACGATGGACTCTCCCACGATCCAATGCCAGACCGCAGCCCGAACAGCCACGCCGCCGGTACAAAACGTACCGACCGTCCGCTTCGCCGCGATGGTCGCGGTCGCCGTGCTGCCCCTGTACGCGTCACAAACCCTGGTCGGCCCGCTCAACGCCTCGCTGCATCTCGGCGCATGGACCACGCTCGTCACCGCATTGACGTTGTTGGGCTACGCGGTCGGCCTGGTTGGGCTCGTTCCGCTGATCGACCGCTTGCCGAATCGGCCCTTGATTGCGGCGACGCTGTTCGCACAGATCGCGTGTCTCGCCCTGGCCGCTATCGCGCCGTTCGCCCCGGTGTTTCTGGCGGCATCGTTCGCCGTCGGCGTGACATCGAGCGTCGTGCAGATGCTGGTGCCCGCGGCAGCGTCGCTCGCGCCACCGGCTTCGCGCGGCAAAGTCGTCGGCAATGTGATGAGCGGTCTGATGCTGGGCATTCTGTTATCGCGGCCGCTTGCCAGTGTGATTGGCGGTGCACTCGGCTGGCGTGCGTTTTACGCGGCCGACGCCCTGCTGCTCGCCGCCGTCACGCTCGCCGTGGTGCCGCGTTTGCCGGATAGTCGCCCTCACGGTGCGCCGCCCTATGCCGCGCTGTTGACGTCGATGGTGAGGCTGGTAGCGCAGGAGCCCGTGCTGCGCCGGCGGGCGTTGTACCAGGGCCTGCTTATGGCCGGTTTCAATGCGTTCTGGAGCAGCGTTGCCATTGTTCTGACGCGCGCACCGCTCGGTCTGAACAGTACCTCCGTCGCGCTCTTTGCGTTAGCCGGCGGCAGCAGCGTGTTCATCGCGCCGTTGGCGGGCCGTGCCGGAGACAGGGGCTGGTCGAAGCCCGCCAGCATGCTCGCGCATGCGGTCGCCATCGCGGCCGCGCTGATGGCGGCATTGGCGTTGACCTCAGGTGTGTCGCGTACCACATCGATCGCAATGCTGGCCGTCGCTGCATTCTTTCTCGACGGCGGTGTGATTGCCGATCAGGCGCTTGGCCGGCGCGCGATCAATCTGCTTGCGCCCGAATCACGTGGCCGGGTGAACGGGCTCTATACCGGGCTCTTTTTCGTCGGCAGCGCGATAGGCGCCACCATCGCCGGGCCAGCGCTCGCGCGTTGGGGCTGGCCGGGTGTCTGCATCGCTGCATTGGGCTTTTTTGTCGCGGCGGCGGGACTGCATCTGCGCGACAGTTCGCGCGGCGCATGATCGATCTTACAAACGATTGAAGGAGCATGTTCATGACATCCACACGCACCGGGATGCGCTATCGCAGCATCGAGATCGACGGTCTCGACATTTTCTACCGCGAAACCGGGCCGCGCGATGCGCCGGTGATTCTGCTGCTGCACGGGTTCCCGTCGTCGTCGCGAATGTACGAGACGCTGATGCCGTTGCTCGCGCAAGACTACCGGCTGATCGCGCCGGATTACCCGGGTTTCGGCCACAGCAGCGCACCCTCGCCCGACGCGTTCGAGTACACCTTTGACCACCTCGCCGATGTGATGACACGTTTCATCGATGCACTGGAACTGAAGCGCTATACGCTGGTGATGCAGGACTACGGAGGTCCGGTGGGCTTCCGGCTTGCACTTTCGAACCCTGAGCGTGTTGAGGCATTGGTAGTGCAAAACGCAGTCGCACACGAAACGGGCCTCGGTCCGTTATGGCAAACGCGCAAGGCATTCTGGAACGATCGCGCAACGCATGAAGCTGCGTTGCGCGCGAATCTGCTTTCGTTTGAGGCGACACGGTTGCGGCATGTTGGACGTAGTCCGAATGCCGATCGTTACGATCCGGATACCTGGACTGATGAATTTGCGTTTCTATCGCGGGCCGGACAGATCGATATTCAGACTGAGCTCTTCTATGACTACCGGACGAATGTCGAGCGGTATCCGCTATGGCAGCGATATCTGGAGGAACGTCAGCCCCCTTTGCTTGTAGTGTGGGGAAAGTACGATCCTTCATTCGAAGTGGAAGGCGCTCACGCGTATTGCGGCAATGTGCCCAGCGCCGAAGTGCATCTGCTTGAAGGTGGGCACTTTGTGCTGGATGAAGCAGTCGATCAGGTTGCGGCACTGATGACTCAGTTTCTTGCTGCGCGGCGGGCACGCTAGTCTGTCTGTTTTTCCTTGGGAGGTGGCCTGGTTGTATGCGCAACGACTGAGAAAGACACTCACTATCGCCCAGTAAAGAACCCCCGCACCAACGTCATCGCAGCACGTTGGCCCAAGACCCAACCGCAGGAACGCTGCATCAGAAGCGGTAATTGATGGAGATATCGGCCACACCGGTGGCCCTGCTGTGCGTAATCGGACTATTGCCCGCGCTGCCGACCAGTTGTTCGAATGCGCCGTCGGCAGTGGCAAACCAGTGCTTGTCGAACAGCCACACTGCGCTAATGCCGAAACCCACCGACTTGAAACCCGCACTCGCGTGATACTCCGAGTATTGCGAGTGCGCCGCCTGATTCTGATTCACACCGTACCAGGCATTCATGTAATTAGAGTCCGCGATTGACACGTTCGGCCCGGCGAACCAGAAGAATTTTTTGGTGCTGCCGGGCATCGGCAGATAGGCGCCGAGATCGCCGATCCAGCCGTTCGAGCCACCAAAATAGCGCCGGATGTCGGCGCGCAGCACAAGCGGGAAATCCTTCGAGACGACATATTCCCCGGAGAGTTTGGCGCCCGGCGCCGGATTGATGTTGCCGAGGCCGTTCAATTCCTCCGGATCGTCGTGCGCACGACGCCCGAGATCGTAGACGGCCGCGAGACTCATGCGCCAGTTCTGCCCCTGCGCGAAGTTGACCCCAAGGCCCTCGCCGCTCGAAAAGAAGAACAGGTCCTTGTAGCGCACGTCGATGCTCGGACCGGCCATCACGTGATACCGGTCGGAGCCCTCATAACGCGGCTGGAACGACGTCGCCGCGCCAAATCGCACCTGCCAGTCGGGAATATTCGGCTGCCACAGCTTCTGCAGCGGAATGCCCACGGAGTACTGCCATTCACCCAGCGGCGAAGGGGTTTGGGCCACGGCCGAACCCGGCAGAGCACCGATTCCGCCGAGGGCCACGGCGACCAGAGATGTTGCCGCGATGCTTGTTGGTTTTTTGCGGATCTTGCCGATCCGCTTTCTACGGCTGATCAACACCAGAAGCCTCCGTTCTCGCGTATCGCGAAGGGATTGAGGTTCTCACCCGAGGTCTGCAATGGATTGCAACCATCCGGGCGACCGCCGCGTTGCTACGCGCGGCATGTAATTCTTTCAGCAGGCGACACGCATTGCCCGGCAAAACGCACTGCCCGAACCTGATGCCAGCCCCTTAATTGGGCTTTTACACGAAAAGATACGTGCGAAAGATTGGGCGACGCACGCTCCTGTGCAAAATGCGGGCCTGGTCACTGGAAAGCCGGCTTGGTTCGGGTTGAGTTGGGTCAACCCGATCTGGGTCGAACAGCAGAATAACAAGACAGACCGACGGACGCTGGCAAGCGTGCCGTGGCGATGATGAGAGGCAGAATACAGCCACAAAAAAGCGGCCGGCGCCGCACAATGCGGCGCCGGCCCTAAAGGATTAGCGCTGGCGGGGCACTCACCGCTTTATAGCGCCGCTCTATTAGTTTGTTTTATTGCGCTACTGGACTGCGCCGATTGA
>NZ_JAQQDU010000077.1:0-42845 GCF_046027825.1 Paraburkholderia sediminicola
GAGTTTATCGATCAACGTCGCCCACCGTAAATAATGACAGCGCCGATAAATGACAGCGACTTCCACTTGACTTAGAGTGCACTCGAAGTCCTAAGCTGAGTTCCGTCATGTCAAAAATGTCAAAAGCACTCACCATCGGCGAGGTCGCCGGGATCATCGGCGTCTCCACCCATACGCTGCGTTATTACGAGCAGGCTGGGCTGATTCGGGCGGTCGGTCGCACGCAGGCGGGGCATCGCCTGTATTCGCCGGCCGATCTCGACTGGCTGCGGTTCGTGATGCGTCTGAAGGCGACCGGTATGCCGATCGCCGGGATGCAGGCGTTCGCGGCGCTGCGGGCAGAAGGTCAGCCTACGGTGGGTGAGCGCCGCGACATGCTGGTGACGCATCGGGATGCGGTTTTGGCGCGGATCGCCGAGTTGCAGAGCAATCTCGGCGCGATCATCGACAAGATCGCTTACTACGAAGCAGCTGCGCAGCAAACCGCTGAGCAGACTTCCGCCGCGAGCGCGCCGACACGACAGATCGACGAAACCCAATTGCTTTCGCATTCGGAAAAGGACTCACCATGGAACACGCACAAAACGATCGCTACACCCGAGGCTGGAACAAACTGAAGGAAATCGACGGCTCGACTGGCGAGCAGGTGATCGCCGCACTCGCGCCGATCGCGCCGGATTTCGGACGCCTGCTGATCGAATTCGGCTTCGGCGATATATACAGCCGGCCACAACTCGATCTGCGCGCGCGAGAGATCGCGACGATTGCATCGCTGGCGACGCTCGGCTGCGCGCAACCGCAGTTGAAGGTACATATCGAGGCGGCATTGAATGTCGGCTGCACGCGCGAGGAGATTGTCGAAGTGTTCATGCAGATGGCGCTCTACGCAGGCTTCCCAGCGGCGCTGAACGCGCTGTTCGCGGCGCGGGAGATTTTCGAGCGGCGAGATCAGGCGCTGGAGCAGGGGCACGCGCCGCTGGAGGCACAAGCGGCTTGAAGCAAAAGGGAAGGGCGGGCGGCTGCCAGGCGCAGCCGTTTTTTATACGACCCAAGACGCAACTAACGGTCTGCTTTCCCCTGCCACTTCAACAGGGCATCACCGGTATGGCCTGGAAACCCAGCTCACATGAGGAGGCCGTGCTCTGGCAGAGTCTTGCACGCCGGCTCCTGGGATTCGGTCAAACAGGCTCGATCGTCTCCAGCAAGCCCAGGTCGTCCCGTCAAGCTGCCGAATCTACCCTGACGACCGTTTCGGCACGCAAATATCGCTTGCTCACGCCGCGCCAGTAAAGCAGCAAACCGATGCCCGCAATCGCCAGGCTGACGGTATTCGCGACCCAGAAGCCGCGCGCGCCGGTCAGCCATTCCGGCGTGGTGCCGGAGACATTGAAGCCGAGCAGATACCCGCCGCCGAGCCCCACGCCCCATAGCGCAACGGCATAGATGACGGTCGGTACGATCGCCACCTTGTACGCGCGCAGCACGAACGCGGTCGTGATCTGCAAGGCGTCGAACAGGTGATAGCACACGACGATCAGCACCAACGGCATCGCCGCCGCCGCGACCTGCGCATTCGGCGTATAGCCCTCGATCACGTACGGACGTAGCACTAGCACGATCGCGCCGTAACAGCAGGCGATCGTCACGGCCATCATGATGCCGTGCCGCGACAGCGTACGGGCCGCTTCAGGGCGATGCGCGCCAAGCGCCTGGGCGACCAGTGTCGACGAAGCGATGCCGATCGACAGCGGCGTCATATAGAGCACCGCGCCGATATTGCCGGCGATCTGGTGGCCGGCCAGCGTCGTCGTGCCGAAGCGCGCAATGAAGAGCGCCATGAACGTGTACGAAGTCACCTCGATCAGGTACGACAGACCCATCGGAATGCCCAGGCGCAGTTGCGCCGCTTGCCGTCGCCAGACCGGCCAGCAGAAGTGCGCAAAGATCGCGAACGGCTTGAACACGTAGACACGTGTCAAAAGCAGCATCCCAACCACTGCCAGCCCCCAGTTGATCAAGGTGCTGGCGAGCGCGCAACCCGGCCCGCCCAGCGCCGGCACGCCGAGTCCGCCAAAGATAAACCACGTGTTGAGCGGAACCTTGAGCAGCAGCGCGCCGATCTGCAGGATCATCACGAGCCGCGGCTTACCGACCGCATTGGTGATCGAACTGTAGACGCGAAACGTGAGGCCAGCGGGCAAGCCGAACGCCAGAATCTGCAGGTACGCGACCGTGCGCTCATGCAGCGCTTCGGGCACGCGCGCCAGTCGCAGCACGGAGCCCGGGAAGTAGAGAATCGAAAAGCCGATCGCGGTCAGTGCGAGCGCGAGCCACAACGCCTGGCGCACTTCTTCGCCGATCTCGGTGTAGCGGCGGGCGCCGTAGAGTTGCGCGGTGATCGGTTGCAGCGCAGTCAGGATGCCGGTCAGACCGATATAGACGGAAATATAGATCGACGAGCCAAGGCCGAGCGCGGCGAGATCAACGGCTGAATAGCGGCCGACCATCGCCGTGTCGATCACGCCGAACGCGATGATCGCCAACTGGCCGATCAGCACGGGCCATGCGAGCCCGGCGATTTTCCGTACGTCGGCGAACATGATCAGTCCAGCTTCTTGTGCCAGCTGCGGCGTTTGACGACGGGCGGCTTCGGACGGTCGATCCGCACATACAGGCGGAAGCGTTCGTCGCGGTCGGCCACGCGGCGGCCTTCCCACACCAGCTTCCAGATGAAGTCCGACATCGCGCTCGGATCGCCGAAATCCTGGGTGTCCTGGCGCAGGATCACATCGCAATCCTCGTTGAACGAGAAGTGCATGTCGCCGAAATAGGCGAAAGTCGCGATCTGCGCGTTACCGAGGCGCACCGGCGAGATACAGGTGTAGTCATCCGGCAGATGGCTGGCGATCTGCTCGGCGACGTCCTTGTAGGTCCGGCTGTAGTTGACGACCGGCAGCCACAGCGTCATCAGCAGCACCCACATCAGCGTCGTGCCGGCGCTCGAGAGCACCACGCTGCGCCACAGGACTTTCGGGTGACGGGCGAGGCGCCATTGCACGAGGACGAACCAGCAGATCGTCACGGCGACCGCGCACACGAACGACAGGATCTTGAACTGCGGTACAAAACCCGGGGCAAGACGCGCGAGGTTGCGCGCGAGCGGATGCGGAAAGCCGGTCAACCCGGCGATATACACCAGCCAGACGAAGCTGCCGAGGATCGTGAAGCTCAACAGTGCGAACCAGTCGATTGCGTTGATCGCGCCACGTTTGAGTGTAGGCAGAGCGAAGGTGGCGAGTACCGCGAGCGGCGGCAGCAGCAGCATGTAAAGCCGGTTCGACTGATGGCTCTGCAACACGACCAGCACGAGCAGCGGCCCGATCACCGACAGCGGAATCGCCACGTGCGGCGCGCGCCGCAGCCCCGACCAGCTGAACCATGCCCAGAGCGCCAGCGGCCAGGCCGGCCACGTGAAGAGCGGCAGGTTCTTGAGCGCATAGGCGGCCACCGAACCGGGCGGCCCGGCGAAAGACGACAGGCTGACGTGCACCCATTGGTTCAGGTACCAGACTGCGTCATCGGGAAAGGCGGCGAGCGCGGCGATTGGCCACGCGACCGAGAGCATGAGCGCCACCGGCAACCCGGCCAGCAGCAGCCAGCGCGAGCGCGTCTCGCGCACGATCAGTGCCATCGCCAGGGTACCGAGCAACAGCGCGCCGACCAGCACCGGGCTGCTTGCCAGGGTGACGAGGCCGAGTGCCAGGCCCCAGATCAGCGCGCCCTGGATCGGCTTGTCGATCATTCGCACAAGCCCATAGACGAGCATGGCGATGCCGAAGAACTGCGCCAACTGCGGCGTGGTTTCGTGACCGCGTTCGGCGAGGCCAAAGCAGGCGAGCAGGATCAGCAGGGCGCCGTCGGCGAGCGTGCGGCCGTAGTCGCGCGGCTCCGGCTCGCCGCCGAACGCGTATTTGAACGGCTGCACTTCGGCGCGCCGGCCGAGCAGATAGGCCGCATACCAGACGAACGCGCAGGCCGCGCAGAACAGCAGGCCAGTAAACACGCGTGACGCGTTGCTCGCATCGACCCATGGCGCGAGCGCGCGGATCGCGCTGGCGCCGAGCCAGTAACCGAGCGGGCCGTCTTCCGTCATGTACTTGCCGACCAGATTCGGCAGCAGCCAGTCGTGCGCGTTGCCGTTGGCCATTGTCCACATGACGCCGAAGCCGGCTGCGTCCTCGTTCTTCCACGGATCCCGGCCAAACAGACCGAAGAAGGCGTAGACGATACAGATGGTCAGCAGCAGCCAGCGCGGCAGCGCACTGGTCGCGGAGGCAGTGAGGCGAACGACAGGTCTCATGCGGTGTGTGGATATTGGATAAGCGGTGCAGCCGGGACCGGACGGGGTGTCCGGCTGGAGTGGCCATTTTGGAGCATCCGGCATTGTAGTCGTGCCGTGCGATGCGCGTCACGGCCGGTAGTGGCTCGCAACGTCATTGGGTTGCCTGTAACACGACGCCGCAACGGGCGATGGTTTGCCGGGCGACGCTTCGCATCCGGGCGTGCGGAATCGGGGGCAAAAAACGGCGACAAAAAAGGGCAGCGTGAGCTGCCCTTTTTCGCTGCTGCTTCGTTGCGGGCCAAGGCCGGCGACGAGGCGGGTATTACTTCGCTGCTGCCTTGCCGGTAGCGCGCGTGCCGAACTTCTTGTTGAACTTCTCGACGCGGCCTGCCGTGTCCATGATCTTTTGTTGGCCGGTGTAGAACGGATGCGATTCCGACGACACTTCGATCTTGGCGAGCGGGTAGGTCTTGCCGTTGAATTCGCCGGTCTCACGCGTCTGGATGGTCGAGCGCGTCACAAATTTGAAGTCGATCGACATGTCGATGAACAGGACTTCGCGGTAATCCGGGTGAATGCCTTCTTTCATGGTCTTTCCTTTAATCTGGCGGTAGCCAACCCGCGAGCAGCCGCTACGAATGCGGACAGCATCTAGGCGCGAGCCACTTGCCTATGGTCGAAAAACGGCGATTATGCCAGAAAATCAGTCGCTTGACGACCTTTCTACTGCCTTTTTGCCCGTTGTTGGCGGCGTTTTCGCCACGTTCTTGTCACCGCAGCGCTGGTTCGTCGCTCGCGGGTTGGCGCGGCGGCCGCCCTTATCCGCTGGGCGTTTGCGATGCCGGTGTCAGACCGGTGCGAATGCGATCCCAACCCGGGCCGGGTCCTGACGGTAAAAGCGCGCCAGCAACCGGTATAGCTCGGGATATTCCGCCTCGAAGGCCCGCGGCTGGACGAACAGTGCCTCGCTGCAAACGGCAAAAAATTCCGATGGGTGGTCCGCGGCATACGGATCGATCAGCGAATCGCGCTCAAAACGTGCCCAGCGCCTATCCGGTATCGCGTCCACTTTGGTGCAGAAGTGGTCGTAGGCCTGGTCGAAAATGTCGGCCCATGCCTGTGAATCGAGCGGCGCATGCCAGCGGCGCATGAGCGGCGGGTGGCCGTCCGCTTCGCCGTTCAACATGTCGATCTTGTGCGCGAACTCGTGAATCACGACGTTATAGGCTTCCGTGCCGCCGGCCATCTGCGCGTCTTCCCACGACAACACCACCGGGCCGCCTTCCCACGCTTCGCCGCTCGCGTCGTGCTCGACCTCGTGCACCACGCCGTCTTCGTCTTCAACCGTCTTGCGGATCACAAACTCCCCTGGATAGACGATCACGCCGACCCAGCCGCGATACAGGTCGAGGCTCAGGTTCAGTACCGGCAAACAGGCTTGCGCGGCAATCGCCACGGTCATGGCTTCGGTCAGTTCGAGGTCGTGTGCGGTCGAAAATTCCTTTTGCGCAATGAAGAGGCTGGTCAGCTCGCGCAGACGCACGCGATCCGGCGCCTCGAGGTGGGCGAGGAACGGCAGGCCGTCGAGCGTGGCTTGCCAAAGGGCGTCGTCGATTGCGTAGTCGCGTAGCGCGCGGTCGCGGCGGCGCGTACTGAACCAATGAGTGAGTTTCGAAAGCATGGCCTGATGAAACCCTTAGTCGATCTGCTTTTGCCACGCGGCGAAAATGCCGCCGCATAGTGCAACGCCGATCAGGAAGTAGAAGCCGTCCAGTGAGCTCAGGAAACTTGCCTGCTGCGCGACCGTCCGGCTGATTTCCACTATCGCAAGCGAATGCGCCTCGGATGGCGAGCGGCCGGCGGCGCTGAAGCCGCGGGTCAGCACAGCGAGCGAATTCTGGAGCAGCGGATTGTACGGATTCACGAGCTCCGCGAGGCGCGCTTGATGCAGCGCCTGCCGATGTTGTTCGACGATGATGACCGAGGCCGTCGCGAACGAGATCGTCAGTTGCCGCACGATGTTTTTCAGCCGGTAGCCGTGCGTGAATTCTTCAATGGCGAAGATTCTAAACGTTAGATTGGCGACCGGCAGCACGATGAACAGCAATAGCAAACCACGCAGCAGCATCGGCACGACGAGTGCGGCTTCGCCCACGCCCGGCGACATGCGCGTCATCCATGCCGCGGCGAACGCGGCCACCGCGAAGCCCGGTACGATGATCCACTTCTTGCGTGGCAGGAGCTTCGCATATCGCAGGTAGACGAACAGCGCGCTCGCTGATATCAGTGACGTCACGCCGACCAGTCGGCCGGTATTCTCGACCGGATAGCCGAGTCCGCTCTCGAGAAAGCGCGACGTCAGATAGCTGAATACGGTCGAGATGTAGTAGTAGAACATGTACAGCACCAGCCCAACCTGGAATACCTTTTCGCGTAGCGCATGCAGGCGCACCAGCGGCGAGGGATGGTGCCATTGCTGGTACGCGAACCAGCCGAGCGCGACGATGCCCGCGACCGTCAGCAGAATCAGCCCCGGCGACGCGCTGAATAACTGGAACCGCACTTGCTGCATAACGATTTGCAGCGCGCCTTGCGCGAACGCGAAGATCATATATGGCCAGAAGTGCGCCGTGCCGCGTTCTTCCGGCAGGCGGTTGCCGGTGTCGGGAAGGGCGAGCAGGGCGAGAACGGCAAACAGCACACCGGCCGGCGCCGTGCAGGCGAACAGCGCGCGCCAGTCGAAATGCGCGACCAGTTGACCGCCGATCAGCGGCGCAAGCGCGCTGCTCAACACGATCATCACCAGAAAAGCACGGGTTGCCGCGGGCCGCTGCTGCGGCGTAAAGCTCATCTGGATCAGGATGCGGCAGGTGCCCATCATCGGGCCGATGAAGTAGCCCTGAAAGCCGCGCACCAACGCGAGCTCGATCGACGACTCGCACAATGTAGCGGCGATCGCGCCCGCTGAATAGAGCAGCATGCAGCCGGCCACGTAGCGCCGGTAACCGAAGCGCTCGACCCACCATTGCTGCTGCAGGATGCCGAGTACGGCCGCTACCGCATAGGCGCTCGACGCCCAGACCAGTTCGTCAGGCGACGCGTTGATGCCGCCCGCGATGTAGCTGGTGAAAAACGAAAAAATCGCGTTGTCGAAATAGTCGAGGCCGGTAACGACGGCGAGCACCCACGGGAAAAAATCGCCGCGCAATTTTGCGGCGCTAAACAAGGGTGCGCGGGGCGAGGTCGCGCTCATGTGGGCTCGCCCGATTTTTTCGGGCGCTTCGCGAACGGCGTGCTCCCAACTTTGGCGCGTGCGCTGCGGCGCTGCTCGAGCAGTGCGTTCGCATTTTCGCCGGCGAGACGTCGTTCGAGATAGTCGAGGTCGGGACTCAGTTCGGCCCGCAGTTTTTGCGCTTCCTTGAGTTCGCGCCGCATCGCTTCGATACGAACGTCGAGCGCTTCGACCTGTTCATGGATGGCGTCGCGAATCTGCTGCAGCGATTCGGTGGAATAGCGATGACCGCCTTCGACCGGTTCGAGCGGGCGCTTAAGCATCTCGGTGATGCCGTGCAGCGAAAAACCGAGCGAACGCAGGCGCAGAATACGGCCGAAGCGCTTCAGGTCTTCCTCGTCATAAAGCCGATAGCGGCCTTCGCTGCGGGTAGGCGAGACGAGGCCGCGTTCCTCGTAGTACTTCAGCGTGCGCGGCGTGACCCCGAGGCGTTCGGCGGCATCGCGCACGGTGAGCAGGGTGGATGAGTCCTTCGACATAAGGCGGGGCAGACATGATGGACTGGGTGCATTGTACTGCAACGTGTACGTTCACGTACATGTTGCCGGGCCAGCACCCGCCTTCCCGGGCGAAATCTTACGGACGAAAAAAAGCCGCTCGTTTCTGGCGAGCGGCTTTCTTATGCGGTGCAGCCGGAGTGGCGGTTTAGGCGTGAGGCCTTAGCTGCCGCCGCCACGACGCATCATGTCGAAGAACTCGGAGTTGCTCTTCGTTTGGCGAATCTTGTCGAGCAGGAATTCCATCGACTCGACTTCGTCCATGTCGTGAATGAACTTGCGCAGCACCCAGATCTTTTGCAGGACTTCGGGCTTGATCAGCAGTTCTTCGCGGCGCGTGCCGGACTTGTTCAGGTTGATCGACGGATAGACGCGCTTTTCAGCCAGGCGGCGTTCCAGGTGCACTTCCATATTGCCGGTGCCCTTGAACTCTTCGTAGATCACGTCGTCCATGCGGCTGCCGGTTTCGATCAGCGCCGTGCCGATGATGGTCAGCGAGCCGCCTTCTTCGATATTGCGCGCCGCGCCGAAGAAGCGCTTCGGGCGTTGCAGCGCGTTCGCGTCGACACCACCCGTCAGCACCTTGCCCGAAGCCGGCACGACAGTGTTGTACGCACGCGCGAGGCGCGTGATCGAGTCGAGCAGAATCACGACGTCGTTCTTCATTTCGACGAGGCGCTTGGCTTTTTCGATCACCATTTCGGCGACTTGCACGTGACGCGCAGCCGGTTCGTCGAACGTGGAGGCGATCACTTCGCCCGCCACCGAACGCTGCATTTCGGTCACTTCTTCCGGGCGTTCGTCGATCAGCAGCACGAACAGCACGACATCCGGATGGTTTTGCTTAATGGCGTGCGCGATGTGCTGCAACATCACGGTCTTGCCGGACTTCGGCGACGCAACCAGCAGGCCGCGCTGACCCTTGCCGATTGGCGCGATCATGTCGATGATGCGGCCCGTGACGTTTTCTTCGCCACGCATTTCACGTTCGAGCAGCAGCACCTTGTTCGGGTGCAGCGGCGTCAGGTTTTCGAACATGATCTTGTGCTTCGAGGCTTCCGGCGGCTGGCCGTTGACCTTGTCCACCTTGACCAGTGCGAAATAGCGTTCACCGTCTTTCGGCGTACGCACTTCGCCTTCGATCGTGTCGCCCGTGTGCAGGTTGAAGCGGCGGATTTGCGACGGGCTGATATAAATATCGTCCGTGCTGGCGAGATACGAGGTTTCCGGCGAACGCAGGAAGCCGAAGCCGTCCGGCAGCACTTCGAGCGTGCCGTCGCCGAAGATCGTGTCGCCCGCTTTGGCTCGTTTTTTTAGAATGGCAAACATCAATTCCTGCTTGCGCAGGCGGTTTGCACTTTCGATCTCGAGGCCATTGGCCATCTCGATCAATTCGGACACGTGCTGAGTCTTAAGCTCGGATAAATGCATACGGAGAACCCGCAGGAGAAGGTGCGACGAAATGAAATCTGGGAGGAGAGTGAGCGGAACCGCTCAAGGACTTACACGTCTTTTCGACGTTTTGCGGATTCTAGCATAGCACAGGCCAATTTCCGCCAGTGCGACGGCATGGCATCTTTCTTATTGAGCGTGTTGCCAGTTGACAACACGCCTAAGACAGCGCGCCTCACGGTCTCAAGGGACCTGAAGCGCGCCGATGCAACCGTTTTACAGGTTGCCGTCGAGGAACGCGGTGAGTTGCGACTTCGACAGTGCGCCGACCTTCTGAGCGGCGACGGCGCCGTTCTTGAAGAGGATCAGCGTGGGGATGCCGCGCACGCCGAACTTGACCGGCGTCGATTGATGTTCGTCAACGTTGATCTTGGCGATTTGCAGGCGATCGGCGTAATCCTTCGCGACTTCGTCGAGGATCGGCGCGATCATCTTGCACGGACCGCACCATTCAGCCCAGAAATCGAGCAGCACGGGTTTGTCGGATTTCACGACGTCCTGTTCGAACGATGCGTCGCTAATATGCTTGATTGATTCGCTCATTGTATGAATACCTCTATCGGTTCGAGGCCCGCCTGAATTGCTCGCCACGATACGTCAAAATCTAGGGAAACTTCCGTTCGCTTTACCGCAAGCGCAGCGCTTGCCAGCGCATACCTGAAAAGATCGAAAGACCTTGCCTGGAACGTGCGGAAAGCTCGCATTTGCGGGTCATCCGTATGGCAGTTTAGCTTAATTCGCTATGCGTTGCCGGTGGTGATAGTACTCATCAAGGGCAGTGGGGCCAACGGCTGCCGGTGACGTGTCACTCCGTTTTGATAACCGCGACGCAGCTTATCTGGTGGCGGGCAGCGCAAACTCAAGTGCCGGGGACGCATACTTACGGGGTATTGCCTATATAGTGCGAGGCGCCTGATTCGGCGCGTCGATGTCAGTTTGGTCGTATTAACAGTCGCACGACGGGCCAAGCGATGATAGAATGTTTCGTGACGGGCCTCCTCGCATGGAGGGATGGTCAACCTGGTCAGGTCGGGAACGAAGCAGCCACAGCCGTTTTCCACCAGTGCCGAGGGTCAGGCTCGTCACCTTCCTCTTTCTTGTTTTGCCTCTGCCGTACTTCCCCTCTCCTGTTTTACCCCAAGCGCTGTCACGCGGACACTGCGGTGGCATTTCTCGCGCGCTTCATCTATTTTTTTCTATCGGTCCGTTAGCCTGTTTCAATGAAGCGGCAACACGCGTTCGCGCGCCGTCTCGATTCGGTTTTGCACGCCATCGTTACTGATACAATTTCCGGATGACCTATCAAGTTCTCGCACGCAAATGGCGGCCGAAGGATTTCGCTTCGCTCGTCGGACAGGAGCACGTGGTGCGCGCGCTCACGCACGCGCTCGACGGTGGCCGTCTGCATCATGCCTATCTGTTTACCGGCACCCGCGGCGTCGGCAAAACGACGCTGTCGCGCATCTTTGCCAAGGCGCTGAATTGCGAAACCGGCGTGACCTCCACGCCGTGCGGCGTGTGCCGCGCGTGCCGCGAGATCGATGAAGGCCGTTTTGTCGATTATGTCGAGATGGACGCGGCGAGTAATCGTGGTGTCGACGAAATGGCCGCGCTGCTGGAGCGCGCGGTTTACGCACCGGTCGATGCGCGCTTCAAGGTCTACATGATCGACGAAGTGCACATGCTGACCAACCACGCCTTCAACGCGATGTTGAAGACGCTGGAAGAGCCGCCTTCGCACGTCAAGTTCATTCTCGCCACCACCGATCCGCAGAAGATTCCGGTCACGGTGCTGTCGCGCTGTCTGCAGTTCAATCTGAAGCAGATGCCGGCCGGCCACATCGTGTCGCATCTTGAACACATTCTCGGCGAAGAGAAGGTGCCGTTCGACGCACAGGCATTGCGTCTGCTCGCGCGCGCGGCCGACGGCTCGATGCGCGACGCGCTCTCGCTGACCGATCAGGCGATCGCCTATTCGGCCAATCAGGTGAATGAGGAAGCGGTGCGGGGCATGCTCGGCGCGCTCGATCAAAGCTATTTGATCCGCCTGCTCGATGCGTTGGCCGATGGTGATGGCGCTGCCGTGCTGGCGGTCGCGGACGAGATGGCGTTGCGCAGCCTGTCGTTTTCGACCGCGTTGCAGGATCTGGCGAGCTTGTTGCACCGAATCGCATGGGCGCAGTTCGCGCCGTCGTCGGTGCTGGACGAGTGGCCCGAAGCGGGCGATCTGCGCCGCTTTGCTGAAGCGTTGAGCGCCGAGCAGGTGCAGTTGTTCTATCAGATTGCGACCATCGGCCGAAGCGAGCTGGGTCTCGCGCCTGATGAATACGCCGGTTTCACGATGACGCTGTTGCGCATGCTGGCGTTCGAGCCGGCGCCCACCGGCGGTGGTGGCGGCGCGGCTGCGGCGCGTGCGCCGGGATTAGCGGGAGCGGGCGGCGCTAAACGCACGGGTTCCCCGGCCGTGGCTGCGCAGCAGGCGGCGGCGCCGTCGCGTGCGGTTGAAGCAGCCGCTGCCGTGCCCGTCCGATCCGTCAATCCGGTGGCGGAAGCCAGATCTACGACGCAGGATTCGCAGCATGCCGCGTCCGCGGGGTCTGCTGAAAATACCGACGCGCCGAAACCTGCTATTGCTGACGCGGCGATTGTTTCCAAGTCCGCATCCGCCTCTGGCGAAGCGAGCGCGGCGCCTGCGCCCACGGCGGCCGTCGCGGTTGCTGCACCGGCTTTAGCGCCGTGGCAGGATGAAACGTCCGTCGAACCGGTTTCGAGCGATCCGGTGCCTGCGCCTGCGGACTTGAGCGCGGGCCAAGTGGCTCCGATGTCCGATGCGACTCCCCCAGCGCCAGCGGCTGAAGCGACCGAATCGATAGAAGCAACAAAGGCAACGACCGCGCGGGCCGTGGCGCCGTGGGACGACGCACCCACCGAGCCCGCTCCGATCGAAGCACCCGCTGCGACCGCTTCTCAGCAATCGGCTCCGGCGCCTTCTTTCACCGCGCCTGCTGCAGCCGCGTTCGCACAGGCAGAAGAGGCTGTGCCCGCAACGGCATCGCAAGAGCCGCCGCCCGCAGCCGACATTCCGCCGCGCCGTGCAGGCGGCGCGAGCGACGCACTGAATGTATTGCGTAGCGCCGGGCTGAAAGTCTCGTCGGACCGTGGCCGCGCCACGGCGGCAGCCGCCGCCAAGCCTACTGCAGCCCCGGCTACGCCGAAGCCTGCCGCACCACGCGTTGTCGTCAATGTGCCGACGCCGGGCGCCCCGCGCCGTGCGCCGGAACAAGACGCCGCGCCGGCAGCGCGTGCGTCGTCGCCGCAAGTCCAGGAGCAAAACGGTTCGTCGAGCGCGCCATGGGACGACATGCCGCCCGACGAATACATGCCGCTCACGGCAGCGGACGAAGGCTATTACGGCCTGCCGGACGACAACTACATGCCGGTGTTCGACAGCGGACCCGACGACGTCCGCGTCAACGCCGCGCCTGCGTCGACCCCCGCACCGGTGGTTGACAAGCGGCCGTTGCCGCCCGGTGTGCCGCTCGATTCGCTGGGTTTCCAGGGCGACTGGCCTGCGCTCGCCGTCGATTTGCCGCTCAAGGGCATTTCGTATCAACTGGCGTTCAACAGCGAACTGATGGCACTCGAAGGCAGCACGCTCAAATTGAATGTGCCGGTGCCCCAATACGCGGAAGCCTCGCAGGTCGCTAAACTGAAAGCCGCGCTCGCCGACAAGCTCGGCCAGAACGTCGACGTATTGGTCGAAGTCGGCCCGGCGCGCCGCACGGCAGCCGCGCACGACGCCGCGACGCGCGCCCAGCGCCAGCAAGAAGCGGAGCGCGAAATCGGCGCCGATCCGTTTGTGCAGTCGCTGATCCGCGAGTTCGGCGCGAGCATCGTGCCCGGCTCGATCCGCCCGATTACGCAGGACGCCGGCCCGAACGGCGCACCGTCCGTCCACTGATTCGCCGCGCCTCGTGGCGCACCCGATTTTCCGGATTTCACGCTATCAAGAAGGAGCATGTCCATGATGAAAGGCCAACTCGCCGGGCTGATGAAGCAGGCCCAGCAGATGCAGGAAAACATGAAGAAGATGCAGGAGCAGCTTGCATTGATCGAAGTCGAAGGGCAGTCGGGCGCCGGTCTCGTCAAGGTGACGATGACCTGCAAGAACGACGTGCGCCGCGTATCGATCGACCCGAGCCTGCTCGCCGACGACAAGGACATGCTGGAGGACCTGGTCGCTGCTGCGTTCAACGATGCCGTGCGCAAGGCCGAAGCCACCGCTCAGGAAAAAATGGGCGGCATGACCTCGGGTCTGCCGCTGCCGCCGGGCTTCAAGCTGCCGTTCTGAACGACGTCGCTTCAGGAAGAGGGTCACGCCGCTGTTTGAACCGCGGTGTGAATTGAATACACGAGCCGGGCTCGTTCAAACGCTCGCTCCGGTTCGTGCAAGTTCGGATCGTTGCAGTTCGCGTCAGCTTGTTCGTTGAGCGCGCCTGCCCGATTCGTTATCGAGCTGGTAGAAGTAGCTATAGCAGTAACTGAAACAACCGCATCGCCACCCGCATTCCGGGCCATACCGGGCAACACCCACTTCGACACCGCCGAACCGCATGAAACAACCTTCCGCCTTGTCGGCGCTCGTCGAAGCGCTGCGCGTGCTGCCCGGTGTCGGGCCTAAATCCGCGCAACGCATGGCGTACCACCTGATGCAGCACGACCGCGACGGCGCCGAAAAACTCGGGCGCTCGCTGCTGTTCGCGACTGAACATCTGCAGCACTGCGAGAAGTGCAACACCTTTACCGAAGCGCAGATTTGCGAGGTCTGCCTCGATGAAGAGCGCGATCCGGCGTTGTTGTGCGTCGTCGAGACGCCCGCCGACCAGATCATGCTCGAACAGACGATGACCTATCGCGGCCTCTATTTTGTGCTGATGGGGCGGCTCAGTCCGCTCGACGGCATCGGCCCGAAGGAGATCCATTTCGACCGCCTGGTCAAGCGCGCGTCGGATGGCATCGTCAAGGAAGTCGTGCTCGCAACCAATTTCACCAACGAAGGCGAGGCCACCGCGCATTACCTCGGGCAGACGCTCAAGGCGCGCGGCCTTGCCGTGACACGCCTTGCGCGCGGTGTGCCGGTGGGCGGCGAACTCGAGTACGTCGACGCCGGCACGATCGCCCGCGCGATGCTCGACCGGCGCTCGATGTAGCGCGACGTAACTGACAGCGCCACGTCGCGGCGCCTGGCGATGCCTGAGCGAGCCGCGCGAGACGGAGCCGTAACGCTTCGCGCCGCGCGCCGCCCCGGCAAGAACAGAACACAGAGGAGACACATGAGCGTCAACCCCGACCCCAGCGCCACACCTAAAGGCCCGCTTGCCGGCGTTAAGGTGCTCGAACTCGGCACGCTGATTGCCGGCCCGTTCGCCGCGCGCTTTCTCGGCGAATTCGGCGCCGACGTCATCAAGATCGAAGATCCCAAGGGCGGCGATCCGCTGCGCAAATGGCGCAAGCTTTATCCGGAAGTTGGCGGCACGTCCCTATGGTGGGCAGTTCAGGCGCGCAACAAGAAATCCGTCACGATCAATCTGAAAGCCGAAGAGGGCAAGGAGATCGTGCGGCGTCTGGCGAAAGAAGCCGATATCGTCGTCGAAAATTTCCGGCCGGGTTTGTTGGAGAAGCTCGGGCTCGGTTATGACGTGTTGTCGGCGGAGAACCCCGGGCTCGTGATGGTGCGTCTGTCCGGCTACGGCCAGACCGGGCCGTATCGCGACCGGCCTGGATTCGGCGCAATCGCCGAATCGATGGGCGGTTTGCGCCACATCACCGGTTATCCGGATTTGCCGCCGCCGCGCATCGGCATTTCGATCGGCGATTCGATTGCCGCGCTGCACGGTGTGATCGGCGCGTTGATGGCGCTGCACCACAAGCAGGTGAACGGCGGCAAAGGCCAGGTCGTCGACGTCGCGCTGTACGAGGCTGTCTTCAACATGATGGAGAGCGTGGTGCCTGAGTACGGCGTGTACGGCATGGTGCGTGAGCGCACCGGCGCGTCGCTGCCGGGCATCGTGCCGTCGAACACGTATCCTTGCCGCGACGGCAGCATTGTCATCGGCGGCAATAGCGACCCGATCTTCAAGCGCTTGATGGTCGCTATCGAACGTGAAGACCTGGCAAACGATCCAGCCTTGGCGCACAACGATGGCCGTGTGCCGCGGACCCAGGAAATCGACGGCACGATCGCCGCGTGGCTCGCCACGCGCACCATCGACGAAGCGCTCGCTGTGCTGAACGCCGCCGACGTGCCGGTCGGCCGTATTTATAGCGTCGCGGACATGTTCACCGATCCGCAATTCATGGCGCGCCAGATGATCCAGCGCTTCAAGTGGCAGGACGGACAGGAAATCACACTGCCGTCGGTGACGCCGAAGCTCTCGGCAACCCCCGGCGAAACGCGCTGGTTAGGTCCGGAATTGGGTGAACATACCGATGAAGTCCTGCAATCGCTAGGTTACGATCCTGACCACATTGCAAGGTTGCATGCGCAACAGATTGTGTGAGTGAGCGCGCGGCTAAGGCTCAACAAGCGTAAGCCCAGCAAAAACGGCGCGCGGTTTCAAAACCACGCGCCGTTTCTATTTGAAGCTCGACGAAGCGCGTGTTGAGCGCGCTACGGCCAACGGTTAAGGCGTAATCACCACCTTCCCGATCACGCGCCGTTCCGCCATGTCGCGCAACGCGCGGCCGGTGTCTTCGAGCGAATAACGTTCCGACACATAGGGCTTAAGCTTGCCTTCGCCGATCCAGCCGGTCATCTGCTGGACCGCGGCGTGATTGTGTTGCGGCTCGCGTTTCGCAAAGTCGCCCCAGAACACGCCGACCAGGCTTGCGCCTTTGAGCAGCGTCAGGTTGAGCGGCAACTTCGGGATTTCGCCGTTTGCAAAGCCGACCACCAGATAACGCCCGCGCCAGCCGATGCTGCGAAACGCCGGTTCCGCATACACACCGCCGACAGGATCGTAGATCACGTCGGGACCTTTGCCGTCGGTCAGCGCCTTGATGCGCTCGCGCAGGTCTTCCGTACTGTAGTTGATGGTGGCGTCCGCGCCATGCTTCACGCAGGTGGCAAGCTTCTCGTCACTCGATGCCGCCGCGATCACCCGCGCGCCGAGCGCCTTGCCGATCTCGACGGCGGCCAGCCCGACGCCGCCTGCCGCGCCCAACACCAGCATCGTCTCACCGGCCTTCAACTGGCCGCGATCGACCACCGCATGATGCGAAGTGCCGTAGGCGAGCGTGAATGCGGCGGCCAACTCGAATTCGACGCCGTCCGCTAGCGGGACGCACGCCGCGACCGGCGCCAGCACCTGCTCGGCAAACCCGCCCGAACCGGTGAATGCGACCACCCGCGAGCCGGGCTTGAACTGCGTCACCCCGGCGCCGACCGTGCGCACGACGCCCGCGACTTCCGAGCCGGGCGTAAAGGGCAGGGGTGGTTTGAACTGGTATTTGTTCTCGATGATCAGCACATCAGGAAAGTTGACGGCCGCGGCTTTGACGTCAATCACAACGTGGCCGGGCGGCGGCTCGAGGTCCGGCAGATTTTCGACGACCAGGCTCTCCGGCGGCCCGTATTGATTGCAGCGAATCGCGCGCATCGTGTCTCCATATCGATCAGGGTCCCCAAAGGGGACTTCCTTCGGGGGCGTCGCAACCATTCTGAGTGTAAAACAATTCGCACGATCGTGCGTTTTTATTGCTCGCAACCTGTTCCTGGCGCGATCGATACCCGTCGGCGAAGGGCGCGGCGCGTGCGCTTTGGATGCGATACGCGGAGCGCCTGCCGTGTCGTTCGCGTGCCTTCTTTCCTCGGTTACAATCGCCGCATGCGAATCCTACTCAGCAATGACGACGGCTACCTGGCGCCCGGCCTTGCCGCGCTTTACGAAGCGCTCAAGCCGATCGCGGAGGTCACCGTGATGGCCCCCGAGCAGAACTGCAGCGCGGCGTCCAATTCCTTGACGCTGTCGCGTCCGCTTTCGGTGCTGCGTTCGGCGAACGGTTTTTACTACGTCAACGGCACGCCAACCGACTCGGTGCACATCGCGCTAACCGGTATGCTGGACCACAGGCCTGACCTGGTCGTCTCGGGCATCAACAACGGCCAGAACATGGGCGAGGACACGCTCTATTCGGGCACCGTCGCCGCCGCCACCGAGGGCGTCATGTTCGGTGTGCCTGCCATCGCCTTCTCGCTGGTCGACAAAGACTGGGTGCATCTCGAAGACGCTGCGCGTGTTGCAGCCGAGATCGTCGCGCACTACCTCAAACAACCGTTGCCGGGGCATCCGCTCCTGAACGTCAATATTCCGAACCTGCCGTACGAGCAACTCGGTGGCTGGCAGATCACGCGTCTTGGCAAGCGGCATCCGTCGCAGCCGGTGATCCGCCAGACCAACCCACGCGGCGAACCGATCTACTGGATCGGCCCGTCGGGCAGTGCGCGCGATGCGAGCGAAGGCACTGATTTTCACGCCGTTGCCAACGGCCAGGTGTCGATCACGCCGTTGCAGCTCGACCTGACCCACACCCAAATGCTGCCCGCGGCGCGTGACTGGGCGCGCGCCGGTAGCAGCGCTTCATGACCGGCGAGCGCGCAAAGCGCTTTCCGCTCGGCCTCGAGGATCTGGTGCGCGAACCGCGCCGGCCTGAAGGGCGTCCGGGTGAAGTGCGCGCGGCGGTACTCGCCGCGAGTGCGGCGCTGAACGCACGCCAGCAACCGGCGAAGAACTCGCCACTTGGCTCCGTGGGGAAGGTTCAGGCGAAGCCGCCGGCGAGGGTGCAGACCCAATCGCCAGCGACGCCGCAAGCAAAGCCGCAAGCTAAGGCGCCCATGCAGGCGCCGGTGAACGGGGCGCTGAAGTCGTCTGTTAGCGCCCAGAGCAAGTCCCAAACAAAACCGCAGGCCAAACCACACGCAACAGCCATCGCGCAAGGTTCGGCTGTACGCGCCGCGCCGAAACCGGCGCCGGTGAACAAGGTCGCCACCAAACTCAGCGAGCGCACCGCGGTGCCGAACGTCGCGTTGAACGGCGCTTTAGCACTGACTTCGGAACGGGTTCGCGAACGGATGGTCGAACGCCTGCGTGCGAACGGTGTGACCGATCAGCGCGTGTTGAACGCGATGTCGGTGGTGCCGCGCCACATGTTCGTCGACCCGGGCCTTGCGGCTCAGGCCTACGAAGATGCCGCGTTACCGATCGGCCATCACCAGACGATTTCCAAGCCCTCCGTGGTCGCGCGGATGATCGAACTGGCGGCCGCCGGCCGCGCGTTGAACAACGTGCTCGAAATCGGCACCGGTTGCGGCTATCAGGCGGCGGTGCTGAGCCAGGTCGCGCGGGACGTTTATTCGATCGAACGCATCAAGCCGCTGTCTGAACGCGCGAAGACAAACTTGCGTCCGCTGCGCATTCCGAACATCCGGCTGCACTACGGCGATGGCCGGCTGGGGCTGCCGTCGGCAGCGCCGTTCGATGCGATCGTGATCGCCGCGGCCGGGCTCGATGTACCGCAAGCATTACTTGAGCAACTCGCGATCGGCGGCCGTCTGGTTGCGCCGGTCGGCTCGCAGGAAGGCCAGAACCAGGTGCTGACTCTGGTCGAGCGACTCGGACCCGCGCAGTGGCGCGAGTCGCGGCTCGATCGCGTTTTCTTTGTACCCTTAAAATCCGGAGTGATTTGACACCGATGAGTATGTTGCGCGCGATGCAAAGAACCAGACTGAATATTCCCATGACCGTAACCCAGCGTAGCGTGTGCGTGCTCGCCTTGTCCCTGTTGATGTCGGCCTGTGCGACCCGCCTCGATCAGGCACCGGTCGTCGACCGCTCCGGCAGCGGCGCGCTCGGCACGCAAGCCGCGCAGCAGCCGGCCGTGCCGCTCGGACCGCCGCCGCCGGGCTACTATCGCGTGAAGCCGGGCGATACGCTGTACCGGATCGCGTTGGAGAACGGCCAGAATTACCGCGATATTTCGACGTGGAACAATCTCACTAACCCGAATCAGATCGAAGTCGATCAGTTGCTGCGCGTCGTGCCGCCAGGCGCGAACACCGCCGCACTGACGCCGGGTGTGTCGACGGCGCCGATCGGCAGCGGCGGTGCGGTGCAGAGCGCGCCGCTTGGCAGCACGCCGCCGTCGGCAGGTGCCGCAGCAGGCGTCGCGACGCCGCCGATCTATGGTGCGAACAACGCTTCGCTGACGCCGCCGGCCAATCCGGGTGCTGCGAGCGACTCGAGCGCCGGCGCATCCGGCAACGTCGTGTTCGCATGGCCGGTGCGGGGGCCGATGCTCGGCACGTTCAACGATTCGACAAACAAGGGGATTAATATCGGCGGCAACGCAGGCGATCCCGTCAAAGCGTCGGCGGATGGACGCGTGGTTTACGCCGGAAATGGGCTGCGTGGTTACGGCAATCTCATTATCATCAAGCATGATGCAACTTATCTCACGGCGTATGCACACAACCGCGCTTTGATGGTAAAAGAAGGGGATGCGGTGACCAAAGGGCAGAAGATCGCTGAGATGGGCAATAGTGATTCCGACCGCGTGATGTTGCATTTCGAAGTTCGCCGTCAGGGTAAACCTGTCGACCCACTGAAGTACTTGCCGCCGCAATAAGCGATACGACCATGCCGAAATCGAAGCACCGCCCGCCGCAAGCCGAGTCTGAGACGATCAGCCGCGTCACGTCCGCTTCGGTGGACGAGGGTGGCGCTTCGGAGGTGGAAGAAGAGATCGCAGAGGAGCGCGATGTCGACGAACGCCAGGGTGGCGCGGAAGAGGCTGGGGACGCACGCGAAAGTGTCAGCGAAGCCGCACCGGACGCAGACGATTTCCGCGCGCTGCTGCAAGCCGAGTTGACGGCTGACACGATTCAGCATTACCTGAACCGCATCAGCGTCAAGCCGCTTCTGACGGTCGAAGAAGAGCAGAAGTATTCGCGTCTGGCGAAGGCGGGCGAGTTCGAGGCGCGGCAAGTGATGATCGAGCGCAATTTGCGGCTCGTGGTCAGCATCGCGAAGGGTTACCTGAACCGCGGCGTGCCGCTGCTCGATCTGATCGAAGAAGGCAACCTCGGGCTGATGCACGCGATTGAGAAATTCGATCCTACGCGCGGCTTCCGTTTCTCCACGTATGCCACATGGTGGATTCGCCAGAGCATCGAGCGGGCGATCATGAACCAGGCGCGCACGGTGCGTTTGCCGGTGCACGTGATCCGTGAGCTCAACCAGGTGCTGCGCGCGAAGCGCCATCTGGAAAAAAATTCGATGAATTCCGGCGAAGCGGCCGAGCGCCGCGATGCCAGCATCGACGACATTGCCTATCTGACCGGCAAGACCACCGACGAAGTCACCGACATTCTCGCGCTGAACGAACACACCGCGTCGCTCGACGCGCCGCTCGATCTCGACCCGGCGAGCAGCCTGCTCGATTTGCTGTCCGACGACCAAAGCCAGTCGCCGGATGCAGAAGTGCAGCACCGCGAGCTGGAAACGCTCACGCGTGCGTGGCTCGCGCGGCTGTCGGACAAGCATCGTCATGTGATCGAACGCCGCTTCGGGCTGAACCACATCGAGCCCGCCACGCTCGAAGAGCTGGCCGACGAAATGGGCCTCACGCGCGAGCGTGTGCGCCAGATCCAGCAGGAGGCGCTGGTGCGGCTGAAGCGCTTCTTTGCGTCCAACGGTGTTCGGAAGGACGCCGTTCTATAACCTGATGACACCGATTCTTGTTTTCGACATCGAGACCATTCCCGATGTCGCCGGCATTCGCCGCCTCGAAGATCTGCCTGCCACGCTGAGCGACGCCGAAGTCGCCGAGCACGCTTTTGCGGCGCGCCGCGAAAAGACCGGCAGCGATTTCCTGCCGCACCATCTGCAACGGATCGCGGCGATTTCCTGTGTATTTCGTGACAACAACGGCTTCCGTGTCCGCTCGCTCGGCGCGCTGGAAGACGGCGAGGCGGCGCTCGTGCAGTCGTTTTATCGCGTGATCGAAAAATACACGCCGCAGCTCGTGTCGTGGAATGGCGGCGGGTTCGACCTGCCGGTGCTGAACTACCGCGCGCTGATCAACGGCATCCCGGCCTCCCGTTTCTGGGACTTGGGCGAGGACGACCGCGAGTTCAAGTGGAACAACTACATCAGCCGTTATCACTCGCGTCACACCGACCTGATGGACGTGCTGGCGATGTATCAGGCGCGTGCCAATGCGCCGCTCGACGCGCTTGCGAAGATGTGCGGTTTCCCAGGCAAGATGGGCATGGACGGCAGTCAGGTGTGGCACGCGTACCAGGACGGCCGCATCGAGGAAATCCGCAATTATTGCGAGACCGACGTCGTGAATACCTACCTGCTGTATTGCCGCTTCCAGCTAATCCGCGGCGCGTTTTCGGCCGAAGAGTACGCGGATGAGATCAACCTGGTCAAAAATGCGCTGGCGCTGGAAACGGCGCCGCAATGGGCCGAGTATCTGGCCGCATTCGATCAGTAGGCCGCCAGCCGGTCGTGTGACGAAGGGCCGCGCACGCTTGGTCTCGTTCGAGGCGCCACGCGCGATGCGGCCATCGCAGCCGCGCCGAATCATGGGCAAGGGCGGCGCTTCGTCTACAATCTCGCCTTTCCCCCAAAGTTGTCAGGAAGTCGCAGGTGTCCCGAACTGCCCCCCAACGTCGTTCGCCCAAGCGCCAGAAGGCGCCCGCTCCGGCGAAAGTGCACGTCATTACCGGCAATGAGCCGATCATCGAAATCGTTTCGCTCGATATGGAAGCGCGCGGCGTGGGCCGCATCGAGAGCGAAGACGGCACGCCCGGCAAGGTGATCTTTGTCGAAGGCGCGTTGCCCGGCGAGCGTGTCAGCTACTCGACGTATCGCAACAAACCGAAATTCGAGCAGGCTAAGGTCGTGCAGGTGTTCCGCGAAAGCGTGCTCCGCACCAAGCCGAAATGTACCTACTTCGATATTTGCGGCGGTTGTTCGATGCAGCATCTCGACATCCGCGCCCAGATCGCCGTCAAGCAGCGCGTGCTCGAAGACGATTTCCAGCACCTGGCGAAGCTGCGCCCGGAGACGGTGTTCCGGCCGATTCATGGGCCGGCGTGGGGTTACCGTTACCGCGCGCGTCTGGCTGTGCGCTATCTGCCGGAAAAGGGCGGCATGCGCATCGGCTTCTACGAGAAGACGAGCAGCAATATCGCCGACATGAAAACCTGCGAGGTGCTGCCGCCGCATATATCGGCGATGCTGATGCCGCTGCGTTTCATGGTCCGCAAGCTGTCGATTTACGATCGCATGCCGCAGATCGAGCTCGCGGTTGGCTCGTCGGTCACCGCGCTGGTGCTGCGCAATCTTGCGCCGATCACCGCCGCCGACGAACAGGTGCTGCGCGATTTCGCCGACGAGCACAAGGTGCAGTGGTGGCTGCAACCGGGCGGTCCTGATACGGTCATGCCGTTCTATCCGCTCGACTTGGAGCTCGACTACACGCTGCCGGAATTCAACATCCGCATGCCGTTCAAGCCGACCGATTTCACCCAGGTGAATCACGCGATCAATCGCGTGCTGGTGAGCCGTGCACTGCGTCTGCTGGCCCCGGCCAGCACGGACCGCGTGCTCGATCTGTTCTGCGGAATCGGTAACTTCACGCTGCCGCTCGCGCGGATTTCGAAGGAAGTGGTGGGCATCGAAGGCAGTGATGTGCTGACTTCGCGCGCGCTCGCCAATGCTGAGCTGAACGGGGTCGCAGGCCATACGTCGTTCGCCTGCCGCAACCTGTTCGAGGTCACCGCCGACGACATGCGCGCGCTCGGCCATTTCGACAAATTCCTCGTCGACCCCCCGCGCGAAGGCGCGGTGGCTGTCGCCAAGGCGCTCGCGGAGATCGCGCAGAGCGGCCATGGGCCGTTGCCCAAGCGCATCGTCTACGTGTCGTGCAACCCGGCGACGCTCGCACGCGATGCGGACGTGCTGGTGCACGAAGCCGGCTATCGGCTGGTGGGCGCGGGCGTGGTCAACATGTTCCCGCACACCTCGCATGTGGAGTCGATTGCGTTGTTCGAGCGGGACTGAGGGCGCCTGTTGCGCTAGCTGGTAGTGCATAGGCTGGCGGCGCCGCACAAACAAAAACGCCACGACTTCGGTCGTGGCGTTTTTGTTTAAAGCAGCTAGTCGGGGTTTAGAACTGCCACCACGACTTTTCCTTACCCGGCCTTGCATGGCCCGTAATGTACGGGCTGTCGGGGAAGGTGCCGGCCAGAATGCGCTTGGTGTCGTCGGCCAGTTGCGGCTGATTCAGCTTCTCGTACGACAGCATCATGATGTGCAGTGCGTCCTCAATCGCCGGCGCGTTCTTGTATTCCTTCAACGCCAGTTGCGCGCGGTTGATCGCAGCGACGTAGGCGCCACGGCGGTAGTAATAATCCGCCGCGTGGACTTCATGCGCCGCCAGCGCGTTCACGATATAGCGCATGCGTTGCGCGGCGTCCGGCGCATACTTGCTGTTCGGGTACTTGTCGACCACGACCTTGAACGCGTCATACGACTCGCGCAGCGACTTCGGATCGCGCTCGCTCATGTCCTGGCCGGAGAAGCGGCCGAACAGACCGAGGTCGTCGTTGAAGTGGATCATGCCCTTCAGGTAGTACGCGTAGGCGATGTCCGGGTGATCCGGGTGCAGCTGGATGAAGCGGTCGATTGCCTGGTCGGCGGCGGCGTTTTCGTTATCTTTCCAGTTGCAATACGCGACGTTGATCTGCGCTTGCTGGGCAAAGTGGCCGAACGGATCGCGGCCTTCGAGCATCTCGAAATACTTGGCGCACTTGCCGAAATCACCACCGGTCAGAGCGTCGTTCGCCTCCGTATATAATTTGTTGTTGTTCCACGTAGCCGTCTCGTCGGTTTTTTCCGGCAGGCCGTGACAAGCCGCAACAATGGCGACGGCTGCGGCGCACGCAATGTATCCGGCCACTTTCCGGGCCGCCTTCTTGATGGCCGCCAAATTGATCGCCGCTTTAGTGATGGTGTTCAAGGCTCGCATTTTCCAGTCTAGCTTTACGTCCAGGTGACCCAGACTCAATGACCCGCTCAAATACTCCAGGCGCCGCAACCGGCGCCGGGAATAGCAACAAAGATTATAGCGTAAGCGCTGACCCCTCCGACGCGTTGGGCGTCGATTCACTCGACGACGATCTCGGCAGCGACGCGTTCGCCGCCGACAGCCCGCCAAGCATGGTGCCGAGGGTGGTAAGCCTCGTGGCGGATGAGTCTCCGCGCAGCGTCGTCGTACCCGACGAAATGGCCGGCGAGCGCCTCGACAAGGTGCTTGCCCGAGTCTTTCCTGAGTTTTCACGTAACCGGCTGCAAAGCTGGATCGAGTCGGAGCGGGTGCGCGTCGACGGCAAGCCGGCAAAGATTCGTCAGCCGGTGCCGCTTGGCGCCACCATCGAGCTCGTGCCCGATCTGCTGCCGGAGCAGCTCGCGTTCACGCCCGAGCCGGTGCCGCTCGAGATCGTCTACGAGGACGACACGCTGGTGGTCATCAACAAGCCGGCCGGCATGGTGGTGCATCCGGCGGCCGGCAACTGGAGCGGCACCGTCCTGAACGGACTGCTGTACCGCTATGGCGACGCCGCGGCGGGCCTGCCGCGTGCCGGTATCGTCCATCGGCTCGACAAGGAAACCTCCGGCCTGATGGTGGTGGCGCGCACGCTCGAGGCGCAGACCGATCTGGTGCGCCAGCTCCAGGCGCGCACGGTGAAGCGCCGTTATCTCGCGCTGGTGTGGGGCAACATGCCCGAAGAAGGCACGATCGACGCGCCGATCGGCCGCGATCCGCGCGAACGCACACGCATGGCGGTGGTGACGAGCGCATCGGGCAAAGCGGCGCGCACGCATTTCCGGCGCGTGGATACGGCGATCTGGCAACGTCAGCCGGTCACCGCGATTCATTGCGATCTGGAAACCGGTCGCACCCATCAGATTCGCGTGCATTGCGCGCATATCGGCCATCCCCTGCTTGGCGATCCGGTTTATGGGCGGGCGCGCGGCAAGCGTTCGGTGACGCCGCTGCCGGACGGTTTCGCGCGTCAGGCACTGCACGCATGGCGCCTCGGCCTGATCCATCCGCAAACCGGCCGGACCATGCAATGGCGCGCTGATGCGCCGGAAGACATGCAGGTGCTGTCGGCGGCGCTTGGCCTCGGGCGCGACGATGCGGGCGAGTTCGACGAGACGTACTATGAGGAAGACGACTACGACGCCTCGTTGGACGACGATGATGCCGACGCAGACGAAGCCCACGGTGACGGCGATCACGACGAAGGTGACGAACACGACGAGGACGGTCACGCATGAGCTTGCCCGAGCTGAGCTTTGCCGACGTTGTACAACCCGCGTGGAACGTGTCGCCGCGTGTGCGCGCGCTCGTCACCACGCGCAATGGCGGCGTGAGCGAGCCGCCGTTCGGCCGCTGGCAGGGCGGCGCGGACCAGCCGGGCGGCCTGAATCTGGGGATGAAGGCCGGTGACGATC
Organism: Paraburkholderia sediminicola; assembly: GCF_046027825.1. Taxonomy (GTDB): domain Bacteria; phylum Pseudomonadota; class Gammaproteobacteria; order Burkholderiales; family Burkholderiaceae; genus Paraburkholderia; species Paraburkholderia sediminicola_D. Next base: position 26,176 of record NZ_JAQQDU010000077.1, read on the forward strand.
CCGCCGCGGTGGCAACCAATCGCACACGGCTGCTGAATCTGGCCGGCGTAGGCGAGGCCGCATGGCTCGAGCAGATTCATGGCGCCGGCATCGTGCGTGCTGAAGAAGTGCTCGAGCAGGCTCGTGCAATTGGCGCGCCGACACGCGCCGATGCCAGTGTCACCGATCGGCCCGGCACGGTATGTGTCGTGATGGTGGCCGATTGCATGCCGGTGCTCCTGTGCGATGAAGCGGGCCGCGCCGTCGGTGCGGCCCATGCCGGGTGGCGAGGCCTCGCGGCGGGAATCGTCGAACAGACCGCGCAACGTGTCGCCGCGCTCGCCGGCGTGGAGGCCGCGTCGTTGCATGCCTATCTCGGCCCGGCGATCGGGCCGGACGCCTTCGAGGTAGGTGCAGATGTGCGTGACGCCTTCATGAATGGCGTGGAAAGCGCGCAACGCGAGGCCACTGCGAATGCATTCATTGTGCATCCGCAAAACCCCGGCAAATATCTCGCCGATCTCGCCGCGCTGGCACGCTTGCGCTTGCAGCGGCTCGGCGTGACGCGCATCGTCGGCGGCGATCTGTGTACGGTCACGCAACGTGAGCGTTTCTATTCATATCGCCGCGATCGCGAGACGGGTCGCATGGCTGCGCTGATCTGGCTGGACGATCAGGCGCAGACGATCGCGGAATAAGCTGGCCACTGTGGCGCCCACTGCGGTGGGCACGACGCCTTCCTGCGAGCATGCGTATGAGGGTTTGTTCGGAGGCGCGGCGCGCTTTTTTGCTGCGCTGCCGGAACGCGCTGCGCGCGGCGTCAATCTGCCGCCGGAAGTGTTGGCAGGCGAGCGGATAAATGCGCGTAAACCCATGCAATATGGGCGCTTTTTTCGCTTGCTCCGGCACTTGCCAACCCATGTCCCGAAAGCGCGATCTGCTACACAGGGAAAACGATAATTAAAAAACTATCGCACTGCGGCAAAATCGGGAACAAGCATTGACATGCCTTGCGATGGGGAGCAAGAATGTTCCTCACAGCTCCTCGACCATGGGACAGGGCGTGACGAGGTCGCGAGCAATCGCCCACGTGCGCACGAACCTGCCTCTCAACCCGTCCGCAAGGACTTACCGGTAAAAGCAGGTATGGCAGCATCACATTCCTCGGCTTCCCCCAGCACGGACTCCTCGACGGAGCATACGCAGCAGGCCGGTACGAGCGGCGCAACGTCAGCCGCAGGCATGCAACAGTTATTCGACGCCTGGATGAACGCATGGCGTTCGCCCGGCATGCTGCCTGGCAGCAACGGCATGGCTTTCCCGATGCCGAACATCCCGCAGATGCCGCAAATGGGTCTGCCGCAGATGCCGTCGTTCCCCGGCATGCCTGACTTCAGCAAGCTGGCTACGGGATCCCTGCCGTCCATGCCTTCATTCGCCGGACTCAACGTTCCGGCCGCCGCGATTCCGTCGGAGCGTCTGCAAAAGCTGCAAGCCGATTATTCGCGCGAGGCGATGGAGCTGATCCAGCAGGCGACCAACTCCACGACGAAAGCGCCCGAACTCAAGGACCGCCGCTTCAGTTCCGACGCGTGGAGTTCGACGCCGGCCTATGCATTTACTGCTGCGTGGTATCTGTTGAACGCGCGCTATCTGCAGGAAATGGTCGACGCGCTCGATACAGAACCGAAGGTGCGCGAGCGTATCCGTTTCGCCATTCAGCAATGGACCGCGGCGGCATCGCCCAGCAACTTCTTTGCATTGAATCCGGAAGCGCAAAAGACCTTGCTGGATAGCAAGGGTGAGAGCTTGCGGCAGGGCGTGATGAATCTGCTGGGCGATTTGCAGCGCGGCAAGATCTCGCAGACGGACGAATCGCGGTTCGTGGTCGGCGAAAATCTCGCGAACACCGAAGGTTCGGTGGTGTTCGAGAACGATCTGATGCAGTTGATCCAGTACAAGCCGCGCACGGCCACCGTGCGTGAGCGGCCGCTGCTGATCGTGCCGCCTTGCATCAACAAGTTCTACATTCTCGATCTGCAACCGGAGAACTCGCTGGTCGCGCACGGGCTCGATTCGGGGCATCAGGTGTTCCTGATTTCGTGGCGCAATGCGGATGCATCGATCGCGAGCAAGACGTGGGACGACTACATCGGCGAGGGCGTTCTCAAGGCGATCGAGACGGTCAGCAAGATCAGCGGCCGCGAGCAGATCAACACGCTGGGTTTCTGTGTGGGCGGCACCATGCTTGCCACGGCGCTGGCAGTGGCGGCCGCGCGCGGCCAGCATCCGGCCGCGTCGATGACCTTGCTCACCGCGATGCTAGACTTCTCGGACACCGGTGTGCTCGACGTCTTCGTCGACGAGGCGCACGTGCAGATGCGCGAGCAGACCATCGGCGGCAAGAATGGCAGCGCGCCCGGATTGATGCGCGGCATCGAATTCGCCAACACCTTCTCGTTCCTGCGGCCGAACGATCTGGTGTGGAACTACGTCGTCGACAATTACCTCAAGGGGCGCACGCCGGTACCGTTCGATCTGCTGTACTGGAACGGCGATTCGACCAGTCTGCCGGGCCCGATGTATGTCTGGTATCTACGCAACACGTATCTAGAGAATCGTCTGCGCGAGCCCGGTGCGTTGACCACCTGCGGCGAGCCGGTCGACCTCTCGAAGATCGATGTGCCCACTTTCATCTACGGTTCACGCGAAGACCATATCGTGCCGTGGCAAACCGCATATGCATCGGCGCCGCTGCTTACCGGGCCGCTGAAGTTCGTGCTCGGCGCGTCGGGTCATATCGCAGGCGTGATCAATCCGCCCGCGAAGAAAAAGCGCAACTACTGGACGCTGGAAGGCGACGTCAAGACGTTGCCGGAAAGCCCGGACGAATGGCTCGATCAGGCGGCGGAAGTGCCTGGCAGCTGGTGGCCTGAATGGACCACGTGGCTCGACCAGTATGGCGGCAAGAAAGTGAAACCGCGCGCCGCAGCCGGATCCGCTGAATTCCCTGTGATCGAGCCGGCGCCGGGACGTTATGTGCGGCAACGGGAGTAGGTTTTAGCGCGCCTGAAGGCGCGATTTGTTTGGCGGTATGAGTGCGCGTTTGATTGAGCAAGGGCGCTGGAGCAACGAGATTTTTAACTTGACGGGCTACGGCGTCGTTGGCCGATGTGCCCGGAGGATATGGAAATGACTGATGTTGTGATCGTATCGGCCGCCCGTACGGCAGTTGGCAAATTCGGTGGGTCGCTGGCGAAGATCGCCGCGCCCGAACTCGGCGCCACAGTGATTCGCGCCGTGCTCGAACGGTCTGGTCTGAAGCCTGAGCAGGTCAGCGAAGTCATTCTGGGGCAGGTGCTGACAGCAGGCTCGGGGCAGAACCCGGCGCGTCAGTCGCTGATCAAGGCGGGGTTGCCCACGGCCGTGCCCGGCATGACGATCAACGTGGTGTGCGGCTCGGGCCTGAAGGCCGTGATGCTGGCGGCCAACGCGATCATCGCGGGCGACGCCGACATCGTGATTGCCGGCGGTCAGGAAAACATGAGCGCCGCACCGCACGTGCTGCCGGGCTCGCGCGACGGTTTCCGCATGGGTGACGCGAAGCTGATCGACTCGATGATCGTCGACGGCCTGTGGGACGTCTACAACCAGTACCACATGGGCGTGACGGCGGAAAACGTCGCCAAGGAATACGGTATCACGCGTGAGCAACAGGACGCATTTGCGGCGCTGTCGCAGAACAAGGCGGAAGCCGCGCAGAAGTCGGGCCGCTTCAACGACGAAATCGTGCCGGTCGAGATTCCGCAACGCAAGGGCGAGCCGCTGCGTTTCGCAACAGACGAGTTCGTGCGTCACGGCGTGACGGCTGAATCGCTGGCGGGTCTGAAGCCGGCATTCTCGAAGGAAGGCTCGGTGACAGCGGCCAATGCGTCGGGTCTGAACGACGGCGCGGCAGCGGTGCTGGTGATGTCGGCGAAGAAGGCCGAGGCGCTCGGCCTCACGCCGCTTGCGCGCATCAAGGCGTACGCCACCTCGGGTCTGGATCCGAAGGTGATGGGTATGGGCCCGGTGCCCGCATCGCGCCGTTGTCTCGAACGCGCGGGCTGGACGCCGGCCGATCTGGACCTGATGGAAATCAACGAAGCGTTTGCCGCACAGGCGTGCGCCGTGAATCAGCAGATGGGCTGGGACGCATCGAAGATCAACGTGAACGGCGGCGCGATCGCGATCGGCCATCCGATCGGCGCGTCCGGCGCCCGGATTCTCGTCACGCTGCTGCACGAAATGCAGAAACGCGATGCGAAGAAGGGTCTGGCGTCGCTGTGTATCGGTGGCGGTATGGGCGTGGCACTGGCGCTCGAGCGCGCTTAACGGGCCCCGTGCAGGCGCAAGTGGATTAGCAGGCGGTAAGCAGGGTTGCCGCGCGTCACCTGGCAGCAGGTGGCGCGTGGTGAGCGATGGCCTCGCCGGCCGGTCGCCCGGCGGCAGTGGAGATGAAGCACCAGGCGAGGGAAGAGGCAGCCGGTCGGCACCTCGAAAACGATAATGGAGTGTAGTTTATGACACAGCGAATTGCGTACGTAACGGGCGGGATGGGTGGCATCGGCACGAGCATTTGCCAGAGGCTGCACAAAGAGGGCTTCAAGGTAGTCGCAGGCTGTGGCCCGAACTCACCGCGCCGCGTAAAGTGGCTCGAAGAGCAGAAGGCGCTTGGCTACGATTTCATTGCGTCCGAAGGCAACGTCGGCGACTGGGAATCGACCAAGGCGGCGTTCGACAAGGTCAAGGCCGAAGTCGGCGAGGTTGATATTCTGGTGAACAACGCCGGTATCACGCGCGACGTCGTATTCCGCAAGATGACGCACGAAGACTGGACGGCGGTGATTGACACCAATCTGACCAGTCTCTTCAACGTCACCAAGCAGGTGATCGACGGGATGGTCGAGCGCGGCTTTGGCCGGGTCATCAACATTTCGTCGGTGAACGGCCAGAAGGGTCAGTTTGGCCAGACCAACTACTCGACTGCGAAAGCCGGCATTCACGGCTTCACGATGTCGCTGGCGCAGGAAGTGGCCACCAAGGGCGTGACGGTCAACACCGTGTCGCCTGGCTACATCGGCACGGATATGGTCAAGTCGATCCGCCCGGACGTGCTGGAAAAGATCGTCGCAACGATTCCGGTGCGCCGTCTCGGTCAGCCGGACGAAATCGGCTCGATCGTGGCATGGCTCGCCTCGGACGAATCGGGTTTCTCCACGGGCGCTGATTTTTCGCTGAATGGCGGTTTGCATATGGGCTGAGTGATGGGCGCGCCGCTCACAAGGCAGCGCGCTTCTGCTCAGATGGTTCCGGCGGCGTCTCGACTGTGCAATTGCCCGATTGCGCAGTCGGTATGACGCCGTTTCGGCGCTTAACTTGCGCTCAAAGGCGTTACATGACCACTACTACAAAGAAAACAGCCGAACGATTGATCAAGAAGTATCCGAATCGCCGGCTCTACGATACCGAGACAAGCACGTACATCACGCTGACGGACGTTAAGCAGCTCGTGCTGGATCAGGAGGATTTCAAGGTCATCGATGCGAAGAGCAACGAGGACCTGACGCGCGCCATTCTGTTGCAGATCATTCTCGAAGAGGAGAGCGGTGGCTTGCCGATGTTCTCGTCGTCGATGCTGTCGCAGATCATCCGTTTCTACGGACATGCGATGCAGGGCATGATGGGCACGTATCTGGAAAAAAATATTCAGGCCTTCATCGATATTCAGGCAAAACTCGCCGACCAATCGAAAAATCTGTACGAAGGCAAGGCGATGAATCCCGAGGTCTGGTCGCAGTTCATGAACATGCAGGCGCCGATGATGCAGGGCATGATGACCAGCTACATCGAACAGTCGAAGAACATGTTCGTGCAGATGCAGGAGCAGATGCAGAACCAGGCGAAATCGATGTTCGCCACCTTCCCGTTCACGCCAGGCGGGCCGGTGAATGCGGCCGGAGCGCCAGCCACGCCAGCTAATCCGCAAACGGATCCGGAGCCGGAGAAGAAGTAACGGCAGAGCGCGACGCGGACGTGGCCAGCACGTCTTGATGCGTCCGCCACACGGCCGCGTCGGAGCGGTGTGCACGCCGCGCCAAGGGGGCGCCGGGTGTGCAACCGCGGCGGTCAGCGCGCCGGGCACGAGCTGACGGTCGCGGGGGCGGTACAATCGTGGGTTGCGTGCGCAGACATTGTCACGGGGTGTGGTCCTTGTGGTCCGATTGATCCTGTGGCCCCTCAGCCCCTGTCGCAGCTTCCCCATTTGTCGCCACCGCTGTATGCCAGCCCCACCTATGCCGCACACCCGTTTCCCTACTGCACCCACGCCTTCGATTCCCAAGGCCGGATTTGTCAGCCTTGGCTGACCGTAAGCTTCGCAACAACAGCTTAGGCGGTGCTCTCGCATGAGCCAGCTGTTTCTTGCGCCCATGGAAGGGCTTGCGGACTATGTGTTGCGCGACGTACTGACCAGCACGGGCGGGTTCGACGGGTGTGTATCCGAGTTCGTCAGGGTGACGGGCTCGGTGCTTCCCGAGCGTGTTTACGAGAGGGATACGCCGGAAGTCCTCCACGGAGGCCGCACACCTTGCGGCACGCCGATGGTGATCCAGCTACTCGGCAGCGATCCTGAATGGATGGCGCTGAATGCGGCCCAGGCGGCCAGTCTGTCGCCGCATGGACTCGATCTGAACTTCGGCTGTCCCGCCAAAGTCGTCAACCGGCACGGTGGCGGCGCGATGCTGCTGGCGCACCCTGAACAACTGAACCGGATCGTTTCGTCTGTTCGCGCTGCGGTGCCTGCCAGCATCGCCGTGACGGCAAAAATGCGGCTCGGCGTGTCCGATACTTCGCTCGCGATCGACTGCGCCACAGCGCTGGCAGAAGGCGGCGCGGCCTCCCTCGTCGTGCATGCCAGAACGCGTGATCATGGCTACCGGCCGCCAGCCCACTGGGAGTGGATCGCGCATATCGACGCCGCCGTAGATGTGCCAGTCATTGCCAACGGAGAAGTCTGGACGGTGGCCGACTGGGAGCGGTGCCGGGCGGTCAGCGGCTGCGCGGACGTGATGATCGGGCGCGGCGCCGTGTCGGATCCGTTCCTGGCTTTGCGGATACGCGGACTGATGGACCGGTCTCCATCCAGCGAGGAATGGCCGGCTGTCCTGGGGCATCTCGCCGATTACCTGAAAAAATTGCAGGCCCGGGTCGCGGCCTGTCATGAGCACGGACGCGTCAAAATGTGGCTCAGCTATCTGAAACGGACCTGGCCGCAGGCTGCCGAGCTGCATGCTGCCATCCGGCGCCTGCATGATTCGCGTGAGATTCTTGAGGTGATCGAGCGTGCCCTGGCGTTCAACGATCTGATCCCGGCACGTCAAGGCGCGGCCCGCGGTCTGCTCGATGCGGCAACGCCCCGCCACCTGGCCGACTGCACGGTCGCCGGCGCGGTACAATAAAGGGTTGCGTGCGCGGGACGCTGTGCGGGCTGTGGTCTTTGTGACCATCGGACCCCTTGGCCTTGCCGCACCGTCCCCATTTGTCGCCATCGTCACCGCTATACGCCGGACCCACCTATGTCGCAGACCATTTCCCCCGCCGTGCCGACCCCTTCGATTCCGAAGGTCGGTTTCGTCAGCCTCGGCTGTCCTAAAGCACTCGTCGACTCCGAACAGATCATCACGCAGTTGCGCGCCGAGGGCTACGAGATCTCCGGTACGTACGACGGTGCGGACCTCGTGGTCGTCAACACCTGCGGCTTCATCGACGAAGCGGTGCAGGAAAGCCTCGACGCGATCGGCGAAGCGCTCAGCGAAAACGGCAAGGTGATCGTCACGGGTTGCCTCGGCGCCAAGCAGAGCGCGAGTGGCTCGAACCTGATCGAAGAAGTGCATCCGAAGGTGCTGGCCGTGACCGGCCCGCACGCGCTCGGCGAAGTGATGCAGGCGGTGCACCACCATCTGCCGAAGCCGCACGATCCGTTCACCGATCTGGTTCCGGCGGCCGGCGTGAAGCTCACGCCGCGCCACTACGCGTACCTGAAAATTTCCGAAGGCTGCAACCACCGCTGCACGTTCTGCATCATCCCGTCGATGCGCGGCGACCTCGTGTCGCGCCCGGTCGCCGACGTGATGCTCGAAGCGGAGAACCTGTTCAAGTCCGGTGTGAAGGAACTGCTGGTGATTTCGCAGGACACGAGCGCCTACGGCGTCGACGTCAAATACCGTACCGGTTTCTGGAACGGCAAGCCGATCAAGACGCGCATGACCGATCTGGTCGGCGCGCTCGGCGAACTCGCGGCGCAATACGGCGCATGGGTGCGTTTGCATTACGTGTATCCGTATCCGAGCGTCGATGAAGTCATTCCGATGATGGCCGAAGGTCCGTTCAAGGGCCATGTGCTGCCGTATCTGGATGTGCCGTTCCAGCATGCGCATCCGGAAGTGTTGAAGCGCATGAAGCGTCCCGCCAACGCCGAGAAGGTCCTGGAGCGCGTGAAGGCGTGGCGCGAAATGTGCCCCGATCTGACGATCCGCAGCACGTTCATCGCCGGCTTCCCGGGCGAGACTGAAGAGCAGTTCCAGACGCTCCTCGACTTCATCCGCGAGGCGGAACTGGATCGGGTCGGCTGCTTTGCTTACTCGCCGGTCGAAGGCGCGACCGCCAACGAACTCGACGGTGCATTGCCCGACGAGGTGCGTGAAGAACGTCGCGCGCGTTTCATGGAAGTCGCTGAAGAAGTGTCGGCCAAACGGATCGCGAAGAAGGTCGGCAAGACGCTGAAAGTGCTGGTCGACGAGATCAATGCTGACGGCGGCATCGGCCGCACGGCGGCGGACGCACCCGAGATCGACGGTGTCGTGTATATCGCACCGGCCACCAAGGCGTCGAAGCGTTACAAGGTCGGCGATTTCGTGTCGGTGAAAATCACCGGCGCCGACGGTCACGACCTGTGGGGCGAGGTATAAGCGATGGCGGTGAGCATGGCCGGCACGCCGGCTTCCCGAACTCCGGCAGTCCAGCGCCCCGACGTTCTCGCGTTCGGCGAGGCGATGATCGAATTCAATCAGTCGGCCAAAGATCAGCCGAACTATCTGCAGGGCTTCGGCGGCGATACGTCGAACTTCTGCATCGCGGCAGCCCGGCAGGGCGCGAAGACGGGTTTCGTCTCGGCTGTCGGCAGCGACCATTTCGGGCGTCTGTTGATCGATCTGTGGGAGCGCGAACAGGTTGAGACGTCGCTCGTGCGCGTCGATCCGCACGCGTCCACTGGGGTCTATTTCGTTTCGCACGGTCCTGAAGGTCACGCATTCGATTATCTGCGTGCGGGTTCGGCCGCGAGCCGCTACGCGCCGCACGATTTGCCGCTCGATGCCATCGCCGCAGCCAAGGTCATCCACCTGTCCGGCATCAGTCTCGCAATCAGTCTGAGCGCCTGCGACGCCGCTTTGGCGGCGATCGGGCATGCGCGCGAAAACGGCGTGCGCGTGAGCTTCGACACCAATCTGCGTTTGAAGCTGTGGCCGCTCGCGAGGGCGCGCGCGGTGATGCTCGAAGCCATTCGTCAAACCGACATTTGCCTGCCGAGTTGGGACGACGTCACTGAACTCACCGGCTTGACCGGTCGCGACGAGATCGTCGATTTTCTGCTGTCGCACGGTCCGCGTGTCGTGGCGCTCAAGCTTGGCAAGGAAGGCTCATACATCGCCACGCCTGACGAACGGCGCGTTGTGCCGGGCCACGTCGTCAACGCGGTCGATGCAACCGGCGCGGGCGACTGTTTTGGCGGCGCGTTTATCGCGCGCATCGTCGCGGGCGACGATCCTTTTCAAGCGGCGCGTTATGCGAACGTCGCCGCGGCCCTGTCCACGCAAGGTTACGGCGCGGTCGCGCCGATCCCGTCGCGGGCGGCGGTCGAACACATCCTGGCCGGCTGACGGCAACGCGCCGTAAGGCGCGCCTCGCAGCCCGCCAGGGCAAGATCATCTTGAGACACTAAAGAGAGGAGCGAGCGATGCAACGGGACGTAGTGGTGGTAAGCGGTGTGCGTACGGCGATCGGTGGTTTTGGCGGCAGTCTGAAGGATTTTCCGCCGACGGATCTGGGCGCACGTGTCGTGCGTGAAGCGCTGGCGCGCGCGAACGTATCGGGTGACGAAGTCGGTCATGTGGTGTTCGGCAACGTCGTGCATACCGAACCGAAAGACATGTACCTGGCCCGCGTGGCGGCGATCAACGGCGGCGTCGCGCAACATGCGCCCGCGTTGACCGTCAACCGCTTGTGCGGCTCGGGCTTGCAGGCCATCGTCTCGGCCGCGCAAAGCGTGCTGCTCGGCGACGCCGACATCGCGATCGGCGGCGGTGCGGAAAACATGAGCCGCGCGCCGTATTCCATGCCGGCTGCGCGCTTTGGTCAGCGCATGGGCGATGCGCGCCTCGTCGACATGATGGTCGGCGCGCTGAACGACCCGTTCCAGTCCATCCATATGGGCGTCACCGCCGAGAACGTCGCGCGCAAGTACGACATCTCGCGCGAAACGCAGGATGCGCTCGCGCTCGAATCGCATCGCCGCGCGGCCAATGCGATTACGAGCGGCTACTTCAAGGACCAGATCCTGCCGATCACGATTCCGTCGAAGAAGGGCGACGTCGTATTCGATACGGATGAGCACACGCGCATGAACGCAACGGCAGAAGACTTCTCCAAGTTGAAGCCGGTGTTCGCGAAGGAGAACGGCACGGTGACGGCCGGCAACGCGTCGGGCATCAACGACGCCGCCGCGGCGGTCGTACTGATGGAACGCAGCGTCGCTGAACAGCGCGGCATCAAACCGCTGGCACGGCTGGTTTCGTACGCGCATGCGGGTGTCGATCCGGCATACATGGGCATCGGCCCGGTGCCGGCGACGCGCAAAGCGCTCGAGCGCGCCGGCCTGACGGTCGCCGATCTGGATGTCATCGAAGCGAACGAAGCGTTTGCAGCTCAGGCATGCGCGGTTAGCAAGGAACTTGGCTTCGATCCGGCCAAGGTCAATCCGAACGGCTCGGGCATTTCACTCGGCCACCCGATCGGCGCGACTGGCGCATTGATTGCCGTCAAGGCGCTGTATGAATTGCAGCGGATCGGCGGCCGGTATGCGCTGGTGACGATGTGTATCGGCGGCGGGCAGGGTATTGCGGCGATTTTCGAACGGATATGAGGCCGAGGCGGGGCAACGCAACGTGTCGACGTTCCCCGCCGAACGAAACCCGGTAGTCAACGGGTAGCAAACCAGTATCAAGCAGTATTGGGCAACAAGGAAAGAACGGATGCAGGAATCGAACGCGATGAAGGATGCGATGCGTCGGCGCGGTTGGGCAATCCCCCAAAGGAACTTTCTTCGGGGCGTAGTGAGCGTGGCCGCATTGCTGTGTGCCGGCGGCGGGGCTCTGCTGCCCGCGCAGGCATGGGCGCAAAGCGACGCGGTGAAGGAGTTGGCGGCGCCCCCGCCGATTCAGTTGCCGCTCAAACCGAGCCCCGAATTCGCGAAGTTTCCGCGCTACGCTGGCATGCTGGGCTCGCGTCAGATCGTACTGCGTCTCGGCGCGAAAACCGACGACCCCGCCGGCGTGCACGGCGAGTATCAATACACCGATACCGGCGAAGTGATCCTGATCGCGGGCGACCGTGACGGCGACACACTCGAAGTCGAGGAATCGAACGACGGCACGCATATCACCGGCAACTGGGTGGGCAAATTTGCCGCCGACGGTTCGGTAGCAGGCGACCGGATGAACGTTGACGATTCCGACCCGCAACCGTTCGATCTGAAGCCACTGGCAGCCGGGCAGGCTGTGCCGGCTGCATCGGCGGGTGCGGGTGCCGGTGCGGCGGCCAACAAGGCCGCGGTCGCCCCACAACCGTCGGCCGGCGGGGCAGCAGCGCCCGCATCGGCGACAAGCGGTAGTCACGCTGTTGGTGGGGTTAGCAACCTGCAAATCGGCGAATAAAGTCTACATACACATGACCCAATCCAAACTCAAACGCGGCCTGCAAACGCGTATCGTGCGTCACGAAGACCAGCTCACACCGGGTTTCGAGTCGTTCTCGATGCCGGTCACGCGCGCTTCGACGGTCGTCTTCCCCGATCTCGCGACGATGCGCGCGCTCGACTGGAAAAATGACGCGCAATGGCGCTATGGCCTGCACGCCACGCCGACTTCGCTCGCGCTGGCGCAGCGGCTTGCCACCATCGAAGGCGGCAATCACGCGTTGTTGCAGCCTTCGGGGTTATCGTCGATTTCGAACGTCTACTTCGGCCTCGTGAAGGCCGGCGACGACGTGCTGATCCCCGATAACGTCTACTCGCCGAACCGCGATCACGGCGACTGGCTGGCGCGCGATTTCGGTATCACGGCGCGCTACTACGATCCGATGATCGGCGCGGGGATCGCGGATCTGATCCAGCCGAATACGCGTTTGATCTGGCTCGAAGCACCTGGCTCGGTCACGATGGAAGTACCCGACGTGCCCGCCATCACCGCGGTGGCGCGCGCGCGCAACGTTGTCACGGCGATCGACAATACCTGGTCGGCGGGGCTCGGTTTCCGGCCGTTCGACCACGGTGTCGATATCTCGGTGCAGGCGTTGACCAAGTACCAGTCGGGCGGCGGCGACGTGTTGATGGGCGCGACGATCACGGTCGATCGCGAGTTGCATCTGAAGCTGAAGGCTGCGCGCATGCGCATGGGTATCGGCGTGTCGGCAGATGACTGTTCGCTGATTCTGCGCAGCCTGCCGACCATGCAACTGCGCTTCGAACAGCATGACCGCGCAGCGCTTGGCCTCGCCACATGGCTGAAGACGCGCCCGGAAATTGCCGCGGTTTTGCACCCGGCGTTGCCGGACTGTCCGGGGCATGAGTTTTTCGAGCGCGACTTTACAGGCGCGGGCGGACTGTTCTCAGTCGTGTTCGACGCACGTTACAGCGCGGCGCAAATCGACACGTTCTGCGAGTCGCTCGAGCTGTTTTCGCTCGGTTGGAGCTGGGGCGGTGCGCACAGTCTCGCGATGCCGTATGACGTCGCCTCGATGCGCACGGAAGGTCAATGGCCGTATCGCGGTACGTTGGTGCGGTTCTATATCGGACTGGAAGAAGAAGCCGATTTGCGCGCGGATATCGAACAGTGTCTGGTGGCGCTGGGTTAAGCGGCAGAGAGCAGGTTGCTGAAGGTTGAGTAAGCCCATCGGGACGTGTGCCCGATGGTTTTTTTTATTTTGTCAACATAGTCAGTTGGCCTAACCATTCGGCTGAATGGTCGACGCCGGATCTCGACGCTACGATGGTGCGCACTTTACTAACGGTTGGTGCACTATGGTGAGTTCAGATGAATCTATTTTTCTGGATGTTGCTGAATCTTGGCGTGCCGATTGTCGGCCCGATCTTTACGCTAGCGCTCGTCGCACCCACGCACGGCTGGCGCGTCGCGAAGGCGTTGATCGCCGCATCAGTGAAAGACGGCCAACTGTTCTGGTGTGCGATCGGGCTGTGCGCGGCCGCGGTTTATGAGGCGGTGACTGCGCTGGAGCGGGGAAGTGGCGTGGTGCCTATGCTGGAGGGCGCCATTGCTGGATTTTGCATCCTGGCATTCGCCTGTTCGAATATCGTGATGTTGTCTTTGGTGAATACACATCATGATCAAGTGGCCACATGCATTCGTGACGGGCAGAAACGGTACGCTACGGGGGCGTTGTCGCGTGTGACCATTGCGACTTCGATTCTTGCAACATCTCTTGCAGCTATTCTGTTGGTAATCCTACACGTGCATCTGATTTAGATTTTTTAGATAACGCAGCTCTTATACTGATCTCCTTTTGGGAGTCACTCATGCATAAACTATTCACGTTTCTGGAATCTGAAGAAAACTGCGCCCTTTTTCTGAAGTGGAATAGCGTCGTGATCGGAGTCACTGGGATCTCCATGTTGGGCATGTTCCTGATTGCCCATCTCAACAAATAATTCTTGTACCGGCGCTGGCCGCCATTGCATCGGCCAGCGCAAACCAAGCTTCAGAACAGCCGTAGCAACCCATCCAGCCCAACGTGGTTGAAGGCCACGCTGGCTGCTTCGCGCACCACGGGTTTCGCGCGGAACGCGACGGAAAGTCCCGCAGCGGCCATCATTTTCAGATCGTTCGAACCGTCGCCCATCGCAATCGCGCGGGTCGGCTCGATGCCCAGTTGGGCGCACGTCTCGCGCAGTGTGTGTGCCTTCACGTCGGCGTTCACGATTTCGCCGATCACGTTGCCGGTCAACTTTCCATCAACGATTTCAAGCGTGTTCGCACGCGTGAAATCGAGGCCGAGCCGGGCCTTCAGTTTTTCGGTGAAGAACGTGAATCCGCCGGACACCAGCAGCGTTTTCAATCCCGCTGCTTTCGCGCCAGCCAGCATCTGTTCGGCGCCCGGCGAGAGTTGCAGCCGTTCTTCATAGACGCGTTCGAGCGCGCCGGCGTCCAGTCCTTTGAGCAGTGCCACGCGGCGCGTCAGGCTCTCGTTGAAGTCCTTGATTTCGCCGCGCATCGACGCTTCTGTGATCGCGGCAACTTCTGCTTTCATTCCGCAGAAATCAGCGATCTCGTCGATGCATTCGATCGTGATCAGCGTCGAGTCCATGTCCATCGCGACAAGGCCGAAGTCACGCAACTGTCGGCCGGGTTCGACAAACGCATAGTCCAGTTGATGCGTGCTGCAATAGACCTCGAGGTCGGCGCGCTGCGCAATGTTGGCGTCGGCGATGCGAATCGCGTTCGCGTCGATGGCAGCGGCGCGCGAGCCACGTGCGAGCGCGACGAGCGTTTTGTGGTGGTCGGCGGAAAGGGGCGCGGTGCTTTGGATGACGAGGTTCATGGGCGGACGCATTGGCGCAGAAAAGGGCGGCCGCGCGAGGCGCGCGGAAAATCCCGCCATTGTAACGTTTCGGCGGCCAGCGTTTCGACTGCCAGCGGCCCGCCGGACAGCCTGCAACCGGAAAATGGCAAGCCGGCCGCCCGACGACAAGCATGGCCGCAATGCGGCGCGCCTTGCAGCCCCCAACGCAACCCTCAAGGTAATCCACAGTGCAATCATCCGGCGCCAACGTCATACTGTCGCTTCGAACGACGCCCCGCAGCCCATCGAGCCCGCCGCGCCTATTAGGCGCGCCGCACACGGCACGCATTGGCACAAGCGAGAAGGCGCATCACCACGGAGACAAGTTATGCCCCCCTCGACCGCCAGCGACGCGTCCACCCTTGCGCGCGAATTCGATCTGCGCCAGCTGAACCCTGCGTTCTATGTCGACCCGTACCCGGTCTACCATGCGCTGCGTACCCATGAACCGGTCAAACGCATGCCGGACGGCTCGCTGTTCCTGACGCGTTTTCGCGACGTGCAGGCGGTCTATCGCGACCCGAAGACGTTCAGTTCCGACAAGACCGTCGAATTCAAGCCGAAGTACGGTGACTCACCGCTCTACACCCATCACACCACCAGTCTTGTCTTCAACGATCCGCCGCGTCACACGCGGGTGCGCAAACTGATCGCCGGCGCGCTGACGGCGCGCGCCATCGCGGCCATGGAGCCGGGCCTGATCCGCCTCGTTGATGACCTGCTCGATGCTGCCGCGCTGCGTGGCCGGATCGATCTGATCGGCGAGTTCGCGTCGGCGATCCCGGTCGAGATCATCGGTAATCTGCTGGACGTGCCGCACGCTGAGCGCGAACCGTTGCGCGACTGGTCGCTGGCGATACTCGGCGCGCTGGAGCCGTCGCTGAGCGAGGCGCAACTCGAACGGGGAAACCGTGCAGTCAGCGAATTCGTTGACTATTTGCGCGATCTGGTGACGCGGCGCCGGCGTGAACCCGGTGATCCGCAGCACGACGTGCTGACGCGCCTGATCCAGGGCGAAGCGGGCGGCGAGCAATTGTCGGAAGCCGAATTGCTGCAAAACTGCATCTTCATCCTGAACGCCGGTCATGAGACCACCACGAACCTGATCGGCAACGGTCTCGTTACGCTCACCGACTGGCCGGAACAGCGCGCCGCGTTACTGCGCGAACCGTCGCTGGTCGAGTCGGCGATCGAAGAGTGTTTGCGGTTCGAGAGTTCGAATCAGTTGGGCAACCGGATGGCAACTGTCGACACGGAGATCGGCGGCGTCGCGGTGGCGCGTGGCACGCCCGTCACGCTATGCATCGGCGCGGCCAATCGCGATCCCGAGCAGTTCGCGGAACCGGACCGCTTCGACATCCGCCGCGATCCAAACCGGCATCTGGCGTTCGGCTTCGGTATTCACCAGTGCGCGGGGTTGTCGCTCGCACGACTCGAGGCGCGCATCGCCATCGGACGCTTCGTGCAGCGCTTTCCCGCGTATCGGATCGACGGCGAGCCGACGCGCGGCGGACGCGTGCGGTTTCGCGGCTTCGCAGCAGTGCCGGTCGAACTTGAGCCGGCGAGCGCTGGTTGACGCGGACGATCAAGCGAGCACAATCGAGCCGCAAGGGCGCAGAACGCCGTATCTTTTGCCGACATGACGCAAGACTTACAGCCGATGCCCATGGCGGGCAGCACGGCGCCGCGCCGGTCATAGCGCCAAAACCGTGGCACGCTTGGTGCTTCACCAAAGGTCCTAG
>NZ_JAQQDU010000078.1:0-41973 GCF_046027825.1 Paraburkholderia sediminicola
ACGGCACGGCACGGCACGGCACGGCACGGCACGGCACGGCACGGCACGGCACGGCACGGCATTCGGGACTCGGGACTCGGGACTCGGGACTCGGGACTCGGGACTCGGGACTCGGGACTCGGGACTCGGGACTCGGATGGGAGTGGGTCTGTCTTCATCCATACAGAGGCAGGCCCTCGCACGATGAGTCGAAGTGTTCCGCCGAGCGTCGCGCGCTGTCCTGAAGCACGTGACGGCAACCTTCCTGCACGCACTTTATGCGCATAAACCGACCGACACCTTCACCGACCGACAAAGCCCCGCTCCACCCACGCGAAACCCGATCGCCCCCCGCCCTACGGCCCACGCACCCGAGTGCCAGCACCCGCTAAAATCCCTTGCAAAAGCCGCCCTCAACCCAATCCACGCCACCCTATCCAGACAACCATGATTACCATCTACCACAACCCCCGCTGTTCAAAATCGCGAGCCACGTGCGACCTGATCGCCAGCACCTACAACAGCGCAAACGAAGCAACAGAAATTGTCGAATACTTGAAGCAGCCGCTGACGGTCGCACAGTTAAAGCAACTTAACGCGCAGCTAGGCTGCACCGTCCGCGAAATGATGCGCGACACCGAAGCGGAATACAAAACACTCGAACTCGCCAACGCCACGCTGAGCGACGCTCAGTTATACGAAGCATTGGCCACGCACCCTATCCTTCTGCAACGACCGATCGTCGTGCGGAACGGGCGAGCCGTGATTGGCCGCCCGCCGGAAAATGTCGAAGCGTTATTCGCCTAGGCGTCGAAACATCACGGCCCAGGTGACCTAGGCCTTGGCAGGCAATGCAGCGTCCTTCGTCACGATCCTGGTCGGGATGATGCGCAGTTCGCTGAATGCGTCGGCAATACGTTGTTGTTCTGCAAGTACGTTTGCGTCGACGGGTTTGTAGATATGCGCGTAGTGCCGCAAACCCGCTTCGATCACGCCTGCGCCGAGCCCCTGAATCGGCGCGAGCTGAGCGGCCGCTTCGCTGTAGTGGCCGCGTACCCACGCGCCCTCTTTACCCACCTCATCCATCACTATCGCGAGCACGTCACCGTTTTGCTGCGCAAACGGCCGCGCGCTCAGGAAGAACTGGTGGTGACTCACAATACCTTCGGCGTCCGCGAGCAAGCGGGCATTCGACTGGCGTTTTGCCGCCTCGAGGAACGGGTCCCAGATCGCCCATGCGTCGATCGCACCGCGCTCGAACGCCGCGCGCGCATCGGCGGGTGCCAGAAAGATGGGTTGGATGTCGCTGTACTTCACGCCGCTCTTCTGCAAGGCTGCGACCAGAAACCAGTGAACGTCCGAGCCTTTATTGAGCGCGATCTTTTTGCCCTTCAGATCGGCGAGCGTTTTGATCGGCGCGTCCTGATGGACGAGGATGCCTTCGGCATGCGGCGTCGGGATTTCATAAGCGGTGTAGACGAAGTTTGCGCCGGCCGCTTGCGCGAACACCGGGGGCGCCTCGCCGACATAGCCGAAGTCGATCGCGCCGACATTCAATCCTTCGAGTAACTGGGGCCCGGCGGGAAACTCGGTCCACTTCACCGTGATGCCAAGCGGGGCGAGCCGCTTTTCGAGCGTGCCATGCGCCTTCAGCAACACGAGCGTACTGGCTGCTTTCTGATAACCGATACGAAATTCTTTCGCTTGAGCATCCGCGGCGAAGACAGACGTGGCGACAACGGGTAAGGCCGCAACGGCCAGCGAGGCGCCCACGCCGGCGATAAACGCGCGGCGGTTGAGCAGCGGATGACGGGACATAAAAGTGCTCGTTAAGAAGACGGCCGCGAAACGGACCGATTGGCTCTGACGATAATTCGTCTGCAAGCCTGGACAAACCGATAAATTCGCATAAGCAAATCACGGCAGAGGACCCGGATTCACCCGCGGTCCTTATCTGCGTGTCACGCTGCGTCAAGTCGCCGCGCCCCGCTACAATCCGTCATCCGCGCGCAGTCGCGGCTGCGTCAATCGAAAAAGGGACATCGTGAATCTGACGACAACACTCGCGCCGTGGTCACCCCACGACACGCAACTGATCTTGTCGTGCTTGCTCGGGCTCGCACTGATCATCATTTTCATCAGCGTGCTGAAGCTCGCGCCGTTTCTGTCGATTCTGGTCGGCACATTCGCAGCGGGCTTTTCGGCCGGTCTGCCGCTGGAAGCGGTGGCCAGCGCCTTCAGCAAAGGCGCCGGCGCGTTGCTCGGGGACGTCGGCATCATCATCGCGCTCGGTGCGATGCTCGGTGCGCTGATGGCCGAATCGGGCGCGGCCGACCGGCTCGTCTCGACCATCCTCAAACATTCCACGCCACGCACGCTGCCGTGGCTGATGGCGCTGGTGGCGATCATCGTTGGTTTGCCGCTGTTCTTCGAGGTCGGACTGGTGATGATGGTGCCGATCATCTTCGTGATGGCGCGCCGCTCGCAGCAGCCGATCCTGCGGATTGCGATTCCCGCCCTCGCGGGCATGACCACGCTGCACGCGCTGCTGCCGCCGCATCCGGGTCCGCTGATCGCGGTAAGCGCATTGCATGCCGATCTCGGCCTGACGCTAGGCTTCGGACTGATCGTCGCGATTCCGGCGGTCATTCTCGCGGGCCCGGTCTACGGCATCTGGTTGTCGAAACGGATGCACGTGGTCGAACCGGAAGAGATGGGCAAGCTTTTCACCGCGCCACAAAATGCCGGTGAGCCGCCGAGTTTCGCGATCTCGCTCATCACGATCCTGCTGCCCGTTGTGCTGATGCTGGGCCGCACGGTCGCCAAACTTCTGCTTCAACCCGACACCTTCCTGTTCAACGCGCTCAATTTTCTGGGTGAGCCGTTGGTCGCGCTGGGCCTCACCGTGCTGTTCGCCGTGGTGGCGCTGGGCTGGTCGCGTGGCATGGCGCGCGACCGGGTCGGCGGCATTCTGCGCAAGAGCCTGCCGCCGATTGCCGCGCTGCTGCTGACCATTGGCGCAGGCGGTGGACTCAAGCAGGCGCTCGTGGTGGCGGGCATCAGCACAACGATCGGCAAGATCGCAGTTGGCGCACACATGCCGCTGATTCTGCTGGCGTGGTTGATTGCCGTCGCGCTGCGGCAGGCCACCGGTTCCGCGACGGTTGCGACCACGACGACCGCGGGTATCGTCGCGCCGGTCGTCGTGGGCCTTAGCGCCACGCACAATTCGCTGATGGCGCTCGCGATCGGTGCCGGTTCCGTGTTCTTCTGCCACGTGAACGATGCGGGCTTCTGGATGGTGCGCGAGTACTTCGGGCTGCAATTGAAGCAGACGGTTATGGTCTGGTCGGTGCTGCAGACGATCGTATCCGTCGTCGGCCTCGCCTTGACGTTTGCGTTGTGGACCCTGCTGACCTGAGCCAGGCATCGCGATTACGAACGGTGGCAGGAATTGACGCTGAGCTGTCAATTCCGCATCGCCCTCTCCGCTTACACTGCCTGGACGCTGGCGAGGTGTAGTCCCGCACCTCGCTCCCCTCTCAACGCGGAGCCACCATGCTTGAACTGAGACCGTCCTGCGAAGGATGCGGCAAATCATTGCCGCCGAACGCACCCGACGCGATGATCTGCACATACGAATGCACGTTCTGCGAAGTGTGTGCGCTTGGCACGCTGCGCAATGTGTGTCCGAACTGCGGCGGCAATTTCCAGCATCGGCCGATCCGCACGCGCGCGCAGTTGGCCAAGCATCCGGCCGGCGCCGAAGCGCATCCCGTCTCCATCGATGAAGCGTCGCACGCAAGCTTCTTCGAGCGCTACCGGAACACGCCGCCTGGCGAACGCTAAACAAGGCAACAGTTGACGGCGGCGTTCAATATGGTCGCCGTTCGCTTCGCCGTCCTCGATGCGACCGCTTGATGCACCGCTCAAGGCACCGCTCAAGGCACCGCTCAAGGCACCGCTCAAGCCCAGATGCCGCGTTTCAAATACGTCACTTCAATCCTCGCCGCCGCCCGCCCCCGGCGTCGCAATCCCGCTCACCGTGCGCGCCGCCACGCGCAGCAGACGGATCTGTTTACGGTAATTGCGGCAGCCGCTGCAAGTCGGCAGATGCAGCCTGATCGCGACCCATTCGCCGGTCGTCAAACGGCGGTCGAGCGCGTCCGACAACAGGCGCGTGATGTGCTTACACTTCCCCATTCGCATCCTCTCTGGATAGGCCCTTTTCGCTCAGGCAAGTGCGCAAGCGCAGCCGCGCGCGGTAGATCAGCACGCTGCAGTGATTGGCGGTCATCTGCAGTTCGGCGCAGATCGCTTCAGTTTCGAGATCGAGGAATTCGCGCATCATGAACACGCGCCCGATTTGCTCGGGCAGGTGTTCCAGACACATCTCGAACAAGGTCCAGAATTGCTGCTGACGCAGCGCGGTTTCCGGCGCCGGCCATGGTTGCGGCTTGCTCTCGCGCGACCAGTGGCCGTTGTCCTTGAAGAGCTCGCGATCGAGTAGCGCTTCGCCATCGATTTCGGATTCGAGCGCCGACAGGTTCACCGTGCGCTGCCGGGCGCGCAAGGTGTCGACGAGCTTGTGCCGCAGGATGCCGAACACCCACGTCTTGTGCTCCGATTGCGCGGCAAACCGGTCGGCCTGCGTCCAGGCGGCGGCCAGGGCCTCCTGGACGGCGTCTTCAGCGGCCGCGGCATCGCGCAGTTGCAAACGGGCGAAGCGCAACAGGTCGCGCCGCAGTTGCGTCAGATAGACGGGATCGTCGAGCGCCGGCCCGCTTACTTGCGCCATGGCAAGCTCCGTCGCTGCGCCCGCGTTTGCCGCACGTTTTCTCTTGAATCGTTGTGGTTCATAGGCGGGTGGTTCTCCTCGCGCAGTTCCCGGACGTGTGCGCCATTCTCCCGCACGTTCCTGCACAAGCGAATTGGTATTGAACATGTGTCCGCCAGCAAGCGATGACCCTGATGAGCTTAGTCGCGCCGCAACGGGTTTTATGACAGCAAAAAACATTATTGCGGAAAATGAAATCAAGGCCGCGGTAGCGAGCCTTAACGGCAAGCGTATGGGTGAGACGTGCAGTCGGGCACGCCCCAAACTCGCCACAAATGCGTGCCCGGATTATTTCACTATTTGAAAAAAAGTCTTCTTGTCTTCGGTATTTTTAAGCGGACACTGAATCGCTATTCTTCAGTCCATCGATCGTATCCGATCGCGAACCAAACGCTGAAGAGGAGTCGCACCATGAAACGCATTCTTACCGCCCTGATCGCTTCCGCCGCCCTGTTTGCTGCTGCTTCGGGCGTAGCCCAAGCTGCCGCACCGGCCCAATGCAACGGCCCGGCATCGTACTGCAACGTGTTCTTTGGCAACTAATCGTCTGCCGGACAGATGTCCGGAGCAAGTCTGCTGACGAGGCGGGTTCTCGAAGTCAAAAAAGGGTGCCGATAAAGGCGCCCTTTTTGCATTTAATCCAACACGTTTGACGCGCGTGCAAGGCATCCGCAGAATTGGCCGCAGGCCCATTCCAGCGGCGTGCGAGTGTCACGAAACAGAAAGCGGTACACAATACCCGGCACTCCGAAGCAACACCCGCGCCCGGCGCGCAAATGCGCCTAATGCTCGCTCTTCTAACGTGTTACAGTAGGCCAACAGCTTGCAGTTCTCCTGCGCGTCTTACGCAGTCCCTCAGGCATCAGCCTCTCATTACAGCGCCCTGAATCGAACGGGGTCCCTTTCTTCTACTCAGCTTGGCGGTGTCGTTGGCATGGCCTGACACAATCGGCCGCTCTTGACGCACATCGTCGATCAACGCCTTGTTTTCCGCTGAAACGCCGTGACTCGTCCCGCGTCGCGCCGAACACACAGCGACGCGTTGCAAGCGAGATCCCTCACCGGAGACGACCACCATGAGCAATACGATCAGAAGCTACCGGGGCCTCGAGATTTATCCGCTGGTTTATCCGCACCAGCCGCGCTCTCCCGACGGCGCACGCCACTACGATGCGGGCTTCGACGCTGCCGTGCGAATCTGCCGGCGCGGCACCGACGACACCCTGACCAGCAGCCGCGTCTTTCGCGTGCCGAGCCGTTCCCCGTTCGGCGCAGCCGGCGACGCGCGAATTGCCTCAGCGAGTTACGCGGAACGGGTGATCGACGGCATGGTTGCCGGCCAGACGATCGCTGGGCTTTGATGCGCGCACCGATGGCAAGCCACGTCTCCAGGCGCTCGCAGGGCGCGAATTCCACACCGCTGACGGGTCGCGCGAACTATCAGGTTGCTGCGTCGTCGCGTCGTACTTCCAGCGGTACGGTGCCGACGCTGAAAGTGATCCGGTTGAGCGACGAGCGCGTGATCTACCCCTTTCAGGGCCACGCGGACATGCCGTTCTTTGAAAATGCCGATGCGGCGCAACTGTTTGCCGAGACGTACGGCTGGCAGCTTGTGGATGGCGACATCGCCGTCCCGGAATGAATCATCAGACTTATGCTGCCCGAGCGGATTTTCATCCGGCCGGACAGCAAAGTATCCCCATTTGCCTCAAATCTTCCTAGACCGAAAGCATGCTTGATTGACAAGGCAAAAGTACCAGTTATCCACAAGGTTATTCAGTAAATCTGTGGATAACTTTGGGTGCTACCGGGTTATCCACCGGTCGCCACTTTCAAGGTCGGGACCCGCGCAGCCAGAAGAAGGTGTTTTTGTATTCGCCGTCGCCATGCCGCGAGGCTTTTGCCTATGATGGACAGTTCGTACCCTTTTGCGCGTCAAGCGCCTCACCTTAAGGAAGCGAACCATGGCCTATCACATCGCAGTCGTCGTCGGCAGCTTGCGTCGCGAGTCGTTCAACCGCCAATTGGCGCACGCCGTGATTTCACTCGCGCCCGCGGACTTCACTTTCGAGTTCATCGACATCGGCTCCTTGCCGCTCTACAGCCAGGACTACGACGCCGACTATCCCGAAGTCGCCAAACAACTGAAGCAGCGCGTCGAAGCTGCCGACGGCCTGCTATTCGTCACCCCCGAGTACAACCGCTCCATGCCGGGTGTCCTGAAGAACGCCCTCGACTGGGGTTCGCGGCCGTGGGGCACCAATTCGTGGCGCAACAAGCCGGGCGCGGTGCTCGGGACCTCAGTCGGCGCAACCGGCACGGCGCTGGCCCAACAGCATCTGCGCAATGTGCTCGCCTACCTCGATGTGCCCACGCTTGGCCAACCTGAAATGTTCATCAAGCACGACGCGGCGGCCATCAACGAGAAAGGCGAGATCGTGAACGACGGCACGCGCAAGTTCTTGCAGACTTTCGTCGACCGCTACGTCGCGTGGGTCAAACGTCAGGCCGCTGACTGACGGCCAATTCGGATCAAGCCGGGTCACACCGGGTCAATCCGGACGGCCTTGCGAAGGTCTGTTCAGACTGAAAGCGCCGACGTTGCCGCAACGCCACGGCACGTCGGCGCTACGGGCTCCCCCGCTTAGACGTGGTGGTGCCCCGTCACCCGTTCCCAACCATGACGCACGGCGAGCTTGAAGCGCTCCCATGTGCTGTCCGGCGAAGTGGTTTCCCAATGGCGCCGCGCTTCCGGCTCGACGTCGTCCCACGGTCTGTCGCGATAACGCGCGTCCTGACCGATCTCCGCGCCGTAGCGGTAGGCCGGCACGTAGTCTTCATAGCGCGCGTTCCCGGTGCCGGTCCCGTACTGCTCGTCGTAGTGCGTGCGGAAATCCTCTTCGTATTCCAGATACTCGTTTGGAATCGGGTCGCCTGAACCCGCAGCCGGTTGCCCCGCTGCGGGGATCACTTCCGATGGCTGCATGATTGCGCCCGAGCCCGGCACCGAACCGGCGGCGATCGCGCTTCGTGCCGCATCGCTGGCCAGTGGGTCGGTAACCGGCTCGTCGACCGGGCGGAGCACCGGCCGCTCAGCGAGCGGCGGCGGGACGAACGGCTCGGCGTCGCTGCCCATCAGCGGCGGCGGATAGAGCGGATCGGGCGTAGCGGCAGGCGGACTGGTTGAACCCGCCGTCGTTTCCCCGGCAGGCGCCACGCCGGGCGTCGCGACGCTCGATGTGTGCGGCGTGCCGGGCATCACTGCGCCGATGCCGAGCTCGTCGAGTATCGAATGGTCGCGGCTCGATTCCGGCTGCATGTCCCAATCGGGCGAGCGCTCGCCGATGTCGGTCGCGCCCAGCCTCGTCAAGGTATTGCGAGCGAGTTCCGCGTGCGATTCGCTTGCCGCGTTCACACAGACCAGCACGGCGCCGCGGCGCACGGCTTCCGTGTAGCGAGCCGCTTCCGACGCGCGGGGGCCGGACGCAAACAGGCTCGAAAGAAAGCGCTCGATATTGGCCAGGACGCCGGAACTGGCAACCTCATCAGTGGCTGAGCCAACGGAGGGTTCCGGATTCGCCTGCAACTCGATCGTTTCGCGTGCGAAACCGGTCTGTACGAGCGTGTCGCGCGCGGCTTCTGCTCGAGAATAGGTGTCGAATAAACCAATCACGGTGTGTCGCATGGCTGCCTCCCGGCGTATCTGAGTCGAATGGACGGCGCAAACCGCGTCGACCTCCTTCCCTGAAACAACGCCGCAACGATCATGCCGGGCGCGCACGATGTCACTGCACGCCCGCTGCTGCCTGCCTGCGCCGACTGGGTCACGCAGAAACCACGGCATCCCGCTGCCGCGCTTTTACAACTGCCGGTAATTGGCGGCGACGCTGAGAAGGCAGGCGTCAGCCTGCCGGATGCGCCGCCGCAGCCGGATCGGCGTCCGTCTGCGCGAGGTCGCGCTGGATCGCTTGCAGGAGTTTTTCCAGCAATGCGATATCGAAAGGTTTGGATAGCACCCGCACGTTCACGTGCCGCGCACGGTCGAGTTCTTCCGCGTAACCGGTGACCAGAATGACCGGCAGCCTGGTGTCGAAAGCCAGCACAGCTTCGGCGAGATCGATGCCGTTCATCGTGCCGGGCATATGGATGTCCGACAGCACCAGATCGAACGGCAGCGGCTCGCCGGTGCGAGCCTGCCTCGCGTGCGCGTCGTCGAACAGGCGCAGCGCGTTGTCGGCGTTGAACACGCACGTGACCTGGTGGCCCATCATCTGCAACAGGGCCTCGGTGCCGGCGGCGACTTCGTCGTTGTCCTCGACCAGCAGGATGCGCAAACCGTGCGGCGCGCTGCTTTCCTCAACGCCCGGTTCGGCCGGCACTTCGGCCTCGGGCGCGGCCGTGGCGCGCGGCAGATAGAGGCGCACCGAGGTGCCCGCGCCGATCGCACTGTCGATCGCGGCGAGTCCGCCGGAGCGCTCGCAGAAGGCGAAAACCTGCGGCAGCCCGAGACCGGTGCCCATGCCCTTCGGCTTCGTCGTGAACAGCGGTTCGAAGGCGCGCGCGAGCACGTCGGGCGGCATGCCGCCGCCGGTGTCTTCAAGCGACAGTTGCACGAAGTCGCCGATCAACGGAAAGCCGTCCTCGTGGCGGAAATTGATATTGGCGGCCCGCACGGTGAAGCGCCCGCCGTTGGGCATGGCGTCGCGCGCGTTCACGGCGACGTTGATCAGCGCCAGTTCCAGCTCGGCGACGTCGACACGCATCGGCCAGATATTGACGCCGATGTCCATCACCAGCGAAATCTTCGCGCCGAGCGAGGCGCGCAGCAGTTCGCGGCACGCCGGCAGCCAGCGTTCGAGCGCCAGGGTTTCGTTGCGCAACGGCTGCTTGCGCGCGACGCCGAGCAATTGCCGGGTGAGCGACTGACCGCTCTTGAGCGCCCGCTCCATCGCCGACAGTTCCCGGTCGAGCCCTGGCGCACCACGCCGCCGGGCGATTTGCAGGTTGGCTGAGACGATCATCAGCAGGTTGTTGAAATCATGCGCGACGCTGCCGACCAGATTGCCGAGCGCCTCCATCTTGCGCGACTGGCGATACGCGGATTCGATCGAGCGGCGCATCGAGGCTTCGGCCTGCCAGCGCTCCCATGCTTCCTCTTCGGCGCCGAGGCGCCGCAGCGACAGCCAGATCACGCACCACAGCACGATGGACGGCGTGAACATCGACAGGATCAGCACGCTCAGATGCCGGTACCAGGTGGCCCAGATCGCCGAGGTGCGATAGCTGCACGACACGTAGACCGGGTAGGCGCCGATGCGCCGGAACGCGAGGATCACGTTGTCGTCGTCGATGTCGGAATGCATCCGTACGACACCGGCTCGCCGCCCTTGCGCGAGCGCTTGGGCCAAAGGCGAACCTGGCGCCATCGCCGCCGGCTCGTGGGGGCGGCGCGGATAGTGCGCGAGGATCGCGCCGTCGGTGCGTATCAGGCTCATGGTCATCGGCGTGCTGTCGCTGCCACCGAGCAGTTCCCGGTAGAACGCATCGAAATAGCTGGGCCGCAGGGCCACCGAGACGACCCCGGCAAACGAGCCGTCGGCAGCGGGACGCTCCACACCGGTGTTGAATACCTGCTCGCCCACAACATGTCCCGCCATCACCTTGGAGACATGCTCGAGGCCTTTGCCGTCACGAATGCCGATGAAATCTTCGCGATCGGCAATCGACAGCACCGGCGCGGGATAGAAACGGCTGGTGGCGAGCAGATCACCCTCACGGCCGAAAATCGACACGCCCGCCACCTGCGGGTAGCCGCCACCCATGGTGCGCAGTTTCTCGTGGATATCGGCTTCTTTCGCGCGGATCCCGTCGTCGTCCAGACCTTGTGTCAGATCGACGATGCGCGAGTCGAGCGTCTCGTTCATGTCGAACACTTTCAGTGCGTGCTCTTCCGCCACGCGCACGGTGCGCTGCGTCACGTCGGTCGCGTCGGCCATGCGCCCGCGCAGATCGCTGAAGGCCATCGCGGCGACGTACACGCATGGCAACACGATCGCTGCAATCAGCAGCGCGATCAGCGTCATGCGCCGGACGTGGAAATTCTGTTCCGGCACGGCCGGGAACCGCGCCTCGGGCTGGTGGTTGGCGGAAAGTCGGCTCGCTTCGGACGGGTCGAACCGGTCTTGTGTCATGGTCGATAACGCTAAGGTCGTTCAGGGCGAAAGGGCCAGGAGTCGGCCTCATACGAAAAGCATAGACATGTCGCAGCGGTACTGGTTACCGTCACACATGGTCGGCGCCTCATTTGTCTGCTGTTTGAATCAGTGACGAATCGAGAAGCGCAAACGTACACAAAAGTATAAATGTAAAAGAAAACCTTCCATATCTACCAAAATATTTTCCAAAATAGTCCCTATCAGGAAGATCTCTTTAATCAGCGCGATATTGGTGTATTGCCTTTCCGCCGTTTTACTTCGAAAATCGGCGTCATTACAAATAATGTGTCCGCCATGCCCGGACGCATCTGCCGCGAGGGCCGCCAGACAACGCGCACAACGCGTGACGGAAGGCGCTCGCGGAATCACGCGCGCGGCAAGGGGACCATCCGATCCGTGAAGCCGCGCGGAATCATCTACGGGGTAGGCTTCGAACATGCCGGTCATAGCCGTCGTCCACCGTGCTCGCACGCATCCATTCGTGCTCAACGGTTCCGTCCAAAGCGCCTCGCCGCGCGTTCTCCCCGCTCGTCTGCAAGCCGTATTCTCGCAAGTCTCAGTCCGTTTTGCGGCTGGTCGACAGACCGCGCGCTAAAGAAATTGCCTCTACCCGCCGTTAACGCGCAAGAGCTCATCCCGCTTACCGACCCGCCCATGCCTTTGCCCATTGTGATCGCCGACGATTCATTGCTTGCCCGCAAGGTGCTCACCAAGGCATTGCCGCCGGACTGGGATGTCGACGTGTCCTACGCGACGAACGGGCGCGAAGCGCTTGGCCTGTATCGCGAAGGCAAGGCGTCGGTGATGTTCCTCGACCTGACGATGCCGGACATGACCGGCTATCAGGTGCTGGAAGCGTTGCAGCATGAGGATCTGAACACTTTCGTCATCGTCGTCTCCGCCGATGTCCAGCCGATGGCCCAATCGCGCGTGCGCGCACTGGGCGCCGCTGCATTCATCGCCAAGCCCGTGACGCCCGAGGCGGTACTGCCCATCCTCAAGGAGTACGGGTTGTATGTCTGAGCCAGTCCTCAACGAAGACCAGCGCGACGCGCTGCAGGAGGTCGCCAATCTGGCGATGGGCCAGGCCGCGACGCGCCTCGCGCACCTGCTCGATGCGTTCATCGAATTGTCGGTGCCGCGCGTGAAGGTGGTGGCGGTGCACGAAGCGGCCCAGGCGCTGCGCGAGATGACCGGCATCGAGGACACGGTGAGCGCGGTGCGCCAGGGCTTTCGCTCCGACATCAAGGGCGAAGCGCTGGTGATCTGCCGCAGCGACAGCATCGACCAGTTGTGTTCGCTCGTGAGCGATCCGTATTCGCGCTCGAGCTACGAGGCGGTGAGCCAGAAAGAACTCGTGTTCGACGTCGCGAACGTGCTGACGGGCGCGTGTGTCTCGTGCATTCTCGACCAGCTCGGCCGCATGCCGGTTTTCTCCGCGCCGGGCCTGCTCGGCGAAGCGATGACGCTCGACGAAGTGTTCCAGCCCGGTGTGCTGCAATGGGAAGTCGCGCTGCTGGTCGAAGTCAATTTCGCGCTCGAGGATCAAAGCTTCCGCGCGCACCTCGTGATGCTGATGGCCGAAGAATCGATCCGGCATATGAACGAGGCGCTCGACGCGCTGTTGTCCAGTCTATGAATGTGCCTGTGGACTCGTTGAGCGATCTGGTGGTCGAACGGGTCGGTTTCGGCATTTTCGTGCTCGATCGCGACATGAACGTGCTCATGTGGAACCGGTTCATGCAGGATCACAGCGGGTTGTCGCCCGAACAGATGGTCGGCAAATCGCTCTTCACGCACTTTCCTGAACTGCCACGCGTGTGGCTGGCGCGCAAGATCGAAAGCGTGTTTCAGCTCGGCAGTTTCGCGTTCAGTTCGTGGGAGCAGCGCCCGTATCTCTTCAAGTTCGATCACGACCGGCCGATTACCGGCGGCGTCGATTTCATGCAGCAGGACTGCACGTTCATGCCGCTGATGCGCGACCGCGAAGTGGTGGCGGTGTGCGTGACCATCTCCGACGTCACGCATGTCAGCATCGTGCAGCGCGAGCGTGAAGAGGCGGTCGCCAAGCTGCAGGAATACGCGGACCGCGACGGCCTCACGGGTATCGCCAATCGCCGTTTCTTCGAAGCGCGCCTGCGCGACGAGTACACGCGCTGGCAGCGCTACGGCGGCGAGATGTCCGTGCTGCTGTTCGATCTCGATCACTTCAAGAAAATCAACGACCAGTTCGGCCACGGCGTCGGCGATACGGTCTTGCGCGTGATGGCGCAGCGGGTCGCCGGGGTGGTGCGGGTGCAGGACACCTTCGGGCGTTTCGGGGGCGAGGAGTTTGCCTTGCTGTTGCCGTGCACGCCGCTTGAGGACGCGATGAAGGTCGCGGAAAAGATTCGTTGCACGATCGCCGACACGCCGGTTGAAGTGCAGGGCACGAGCGTGCCGGTGACGGCCAGCGTCGGCGGCGCGGCGGCGCGCGTGGGCGTGCCGACCTATGATGTGCTCATCAATGAGGCCGACGCGGCGCTGTATAGCGCGAAACGGCAAGGACGCAACCGCTCGGTGGCTTTTTCCTGAGCCTTTCCCGCCAGGCCGATGGTCGGCACATGTCCGCTTCGGCCCGTCTTCCGTCCCTTATTTGCCCCTCAAAACTGCGGCATCTCACAAAGGTTGTTATACTTTTCGCCGTTTCCGGCATCCCAGCCGGGTGTTTCGCGCGTGTCCGCGCGCGCGGGCCGCTTACCCTGCGGGTAGGTATTAAAACTTCTTGAACGCCTTTCAGCGGGCGCCTCCAGCGGAGATCGTCTTGGCTGTTTCCAATCTTGTCGTGGACGATACAGAAATCGACGCCGCTGCCGCCACATCCGGCAGCTCGTTCTATCTCGCGATGCGCATCCTGCCGGCCGCGCAGCGCGACGCGATGTATCAGGTCTACGCCTTCTGCCGCGCTGTCGACGACATTGCCGACAGCGATATGCCGCGCGCCGAACGCGCCGCCGCACTCGAGTGCTGGCGCGCCGACATCGACGCGTGCTACGCCGGCGCACCGCGCGCTTCCTTGCGCGCGCTGACGCGGCACATTCATACGTTTCACCTGCAACGCGAAGATTTTCACGCGATGATCGACGGCATGGCGATGGACGCCGCCGCCGACATCTGCGCGCCCGACGAGGCCACGCTCGATCTGTACTGCGATCGTGTCGCCAGCGCGGCGGGCCGCCTATCGGTGAGGATATTCGGGATGCAGGAGGAGCCTGGCCGCCTGCTCGCGCACCATCTGGGCCGCGCGCTGCAACTGACCAACATCCTGCGCGATATCGACGAAGACGCCGGTATCAACCGCTGCTACTTGCCGCACGAATTGCTGGCGCGCGAAGGCATCGCGGTGACGAGCCCGACGCAGATCGCCGACGATCCGTCGCTGCCGCGCGTCTGCGCGACGCTCGCCGAGCGCGCCAAGGCGCATTTCGCTGCCTCCGACGCGATCATGGATCGCGAGCCGCGCAACCACGTGCGTGCGCCGCGCATCATGTCGGGCGTCTATCGGGTGTTGCTCGACCGCACGCTCGAGCGCGGATTCGACATTCCGCGGACGAAGGTCAGCAAGCCGAAACTGCGCCTGCTGTTGATCGTCGCGCGTTACGCGCTCTTCTGAGCTGATGCCGAAGCTCATCCATGTGATCGGCGCCGGGCTCGCCGGCCTGGCCGCTGCGGTGCAATTGCAGCGGCGCGGCGCGCATGTCGTGTTGCATGAGGCCGCACCCCAGGCAGGTGGCCGTTGCCGTTCGTATTACGACGCCAAGCTGGGCGCCACCATCGACAGCGGCAATCACATGGTGCAGTCCGGAAATGTCGCTACGCTCAACTATGTGCGCGCGATCGGTGCCGCCGACGAGCTGGTCGGCCCTGCTCAGCCCGAGTATCCGTTCGTGGATCTGGCGACGCGGGCGCGCTGGACCGTGCGCATGTCGCCGGGCCGTCTGCCTGGGTGGATCTTTGACTCGAACGCGCGCGTGCCGAATACCGGCCCGAGCGACTATCTGGCGCTGGTGCCGCTGCTGTTCGCCAAGCCCGGGCGCAGTGTGGCGCAGACCATGCGCTGCAACGGCCCGCTGTGGGATCGCCTGCTGCGGCCGCTGTTTCTCGCGATGCTCAATGTCGAGCCGCGTGAAGCGTCGGCCGAGCTGACGGCCGCGATGGTCAGGGAGACGCTGGTCGCCGGTGGTCTGGCGTGCCGGCCTCTGGTGGCGAAGAACGGGCTGGGCAGCGCCTTTGTCGATCCGGCGCTGCGTCTGTTGCAGCATGGCGGCGCGGCAATCCGGCTCGGGGCGCGCCTGACGGACATCGAGTTTGCCGACACCGGCCCCGGTCGTATATCAGCACTGAATTTTGCCGACGAGCGCATCGCGATCGAAGCGAACCAGGCCGTCGTGCTCGCGGTACCGCCGGACATCGCACAGACGCTTGTGCCGGGTTTGCGCTCGCCGAATCGCTTCGCCGCGATCCTCAACGTGCATTTCGCGGTCGAGCCGCCGTTCGGTATGGCGCCGATCACAGGGCTGCTCAATGCGACGGCCGATTGGCTGTTCGCCTTCGAGGGCCGCGTGTCGGTCACGGTCAACGCCGCTGAGCGCCTGCTCGACACACCGCATGAAGCGCTCGCGAAAACCGTCTGGGCCGAAGTGGCTCAGGCCGCCAATTTGCCCGCTGAGCCGATGCCGGCCTGGCAGGTCGTGATGGAAAAGCGCGCGACGTTTGCCCCGCTGCCGGATCAGGAAACGCTGCGCCCCGGCACGCGCACTCGCTGGAACAACTTGATGCTCGCGGGCGACTGGACGGCCACCGGTCTGCCCGCGACGATTGAAGGGGCGATCCGCTCCGGCCAGAAGGCCGCGGACACGCTGCTGAATCAACCGATGGAACGCCGATGAACGATTTATCTCAAGCCCAGCCGCTGGACGCCGTCCTGCCTGAATTCGCCGATGCGGCGCCGACTGTGTCGGCCGCTGCGCCGGTTGTTGCGTCGCAAGTTGCGCCGCAAGCGTCCGCCGGGCCGCTCGACGCCGCGATCACGCGCGCCACCGACGCGATCCTCGCCGCGCAGAATCCGGACGGCCACTGGGTCTACGAGCTCGAAGCCGACGCGACGATTCCCGCGGAATACGTGCTGCTGGTCCACTATCTCGGCGAAACGCCGAACGTGGAACTGGAGCAGAAGATTGGCCGCTATCTCCGCCGCATCCAGATGGCGGACGGCGGCTGGCCGCTCTTCACCGACGGCGCGCTCGACATCAGCGCCAGCGTGAAGGCGTACTTCGCACTGAAGATGATCGGCGACTCGCCGGATGCCGAGCACATGGTCCGCGCGCGTGAGGCGATTCTCGCGAACGGCGGCGCGGAAACGGTGAACGTGTTCACGCGGATTCTGCTCGCGCTGTTCGGGGTGGTGTCGTGGCGTGCCGTGCCGATGATGCCCGTGGAAATCATGCTGTTGCCCCAATGGTTCCCGTTCCATCTGTCGAAGGTGTCGTACTGGGCGCGCACGGTGATCGTGCCGTTGCTGGTGCTGAACGCGAAGCGGCCGGTGGCGCGCAATCCCCGTCGAGTGCGTATCGACGAACTGTTCCGCGGCGCACCGGTGAATACCGGCATGCGCGAGCGGGCGCCGCATCAGCATCAGGGCTGGTTCCGCTTCTTCAGCGGCGTGGACGTGATGTTGCGCATGGTCGACGGCCTGTTTCCCAAGGCGACGCGCGACCGCTCGGTGCGCGAGGCCGTGCGCTTTGTCGACGAGCGGCTGAATGGCGAAGACGGCCTCGGCGCGATTTTCCCGGCGATGGCTAACTCGGTGATGATGTACGACGTGCTCGGCTATCCGGCCGATCATCCGAATCGCGCAATCGCCCGTCAGTCGATCGAAAAGCTGCTCGTCATCAAGGATGACGAAGCTTATTGCCAGCCGTGTCTGTCGCCGGTGTGGGATACCTCGCTCGCGGCGCACGCGCTGCTTGAAACTGGCGAAGCGCATGCGGAACAGGCGGCTGAACGCGGGCTTGCATGGCTGCGTCCGCTGCAGATTCTCGACGTGCGCGGCGACTGGATCTCGCGCCGTCCGAACGTGCGTCCTGGCGGCTGGGCGTTCCAGTACAACAACGCGCACTATCCGGACGTCGACGATACGGCGGTGGTGGCGATGGCGATGCATCGCTCGGCGGCGCTGACGCACTCGGATGCCGATCGCGAAGCCATTGCGCGGGCGCGCGAATGGGTGGTCGGCATGCAAAGCAGCGATGGCGGCTGGGGTGCGTTCGAACCCGAAAACACCCAGTACTACCTGAACAACATTCCGTTCTCCGATCACGCCGCATTGCTCGATCCGCCGACGGCGGATGTGTCGGGCCGCTGCCTGTCGATGCTCGCGCAACTCGGCGAATTCCCGCAGGGCAGTGAACCGGCGCAACGCGCGTTCGATTACATGCTGAAGGAACAGGAATCGGACGGTAGCTGGTACGGCCGCTGGGGCCTGAACTACATCTACGGCACGTGGACCGCGCTGTGTTCGCTGAACGCCGCCGGTCTGCCGCACGACGACCCGCGCATGAAGCGCGGCGCACAGTGGCTCCTGTCGATCCAGAACGAAGACGGCGGCTGGGGCGAGGGCGGCGAGAGCTACAAGCTCGACTATCGCGGCTACGAGCGCGCGCCGAGCACGGCGTCGCAAACCGCTTGGGCGCTGATGGGCCTGATGGCCGCGGGCGAGGTGAATCGCGAGGCGGTCGCGCGCGGCGTCGAGTATTTGCAGCGCGAACAGCGCGAGCACGGCCTGTGGGACGAAACGCGCTTCACGGCGACCGGTTTCCCGCGGGTGTTCTATCTGCGTTACCACGGCTATCGCAAGTTCTTCCCTTTGTGGGCGTTGGCGCGCTTCCGTCATCTGACGCGCAACGGCCTGACGCGCGTCACGGTCGGGATGTAACGGATGGCGCTGTCGACAACGCCGTCAGCCGACGCCGGCCGCAGCACCTTGCCGGTGATCGTGGTGACGGGGATGGCGTTCGAAGCGCGCATCGCGCGCGGCAAGGGTGTCGAGGTGGTCTACGCGGCACGCGCCGATTTGCTGGAGCGGGCGTTGAGCGCGGCGGTCGCGCGCGGCTGCTCGGGAATCGTCAGTTTCGGGACGGCGGGTGGTTTGGCGCCCGATCTGGAGCCGGGCACGCTGATCGTGGGGGAGGCCGTCGAGGGGCCGTTTGGGCGGCTCGAGACGGATCGGCCATGGGCTGACAGGCTCGCCGCCGCGCTGTCGATCGGGCCGCTGGCGGTCCGCCTGAGGCGTGGGGTCGTGGCGGCTGTGACCGCGCCTTTGGTCACCGCTGACGATAAGCGCGCGCTGCATCGCTCCACGGGCGCTTTGGCCGTCGATATGGAATCGCATATTGCCGGTGCGACGGCCGCCGCGCATGGCCTGCCGTTTGCCGTGTGCCGCGCGATTGTCGATCCGGCCTGGCGGACGTTGCCTTCTGCCGCGACCGCTGGCTTGCGGGACGATGGCACGACGGCGTTGGGGCCCATTTTGAGGGAGCTGTTGCGGCAGCCGTCGCAGCTCGGGGCGCTGATTCAGGTTGCCGCCGATGCGCGGGCGGCGCGGACCACGCTGGTTCAGGCGCGGCATGCGATGGGCGAGGCTGGGGTTTTGCGGATGGCTGTTGCTTGACGGCGGCTGCTCGCCGCCTGTGTTTTGCTTCCCGTGGCCGGCACTCGTCGGTCACAATTCAGCGCATATTGAAAAACTAGGGAAAACCCTTATATTTGGTACGATGTCAGTGTTAACCCTAGGTTTGTGGCGCCCAGCCCTTACCCTCGGTGCTATCGAACACGGAGTACCAGATGAATTTTCATACCAGAAAGTGGGTCAAGCCCGAAGATCTCAACCCGAACGGGACCCTGTTCGGCGGTAGCCTCCTGCGCTGGATCGACGAAGAAGCCGCTATCTACGCCATCTGTCAGCTCGATAACCAGCGGGTCGTGACCAAGTTCATGTCCGAAATTAATTTTGTGAGCTCTGCGAGGCAGGGGGACATTATTGAACTCGGGATGACGGCTACGCATTTTGGACGTACGTCGATTACGCTTCGCTGTGAAGTGCGGAACAAGATTACCCGTAAGAGTATTTTGACTGTCGAGAAGATGGTGTTTGTTAATCTCGATGAGAAGGGCGAGCCCATGCCGCATGGGCGGACGCAGATTCTATATGCGGATGAGGCGTTTGAACGATATCGGCAGGATTCGCGGGCTTTGCCGCAGGGGGGCGCTGGCGTGGATGAGGAGGTTGGCGCTGCGCGTGGTGAGGTTGAGAGTTTGCATTAAGCTTTGGGTTTTTGCCTGCGCGGCGCTTGTTTCTGTTTGCCTGCGGCGTTGGCTTTTTCTTGATTTGTTATTGGTTTATTAGCGTTGCCCCTGTGCGGGGCGGCACTTACTTTCTTTGCCGCCGCAAAGAAAGATAAGCAAAGAAAGCGGCTCGAACCCCCTGCTAAGCGGGTCCCCCGCACAGTCGCGGTAGTGGTGCATCTGGAATCTGTGTTCTCGCACATTCGGCGCGAGTGACAATGCAGTCATACCTCCGGCGGCGCTTCGCGCGCCGAAGCACATGCCCGGCACGCTTTGCGCGCCGGGGCGTCTGACTCAAACCACTTATTGGGGTGCCGGGACTACTTCCGGCGGTTTCTTGCCCGTCGGCGCGCTTTGCTGGGTCGGTGCCGGTGTCACTGCACCCGACGGCGCAGCAGGCGCTGCCGCTGGGGCGTTTGGTGTCTCGCCCGGGTCGCTGTAGTTCGGTACGCCCGCCGGGGCGCCTGTGGCGCTTCCGGATGCGGCGTTGGGGGCTTCGGCTGCGTCGCCTGGGTCCGCGTAGTTCGGTAAGCCTCCCGCAGCGCCCTTGGCAGGCGCGGCGGCGCCGGAGTTGTCCTGGTCGTCGTAGTTCGGGAGCGGGGCGGCGTTCTCGCCCGTGCCGCGCAGGCGCGCCTGGCGCTGCTGTGTATAGGCGTCGCGAACGAATGAGTACTTGTCCAGTGCGGCCTGTTCCAGCAGGCTGGATGCTCCCAGCAGGTCGGAGCGCACGCTCACGAACTGCAACACGTACAGCGGATTGCGCACCGCCGGCTCAATGTAGTTCAGCGGGTTGAACTTCACGTCCACGATCAGACCCATGCTGTCACGTACCGTGCTCGGGCCGAATAGCGGTAGAACAAGGTACGGGCCCGACGGGATGCCCCAGTGGCCCAGCGTCAACCCAAAATCCTGGTGGTGCTTCGGCAGGCCGGCCGGTGTTGCCCAGTCGAGCAGGCCGCCCAGTCCAAAGGTCGAGTTGAACGCGAAACGCACGAAGTCTTCGGTCGCGTCCGTGATCTTCAGTTGCAACAGGTTGTTGGCGGCGTTAGTCAGGTCACCCAGGTTCGAAAAGAAGTTGCTCACCGCCGTACGCAACGGCTGTGGTGTCACCTTCTGGTAACCCTTGGCGACCGGGACGGCGACGAAGCGGTCAATGCCGTCGTTGAACTTGAAAATCACGCGGTTCGCGGGTTCGAATGGGTCGCCCGGTTTGCGGTCGGGGCCGGTCGCGCAGCCAGAGATCAGCCCGGTGGCGGCCAGCGCCAGCACGGTGGTTCGCAGCTTCATACTTATATTCCTTTGCGCTTCGCGCGACGTCGCGGTTTGCCCATCAGTACCGGTTGGAACACCACTGCGCCAATCAGCGTGCAAAACAACGAGAGCGCCAGCAAGCGTCCCATACTCGACGTCCCCGGATGGTGCGACAGCCAGAGGCTGCCGAACGCCGTCGCCGTCGTCGCTGCGCTGAACAACACGGCATGCGTAAGGCTCGACTGCAAAAGACCCGTCTGCCCGTTACGCCACGCCATCACGAAGTAGATCTTGAATGCTACGCCGACACCCAGCATCAGGGGCAACGCAATGATGTTCGCAAAGTTCAGTGGCATACCAAACACCACACACAACTCCAACGTCACGAGCGCCGACACCAGCAGCGGCACCAGGGTGCGCAGCATATCGCTAAGCCGTCGCAGCGCAATCCACAGCAGAATGGCAATCGACAGCAACGCATAGCCGGCGGCCTGCAGGAACGCCTTGATGATCGTGTCGGCGGAATTCAGGATCGAAATCGGGCCGCCGATCGCGTCCGGCTCCGCTTTCTTCACCGCGCGGACGAAGCGGGCGAGCATCGCGTCGTCGTTCGGATCGGTGCCGGGTTGTATCCTCGGCGCAATGTCGACGAGCGCGTGGCCGTCCTTCGAAACCCAGCTCGTGGAGATTTCCTTGGGCAGGTTGTCGCGCGTAATCTCGGTCGGTTGCAGCAGATCCGCCAGTTGCTTCAGCGCAATGCGCAGCGGCTCGGACATCGCGGTTTCGGCACGGTCGCGCGTGGCGGCGTCGGCAGCAGCCAGCTTTTGCAGCGTCTCGGACAGGTGTTTGGCTTCGGCGGCGCCCGGGCCCGGGTGGTCGTCGGCGGCGAGTGAGAGCTGGTTTGACGCGCGCTTTAACGTGGCGACGCGTACCGCGTCCGTGGCCTGGGGTGCGGGCTGTTGCTGCAGCGCGGGCAAGAGTTGCTGCGCGGCGCTGGCAATCAGCATCATCTTTTGCTGCTGCTCGCCCGGAATGAAGGTGTCCAGCGTGGTCACGCGGCCCACTTCCGGCAGTGCGCGCAGGCGCGCGGCCTTCTGGTCCGCATCGGCAAGCGTGGGCGCCAGCACATGCACATTGTTGACCGCCGCTTCTGGCGAATCCTTCAGCGACAACAGCGTCGCCATCGATTCTGTATGCGGGTCCTTCAGATGCAGCGGGTTGAAGTCGAAGCGCAAATGCGTGAGCAACGGCGAGGCGCCGATGACGACGATCAGCGTGCCGATCAGCACCGGCTTGCGGTGATGATCGAGGAAATCGTCGACCGGGGCGAGTTGCTTGAAGCCGGGCGAAACGGCTTCAACCGGCGGGTTGAAGACTTTCAGCAGCGCCGGCAGCAGCGTCATGTTGGTGAAGTACGCGACGAACATGCCGACGCCGGCGATCTCGCCCAATTCCGACACGCCGCGATAGGCCGTCGGCAGGAACGAGAAGAAGCTCAGCGCGACTGCCACGGCAGCGAGCGTCAGCGGCACGCCGATGCTGTGTGCGGTATGCATGAGGGCGGCGGAAAGACGGTCGTCGCGATTACGCTCCTCGCGATATTTGACGCCGAACTGCACACCGAAATCGACCCCGAGCCCGACGAACAGCACCATGAAGGCGACCGAGATCATGTTGAGCGCGCCCACCAGCAACAGGCCGAGCGCTGCGGTGATCGCGAGTCCGACGAACAGCGTGATGAACACGGCGACGATCATGCGGCCCGAACGCAGGGCCAGCCATAGAATGACCAGTACGACGATGAAGGTGCCGATGCCGTTGAGCACGGCGCCGTCCTTGACCGATGCGAATTCTTCGTCCGCGAGAGGCTGTTCGCCCGTCAGACGGACCGTGGCGCCAAAGCGCGCATCGAGGTGCAGCGAGGCCGCGGTGTCGCGGATCGCTTTCGACGCGGTCGCGCCCGGCTCCAGCGCGTCATAGTCCACAACCGGCTGCACGGTGACGAAGGCGCGCGCCGGATCCGTGGCGGCGCTCTTGTCGACCAGCGCGCGCCACGAGAACGCCGCCGGCTGGCCGGCCAGCACGCGATCGAGCGTGGTGGCGCTTTGCGACAGCAAATGGCTCATATCGGCCAGCTTCACCTGACCCAGTTGCAGCGGCAGCAACAGGCTGGTGGTCAGCGTGCCCGCGAGGCCGGTCAGGCTCGGATCGTGCGCGAGCGCATTGACGAGCGGGCGGGACTGGACGAGTTGCGAGGTGGTCGACAGGACTTCATCGGTGGACGGAAACAGCAGACCATTATGTTCGAAGAACGGGCCCCCGGCGGGCTGCGAGACCGTGGTGAACTCCTTCGGATCGGCTTTCAGCGCGGCCGTCAGGGCATTGGCGGCCGCATCCGCAAACTCCGGGGCGCGGGCTTCGACCACCACCAGCACGGTATCGCCGCGATCCGGGAAGGCCTTGTCCATGGCATGTTCGAGCGACGCCCATTGCTTGTCGGTCTCGATGAGACGGCTGATGTCCGTGTTGATCTTGAAGTTATGGGCGACGTAGAAGCTGCTCAAAACGGCGAGCACGAGCGACAGCGCGATGATCCGTGACGGATGGCGCACCGAATAGGCGACGAGACGGACAATAGATGACTTCAACATGTAGGCGGAGGGGCCTTATCGCAGACGGTGGTTTTAACGAAAGTGCACAAGTATACAGAGCCGGAGCGGTTCGGCTCCACTTCGGTAGCAAGGCCGGCTCCCGGGCGACGTGATTGGGGTGGGAACGCAATATCGGTATACTGGTCTATCCTGCTTTCGCTGTGGGCTCTTGAGCCTGCCGGCGCTTACTTCTTTGGGTTTTGGCGAGCGTATGAAACGTTATCTGTCTGCTTTTCTGACTGCGGCCGTGGTGTCCACTGCGGCCTATGCGCAAAGCGCGCCTGATGCGGTGGTGAAGAGTGCCGTCGAAGGCACGGTCGCCGCGATGAAGGCTGATCCGCAGGCCCGCGGTGGCGACATGGCGAAGATCACCGATCTGGTCCAAACGCGGTTTGTGCCCGCTACCGATTTTCAGCGGACCACGCGGATCGCGGTAGGGAAGGCATGGAGTACGGCGACGCCCGAGCAGCAGAAGCAACTCTACGAGCAGTTTACGCTGCTGCTGGTGCGCACGTACGCCGCCTCGCTGTCGCAGTTGCGGGATCAGGATGTGAAATTCAAATTTCTACCGGTCAACGTGCCGGCCGGCGCCAAGGATGCGGTCGTGCAGTCGCACGTGATCAGCAATGGCGGCGACGATGCGATTGACTACCGGATGACGAAAGACGCGTCGGGCTGGCGGATTTACGACATCAACATGATGGGTGCCTGGCTGATTCAGGTTTATCAGACGCAGTTTGCCGATCAGATTTCCAAGGGCGGCATTGATGGGCTGATCAAGTTCCTGACTGCCCATAACGCACGCAGCGCAGGCTGAAGCAACGCATCGCGCAAAAAGAAAAAGCGCGGTGGCCATCAGGCCACCGCACTTTTTTTTCTACCCATGCCCATCATGAGGCGGACAAAACGGCACTAAGCCGCCCTAAGCCGCCCCAGGCACAGCTTAGTGTGCAGAAGCGGAAGTCGCTGTCTGCACCTTCTTACCCTTTCCAGCACGCCCAATTTCTTCGAGCTTGATCTCGACGTGGCGCGAGAACACGTACTCGGCCGGACGCTGCTTATCCAACGCAATGTCCTTGACGAAGGCACCGCTCGTCTTCGGGCCGCGCAGGCTAACCTTCAACGCCTTCAGCGGGTGCGCCACCGTATCCATCACGGCAGTCGCTTCAAAGCCGCAGTGCACCATGCAATCCGCGCACTTCTCATAGTTGCCCGTACCGTACTTTTCCCACTCCGTGGTCTCCATCAATTCCTTGAAGGTCTTCACGTAGCCCTCGCCGACCAGGTAGCACGGCTTCTGCCAGCCGAACACCGTACGCGCCGGGTTGCCCCAGGGCGTGCACTCGTACGTCTGATTGCCGGCCAGGAAGTCGAGGAACATGCCCGACTGGCTGAACGACCAGTTCTTGCCGTTGTTGCCACGCTTGAAAATCTCGCGGAACAGGTGCTTGGTCTTGTCGCGGTTCAGGAAGTGCTGCTGATCCGGCGCGCGTTCATACGCATAACCCGGCGAGACGGTGATGCCGTCCACGCCCATCGGGCCCAGCGTGTCGAAGAACGCAGCGACGCGTTCCGGCACGGCGTCGTTGAACAACGTGCAGTTGATGTTCACGCGGAAACCGCGGCGCTTCGCTTCCTTGATCGCGGCGACAGCCTTGTCGTACACGCCTTCCTGCGACACCGAGTGATCGTGCGCCTGCTGGTCGCCGTCCAGGTGAACCGACCAGACGAAGTACGGATTCGGCTCGTAGTCGTCCATCTTCTTTTCCATCAGCAACGCATTCGTGCACAGGTACACGAACTTCTTGCGCGCGATGATGCCCTTCACGATCTGCGGCATTTCCTTGTGCAGGAGCGGCTCGCCGCCTGCAATCGAAACCACCGGTGCGCCGCATTCGTCGACTGCGCCAAGGCATTCTTCGAGCGACAGACGCTGATTCAGGATGGGATCCGGATAGTCGATCTTGCCGCAGCCATTGCAGGCAAGATTGCAGCGGAACAGCGGCTCCAGCATTAATGCGAGCGGGTAGCGTTTGTTACCAGAGAGGTGCTGACGCATGATGTAAGCGCCGACCCGGACTTTCTGTAGCAGCGGAATAGACAAGACGTCCTCCTTAAACTTCGCGTGCAGCGAGTGGTTGCATCAATTTCGATGGCAACTTGAATTCGACTTTCTCTTCACGGCCCGCCATCGTCGTGACATCGACAGGCCCCAATGCGCGCAGCGCATCGATTACGTTTTTCACCATCTCTTCCGGTGCCGAAGCACCGGCCGTGATGCCGACAGTCTGCACGTTCGCAAACCACTCCGGCTTCACTTCCGAACCGTCGGCGACGAGATAACTCGCCACGCCGCTTTCGCTGCCAATCTCGCGCAGCCGGTTCGAGTTCGAACTGTTGGTTGCGCCTACCACCAGCAGCACGTCGATTTCTTTGCTCAGTTCGCGCACCGCCGCCTGGCGGTTTTGCGTGGCGTAGCAGATGTCGCGCGTGTCAGGACCGACGATGTCGGTGAAACGGCGCAGCAAGGCGTCGATAATGCCACGGGTGTCGTCGACCGACAGCGTGGTCTGCGTGACGTACGC
This sequence comes from Paraburkholderia sediminicola, assembly GCF_046027825.1. Taxonomy (GTDB): domain Bacteria; phylum Pseudomonadota; class Gammaproteobacteria; order Burkholderiales; family Burkholderiaceae; genus Paraburkholderia; species Paraburkholderia sediminicola_D. Next base: position 25,901 of record NZ_JAQQDU010000078.1, read on the forward strand.
GAGCGGCGTATCGAGCGGCAGGTCCAGATGCGCAACTTCGGCCTCGCTCTGCACCAGCAGCACCTTGCCGGGGATCTGGCCGATCGTGCCTTCCACTTCCGGATGGCCCGCATGGCCGATCAGAATCAGGGTACGGCCCGCAGCCACATACTGGCGCCCCTGCACGTGAACCTTGGTCACGAGCGGGCAGGTCGCGTCCAGCACGTCAAGGCCACGCTGTTCCGCGTCGCGCTCGACGGTCTGCGCGACACCATGCGCGCTGAAAATCGCCACGGCACCTTGCGGCACCTCATCGAGTTCTTCGACAAAGCGCGCGCCTTTCTGGCGCAAATTGTCCACCACGTGCCGATTGTGAACAATCTCATGGCGGACATACACGGGCGCGCCGTGTTGTTGTAACGCGCGATCGACGATCTCAATTGCACGTACAACACCCGCACAAAAGCCGCGGGGTTGAGCAAGGATGACTCGCATAAATTGGCGAACTCCGACTGACGCGGGTTTCGAAGAAGTCGGTAAAAATGACTTTATCGCCGCGATCATCTATTTAGTTGACGTCTTGAGCCCCGGCGCGCAGCCGGTACAGCAAAACCAAACGCGCATTCTAACGCTATCAGGCCGGCTTTGCTCTGGCGGCCCGCCAAGGTGTTGGGCCGCCACCGCGCCGCGGGTTCGCTGCCCGGCGCCGCATCTCTGGTGCAGGCGGCGATGCGCTGATGGCAAGGATTACGCGCTGCACCGGTTTGGCGGAACCCTTAAACTACGTGGTCCTGCGGCGCACGTTTGTCGCCACATTACAAAAAGGTTTCGAGGCTCGCTTGGATGGACGTCGATCTATACGAAAATTTTCCGGTCGCGAGCGTGCTGCTGCCAAAGGCGCTGCGCGCGCCGATCGGCATTATCTATCAGGTTGTCCGTACCGCCGCCGACATCGCCGATGAAGGCGACTGGAGCCCGGCCGAGCGGCATGCCCGCCTCGCCGACTTCCGCGCCGGCCTCGACGCAGTAGCACAGCGGCGCGCGGCGCCGGTGCACCCGCTCCTGTTCGGCAAGCTGGCCGGTGTGGTCGCGCAGTATAAACTGCCGCTCGCGCCGTTCTACGATCTGCTCCACGCGTGCGGTCAGGAGATCGACACCAGCCGTTACGCAGACCGGGCTGCGCTACTCGACTACTGCCGCCACTCGGCCAGCCCGATCGGGCATCTGATGCTGCATCTGGTGGGCGCCGCCACGCCGGAGAATCTCGTCGATGCCGATGCGATCTGCACGGCCTCGCAACTGATCAGCTTCTGGCAGGACGTCGCCGCCGACTGGAACAAAAACCGCGTGTATCTGCCGCTCGCGGATCTGCGGCGCTTCAACGTGACCGAGGCGCACATCGCCAAGGGCGTTGTCGACGATGCCTGGGCGAAGCTGATGGCCTACGAGGTTTCGTTTGTCCGGGCCACGCTGGTGCGCGGCGCGCCGCTCGCGTTGCGTATCCCCGGGCGCTTGGGGATCGAGCTGTGCGGCGCCATCCACGGCGGCCTGCGCATCCTCGAGCGGATCGAAAAGGCCGGCTACGACGTGTTTCGCGAGCGGCCGGTACTCAACACTTTTGACTGGTGCGTCGTCGCGGTACGCACTGTGGTGATGCGCCTGTCGCGGCGCGTCGGCGTGCAAGCGGGTTCACTTGAGGGTAATGCTTAATGGTGGTGGTTCTGTTTCTCCTGTCGTGCCTGTCCCTGCTGATCTGGTGTGTGTTGCTGTTCGCGCGCGGCGGTTTCTGGCGGGCGCGTCCCGCCACGCCGCTCACCCTCGAGCCGCGTGAAACCTGGCCGGCGGTCGCCGCCGTGGTGCCGGCACGCAATGAAGTCGATGTGATCGCTCAAGCGGTGACCACCTTGCTCGAGCAGGACTATCCGGGCGAATTTCACGTCATCGTGGTCGACGACCACAGCACCGACGGCACCGCCGACGCCGCCCGCGCGGCCGCCTTGCAACTGCAATGCCCGGATCGCCTGACGGTGCTGAGCGCGAAGCCGCTGCCGCCGGGCTGGTCCGGCAAGGTGTGGGCGCAGTCGCAAGGGATCGAGGCGGTGCGCACGCTCGGCCGGCCGGCCGATTTCCTGCTGCTGACCGATGCCGACATCGGCCATCCCGCCGACGCTGTCGCGCAACTCGTCGCCCGCGCGGATGCGGAAAAGCGCGACCTCGTCTCGCTGATGGTCCGTCTGCGCTGCGATTCGTTCTGGGAGAAGGCGCTGATTCCAGCCTTCGTGTTCTTCTTCGCCAAGCTGTACCCATTCTCGTGGGTCAACAACCCGCGCAACCGCACGGCCGCGGCGGCGGGCGGCTGCATGCTGGTCCGGCGCAGCGCGCTTGAAGAAGCGGGCGGCATCGAGTCGATTCGCGCCGAGCTGATCGACGATTGCAGCCTCGCCGCGCGGATCAAGCATCGCGGCAAGGGGCGTCATCCGATCCGCCTGGATGTGGCGGCACGCAGCGTGTCGCTGCGTCCTTACGATAGCTGGCGTGAGATCTGGAACATGATCGCGCGCACGGCCTTTACCCAGTTGCGTTACTCGCCGCTGCTGCTGGCGGGCACGCTGTTGGGCATGACGATCATCTACCTGATGCCGCCGGTGGCGGCGCTGGTGCTCGGCCCCCTGGGCTGGCCCGCGTGGCTTGCCTGGGCGCTCATGTGCTGCGCGTATGCGCCGATGCTCAGCTATTACCGCCGCTCGCCGCTGTGGGCGCCGTTTCTGCCGCTGATCGCGTTGTTCTATGTCGGCGCGACGTTCACGTCGGCGGTGCGCTACTGGCGCGGCAAGGGTGGTCAATGGAAGGCGCGGGTGCAGGCGCCGGTGCAGGAGCGCTGAGACGCGTCTGCCCAGATATTCATCAGACGAAAAAAGCGGCGCTCTCAGGCGCCGCTTTTTTACATCGTGCTTTGCATCAGCCCTTGGTGAGCATCATGTACATCTGGATCACCATGTCGGGCGAAAACGTGAACGGCACCCAGCCGTGACCGGTGTGGCGCATGACCAGCAGGCGGTCGCCATTCGACTGTTTCTGTACCGCCATGACCGGGTTTTTCGTCGATACGAAGCGCCAACCCGGCGGAATGCCCGGCGGCGGTTCCGGCGTCATCGAGGCGCGCGCGTTCGACAATTCCTCGATCAGTTGCCCGATCTGCTCAGCACGTAGCGCGACGGTCTGGCCGCCGATCGTCATCGTGATCTCGTTCTGTGCAGGGCGGTTGATTTCGAGCGTGGGCTGCAACTGGACGGCCGGCTCTTCACCGGACGCAGGTGCCTCCTCCTCCGCCTCGTCTACCACTACCGCCGCTGCTTCAGGCGCGACGTCGTCCGCTTTCGATTCGGACGGGACGTGATTCGCCACCGGCGCTTCCTGCGCGGCGGTTACTGCGGTTGTCTCGGGGATGTTTTCGGCCCGCGGGGCCACGACAGCCTGGATGAGCTGATCGACGCCCATTTCCAGCGCGCCGAGCTGTTCATGAAGATTCATGCGAGGTTTCTCTGGTAAGACCCACGATTTTACCTGCTGCGCGTAGGCTTTTACCTGTCGCAAACACAGTGACGTTGTAACAAAGTGCGTGTAGGCCAAGCCGGATCGCCCGGCGCGGCCTGCACGACCTGAATGATGCTGCCTACGCGGCCCGGCGCTGACTGGCCTGCTCGCGTCTGCGCGCTATCAGGGCTTCAATCAGGGCTTCAAATACCCGGCTTGGCGGAACCATTCGAGCGCATCGCTTAAGCCCTCGCGATAGGGCCGCGCGCGATAGCCGAGCTCGCGTTCCGCCTTCGCCGACGTGAAGTACATCTTGTTCTTCGACATCTTCAGACCGTCGACGGTGAGGAACGGTTCACGCTTCGTGATCTTGGCGACCGCTTCGGCGCCCATGGCGAGCGGATAGAGCGGCCAGCGCGGCAAACTCAGCGTCGGCGCCTTGCGGCCGGTCAGCGCGGCGATATCCGCGAGCATCTGTTGCAGCGGCAGATTTTCGCCGCCGAGAATATAGCGCTCACCGATTTTGCCGCGTTCGAGCGCGAGAAAATGGCCGGCGGCCACGTCATCCACGTGCACGAGGTTCAGCCCCGTCTCGACGAACGCGGGAATCTTGCCGAGCGCCGCTTCGAGGATGATGCGGCCGGTCGGCGTCGGCTTGACGTCGCGCGGACCGATCGGCGTGGACGGATTGACGATCACGGCCGGCAGGCCATCTTCGGCGATCATGCGCTCCACGGCGCGTTCGGCCAGCACTTTACTGCGCTTGTACACGCCGATCGCCTGGTCGGCTTTGAGCGGCGAGGTTTCATCGGCGGACTGGCCGGAACTGGTGACTTTCAGCGTCGCCACGCTGCTTGTGTAGACGATGCGTTCGACGCCTTCCTTCAACGCCGCGCGCATGGTCGCCTCGGTGCCTTCGAGATTCGAGCGCTCGATTTCGCTCGGGTCCGGCGCCCACAGGCGATAGTCTGCCGCCACGTGCAGCAGATAGCGCACGCCGCGCAGCGCGTTGCGCATTGACGCTTCGTCGCGCATATCGCCGACGACGATTTCCGCATCCAGCGCCTCGACGTTTTTGCGCGGACTGGTGGCGCGCACCAGCACGCGCACCTTGAAACCCTTCTGTTGCGCGATGCGCGCCACCGACGAGCCGACGAAGCCGGATGCGCCGGTCACGAGCACGAGATCGCGATTCTGTTCGGTCATTCTCTTTCATTCCCTGCGTGACAGTCGACGGATTGTACGTGTCGCGCGTGCCGCGTGTCGCGCCAGGCGGGCCAGGCGCCCAGATGAACTGAGACGCGGCCGAGCAATCTCGCCGCGACGCGACTAGAATGCCGGCTTGAAAGAATGTATGGAGAGGACGGCATGGCCCCGGATCTGGATCAGCGGATCGAAACGTATTACGTGAGAGTGCGCGGCACCGTGCAGGGCGTGGGCTTTCGCCACGCCACCGTGCGGCAGGCGCACGCGCTCGGTATCAAGGGATGGGTGGCGAATCTCGACGACGGCTCCGTCGAAGCCATGTTGCAGGGCTCGGCCAACCAGGTCGACCGGATGCTGTCGTGGCTGCGTCACGGGCCGCCGGCGGCGCGCGTGATCGAAGTGACCGGCGAAGAGCGCGTGACGGAAAAGCGCTACGAGCGGTTTGAGCAGCACTGAGCGTGTGAGCTTCGCGCAAAACCAAGGCGGCGCGCCATCGGATCGATCGCGCGCCGCCTTGTCGTTTGTGTGTGGCCTTGTCGGGCTCGCGGCTCGATAGCGCTTAGCGCGCCACCAGCAAGCTCTCCGCGAACCCCCAGCCATCTTCGATCCACTGATGGCTGCACACGAAGCCCGCGTCGTCGGCGATCGCGGGCATCTCGTCCGCGCGATACTTGTGGCTGCTCTCGGTCCAGATCGTTTCGCCTGCTTTGAGCGAGACCGTCAGTTGCGCGGCGCCCACGTGCGCGGTGACATCGCGCTTCGCACGCAGATGCATCTCGATGCTGCGCGCGTCCGGATTGAAGCGCGCGACGTGCTCGAATGCATCGAGCGGAAAATCGCCATCGAGTTCTCGATTGACGCGCGCCAGCAGATTCAGATTGAACGATGCGGTCACGCCGACCGAATCGTCGTAGGCGGCCACGAGCACCGGTGTCGGCTTAATCAGATCCGTCCCGAGCAGCAACGCGTCGCCGGGCGCCAGCATGTTGCGGATATCGCGCAGAAAACGCGTCGCCGCGAGTCTGGCGAAATTACCGATCGTACTGCCAAGAAACAGAACGAGTAGCCGTTCGTCCGCCGCGCGGTCCTTGCTCACTTCGGCCAGTCCGGCCAGGTAATCGCGTTCGTAACCGACGATCGAGATCCGCTCGATATCGCCGAGTTCACGCCTGCACAACTGCAGCGCGCTGCGCGAAATTTCAATCGGGAAGTAAGAAGTGGGGCGCTTTTTACACAGTGCTTCCAGAATGCGCCGCGTTTTGCGGCCGCTGCCGCTGCCCAGTTCGGCGACGGTCACGTCGTGCGGCAGATGCGCGACGATGTCCGCCGCGTGCTTCGTGAGCAGGCGTTCCTCGGCGCGTGTCACGCCGTATTCGGGCAGGACGGTGATCACTTCGAACAGCGCGGAACCGACTTCGTCATACAGATACTTCGACGGCAGCTCCTTCTGCGGCGTGTGCATGAGTCCGGCGCGTACGTCGGCGGCGAAGGTGGCGCGGAATAGATCGGGCGATGCGTCGTGCGATAGGGCTGGCTGGGTCATGCTGGCTCCAGTAGTCACATTCAGTCACATTCGATGAGAGGGATTGCTGGCCGGGCGGCGGCATGCGCGGTGAAACGCAGTTGATGCATGCCGTGGGAAAGTAGGGCTGGCTCGGTCCGCGTGGACTGCCTGTGCCGACCCGGCTCATTGATGCTGCAGATGACGGTTTCAAATGACGCTTGGCCGTTGCGACGGATATCCAGGATGTCTCAGATGACGTTGCAAACGGTGTCGCCAGATTTCGTAGCAAGATTCGCGCTTGAGCAAAGCAGGGGACGTTGCCGGCGTTGCAGTTGCGGATCCGCTTGGTCGCGCGTGAAGTTATGTTCTAGTGCATCGTCGCGCGATGCGCACGGGAAAAATTGCTACTTACTGCAAGGAACAGCGGGCACGCTGGCGGGGAACCCGTCTAGAATGCCCGCTTGTATCGCATATCGAAGATAAAGATGCAGCGCTTGATACGCACCGTCAGCCGCGCTGCCCGCTTGTGAGACTTCACTTCCAATGACAACAACTCGAGGCGCGCGGCCGTATGCTGCGCCGCACATACTTGACTCCGCACCCGCTCGCAAACCTGCACTGCATGCCAAGGCAATTGCGCTACGGGGCGCGCGATGAACCAGTATGACCCAAAGCGCGGAATCGCGTTGTCGGTCGGCGCGTCGGCGATGTTCGCTTTACTGTCCGCTTACGCCAAGCTGCTTGCGCCGCTGAGCGGTCTCGACATTTTCGCGTGGCGTGTCGTGTGGACCGTGCCCGGGGCGCTACTGTTGATTGTGTTGCGCAAACGCCTGCCGATTCTCCGGCAACTTCTTTACCGCATGGTGATGCAGCCGAAGCTCGGCGTGGCGATGGTTGTGAGTGCAGCTTTGTTGGGCGCGCAACTGTGGGTGTTTCTATGGGCGCCGCTGCATGGACGCATGCTTGAAGTCTCACTCGGCTATTTTCTGTTGCCGCTCGTGATGGTGCTGGTGGGGCGCTTCTACTATCACGAACGCCTCGACGCATTGCAGTGGCTAGCGGTTATCTGTGCCGCTTTGGGCGTTGGGCATGAACTGTGGATGACCGGCGCCTTTTCGTGGCCGACCTTGCTGGTCGCGCTCGGCTATCCGCCGTATTTCGTGCTGCGCCGCAAGATCAATCAGGATTCGCTGGCCATGTTCACGGTGGAAATGGCGTTGCTGCTGCCGGCGGCAGCCGTGTTCATCGTCATCGGCGGTTCGCTGGCGATGATCGGCGGCCGTATCGACATGTGGTGTTTGCTGTTGCCAGGGCTCGGCGCGCTCAGCACCATTGCGCTGGCGTCGTACCTGAAGGCAAGCCGATTGTTGCCAGTCGCGTTGTTTGGCATCCTCGGCTACGTCGAGCCGGTGTTGCTGGTGTTTGTCTCGATCACGTTGCTCGGCGAGGTGCTGAGCGCCGCGCAGTTAGCCACGTATATTCCGATCTGGATTGCGGTTGCGCTGACAGCATTGCATAGCGTGCGACTGGTTCGCTTTGCGACGCGCTGAGCCGCGTTGGTTGAGTCGCGGCGGGTGATTGAGTTGGGACAGTGCGCAGCATTGCGCTTAGGCCGCTGAATCAGGTGGCGCGGTTCAGCGATGCGCCGCCGCGCGATCCGCATTGATACGCGTCGCGCCGACCTGCGCCGCGATGGCTTCGCGCAGTGCGGGCCGCCAGCCGAAACCGAACAACGCTTCAGCGAGCACGAATAGCGGCCCGATCAGCAGACCGATCACATCGTCGACAAACGCCGGCTTGCGATGTTCGTATGCCACGTGGCCGATGAACTGAAACACCCAGCCGACGACGAAGAGTCCAATACCCGAGGCGAGCCAGGTGAGCGTGGCTTGCGCGGCGAGCCACTGCCCGCATGCGACGCACAACACCGATACCACGGCCATCATCACACCGAGCGGTACGTCGAGCACGAGGTAATAGACGGTCGCCGCGGCGAACAACAGCCACGCGGGCGATACGGTAAGCGGCAACGCAAAGGGCAGCGCGCCGACGCTGAAAACGGGCCGGCTCAACAATACCGCCAGCGCCAGCACGATCATCGGAATGCCGATGAAATGGGTGGCGATATTGCGCCGGTCACGGTGGTAGGCCGCATATTGCGTAAGCTGTTGCGTCAGCGTTCTCATGGATGCCGCTCCTCGATCAAAGTCAGCATAATCGCGGGCAGCGGAATTTGAAACCATCGGGTAGCCGACAATCGGGCACGGATGCCGTCTTATGACAGCGAGTTTTTCATCAAATGAGCTTGCCACGCTGCTGGAGCGCAGCGCGTGGTTTCGCTCGGCGCCTGCTGCCATGCAGGCGAAACTGATCGAAGCGGGGCGCGTCGAGCGCCTGGCGGCCGGTGAGCGGCTCTTCACGCGCGGCGATTCTGACGATGGCCTCTATTGTGTGCTCGACGGTCTAGTGCGAATCGGTGCGGCGAGCTCGGGCGGCAAGGAAGCGTTGCTCGCGATCATCGAACCGGCCAACTGGTTCGGCGAGATCGCGCTGTTCGATAACCGCCCGCGAACCCATGACGCGTATGCCGAACGCGATTCCGAACTGTTTCATGTGCCGCGCGCCGCGCTTGCCGCGTTGCTCGAACGCACGCCTGCGTACTGGCATGCCTTCGGTTTGCTGTTGACACAGAAGCTGCGCCTCGCTTTCGATGCCATTGAAGAAGCCGCGTTGCTTCCCGCCGCGCCGCGCGTGGCGCGCCGCTTGTTGCTAATGGCTGGCGGTTACGGCGAACCGGGTGCATTGCGGCGCGTACTCAAGGTGCCGCAGGAGGACCTGGCGATGATGCTGGCTTTGTCGCGGCAGACAATCAATCAGGTGCTCAAGCAGTTCGAAGCGCAGGGCGCATTGAAGCTGGGCTATGCGGAAATCGAAATTGCCGATGTACAAAAGCTCAGCGCGCTAGCCGAGCTGAATCCGGCAGCGGATTGATAGCCTCGATCTACCCGTAAATCTACCCGCAAAGCGCGGCGCGGCCTCCCGCTCACCTACGAAAAGAACGCAAAGGGCAATGTGGCGGCCAGGTAGACTGCGATACCCATCGAAGGCAATCCCGCCGCAATGGCGATGGCCGCAACCGCGGCGCTCACGACCGTCAAGGCAAGCGTGCGTCGCCGAACGGCTTGCCGGCCGGTAAGGGTGGCGCGATGCGATGTGTCGCCGCGGTCGTCCGGGGATGTGACGGCGTACTGACGGATGTTCAGGCTGGACATGGTGACGTCTCGTTGATCGGTCACTAAAGTCTGCCATTCCTGACATATCGAACACCTTAATAACGCGTCAACAAGCGCAAAAGATGCATATACGCCTCACTCACGTGCCGCGCGATGCGGCATTTTTATATGCATTTTACGGCACAGCCCTATTTCTTAGGCGATTCGCTACACCAACCCCGGTAAGGTCGAGGCACCCCGGTCAGGAAGCGAAAATATGCATGGAAATAGCGCTCTGGATGGTGTGCAAACACGAAGAGAACCTCACCCGAAATTCAGCCTGAAAGTCATGCTCGCGGCGATCGTCTTCTCGCTTGCCGCGGCATCGCAGGCCGCTGACGCGCAGTCGGCGTTGACCGCTCCCATTGCCACGAGCGACGCAACACCTGAGCCCGGCTTGCCGGCGCTCAGCGATATCACCGCCATGTTGCGCGCGCAGTTTCGCGTTGCACCATCGGAATCGATGAAGATCGCACGCGCGGTATTGATCGAAGCCGAGCGTCAAGCCATCTCGCCGGTATTGCTGCTTGCCGTGATGTCGGTCGAGTCGAGTTTCGATCGCCACGCGGTCAGCATCGCAGGCGCGCGAGGGCTGATGCAGGTCTTGCCGGCTGCGCATCCGCAATTGATTGCGGGCACAACCGACTTATCCGATCCGGCAATCAACGTGCGGATCGGCTCGACCATTTTGCGCGGCTACCTCGATGAGAGCGGCGGCGATCTCGACGCCGCACTCGTTCGCTACAGCGGCGGCGGCCGCGGCTATGCGCAGCGGGTCGTGCTGCGGATGCAGCACCTGGACGCAAGTTTGCGCCACGAATGATGAACCGATTCGCGGCGCGTTGATGTGTACGTTATGGTGGAGGTCAATGGGCGTATCGAAGTGCACATTGACCTCCACATCGAAATGCAACCTCTTACTCGTTAGCTCATCGCGCCGGCAAACTCGGCGCGCAGGTCCTGCAACCTGTCGCGTGCGGTACTCAGGCGTTCGACGAGTTGTGCCGAGGCACGCGTGATCGGCATACGCGTTTCGTCGGTCATGGGATGATCGAATGACAGCATCGCCTTGATCGCGGACGGATTGGGCGCGGCGAACAGCAGACGCAACACCGGCAACAAGCTGGCGAACAGATTGCGCGCGTCGTGGTCGCGATCGCTCCGGATCAATTCCTGTACCGCAACCAGAAGGTCCGCGCAAACATGTGCGCTGGCCAGAATGCCCCCTGTGCCACCGTTGTTCAGACAGTCGTCCAAGGCTTCATCGGTGCCACATAGCACGTTGATCGGCAGGTCGCGCAGCGTGCTGAAGTGTTCCTTCACGCATTCCTTGATCGCGACGATGTTGCCGCACTCGACCAGGCGCGCGACCGTCTCCGGCGCGATCGTCACGCCGGTTCGATGTGGCACGTTGTACAAAACGATCGGCCGCTCGGTGGCGAGTGCGGCTTGTTCGAAATGCCACTGCACGCCGGCTTGATCCGGACAGACGTACGATGGTGGCGACACCAGATAACCCGCGCAGTCCCAGCGCTCATAGCGCTGAATGTCGTGCAGGACGTCGCGTGTATTGGCGCCGCCGACGCCGATCAGCATCGGCAGACGGGAGCCGATCACGTCGGTCAGCGCCTGCAACACAGTGAGGCGCTCGGATTCCTGTAACAAAGCGGCTTCGCCCGTTGTGCTCAAGGCGACAAAACCGCTGATCTCCGTGCTCAGGTAGTAGTCAGCGAGGCGCTGCAACGCGTCGACGTCGACTTCACCATGACGCAGCGGGGTGACGATGGGCAACCAGATACCTGAAAACATGATTAGTGCGCCTTTGCGACGGCATGGCGGCGCTGCAGTGGTCCGATCAGTGCGGCGGGGAGTGTCGAGATGAGCGTATGCAAGGTGAAATCGAGGTCGTCGAGCGCAATGTCGAGTTGCACGCGGACTTCTTCGCGTACGGCCTCCGTGCTGACGACATACACGCCAAGTGGGGAAGGAAGCAGTGTGCGCAGTTGGGTGCCAGGAAGATCGTGCGGAGGGTGGGGCAGGGTCACCTGCAAGCGGGCGCGGGCCGCGCGGAAGGGAATGACATTGTTGCGTTGGAGCGGGACCGGCGGCGCGCTGAGCGGCTGCATTTCGAAGCTGTCGATTGATTGCGTGAGTGCCATTTAATGCGGCGTTCGTTGACGCCATGGTTGATCAAGACAGTTCGAGATTAGACGTCTACGGGTAAACGCAGTGCAAAAATTGAGGTATCCACTGAAAAAATGATGCGGGTTCGACGAGTCGCTCGAATTGAATCAGCCGGCGCGCTCGCAAATAATCTTTGCGTGAGCTTCAACCAGGATCATGCGACGCGCCCATAAAAAAGGCGAGTCGTGAGACTCGCCCTCCCTGAACGGCAGCGTTCGGCTTCGATTAACTACGCATGCGTGGCCGGTGTGTGCCGAAAACCGATCACGTGTTATTGCGTTTTCGTCGTGTCGGTCTTTGCGCCGTCGGCTTTTGCCGGGGCATTGCTGGCCTCTTTCGCGCTCTCCGTCTTGGTCTTGCCTGCGCTTGCTTCGACAGCGGTCTTCTTGGTGGCCTTATGGATCTTCGCCGTGTGAGCGGCGGAAGCCTTTTTCACATGCGCCTTCTTCGTCGCGGCCTTGGTCGGCGCTTTCGTCGTGGCGGCGCCTTCGTCCGTGGCGCCGGTCTGCACGGCGGTGCTTGCCTTCAGATTGGCTTGGCCGGCGGCCTGCGTTTGCGCGGGTTGCGCGACGGACGGCGCTGCGGTTTGTGCAAATGCGGTCGACACGACGAGAGCGGAAGCGAGAGCAGCGAAAAGCGTCTTCATGATGTAACTCCAGGTTAAACCGGTTGTTTCTTGTGTCGCGGCTGAAATGTTTCAGCGCTGCCGGTTTAACGTTGGTCGGAGGACAGCAGTTGACGGTGCTCTGGTGACAAAACGTAACGGCGGATACATATTGCCGTGTGCAATTCGAAGGTGATCGGGAGAAGCGGGTGGGCGGGAAGCGTGTGTCCGCTTTGATATGAGGCGCGTGCCGTTCAGCCGCCGCCACCGGCGCCGGGCTGAAGCGGCACAATCGTCAAAGCAGGATCAACGCGTATTGCCGAGTACCTTCTGTGCGGTCGCATCGACGGCCTGCCGCATCTTGTCGACCAGTTCGTCGATCTGCGCGTGGTCGATCACAAGCGGCGGGGCGACGATCAGCCGGCCGTTCGTCGAGCGCACGATGGCGCCCAGCTCGAAGCCGACCGTCCGGCTATGCCAGGTCAACTCGGCTTCGTCGCTAAAGCGCTCGCGCGTGGCCTTATTCTTCGCGAACTGTATCGCGGCCACGGCGCCCACGCCCTGGATCTCGCCGATCAACGGGTGATCGGCGAAGGCGTCGCGCAATGCCCTCTGCAGATACGGACCGGTATCGTTCTTCGTGCGCTCGACAAGACGCTCTTTTTGGAGCACATCGAGGTTGGCCAGCGCGACCGCCGCCGCGACCGGGTGACCTGAGTAGGTCAGTCCGTGCGCGTAGACACCGCCTTGCTCGACCAGTGCCTCGCCTATCTGCCGGCTCATCACCAGACCGCCCATCGGCACGTAGCCCGACGTCAAACCCTTCGCAATACAGATCAGATCGGGCTCGAAGCCGAAATGCCGATGCGCGAACCACTCTCCGGTTCGCCCGAAACCGCCAATCACTTCGTCCGCGCATAACAGCACGTCGTACTGACGGCAAATGCGCTGGATCTCCTGCCAGTAGCCGTCCGGCGGGAAGATCATGCCGCCTGCCCCCTGGAATGGCTCGGCGACAAAGGCGCCGACCCGGTCCGCGCCCAGTTCGAGAATCTTCTTTTCGAGCGACAACGCGGCCTGCTTGCCGAATGCTTCGGGGCTCAGATCGCCGCCGTTCGCGTACCAGTAGGGTTCGTCAACGTGCGTCACATTCGGAATCGGAAGGTCGCCCATCTCATGCATGAACGCCATGCCGCCCAGCGACGCGCTGCCGACGGTCGACCCGTGATAACCATTGATTCGCCCGATCAATACCTTCTTGCCGGGCTTACCCATGATGTCCCAGTAACGCCTGACCGTACGAATGAGCACTTCATTCGCCTCAGAGCCCGAGTTCGTGTACACGACGTGACTAAAGCGATCGCCCAGTAGCGAGAACAGTCGTTCCGACAATTCGATCACGGCGGGATGCGTGGTGTGAAAGAACATGTTGTAGTACGACAGTTCCTTCATTTGCCGTGACGCTGCGTCGATCAGTTCCTGGCGGCCATAACCGACGTTGGTGCACCAGAGGCCAGACATGCCGTCGATATAACGGTTGCCGTCGTTATCCCAGAGATAGACACCTTCGCCTCGCACCATCACGCGCGGCCCTTCGTTGTTCAGGGCTTTCTGATCGACGAAGGCATGCAGGTGATGGGCTGCATCGCTTTGTTGGTAGTCGCGGGTGGCGCGGTGCGGGAAGTTAGGAGCATTCATGTTCAAGGTTCCAGTTGTGTAACGGACGGATTTGGCCTTTCACGTCCCGGTGCGGCGAGTCGCACGCACCCAGGCTGTACTCTCAGGCTCATTGCAGATTGATTTCAGGCGTTGGATCGCCGGATCAGTAGCTGATCCACGTCGTCTTTAGACCCGTGTATTTGTCGAGTGCGTGTAACGACAGATCGCGGCCGAACCCCGATTGACGGAAACCGCCAAACGGGGTTTGCGCGCTAAGTGCGTCGACGGTGTTGACGGAAACCGTGCCGGCACGCAAGCGTGACGCCACGCGATGCGCGCGTGCCAGGCCGCCCGTCCAGACCGATGCGGCGAGTCCATAAATCGAATCATTGGCGAGCGCGATTGCCTCGTCCTCGGTGTCGAATGTGAGAACCGACAGCACAGGCCCAAAAATTTCCTCTCGCGCAATCGGATCGCTTGCGTTCACATCGACGAAGATGGTCGGCTCGATGAAATACCCTTTGCCGTCGACAAGCCGTGTTCCGCCGCCGGTCGCCAGGGTCGAAGTGGTGCGCCCTCGCGCGATCCATTCTTTTACCCGCTCAAACTGCGTACGGTCGACGATTGCGCCCATGCCGCTAGCAGGATCAAGCGGGTCGCCCGGCATGAAGTCGCGCGAATGGGCGATCAGGCGATCGACAAATTCATCATGGATCGAGCGATGCACCAGCAATCGTGAATTCGCCGAGCACACTTCGCCTTGATTGAAGAAGATGCCGAAGCATGCTTTGCGCGCCGCAAGATCGAGATCGTCCGCGTCTTCGAAGACCAGATTCGGACTCTTGCCGCCGCATTCGAGCCAGACCTGCTTCATATTCGATTGCGCGGCGTATTCGAGAAACTTCTTGCCGACGGCCGTCGATCCCGTAAACGCCAGGACGTCAACGTCCGGATGCAATCCGAGCGCGCGTCCTGCGGTCTCGCCGAAGCCGGGTACGACGTTCAGCACGCCCGGCGGCAGTCCAGCTTCGAGCGCGAGTTCAGCAAGACGCAGGGCGGACAGCGGCGATTGCTCCGCGGGTTTCAGCACGACGCTATTGCCTGCCGCCAGCGCTGGGGCAATTTTCCAGGCCACCATATCGAGCGGGAAATTCCACGGCACGACCGCGCCGACCACGCCTAGCGGTTCGCGTGTGACAACGGCGAGATTGCCGGGATCGGTCGACGCGACCTCGCCGTTCACTTTATCGATCGCCTCGCCATACCAGCAGAACAGGCTGCTTGCGGCCGGCACGTCGATATCGAAGGCGTCGGCCACGCGTTTGCCCATGTTGAGCGAATCGAGCAGGGCGAGTTCCGCACCGTGGGACGCAATCAATGCACCTAACCGGCACAAGACACGCTTGCGTTCCGCCGGCGGACAACGCGACCAGTGCCCCGCATCGAATGAAGCACGGGCCGCGCGAACAGCCTCGTTAACCTCGGCCGTGCCACAGGATGCAACGTTGGCAATCACCGTCTCGGTCGCCGGATTGATCGCCTGGAAGGTCTTGCCGTCTTGCGCGTCCGTGAAGCGACCGTCAATGTGGGCCTGCGCGCGCGGGAGAACTTCTGCGGCCAGTCGCCGCCAGTCCGCATGGGTGTGGATATCAGCTGAAGAATGACTCAAGGAATAACTCCGGTCTGGCGATGGGCAGGCCTACCCGCCCATCTCGTGTATCGATGATCGAGATGGCTGCTGCTCTAGCGCCCTACTGTCGATTAACAAAAAGGGACGGGAAAGAACAAATTTGCTCTTCATTGCATCTGTTTTTCCTATCCATTTTCAGAGTTGCATTTCTTTCTGATCTCTTTCACGGTTTCGTTGCTTGAATCCCGGAAGCGATTGTGAATCGGGTACTAATAGGCGCGAAGGAGTGAGCCGTTTTTGCATCTTAAAAAACTATCCATAAGGTAGGAAAACTATTTTTATTCAATAAATGCGCGATGCTACGCTCCATCCGTCGTTCGCCGCAGAGCCCTTGCATAGGCAGGTTTTGCGGTACCAGGAACGCCATGTTGTATGAGACGCACGCACAGAGGACCTTGTGCGTAGCGCCGGTGGGTGGACGGATAAAGAGCCATGAACGAG
>NZ_JAQQDU010000079.1:0-40905 GCF_046027825.1 Paraburkholderia sediminicola
AACTTATACAGAAAGATAAAAATGAAATAGCGCGTCGCCATCGGTTTTCTCGGGACGGTGTTGGACCAGGGCGGCGCGCGGCGCTGGCATCGCTGGCGACCCACCATTAGCCTCTGCGAGCAACCGGGCATGCCCGTCGACCGGCTCGAGTTGCTGTACTCGCCGGGTTACGAATCGCTCGCCAATCGCGTGAAGAGTGATCTCGCCGGCGTCTCGCCCCTCACCGACGTGCGTCTGACGCCCATCGTCACCCACGATCCGTGGGACTTCGAAGAGGTGTACGCATCGCTGCACGATTTTGCGCGTGGCTATACGTTCGATACCGACAACGAGGAATACCTCGTCCACATCACCACCGGTACACACGTCGCGCAGATCTGCTGGTTCCTGCTGACCGAGGCGCGCTATCTGCCGGCGAGCCTGGTGCAAACCGCACCGCCGCCGCAGACCGATGAGGGCAAAAGCGGGCCGGGCAAGGTGTCGGTCATCGACCTGGATCTGTCGCGTTACAACCGCATCGCGCAGCGTTTCACCCGTGAGCGCGAGGAGACCGTGTCGTTCCTCAAGGCGGGCATTGCCACGCGCAATCCACAGTTCAACGCGTTGATCGATCAGATCGAGCGTGTCGCGATCCGCTCGCGCGCGCCGATTCTATTGATCGGCCCGACGGGTGCCGGCAAATCGTTTCTCGCGAAGCGCGTCTATGAACTGAAGCGCAGCCGGCATCGGCTGGCTGGTTCGTTTATCGAAGTGAACTGCGCGACGTTGCGAGGCGATTCGGCGATGTCGACGTTGTTCGGCCACGTCAAAGGCGCGTTCACCGGCGCGCAAAGCGCGCGCGGCGGTTTGCTGCGCGCGGCCGATCAAGGACTGCTGTTTCTCGACGAAATCGGTGAGCTGGGGATGGACGAACAGGCGATGCTGCTGAAGGCGGTGGAGGAGAAACGCTTTCTGCCGTTTGGCGCCGATGCGGAAGTCAGCAGCGATTTCCAACTGATTGCCGGCACGCATCGTGATCTACGAACGATGGTCGCGCAGGGCGCCTTTCGCGAAGACCTGTACGCACGGATCAACCTTTGGACATACGATCTGCCGGGCCTCGCCGGGCGGATCGAAGATATCGAGCCGAACCTCGAGTTCGAGCTCGATCGCTTTGGACGGGAGCAGGGCGAGCTGGTGCGTTTCAATGTCGAAGCACGGCGCCGCTATCTGGCGTTTGCCACGTCTGCGAAGGCCGCGTGGACGGGCAATTTCCGTGAGTTGTCGGCCTCGGTGACGCGAATGGCGACCCTGGCCGACGCCGGACGCATCACGGAAGACAACGCCGCACACGAGATCGAGCGGTTGCAGCGAACGTGGACGCCGCCGCCTGACGGCGCGGATGCCGATCTGGTGTCACGCACGCTCGGCGCGCGTGCCGAAGATTACGACCTGTTCGATCGCCTGCAGCTGCAGCGTGTGCTGGAGGTGTGCGCGGCGTCGGTGAGTTTGTCGGATGCGGGGCGCAAGCTCTTTGCCGTGTCACGGCAAACCAGGAAGCACCCGAACGATGCCGACCGTCTGCGAAAATATCTCGCACGTTTCGGCGTGGAATGGGGCGACTGGCTCAACCCTCACGCTTCGTGAGGCAGGCGATCACGTTCGCTTTTGCGTCGCGGGGAGGGCATCACCTGGCAGACGATCAAACCGGTGAGCATCAGCGCGCATCCGAATAGCGCGCGCGCCGACAGCGTTTCGCCGAGTACGAGCCAACCGGCGAGCGCGGCGAAAACGCCTTCCATGCTGAAGATCACCGCGGCATGCGACGGCGCCGCGTGCCTTTGTGCCACCACCTGAATCGTATAGGCGATACCCACCGACAGCGCACCGCCGTACAGAATCGTCGGCGCGGCGCGCTTGATCACCGCCAGGCTGATCGGCTCGATCACGAGGCCGATGACCAGACAGACCAGCCCGCAAGTCACGAACTGCACGAGCGCCAACATGAGTGTGTCGTGTCGCAGCGCGAAGCGGCCCACAAGCATCATCTGCACGGAAATTACCAACGCGCCGGCAAGCTGATACCAGTCGCCGTACAGGATCGAGAAGTGCTCGTTGACGCTCAGAAAGTACATGCCGAGCGCAGCGAGCGTCGCGCCGAGCCACGTGCCGAATCCCGTTGGATGACGAAACAGCACACCCAGCAGCGGCACGATCACCACATACAACGAACTGATAAAGCCGGCGTTGGCGACCTTCGTGTATTGCAGGCCGATTTGCTGCAACGAGATCGACGCGGACAGCACGACGCCAAGCAGCACACCGGCACCGAGCAGCTCGCGTGCGCCACCGGGTTCGCGCTTCGACAATTCCGCAAGGGCGGAGCGCCGCACGCAGACGATCAACGTCAGCACGACCAGCGCGCCGAGCAGGAAGCGTAGCCCGGTAAACAGAAACGGTCCGATCGTGTCGAGACTGAGGCGCTGCGCGACGAACGCGGAGCCCCAGATCATCGCGGCGATCAGCATCAGCAGGTTGGCGCGCAGGTGTTGGCGTGTGTCGGGCTTCAAGGGCAGTTTTTCGAATTCGGTTGTTCTAACAAGGCGTCCAGGGCTTAACCATGACGCGCCACATCTTGCCGCGCGGACCCGTTCGCCGGCAAGGGCAATGCCAACGCGGGCAGGGTGATCACAAAGCGTGCTCCGCCCGATGCCGCTTCTTCGAGCCGCACGTCGCCGCCATGAACCAGCGCGACGCGCCGCACGATCGCGAGGCCAAGACCGAAGCCGCCGGTATGCCTGTCACGGCTGGAATCGAGCCGATGAAACGGTTCGAATACGCGGCTGCGGTCGGCGAGGGGAATGCCGGGGCCGTCGTCTTCGACGATCAGCACCAGCGTGCCTGCCGCGCCGGTGGCCGCACTCAACGAAATGGCCTGACGTGCGTAGCGGGTACTGTTGCGGAGCAGATTCAGCAATGCACGCGCGACCAGTTTGGGATCGCAGACATGATACGCGGGAGTACGGGAAACCGGCATACGGGCAACCGGCGTACGGGCACCCGGCGTACGGGCACCCGGAGTGCGGGCGGCCAACGAGCCCACGTCGGCGCCGGCTGCGGTCATACCCGTTGTGCTGACCGAGAGCGTCAGCGACCGGTCGGCGACATCGTTGGACATGCTCGCGGCGACGCTGTCGATTAGCTCGTCCACTGACACCTGCATCAGCACCAGATGCCCTTCACCTTGTTCCAGCCGGCTCAACGTCAGCAGCTCGGTGACGAGTTCATCGAGTTCGCGCACGTCTTTGCACAGCGCCAGTTGCCGTTCACGCTGCCGCTCGGGCGACTCCGGCGATTGCAGCAGCAGCGCAAGTCCGAATTCGAGCCGCGCGAGCGGCGTCTTCAGTTCGTGCGAGATGCCGTGCATCATCTCGCGCTGATGCAGGATCGAGGCCTCGATCTGCCGCGCCATTTCGTTGAATTGCTGCGATAACTCGTAGATGTTCGACTTCGTCGACGACTGCGCGCGGGTCGACAGATTACCCGAGCCGAACGCACGCGCTGCGGCTTCGAGCTTGCGCAACTCGCGCCAGTGATAGTGCACCCACACGACCACCGAAAGCAGCGTGGCAAGCGCGAGCAACGCATACGCGAATGCCTGAATCTCGACAGTGGTGGAATCGCCGCGACGCGCATAGACGACGATGCCATCCGACAGAGGCAGGTAGTAATTCGTGGTGTCGTAGTCCAACACCAGCTTGCCATCGCGCAACTCGCGCCATTGGCGCTTGCCGACCAGTGGCTCGACCTCGTCGGTTGTCATCAACCTGAAGCCTTCGCTGCCGTGCTTTTTCAATTCCTCGAGCGCCGCGGCACGTTCCGGGCCCGCGTGTCGTTGCAGGTAATCCTCGAGTACGAATGCATACGTACGGTCCGCGTCGCGCTCGGTTTGTGTGACGCGCTCATGAAACAGTTGCGAGAATGAGGTGTTGACGAATGCAATGGCGAGGCCGCCACCGATGACAACGATCAGATACAGCCGGATCAGCGAGCGGAGCATTTATTCCTCCCACGCCGACGGGCTGAACAGATAACCGCGACCCCAGATTGTCTTGATCTTGTGCGGCTCGAGCGAGGCATCTTCGAAACGCCGGCGCAGCCGTGAGATCCCGGCGTCGACGGTGCGGTCGAGACCGTCGAATTCGATGCCGCGCAATTGCTTGAGAATATCGTCGCGGCTCAGCACGGTGCCGGCCGCGCGCGCGAGGATCAGCAGCAGGTTGTATTCGGCGGTTTTCAGATCGACCGGCTGGCCGCGCCAGCTCACTGCGCGATCGGGCGGAGAAATCACCAGTTCGCCGAAGGTGAGCGTGTCGTCCTGCGTGGATGGTTCCGCGTTTTCCGCCGGCAGCGCGCGCCGCAGCAAGGCACGGGCGCGCGCGACCAGCACGCGCGGTTCGATCGGCTTGACGACGTAGTCGTCGGCACCCGTTTCCAGACCGGCGATCTGGTCGAACACGTCGCCGCGCGCCGTCAGGATCAGCACCGGTACGCGCGAAAAACTGCGAATGCGGCGGCAGACCTCCATGCCGTCCATGTTCGGCAGCATCAGGTCGAGAATCACCAGCGCCGGTTTGTGCTCGCGCACGGCGGCCACGGCCGTGTCGCCGCGCCGCACGATCGTTACGCTGAATTCATAGCTGTTCAGGTACTCCCCGATCAACTGCGCGAGACGATCGTCGTCCTCGACCAGCAGCACGCCGGTTTTGAGGGGGGCTTCGTTCATGTCGGTCTCCACTATCAGGCGCCGATTCTATCCGCGAGGCGCCGATTCTATCCGCGCGCACGCGTGCCGGGTGCGCCGCGAACACTCGCGAACACTTGAGCACAATTGCGCACACATTCCCCCAACTTCAGGACAGACGTGGCGAGGCGGCGTCCCTAGACTGCGTCTTCCATCCCAAATAAAAAGTCCTGATCGTGCGCAAACGCCTCTCTTACCTGTGTGTTCCGCTGTTTGGCCTGACCTGCTCGTCGATGGCCTACGCCGAGAATTTCTATCTGTTTTCACTGGCTGGCGGCGTGGCGCCGCGCTATCAGGGCAGCCGCGATTACCGTCCGTTCGTCGCGCCGCTGATCTCTGCCGAGTTCAGCAACGGCATCTTTCTGAGCCCGACCGATGGTCTCGGCTATAAGCACAACTTCGCCAACGGCCTGTTCGCCTCCGCGGCGCTGAGCTACGACTTCGGCCGTACCGATCGCAATCGCGCCGATTTACCGGGCTCCGACTATTTGAGTGGCATGGGGCGAATTCCCGGTTCGGTGATGGTTTCCGTGCAGGTCGGCGCGCATCTGTTCGGTCCGTCGACGATCAGCATCACGCTGGACCAGCCGGTGACCAACACGAGTCGCGGCACGAGCGGCCACGTCGACCTGACGGTGCCGGTGCTGCAAACCGTCGACAACGACATCAGCATCAAGGGCAGCGTGCATGCCGGCAGCGGCCGCTATACGCAGACCTTTTTCGGCGTCACCGACGCGCAGGCGGCCGCGAGCCGCTTTCAGCCGTACGCGGTGAAAGGCGGATTCGACAGCGCCAAGGTGTCGGCCGCCTGGACCTACAGTTTTTCGCCGCGGTGGTCGGTGCATACCGAAGGCGGCGTGACGCGCCTGCTCGGTGCGTCGGCGAACAGCCCGATCGTGCAGTCGAAGAACAACTACTTTGCGATCACCGCGCTGACGTATCGCTATTGATGTGTGTGTTGAACCCCCTGTTGATCGGTTGTCCGAATCGACACTCTGATGTCTCTGCAAGGAGCTAGCGATGTTTGCATGGCAAACCCCTCTGTCCAATGGCTGGCAGGACAGCCTGATATCGTCGGCGCGCGCGCAGGTGATCGGCGTGGACAGTTTGTTGCTGACCGGTGCGACCGGCTTTATCGGCGGCAATCTGTTGGTGACCCTGATCAACGCCGGTCTGGTCGAACGCATGGTGTGCCTCGTGCGCGGGGCAAGCGTGGCCGATGCGCTCGCACGGCTGCGTGCGTCGGCGGTGCGCTGCGGTTTGCCGCATGCTCGCTCGCAGCAGATCACGGAAGCGAACGTCATGGTCGGTGAGTTGGGCAGCGCGTTTTCGGAGATCGATTTGGCGCGACTCGCCAAAGCGTCGCACGTGATCAACTGCGCAGCGATGGCGTCGTTTTCGACGCATCCACAAGTGCTCGACACGAATGTGCACGACACCTTGCGCTTTGCGTCGCGCTTTGTTGGCAGCAAAGCGCTGCGGCGCTTCCTGCATGTGAGCACGGCCATGGCGTGTGGCACGCAATGCGGCGCGAACGTGCAGGAGTCCCCGTTCGGCTATGGCGAGACACCCCACCTTGTGCCGTACACGCGGAGCAAACGCGAAGTCGAACGCTTGTTGCGCAGCACGTATCCGCGCTTGCCATTGGTGGTGGTGCGACCATCGATTGTGGTCGGCCATACGGTGCTTGGCACGCTGCCTTCGGCAAGCATCTTCTGGGTATTTCGCGTAGTGCACGGTGCGCGGCGCTTCACGGCGCGAGCGATGAACCGTCTCGACGTGGTGTCCGCCGACGACTGCGCGCGTGCGCTCGCTCTGCTGGCGGTGAAGCCGTCGTTGGCTTTCGATACGTATCACGTTTCGGCGGGTGCCGAAGCGCCGACCATCGGTCAGATCATCAGCGCGATGGACGAAGCCACCGGCACCTCAGGGCGCCGCTATTCCATGTGCCGCGTGCGCGACTTCGGCAAGATCGCACGCGAGGTGGTGGGCCGCGACCGTAGCGGCACTGGCCGTCTGATCGAACACGCGCTGCGTTTGTATGCCGGCTTCGCGGAGCTGGACTATGCGTTCGACAATCGCCGTCTGCGTGACGAGATCGGCTTCGAGCCACTGCCCTTCACGGACTATGTGAGCGAGTGCCTGCGGACTTCGCGTGGGGTAGGGATTGTCGAGCAGATGCGCTGGGACTTCAAATAAGCCTTTGACCGGCTGAATGGCGAGCGACTCGCGCGATAATCGCGCAACGGCCAACCGGCTCACGGTACGACTGACCGACAGGGCCGACCGACTTTCAGGCAGACGCAATGGACGAGAAAGACTGGATTGCCGGCGCCGCGAAGGCGCTGGCGATCATCGAGGCATTCGACGAAGAGCACGCGCGCATGACGCCGACCATGGTAGCCGGCCGCGCCGGGCTCTCGCGCACGGCGGCGCGCCGCTATCTGCTGACGCTGCGCGAACTCGGCTACGTGGATACCGACGGCAAGCTGTTCTGGCTCGCGCCGCGCGTATTGCGGCTCGGTCAGTCGTATCTGGATTCAGCGCGCTTGCCGCGCACCGTGCAGCCATTTCTTCAGCGCATCACCGCGACCGTGCAGGAAACCGCGCTGGTCGCGATTCTCGACGAACACGACGTGGTCTACGTCGCGCGCAACGGTGTGAACCGCGCAATGGCGGTCGGTTTCGTGCTCGGCTCACGGGCGAGCGCGCCGCTGTCGTCGGCGGGTTTGATCCTGCTGGCCTTCCAGGCGCCGGAAAGCATCGACCAGTGGCTCGCCTCCTATCCGATCAAGGTGTTCACGCCGCACACTTACTCGACCACCGAGCGCTTGCGCGAAGTGCTGAGCGAAATCCGCCGCGATGGTTATGTCGTCACCGATCAACAACTGGAGCTGGGCATGCGCGGTGTCGCGGTGCCGTTGCGTGACCGGCACGGCTCGGTCGTGGCGGCGATCAGCGTGAGCATGCCGATTGGGCAGGAGTCGGCGAATGCCGCGCTGCATCGGGTGCTGCCGACCCTTCAGGAAACCGCCAGTTTGCTGCGCAATCTGGTCTAGAAGCGGGCCTAGGTAATCTCCCTGATACGGCATGCTTAATGAGTGAAAGCATATCGAAAGCAAGCTGTCTCGCGGAAAATACATATCGAGTTTTGGGCATGACAAACCGCCTACGCTGCGTAATACTCTCCCGCGGGGAGCGGTAAGGCGCCTCAAGCCCTGTCTGCTTCACCGTGCAGCTATTTCATTCACACTGACTCAGTCGTCCAGGTTTGGGGAACAACACATGAAAAAATTTATCGTCTCGCTCGCAGCCGCATCGATCGCGCTGGTCTCCGTTCAAGCTTTCGCACAGGCATCGGACGCAGCAGCGCCGGCCGCTGCTGCTAGCGCGCCGAAGAAGCATCACGTCAAGAAGCTGAAGACGCACGGTAAGCGCGCTCCGGTTTCGGCAGCAGCTTCGGCAGCCGGCACGAACGACAAGGGCACGGCAAACTAAGCTTCGGCTTGGTTTCGTCGGGCGAACCCTGCCGGTTCTCTTCTGCGCGCCGCTAGTCGGCGAGTGCAGCACAGTTCCGGTTAAATTCGCCAGCAAAAAGGCCAGAGCTTCTGCTCGGGCCTTTTTGTATTGGGCGGCGGTTCTGGACGGTGTTTAGCCCGCGAGGCCGCGCTTGATGACCTCGTTCAGCAATCCGGTCATGCCTTCCGGATGCGTGGCGGCCCGTTCTTTCAGTTCCGTGACCAGATCACCATTCAGCTTGCAGGCGAACGCGACGAGGCCCTGCGCCTGGTCGAGCTTGCGCTGTTCGCGACGATCGAGCTTCGGGTCGGCGGCGGCAGGTTTGCCAAAGCGGTCGGCGGTCGAAAGCTTCATTGCGCTGTTCAGCTTGAGCGCCTTGTTCTTTTCAAGGTCGGTTTTTTTCATCGCCATACGGAAGGCCTCTGCCAGATAAGTAATCCCGCATTGTACGCATCGCGCCGGGCGTCGAGCGAACGGCGGCGATTCCGCACTCAAACGGCCGTGGAACGGTGCTCCGGCCAGGTGGAGTCCGAGCCGTCGAACGGGGTTCAGGCGGGCCGTTCCGGCGCGCCTGCCACGCTGTCCATCAGCGCACGCATTCGTTGCCAGTGCGTGCCTTCCCAGAACACGCGCCGGCACACGTCGCAGGTGACGAACTGGTTATGCCGTTCCAGCACGCCATCGGGGGCCCGATCACCAACTTCATCTTTGGCGATACGCCGCAACGGCGCATTGCACATCAGGCACAAGCGGAAGGGCTGCGCGCTACCGGCCAGATCGAGCCGTTCAAACACTTCACGCAATTGCTCGCGCGGCCGCAGCGTGCGTACGTAGCAGCCATGCGTGATGGTGCGGCGTTTCAATAGCTCACGGTCGCGCGTCAAGACAATGCGCTGTTGTGCGGCGGCGAGCGCTTCGATATCGGCGTCGGGATAGTGGTTGTCGTAAAGCGTATCGAAGCCGGCCAGCCTCAGCAGCGGGGCGAGACCGCCGAGATGCGCATCGGCAATGAAGCGCACCACGCGTAGTGGATGGGCGCGCACGCGTAATAGGGGCTGGATGTCGAGCGCTTCAAACTTCGGATAAACGGCGACGCGATCGCCGTCGGTCAGCGGATGATTGAAACCAACCGACTCACCGTTCACCAGGATCAGTTCCACTTCGGTATGCGGCACGCCAAGCACTTCGATCATATGTTTCGCGGTCGCGCCGCGCGCGCAGGCGTAACTGAACGCGCGCCGGCGCAGCGGCCGGGCGAGAAAATCGTTCAGCTCCTCATAGAAGCGGAATGTCGCGGTGACCATCACATCAGTATCGCACCGTGTTTAATTGCGCGCTGTCCTGCAGGTGTCGCATGGGTGTGCTTTACTTCCAGTTCCTTAGAGGATGGAGCGACAGATGGACATCGGTTTTATCGGTCTCGGCGAGATGGGCGCCGCGATGGTTGCAAACATTTTGAAAGCCGGGCATCAGGTGCGCGTGTGGAATCGCTCGCCGGAACGCGCTCAGCCGCTCGCCGACGCAGGTGCGCGGATCGTCGCGACGCCGGCTGAAGCGTTTGCGGGCGACGCCGTGTTCTCGATGCTCGCCGACGACACCGCGTTGCGCGAAGTCATCACTGCGTCGCTGCTGGAACACGCCCCGCGCGGCTTGATCCACGTGAACATGGCGACGATCTCGGTGGCGCTGGCCGAAGAACTGGCGACGGCGCACGCATCGCGCGGCATCCATTACGTCGCAGCACCGGTGCTGGGGCGGCCAGACGTCGCGGCGGCGGGCAAGCTGACGATCGTGGCGGGTGGCCCGGCCGAGTCGATCGACCGCGTGCAGCCCATTTTCGACGCAATCGGCCAGAAAACCTGGCGCATCGGTTCGCTGCCGCAGCAGGCGAACGTGATGAAACTCGCGGCTAACTTCATGCTGGGCGCGGCCGTCGAGACGCTCGGCGAGGCGGCGACGCTGGTGACCGGCCACGGCCTCGCGATGCAGGATTTCCTCGATGTCATCACGAGCGGCCTGTTTCCGGGCCCGGTCTATTCGGGCTACGGCAAGCTGATCGCGGAGCAGCGCTACGAGCCGGCGATGTTTAAGGCGCGTCTCGGACTGAAGGACTTGCGTCTTGCGCTGGCAGCCGCTGAATCGGTCAACACGCCGTTGCCGATCGCAAGCGTGGTGCGCGACAGCCTGATCGAAGCCGTGGCGCATGGCGACGGCGAGAAAGACTTCGCGGTGCTGGGGCAGGTGGCGGCACGGCGGGCAGGGCGCTAAGCGGGAGCGGGTGCCTGCGGGCGCTCGCTTAAAGGTGCGGGCGGGCATAATAGCTGCCCGATCCTTTTCTGCGTCGATTCCAATGAGTCTGCATACCTGGTGGCTGTTCGTCGCCACTGTCTTCGTCGTTTCCGCGATCCCCGGTCCGAACATGCTGCTGGTGATGACGCACGGCGCCCAGCACGGGCTGCGCCGTTCCAGCGCGACTATGGCCGGCTGCCTGTCGGCGCTGGTGCTGATGCTGGCGGTGTCGGCGGCGGGCCTCGGCGTGTTTCTCGAGGCGTGGCCGGCGATGTTCAACGCGTTGCGGATGATTGGCGCGGCTTACCTCGTCTATCTGGGCATCAAGGCCTGGCGGGCGCCGGCCGACGAAGGCGCTGCCGGCGCGGTCGACGAACTCACCGCCAAGCCTGCGCGCTCGCGCCTCGCCCTGTTCCGCAATGGCTTCCTGGTGGCGGGCAGCAACCCGAAAGCCATCCTGTTCGCCGCCGCGCTGCTACCCCAATTCATTGACGCCGCGCAGCCCAAGCTGCCGCAGTTCGGTGTGCTCGTCGCGACTTTCGCCGTCATCGAGGTGAGCTGGTACCTGGTGTACGCAGGTTTCGGCACGCGAATCGGGGCCAGGTTGAAAAGCCGCAGCGTCGCCAAAATGTTCAATCGCCTGACCGGCGGCGTATTCGTCGGCTTCGGCGCGATGATGGCGCTGGTGCGCCATTAGGCCAACGGCAAGCGGCGCGTGGCACTCAACGCACGCAACGCCGTTCACCAGGCGCAGCGAAGATTGTGGCGCTGATGCAACGCTGAGGGTCTACCCTAATTTGAATGTTGCGCCGCACCAAACCATTTGCTATAGTTCGTCTTGTCTCCTCCATGTCTCCTCTGATATGGATTCAGCCCGCCCACTTAGGCGGGCTTTTTTTTGCCCTGAATTTCCAGCGCTCTCCAGAAAAGACAAAGTCGGCTGACCCTTTCGCGGGACCGCCGCCTTTGTCGCGTCTGCCGTCGAACTCAGCACGCAATCAGAACTTGTACGAGACGGCCAGGAACGAAATGATCGGATCGGCCGTCAGTTCGGACTTCGAGACGCCCAGTTCTGTCCCGTCCGCCGCCTTGATGATGACCGACGAGGTGGTCTTCAGCGGAATGTACGTGACCGATGCCACGAGGCCCCAGTGGTCCGTGATGTTGTACGCGAGACCCGCATTGAATACCGGCGCCCACGACGACGAAGCCTTCGCCGACACCTGCGTCTGCCCCGGCTTGCCTGCGCCCGCTGCCAGCACCGCACCGAGGTTTTGCTGCGTCGACTGCACGAAGTTCTGGCTCAGCTGGAGATCGGAGAACCAGTTGTATGACACCCCGACGCCGAGGAACGGCCTGAACTTGGAGGTCGGCGCGTTGAAGTAGTACTGGAACAGCAGCGCGGGGCTCCATTGGCGAACGCTCTTCACGATCGGATTGGTCTGCGGATCGCCGAGATTCTGCTGACCGAGCGCGCCCGCCGGTCCCGGCGGCTGGATGGTGCCGTGCCCGTAGATCTTGAAGACCGGCGGCACGCCTGCCACCGTCGACACCGCGATGTGATCGGTGATGTAGTGGCTGAAGACGAGGCCGACGGTGTCGGCTTTACTGGTCGACAGACCCGTGCCGGCCGACGTGAACGAACTCGGCAGACGCAGCGGTGTATTGATCGGCGTCGGCGCGACAGAGGTGGTGAGCGGCGTGCTCGAATCCTGCGGCATCACGTGAAACCAGCCGAGCACGGCGACGTTGTCGCCCGCGTGCTGGGCGTGCGCACTGACTGACAGGCAGGCGGCCAGTATCGCGAAAAAGACTTTTTTCATGTTGTTCCTCCTGAGGCGCGCGTTGCGTTCATCGCGCACGGCGAGCGGCGGCGGGTGAGCTGTCCGGCCGGTGCGCTGGATACGTGCTGGACGCCGGCTGCCGCGCGGTTACTGCGCGCAGCAGCGGGGACGCAAACGCCTCGCTGCGTGTTGGCGACGCGTGATGCGTCCATTACTGGACGAAGGCGCCAATCGTGAAGTACGGCGAGGCCGCGTTGGTCAGATCGAGGTAGCCGAACACGCCACCCGTGAAGATCATCTTTCCGGTCGGCGTGGTGCCCGTCGAGGCGTTCACTTGCGTCGTCGTGACGACACCCGGCACGGTCTGCGTGAAGTCCAGATTCAGCGCCGTCGCAAGCGATGCCTGCGATGCATTGAACGGATCCAGCAGCGTGGCCTCTGTGCCTTCGAGTGCCGTGGTGCGATAGTCGAACTGGCTATCCACACCGATGTACTCACCGTTTTGCGAGTTCACCGCGATCGAGCTTTGCGGCGCGAGGATCGAGATGCCTGATTCATCGTCCGCATACGGTCCAACAGAGCCGTTCACCGGCGTGGTCACCGATGAGTCCGCTGCGCCGGCGCGTACCAGAATCGGCACCAGTTGGTTGCGCAGCTTGCCGACGATCATGTAGCCGCGCGCCTTGGGCGTCGTGGCGAGCGTCGGTTTGGCCTGGCCCAGGAAGTTGTCGGTTTCGAACGCGCCGCTACCGTCAGACGACTGGACGAGGTTCGTACCCGGCTGCTGGCATGTGCCCGCGTTGACGCCCGAGTTGTCGCACTCGGTCCACGTGCCGTCCGCGTTGATCGTGATCTTCGAATTGACCGCGACCGGCGCGAAGTTCTGCGACGGAATCTGGTGATAGCCGACCTGGTTGTAGGTACCGGCCACGTTCGCGATGTTCGTTTCAATCGACGAGAAACCGATGAACGGGTAGTACGGGAACGTGGTGTCGGGCACCGCGCCCACGCCGAGAATCCCGGCGAAGGAAATTTCCGCCCCCGGAATCGTGCCGCCCGCCACGCCTTCGCCGACGAAAATGCGCGCCGGACGATTCGGGTCGAGGCTCGCGCCGTTCAGGCGGAAGGCACACTGGTTGAGCTTGGCGGTCGGCAGCAGGGTTTCCTGAGTCAGCGTGCCGCTTGCGGTCTGGCCGGCGCGTGTCGGCATGACGGTGCCGGTGGTCGTCGGGATCGGCGATTCGATGTAGCTGACTTGCCACGTCATCTTGGTCGTGTCCAGCTGCAGCTTGACCAGTTCGCCGTCACCACCACCGCCCGTGAACACGGTGCTGTAGTCGAGCGACGAAGGACACAGGCTAACTGCCGTTACCGGTCCATCGCCGTTGCTGCTACCACTCCCGCTACCACCGCACGCCCCCAGCAACGGTGCTGCAAGAGCGAGCACCGAAAGGATTTTCCAATTCATACCGCCTCCAGAATTTTCTCGTTGTGGGTGGCCGACTCCCTGTCCTGCCACCTCTTGCTCTAGTTATGTCTCGTACTGCGAACTGCTGATGCTTCGGTCCTTATTTGCTGATCTGTGCTCCGATGCCGAAGTAGGGGGCGCTGGAGGCGGTGCTGCTGAGCTGCGACGTTGGCGCAACGCCTCCATTGACCGTGCCTTGAATCTCAATCGCATACAGTCCGCCGGAGGCGATCGCGAGCCCCGTTTGACCGTTCGCTTGCTGGACACCCACCAGCCCAGGGCTCGGCAGACCGTAGCCCAGGCCGAAGCCATCCTCCGCGGCGGAGGTCGACGGGTTGACGAAGCTGCCGACGCCGCCCTGGATCAGCGCGGCCGTGTACTTGAAGTTGGAGTCCGCACCGACGTAACCGCCGTCGAAGCCGCCCGATGCGAGCGGTGTGGCCGCGGCAAGCATGGCAATGCCGGATTCGTCGTCGACCTGGGCGTCGAGATGCAGCGGCGCCGTGCCGAGATTCACGTAACCCGTGCGGATGACAAGCGGCACTGTCGCGCCATTGATCTGCCCGAGAATCATGTGAGCCGGAGCCACCGAGCCGCTTTGCCCGGTAGGCAGCGTCAACTGAGTACCGATCTGCGGCGCGTTTTTGCTGTCGAAGTAGCCGCTGCTGTTGAGCGTCCAGGCGGTGCCGGTCGTCAGGCATCCACTTGCACTCGGATGAAACGCTGAGTTGGCCGGATTGGAGCCCGTGCAATTACCGCCTGCGTCGAAGGTCTCAACCGTGTTGGTTGCCGTTGCCGCATAGGATCCCGACGGCACAAGATGGTAGAGCAGTCCGTTGTAGGTGCCGGGCAACTTCGTGATATCGGTCGTCGTGGTGGCAAAACCGAGGAACGGATAGAAATCGAAGTGCCGGTTGGGAACGGCACCGATGTTCTCCAGGCCTGGCAGCGGGGCGATAGTCAGCCCGTCATACTCGACCGTCGCACCGGGAATGCCGCCACCGGCCACGCCCTGGCCGACGAGGATCATCGGGGGATTCGGATTGTTGACGAAGTCGGGTGTCGTATAAGGCTGACCGTCGCCGACGCCTGTGCCGGTACCTGCACCGAGAATGAAGGCGCAGCGTATTTGTTCGGCCGTCGGCAGCGCGCCGGTCGGTGGGTGGATCACGGCGCCCGTGATCTGCGTACCCGCACGCGTCGGCAGGACCTCGCCCGTGCGCAACGGAATCGGCGACTCGAGCCACTTCAGCGTGTACGTCATCGCAGTCGCGTTGATATTCAACTGAATGATTTCGCCACTGCCCGCACCACCGAGATACGTCGTTTGACCGATGTTGGCGGTAGCCGGACATAGCGGGGCCGCGCTCGCGCTCGAAGTCGGCGGCCCTTGCACGCCGCAGCTCGACCCCGAGCATTGCGGTGCATTGACCGCGCTGGGATCGCCGGCCTTGCCACCACCGCAAGCGATGAGGAACGGGGTCATGGCAATGGCCATCGCCAGGCCTCGAGTAATGGCGTGCGACATGCTGCTGTCTCCCTACATGTAATTGTGCGAACTAATTTCGCTGCGCGATTAATGCCTGTCAATTGAATGAGCCGTCTAAAAAGATCGATTCAAACAGCGAAATTATTGCGGGACGCACACTGCATGGGGCCTGGCGGCCCTTTTAAACAAAAAAGGAATTTTGGCTTCGGCAGCGGTACCGTTGCTTCGCCGCATGCCCTTACCAGGCAGGCGTTCCAGCAAAATGGCTCTATCATCTTCGAACGACCGTTCGAGAAAAAATACGGAGTTTCCCTATGCGGGAAACTATGCTGCGCGGGCCAATCCAGGCATGAATTACCGGTAGTTGATCAGCAGTCCGATTTCTAGTTTTTAAGTAATGCGGGCTACTACTGATTAATTGCAAAAGAGGAATTTTAAAGGCAGGTTTTTTAAAACAAAAAAAGCCGGTCTGTAAAGACCGGCTTTTTCAGCGGATTGACAGCGGATGCTGTCTGTCTCTCTCGCTAGCTCAGCGTTTCAAGCCGGCTTCTTCGTCGGCGCCGATCGCGAGGTTCATGCACTGGATTGCTGCGCCCGATGCGCCCTTGCCCAGGTTATCGAGGCGCGCGACGGTCACGAAGCGCTCTTCGTTGCCGAACACGAACAGGTCGACACGGTTGGTGTCGTTGTTCGCTTGTACGTCGAAGAAGCCGCCGTCGAGGTTCGCTTCCGCATCGAACGGCGCGACGTGCACGAAGGCTTCACCCGCGTAATACTCGGCGAACAGCGCCTGTACGTCTTGCGGCGTGGTTTTCTTGGCCAGTTGATTCGGGGAGAAGAACGTGGTGACCGAGAGACCCTTGTAGAAGTCGCCGACGATCGGCGTGAAAACCGGCGCCGACTTCAGGCCCGTATGCGCCGCCATTTCGGGCAGATGCTTGTGCGTGAGGCCGAGTGCGTACGGGCGCGGGCTCTTGAGCTTGTCATTGCCGCCCGCTTCGTAGTCGGCAATCATTTTCTTGCCGCCGCCGCTGTAGCCGGTGATCGAGTAGGCGTGCGCGGCGAACTCCGGCCCCACCACGCCGGCTTCGACGAGCGGACGCATGGCCAGCACGAAGGCCGATGCATGGCAGCCGGGCACGGCGATGCGCTTCGCGGTGCGCAGACGCTCGCGTTGCGTGTGGGCCAGTTCGGGCAGGCCGTAGGCCCAGTCCGCCGACGTGCGGAAGGCGGTGCTGGCATCGATCAGGACGGTGTGGTCGTTCTCGACCAGCGAGGCCGACTCACGCGAGGCGACATCCGGCAGACACAGGAACGTGACGTCCGATGCGTTGATGAGACGACGGCGCTCTTCGAGGTCCTTGCGTTTCGCTTCTTCGATGCGCAGGATCTCCACGTCGGCGCGCTGGGACAGGTATTCGAAAATCTTCAGGCCGGTCGTACCTTCCTGTCCGTCGACAAAAACTTTCGTGCTCATCTCGATCTCACTGGCTTGCTGGAAACGGGGCGCGACACCGCGCCGGAACGCTATTTTAAGACCTGACAGCGGCGGACGTGCAAAACGGGGTGAAAAAACGACGATGCACGCCGAAAGTGACATCGGCGTGACCGGTTAAGCGGGAGATGCCGGCCGAAGCAAGGGGGTTCCGGACAGATTGGCGGCGCTTGCCAAGGGGCGTGCCTCGCATTGCGACGAAGCGCGGCGCCCGCCTCGAGCGCGCGAGGCAGGGCCTCGGCTTCCCGGGATGGGCCGCCGGACAGTACGTTATCGCGCTCCCGCGTTCCATCGCGCCGTCACGCCGGCGATGCGCAGGCCGAACATCCGGGCGGTTTCCAGATCGCCCGCGGGCGGCGCTTCCTCCGGCGATGCATCCGCCGGAGACTGCGTCAGCAGACCCGTAAAGCCGCCCACGTAGTTCAGGTCGTTACGGGTCGCCGCCTTGGTGTTTGACGGCATCATGCCGGTGCCCGCCCAGATCATGCTGTGTTGCATCGCCAGTGTGACGAGGTACTGAATCGTCGAGAACTTGTCACCGTTCATGGTCGCCGAGTTGGTGAAGCCGGCCGCGATCTTGTCCTTCCACACCTGGCCGAACCACGGTTTCGAACTCGCGTCGGCGAATTTCTTGAAGTCGGCGGACGGCCCGCCCATGTAGGTCGGCGCGCCGAAGATGATGGCGTCGGCGGCCGCCAGTTCTGCCCAGGCCGCGTCATCGATCTCGCCGACCGGCATGAGTTTCGCGTCCGCGCCCGCCTCGAGCGTGCCGGCCAGCACGGCCTCGGCGACTTTCTTCGTGTGGCCGTAGCCGCTGTGATAAACGATGACGATTTTCGACATGGCACTCTCCGGCAAGATGAATTGGCAGGGGTAGGCACGGTAACGGTGCGCGCATGCAGCGACGCGGCATCGACAAGCATCGCTTACGCCGCGCTGTTGCACATTAGCGTGCGCGGATGACAGAAATTCCGCTGTGGCGGCAATACGCTTGCAAGCCCTGCGGCCATTGGCGCGATTTCGACGGGTGCCGCTACCGTCCGTAGTTGACCACCATCCGCGCACTCCCAAGCGTGGCGGTACCGATTTCATGATCGAACATGAGCGCCGGGCGTCCCTGCGCAAGGCGCAGGTCGGCGGAGTTCAGTGCATAAACGGTGATGACGTAGCGATGGGGTTTGCCGGGCGGCGGGCAGGGGCCACCGTAGCCGTCGATATCGAAGTCGTTACGCGCTTCGACCGCGCCGATTTTCTTCAGGAAGCCCGACGCGCTGGCGTTTTCCGGCAAGCTGTCGACGCTGGCCGGAATGGCCGCCACCGCCCAGTGCCACCAGCCGCGGCCAGGCGCATCCGGATCGAACACGGTGACTGCGAAGCTGCGCGTGCCGGCCGGCGCATCGTGCCACGTCAATTGCGGCGAGCGATTGCCGCCTTTACAGTCGTCCTGATCGAAAACCTGAGCCGCATCCACGGTACCGCCCGCATGGAAGCTGGCGCTGGTCAGCGTGAACGCACCTTCAGCGAGTGCGGGCGTGCCATGCGCCGCCCATAGCGCGAGACCCAGCATCGCGCAGGTGAGGAACGGCAGACGGCGGAACGGCGAAGCAAGCGAAACAACCAGGCAACGCGAGCGCATGTGCCGGTTCTCCTGTCAGGGCGCGAGGCAGTTGTCCTCGTGAGGATTATTGTCCCTATTTTGTGCCCCAAGGTCGAATCAAGTCTAACATTCGCTTTGCGACGGATCATTGTTGCCGCCAGCGGGCTGGGCGGGCGCGAAATCGGCTATAGTCGGAGGAATTGTCCGCGCGAATACAGACCGCGTACCCGATCAGTTCAAGTACCAAGAATAGAAAGGCATGTCAGAAGTTTTGGAGAGTGGTTTATCTGTCGAGGGGAGGGCAATGCAAGATCCAGTCAGGGTCGTGGTCGCTGACGACCATCCGGTGATTCTGTTCGGCGCCGAACAGGCTTTGCTCAAGTTTCCAGGTCTGCAGGTCGTCGCGCGCGCGACAGTCAACCGAACTGGTCAAGGTGCTGCAGACCGTGGCGTGCGACGTGCTCGTCACGGATCTGGCCATGCCAGGCGGCCAATACGGCGACGGTTTGCCGCTGATCGGCTATCTGCGCCGCAATTTTCCCGACCTTCCCATCGTCGTGCTGACGATGCTGGAAAATGCCGCGTTGCTCAAAAGGCTGAGCGAACTCGGCGTGACCTCGGTCGTCAACAAATCGGACGATCTGAGCCACATCGGGCTTGCGGTGCAGCATGTCAGTCGCAACCTGGAATACATGAGCCCGTCGGTCAAGGCGTCGCTCGATACGCTGCGCATGAATGCCGGCGGCAAGAACGAAGAAGTGATGCTGTCGCGGCGCGAACTCGAGGTCGTGCGCCTGTTCGTCTCCGGCATGACGATCAAGGAGATCTCGGAGCAGCTTAATCGCAGCATCAAGACGATCAGCACGCAGAAGAATACGGCGATGCGCAAGCTCGGCATCGATCGCGATTCCGAGTTGTTCCAGTACGCGCAGAGCAACGGCTTGCTGAATCTGTCGTCGCATTCGGTCGACGGAACCGGCGGCGCGTCCTAGCCACGGTCAAGCTTTCGTCCGGCCGGACGAGCGTAATGAAAAAAGGCCGCCTGTCTCATCGACAGGCGGCCTTTTCTATTCCATCCGCATTGAGCGGCTGCGCTTACTGCGGCGTCGCGTTGGCGCCGCCGTGCGCTGCAGACCATTCGGCCGGCGCGTGCAGGAATTTTTCCACTTCGTCGAGCGTCTTGGTGTCGAAGTAGTTGTTTGCCTTGGCGACGCGCAGCACGTCCCACCACGTGGCCAGTGCGTGCAGATCGACGTCGATGTCTTTCAACACCGACACGCTTTCCTTGAAGATGTTGTAGTGGAACAGCACGAAGCAGTGGTTCACCGTCGCGCCGGCGGTGCGCAGCGCGTTGATGAAGTTGATCTTGCTACGGCTGTCCGTGGTCAGGTCTTCGACCAGCAGCACGCGTTGGCCTTCGGTCAGCAAACCTTCGATCTGCGCGTTACGGCCGAAACCCTTCGGCTTCTTGCGCACGTATTGCATCGGCACCATCAGGCGGTCGGACAGCCATGCCGCGAACGGGATGCCGGCGGTTTCACCACCGGCCACTGCGTCGATCTGCTCATAGCCGACGTCGCGCAGGATGGTGGCTTCAGCCATTTCCATCAGGCCACGGCGCACGCGCGGATACGAGATCAGTTTGCGGCAGTCGATATAAACCGGGCTCGCCCAGCCGGACGTGAAAATGTACGGTTTCTCCGCGTTAAAGTGCACTGCTTGCACTTCCAGCAGCATCTTGGCGGTCGTGTCGGAGATCGTCTGGCGATCGAAGCCTGTCATGGGCGGATCCTTGGGTGTGAGCGGGGAGAAGCGGGCGCGGGGCCCGGTGGCGCAGCAAGCGGGGTATGCCGCGCCATGATGGGCGGAATACGTAGCCGGTCAGTGGTGCAGGCCGGTTTTTGCTACGCGCGTAGGCCGACATTTTACCCGAAATGGGCCCTCCCGAGGAGGCCGTCGTGCGTGCCTGCCACGAATGACGGTCATAACGGCGGCGCTGAACGGGGCTGAGGAGGTTCGTTCGGGGAAGGTTTACCGCTGCTTCCCGGCCTGTTTCCTGGTCTGCCTTTTAGTCTGCTTGTGAGCTGCTTTGGGCGCCTTTACACTCACGCGACTTTCCTGGGCGGCCTGGTACGTTGGCCGCCTCCATGTCCTACGGAATGCTTTCAATGACTGCCGCTTTTTCTACCGCCGAGACCCGCCAACCCGCCAAAAGCGGCTATGCCGGCCGGGCGCTGATCGCTTCAGTGCTCGGGTACGCGATGGACGGCTTCGATCTGCTGATCCTCGGGTTCATGCTGCCGGTGATTGCAGTGGACCTGCATCTGAGCTCCGCGCAGGCCGGTTCGCTCGTCACGTGGACGCTGATTGGCGCGGTGGCGGGCGGCCTGATTTTCGGCGTGTTGAGCGACTATTTCGGCCGCGTGCGGATGCTGACGTGGACGATTCTGATCTTCGCCGTCTTCACCGGACTGTGTGCGCTGGCGCAGGGTTATACCGACCTGCTGGCCTATCGGACCATTGCTGGCATCGGGCTGGGCGGCGAGTTCGGCATCGGCATGACGCTGGTGGCCGAGGCGTGGCCGG
Organism: Paraburkholderia sediminicola; assembly: GCF_046027825.1. GTDB lineage: Bacteria > Pseudomonadota > Gammaproteobacteria > Burkholderiales > Burkholderiaceae > Paraburkholderia > Paraburkholderia sediminicola_D. The sequence continues at coordinate 21,011 of NZ_JAQQDU010000079.1, forward strand.
CGTCACAGCGGGCGCGCGTATCCTCGTATGTCGGGCTGGGATGGCAACTCGGAGTGCTGGCGGCCGCGCTGCTGACGCCGTTGCTGCTGCCGGTGATTGGCTGGCGCGGCATGTTCGCGCTGGGATTGCTGCCTGCCGTAGTGTCGTTTTTCGTGCGGCGCCGCGTGGAGGAGCCGGCGCTCTTCACCGAACGCGTCGCGCGTGGCATGCGTAAGCTGCCGCTCAAGCTGCTGGTCGCCGATGGACGCACCACGCGCGCCAGCGTCGGCGTCGCGATTCTCTGTTCAGTGCAGAACTTCGGCTATTACGGTCTGATGATCTGGCTTCCGAGCTATTTGTCGAAGACGTTTGGTTATTCGCTGACCAAATCCGGCGTGTGGACCGCCGTGACGGTTCTCGGCATGGCGTGCGGCATCTGGCTGTTCGGCATGGCCGCCGATCGTTTCGGCCGCAAACCGACTTTCCTGTTCTACCAGGTGGGCGCGGTCGTGATGGTCTTCGTCTACGCTCATTTAACGACGCCGATGGCGCTCCTGATCGGCGGTGCGGCGATGGGCGTGTTCGTCAACGGGATGATCGGTGGCTATGGCGCGCTGATCTCCGAGCTTTATCCCACCGATGCACGCGCCACCGCGCAGAACGTGCTGTTCAACGTCGGCCGGGCGGTTGGCGGTTTCGGGCCGGTGGTCGTGGGCGCATTGGCCGCGCGCTATTCGTTTGGCGCCGCGCTCGCTTTGCTCGCGTCGATCTATCTGCTCGACATCTTCGCGACGCTCTTTCTGATCCCTGAACGACGCGGCGCCGAGCTCGATTGACGCGCACCTGACGCGCGGGACAATCGTCAGCAAAATGGCCGCCGGATGCGGCGCTGCAGCATTCGCCAGCCGGTGTTTCGCCGATGGCGAGCCATGTTAACCACTCAGTGCATCGACGCATTGGGGGTGTACACTAACCGACCCGCGTAGCACTCCGCACCGTCTTGCGCTCCGCCGAGGTTCGACGCCGCGCCCAACCGGCGCATGCGAAAACCGCCGCAGTCGATTATCCATTCGATAGACGCGAAGCGACGCCAACGGTGCAGTGTGGCGGGCCCAATTACTTACGTCTCGCAGGCTAAAAAATGGACGAACAACTCAAGCAAAGCGCTCTCGCATACCACCAGTTTCCGAAACCCGGCAAGATTTCGGTCACGCCAACCAAGCCGCTGTCGAACCAGCTCGACTTGTCGCTGGCGTACTCGCCGGGCGTGGCTGCAGCCTGTATGGCAATCTACGAAGACCCGCTCGACGCGCAGAAGTACACCTCGCGCGGCAACCTGGTCGGCGTGATCACGAACGGTACGGCCGTGCTCGGTCTCGGCAATATCGGCCCGCTCGCCGCGAAGCCGGTGATGGAAGGCAAGGGTTGCCTGTTCAAGAAGTTCGCCGGCATCGACGTGTTTGACATCGAACTCTCCGAGTCCGATCCGGACAAGCTGGTTGAAGCGATCGCGATGCTCGAACCCACGCTGGGCGGCATCAACCTTGAAGACATCAAGGCGCCGGAGTGCTTCTACATCGAGAAGAAGCTGCGCGAGCGCATGAAGATTCCCGTCTTCCACGACGATCAGCACGGTACCGCGATCATCGCTTCGGCGGCGATCCTGAACGGCCTGAAAGTGGTCGGCAAGAAGCTCGACGAAGTGAAGCTGGTGTGTTCGGGCGCGGGCGCGGCTGCGATCGCATGTCTGGATCTGCTGGTGAACCTGGGCCTGTCGAAGAAGAACGTGCTGGTCACGGATTCGAAGGGCGTGATCTACGAAGGCCGCGGCAATCTCGATCCGTCGAAGGAACGTTACGCGGCGAACACCGAAGCACGTACGCTGGCCGACGCGATCCGCGGCGCCGACGTGTTCCTCGGCTGCTCGAGCGCGGGCGTGCTGAAGCCGGAAATGGTCGTCGAAATGGGCACGCAGCCGCTGATTCTGGCGCTGGCGAATCCGGAACCTGAAATCCGACCGGAAGAAGCGAAGAAGGTGCGTCCGGACTGCATCATCGCCACGGGCCGTTCGGATTACCCGAACCAGGTCAACAACGTGCTGTGCTTCCCGTTCATCTTCCGCGGCGCGCTGGATGTCGGCGCGACCACGATCACGGAAGAAATGAAGCTCGCCTGCGTGCGCGCGATTGCCGAACTGGCCGAAGAAACCGATCAGGGCGATGAAGTCGCCAAGGCGTATGAAGGCCACTCGCTCGAATTCGGTCCTGACTACCTGATTCCGAAGCCGTTCGATCCGCGCCTGATCATCAAGATCGCGCCGGCTGTCGCGCAAGCCGCGATGGACTCGGGCGTCGCGACCCGTCCGATCAAGGATATGGATGCGTACCGCGAAGAACTCGGCACGACCGTGTACCGCACCGGCATGGTGATGCGTCCGGTGTTCGCCGCGGCGAAGTCAGAGGTGGCGCGTATCGTGTTCGCCGAAGGTGAGGACGAGCGCGTGCTGCGCGCCGCGCAGTTCGTGCTGCTGGAAAAGATCGCCAAGCCGATTCTGGTCGGCCGTCCGTCGGTGATCGCGATGCGTCTGAAGAAGATGGGCTCGAAGCTGAAGTGCGGTGAAGACTTCGAAGTCGTCGATCCGGAAGACGATCCGCGCTATCAGCAATGCTGGCAGGCTTACCACGAACTCGGCGCGCGTGAAGGCGTGACGCCGGATGTCGCGAAGGCCGCGATGCGCAAGTTCAACACGCTGATCGGCGCGATCCTCGTGCGCCTCGGCGAAGCGGACGGCATGATCTGCGGGATGATCGGCCAGTACCACACGCATCTGAAGTTCATCGAGCAGGTGCTGGGCAAGGCAGATAACGTGCAGAACTTTGCTGCAATGAATCTGCTGATGCTGCCGGGCCGCAATCTGTTCATCTGCGATACGTACGTGAACGAAACGCCGACCGCCGAACAGCTCGCCGACATGACGATGCTGGCTTCGCGCGAAATCGAGAAGTTCGGTATCACGCCGAAGGTTGCGTTGCTGTCGAATTCGAACTTCGGCAGCGCGCCGTCTTCGTCGTCGCAACGTATGGCCGCAGCTCGCAAGCTGATTGCTGAACGTGCGCCTTCGCTCGAGATCGACGGTGAGATGCACGGCGACGCGGCGTTGTCGGAAGCCGTCCGCAAGGCCGCGTTCCCGGGCACGACGCTGACCGGTGAAGCGAATCTCCTGATCATGCCGAACGTGGAAGCGGCGAACATCACGTACAACCTGCTGAAGATGATCGGCGGCGAAGGCGTGACGGTGGGACCGTTCCTGTTGGGCGCGGAAAAGCCGGTGCACATCCTGACGCCGGCTGCGACCGTGCGCCGGATCATCAACATGACGGCGGTGGCTTCGGCAAACGCTCGCAAGCGGGTGAGCGCGCAGTAATGCGGTATTGAGGGTTGAAGCGGCGCTGCATTGCGGCGTTTGCGGCAAGCCTGTGAGAACGCCACGGAAGGTGCTTCCGTGGCGTTTTTTATTTGGGCGTTCTTACTGTAATGGCTGTTGGTCTGAAAAATTCTTATGGAGCTAGGTGAGCTTTAAGAATGCTCCTATTCGGTTTCCTGTGACACTTTTGTAAAGTTACTTCTGAGGCGCGGCACAACGCGAACGCAACGGAACAGTCGGCTGGTCAATCCTTGCATCGCGTCAGGCGCCGCGCTTCTTCTGGTGTTGGATGGAAGCAGAAGCAGAAGCAGAAGCAGAAGTAGAAGTTCGTAGTTCGTAGTTCGTAGTTCGTAGTCGTAGTCGTAGTAGAAGTTCGTAGTTGTTGTCTGGCAGTTGTTTGTTTTTGGTTGGTTGTTGTTGTGTTGTTGGAAGGAGCTGTACCGCTTGTTCTTGTACACACGCATCACGTGTCGAAACAGGCAAAAAAAGGCGACTGTCCACGAGGACAGCCGCCTTTTCCATTTCAGGTCAATGCCAGCCGGTCAAGCCGGCAAGATCACGCAGCGTGCTGCGTCTTTCCCGTTTCCGACGAGCGCCAACGCGTCAGCAAGTCGTTCCACTTGACTCGCACGCCCTTCAGGTTATTTTCCTTCACGTGCCCGTAGCCGCGGATGCCGTCCGGCAGATTCGCCAGTTCGACCGCCAGTTCGCGCTTCTGCGCAGTCAGACCGCCGATCAGCTCGCGCACCAGCGCTTCGTACTCGCCAATCACCGCACGCTCCGTGCGACGCTCCTCCGTCTTGCCGAACACGTCGAGCGCGGTCCCGCGCAGGAACTTGAGTTTTGCGAGCACGTGCATGGCGCTGAACACCCAGGGCCCGTACTTCTTCTTCACCAGATGGCCGTGTGCGTCTTTCTTCGAGAACGTCGGCGGCGCGAGGTGAATGTGCAGCTTCCAGTCGCCTTCGAAATTCGCCTTCAGTTTTTCGATGAACGCGGGGTCGCTGTAGAGCCGTGCGACTTCGTACTCGTCTTTGTAGGCCATCAGCTTGTGCAGATTCTTGGCGACCGCTTCGGTCAACGGCAACTGCCCGTCGATCGAATCGAGCGCCGATTCCGCTACCCGCACTTGCGACACCAGCGCGCGATAGCGGTCGGCGTACGCGTCGTTTTGCCATGCTGCAAGGTAGTCGGCGCGCTTATCGATCAGCGTGTCGAGCGCCTTCGGCGTGTGCAACGAAATGATCTTGCTGCTCGTCGTTTCCGCGGCGGCACCGCGTCCTTGCGACTGCGCGAGCTTGCGCACCGCAGCCAGATCATGCGCCGCGCGGCGCCCCCATTCGAATGCTGCGCGGTTCTTTTCGATCTGCACGTTGTTCAGTTCGATCGCGCGCATCAGCGACTGATAGGTCAGCGGCACCCAGCCGCGTTGCCATGCGTAGCCGAGCACGAACGGATTCGTGTAGATCGCATCGCCGAGCAGCGCGACGGCGAAGTGATTCGCGTCGACCATATCAACGCCGTCGTCGCCCGCGCCGGCACGCACATCCGCTTCGGTGCTGCTGCCGGGGAAGCGCCAGTTCGGGTTCTTGATGAGTTCGGCGGTCGGCGTGTGCGCGCTATTGAGCACGACACGTGTGCGGCCCACCTGCATGCGCGAGACGCATTCGTCGCTGGCGGTAACGATCGCGTCGCAACCGATCACGAGACTGGCTTCCCCCATTGCGATGCGGGTCGCGTGGATGTCAGCCGGGTGCTGGGCGATCTGCACGTGGCTCATCACGGCGCCGCCCTTTTGCGCGAGGCCGGTGACGTCGAGTACCGTAACGCCCTTGTTTTCCAGATGCGCGGCCATCCCGAGTAATGCACCGATCGTCACAACGCCCGTGCCGCCGACGCCCGTCACCAGCACCCCATAAGGGCGCGCGATCGACGGGAGCTCGGGTTCCGGTACCGGCGGCATCGCATCACCGACGATGCCGGAAGCCGCCTTCGGCTTGCGCAACTGTCCCCCTTCGACGGAGACGAAGCTCGGGCAGAACCCGTTCACGCACGAGAAGTCCTTGTTGCAGGTGGACTGGTTGATCTGGCGTTTGGTGCCGTACTCGGTGTCGAGCGGTTCCACGGACAGGCAATTCGACTTCACCGAGCAATCGCCACAGCCTTCGCACACCGCTTCGTTGATGACGACACGGCGTGCCGGATCCGGATACGTGCCGCGTTTCCTGCGGCGGCGTTTCTCTGTTGCGCAGGTCTGGTCGTAGATCAGGATCGTGGTGCCGGCAATCTCGCGAAGCTGACGCTGAACTTCGTCGAGCTTGTCACGATGGTGGATGTCGATGCCGGGCGCGAGGCCGACGTTCGCGGCGTACTTCTCCGGTTCATCGGTAACGATCACGATTTTCGTCGCGCCTTCGGCGGCGAGTTGGTGCGTGATTTGCGGCACGGTCAGTACGCCGTCGACCGGCTGGCCGCCGGTCATGGCAACCGCGTCGTTATAGAGAATCTTGTAGGTGATGTTCGTTTTCGACGCGATCGCCGCGCGAATCGCGAGCAGGCCCGAGTGGAAGTAGGTGCCGTCGCCGAGGTTGGCGAACACGTGCTTGTCATTGGTGAACGGCGACTGGCCGATCCACGCGACGCCTTCGCCGCCCATCTGGCTGAACGTGCTGGTGCTGCGGTCCATCCACACGGTCATGTAGTGGCAGCCGATGCCGGCCATCGCGCGCGACCCTTCCGGCACGTTCGTCGACGTGTTGTGCGGGCAGCCTGAGCAGAACCACGGTTTGCGCTCGGCTTCGACGCGCGGGCGCGCCAGGGCTTTTTCCTTTTCTTCGATCACGGCGATGCGCGAGGCAATGCGTGCACGTACGTCGGACGGCAGGTCAAACTTGTCGAGCCGCGTGGCGATTGCCTTGGCGATGATCGCCGGCGAGAGTTCGTAGTGTGCGGGCAGCAGCCAGTTGCCCATCGGCACCGACCATTCCCCACCGGCACCGTCCTTTTCATCGAACTTGCCGAACACGCGCGGACGCTGCGCATCGGGCCAGTTGTACAGTTCTTCCTTGATCGCGTATTCGAGAATCTGGCGCTTTTCTTCAACCACCAGAATTTCCTCGAGGCCGCGCGCGAAGGCTTGCGCGCCTTGCGCCTCGAGCGGCCAGACACAGCCGACCTTGTATAGACGGATGCCGATGCGCGAACAGGTTTCGTCGTCGAGGCCGAGATCGGTCAGCGCCTGACGCACGTCGAGGTACGCCTTGCCGCCGGTCATGATGCCGAAACGCGCGTGCGGCGAATCGATTTCGACGCGGTCGAGTTTGTTCGCGCGCACATAGGCGAGCGCCGCGTACCACTTGTAGTCGAGCAGACGCGCTTCCTGCACCAGCGGCGGATCCGGCCAGCGGATGTTCAGGCCGCCTTCGGGCATCGCGAAGTCGTCCGGCAAAACGATTTTCGTGCGGTGCGGATCGATGTCGACCGAAGCCGACGATTCGACCACGTCGGTCACGCACTTCATCGCCACCCAGAGGCCGGAATAGCGGCTCATCGCCCAGCCGTGCAGGCCGAAATCCAGATATTCCTGCACGTTCGATGGAAACAGCACTGGCAGGCCACACGCCTTGAAGATGTGTTCCGACTGGTGCGCGAGTGTCGAGGATTTGGCGGCGTGGTCGTCGCCGGCGAGCACGAGAACGCCGCCGTGTTGCGCCGAGCCGGCCGAATTGCCGTGCTTGAACACGTCACTGGAACGGTCGACGCCCGGGCCCTTGCCGTACCACATTGAGAACACGCCATCGTACTTGGCGCTCGGGTACAGATTGACCTGCTGTGAACCCCATACGGAGGTGGCCGCAAGGTCTTCGTTGACGCCGGGCTGGAACACCACCTGGTGCGAGGCGAGATGCTGCTTCGCTTTCCACAGAGATTGGTCGAGTCCGCCGAGTGGCGATCCGCGGTAACCGGAGATGAAGCCGGCGGTATTGAGCCCGGCGGCCCGGTCGCGCTCCTGCTGCAGCATCGGCAGACGAACTAGCGCCTGGATGCCGCTCATGTACGCACGGCCGCGTTCGAGGGTGTATTTGTCGTCGAGCGTGACGGAAGATAGCGCGGCTTCGAGCGAAGCTCGCTGACCTGCGTCTAGCGGGGCATTCATTATGTGTACTCCTCCAACCAGTTTGGGATCACCAAAACTTTTTTTGGGCCGCGGCATCTTGTGAATGCTTGGGGCGGGGTCGCCATATTGACGTGTTTTAAGTGATGGTAGCACTGGTGAAAACCCGCCGCACCACGCCAGAAATGCGGCAACGCAGCTTGGTCTCCACGGAATACGCGGGATGACTTAAAGTGCCGGAACGCTGCTGTAACAAGCTGTAAAAACTACAAATCTGCGGAACCGCAGTTGAAATGTCTGTCTAATACCCCCACCTGCGAGCAATGTCTGCGCAACGCTCCGCATTCGGTGGAGCTTCAGGACAGCAGGGCAGTTAGAAAAGGAGTACGCATGAACACTAGAAACATCCAGACGTTCCTGATGGTTTCGGCCGCATTTTTCGCCATGAGCGCGCCGGTGCGCTCGAGTTCGAACAGCGCAGGGACGCTGTCGAATGCAATTGCCAGCACGGCGCAAGTCGCGCCCGCGCGCATTGCGGTGGAGCGCATTGCACAATCCACGAAAGCCGACGAGGAAGACCAGAATTCGTGATGCGTCGCTAAGGCGGCGTATCGGTTGAAAATCAGTCGTTGTCCGGGCTTCTGACAACGGCACAAACGACGAAGGGCGAGGATCGCAAGATCCTCGCCCTTTTTTCTATCTCTCAGATTCTTCGCCGGCCGTTGACCTTGCGTCGTTAAACCTTGTCCTGAACCACGCCGCGGCGGATCTGATCCAGTTCGATCGATTCGAACAACGCCTTGAAGTTGCCCTCGCCGAAGCCCTGATTGCCCTTGCGCTGGATGATCTCGAAGAAGATCGGTCCGATCTGGTTTTCGGTGAAGATCTGCAGCAGCAAGTCGTCGGGTGCGCCGTCGATCAGAATCTTGCGCTTACGCAATTCGTCGAGCGGCTCGCCGTGGTTCGGCACGCGGCGATCGACCAGTTCATAGTACGTGTCGATCGTATCGAGCAGCGAGATGTTCGCCGCGCGCAAACCGTCCACCGTGCGGTAGATGTCGTTGCTGCCCAGCGCAATGTGCTGGATGCCTTCACCATGGTACTGATCCAGATACTCCTGGATCTGACCGGCCACGTCCGAACCTTCCTCATTGATCGGAATGCGGATCTTGCCGCACGGCGAGGTCATTGCCTTTGATTTCACGCCGGTCACCTTGCCTTCGATGTCGAAGTAACGCACTTCCCGGAAGTTGAATAGACGCTCATAGAACTCCGCCCATTCCTGCATGCGGCCGCGATGGACGTTGTGCGTCAGGTGATCGATGTAGGTCAGACCGTGGCCGACCGGGTTCGGATTCGCGCCAGGAATCGGCTCGAAGTCGACGTCGTAAATATCGATGTTGCCGATGGTGCCCGGCTCAGCGCCGTTCTTGCCGCGCCAGCGGTCGACGAAATAGATCAGCGAGTCGCCGATACCTTTGATCGCCGGGATGTTCAGTTCCATCGGGCCGGTCTTGTTGTCGAAGCCCCAGGCGCCTTTTTCCAGGGCCTGCTGGTACGCCTTCGCTGCGTCCTGCACACGGAACGCGATCGCGCAGATCGACGGGCCATGCAGGCGCGTGAAACGTTGCGCGAACGAATCCTGCTCGCCGTTGACGATGAAGTTGATTTCACCCTGGCGATACAGCGTCACGTCTTTGTGACGATGCCGGGCGACGGCGGTGAAGCCCATCTGTTCGAACAGCTTGCCGAGCGCCTTCGGATCCGGTGCGGTGTATTCGATGAATTCGAAGCCGTCGGTACCGACCGGGTTTTCCCAAGTTGAAACCTGCATTGTGTCTGTCTCCTATGAGCGCCGGCGCGGGGTGCGCGCATTGCGCGACTGAATGACGCAAGTGTAAAGGCGGGCTCACGGCGAAAACTTGCGAACTTAATCGCATGGCGATACGCTGGCGCTATTTTCTAGCGCAATTTTTCACACGGACGGCAGGAAATGCCCAGTATCGAGATAGACGCTATCGACAGACGCATTCTGGCCATCCTTCAGGAGAATGGCAGGCTGTCGAACCAGGAGATCGCCGAGCGCATCAACCTGTCGCCGAGCCCGTGTCTGCGGCGTATCCGTCGGCTGGAAGAGAGCGGGGTGATCCGCGGCTATGTCGCGTTACTCGACGCGCAAAAGCTTGGGCTCGATCTGCTGGCCTACGTCAACGTGCGGCTGGAAAAGCGTAGTGGTCCAGCACTCAGTCCGCGCGGCGACGCCACGCATGCCGATCTGTTCCGCGCAGCGGTGCAGACGTGGCCGGAAGTCGTCGCATGTCACGCGATGACGGGCGACATGGATTACCTGCTGCGTGTACAGGTCGAGGATATGGCGCACTTTTCCCGTTTCGTGCAGGATCAGTTGCTGCACCATCCCTCTGTCATCGACGTGAAAACGAGCTTTTCGCTCGAGAAATTCAAGGAGACGACGGCATTGCCGATTTTGTGAGCGCTGGGCTGCGGTCAGGGGACGGACAAACAAAAAGGGCAGCCATAAGGCCGCCCTTTCTTTCGTCGAAGCGCAGGCTGTTCAGGCTGCCGCTGCGGTCGGTATAAACGATTCGAACAACTTCGACGCCTGACGCGCTTGGCGCTTGAGTGCGTAGTCGAACACCGCTGCCTGCTCCTGCAGCATCTCAGCGATGATGCTCGATTGATCCGCCGGCGGCAGCGTCAAGTAGGCGTCTGCTTCGCCGTACGCGTATTCGATCTTCATGCCCGCCTTCTTCGCGATGTGCATCATGGTCGAGTTGCGCGACAGGCAATGCATGTAAAGCGTGGTGACATGTGTATTGCGGCTGCGGATGGCGGCACGCTCGAAGAGCTTCGAGCCAATCCCTTGCCCGCGGACGCTTTCTAGCACCGAAACGCCGAACTCGGCGGTGCGCTTGTCGCCTTCGGCCGGCAGATACGCCAGATGGCCGACGCCGGTGAGTTGCAACTGGCTATTGAATACGCCGAAAACCGTGTCACGCGTGAAATCGATCGCGCGGACGTAGTTTTCAATGACGTGGTTCGGCACGATCTGGCCGAAGCGCAGAAGGCGGTCTTCTTCACCAAGCGAGAGGAAGTGGGTCAGCAGCCGTTCGCGATCGATGGCGGTGAGCTCACGGACCAGAGCAGGCGCACGACCGCCTGGCTGCAACACGCGATCGTGTGCGACGATCGGCTCGGCGGCGCGGGGTGTAATCAAGTTCATGGTCGGGTTCTCCTTTTAATCGAGCGGAATGGTGCACCGCAAAAACGATTTTAGCGGAAACCCTGGCTTATCACTAGGGAAAACCCGTATAAAAAATTGAAGGGAATGCCTAAAAAGTTGGCGCCCTATTTTTATAGCATTGATTATTAAAGGAAAATAAACTGAACGAGCGTTCGCGAGAAAGTGCCGCGCCTAGGCAACTCGTGGCGACCATTTCCTCTGAACAATGCTGTCGTGCGCAAATCAGGCCTCGGCAGCGCTCAACCCGTGGTCCACCATATTGATCACTTGCTCGGCAAATTCCCGGTAGCCCATCTTGCCGTCTGGCTTGAGCCAGGTGAACGTCCAGTTGATCATGCCGAACACCATCATCGTGAGGGCGGTCTGGTTTTCGCGCGTGGCGCGTTCCGGATAGGCACGCGCCAGCTGCCGCGCAAACGCCGCGACCACATCGCGCTGGCGGTTCAGGATGACCTCGCGCTGGGTGTCGACCAGATACTTCACGTCGTTGAGGAGCGCGACGTGGCGGCTGTGCGACGTCTCGTACTCGGACAAAAACGCACGGATCAGCTCCGCGAAGGTTTCCCGCTCCGTCAGTCCACGGCGTTGGCTCGCACCTTCCACCTCGGCGATGATCAGCATCAACCGCTTGGTGTAGCGATCCAGCAGATCGAACAGGATCGCTTCCTTGCTCGCGTAGTAGTGGTACAGGCGCGCTTTCGAGGTGCCGCTCGCGGCGGCAAGGTCAGCCATCGAGGTGCTCGGGTAGCTGGTCTGGGCGAATTTCGCCGCGGCTAGTTCGAGAATCTGATCGCGCTGGGTTTCGTGGTCGGGGGCTCGGGTGCGGGCCATAGTCGTCTATTTTATTAGTGTGGACAGGGGGCAAGCGCAGTACATAGTTCCAGCGTGCGCCATGCGCTTGTGTCGCCACGCAGCTTGATGCGGCGGGTCGCGGCCAGTTCGCGGAAGCGCCACAGCACAATGGTGTCACTCACCAGATAGCCGAGTTCGGCGGCCATCAATGCGGCGGCAACATGCGCGGCCGGCTGCCAGTCGGCGGTGACATGCTCGAGAATCAGCGTGTCCAGATCGGCGAAGCTGCCGCTCGTGAACGTGTTGTCGCGCCAGCGCCGCGTCTCCCCGTTCGCGTGTTTGGCTTCCTGCCATTCGAGCGCGAGCCGGCTGATGCGCAGAACCGAAATCGGTGCCGCGTCCGACAGACGCCCTTGCAGGACAGCCGGCGAGAACATGCCGACGGATGTCGCGCGATCTTTGCGGCTGTGTGCCCATGCGCCCGGATCGGTGAGGTCGCGAATCGATAGACGCACTTCGTTCAGTCGCTGCGGGTTGTTGCGCAGGTGGTAGCAGACCCGGCGCAGCATCAATTGATCGGCTGCGCTTTCGCCGTGCCAGACCACGAGGTTCGCCTCGCCGCGTGCGATGTTCTCCAGCGCTGCCGCCTGCTCGCGGAATTCCCGAAGAAAATCGCGCCGGGTGTCCGTGCTGACACGGTCCCAGAACTCGGCTCGCACGTCGGGTCCGTCATCGATGCCGCGCAGCGGACCGACCGCCAGATCGTCGCGCAGTGCATGCACGCGATCGTCGTGGCCCGCCTCGGCTAGCGCGGCGCGCAGTGACTCGGCGGCGACATCGCCGTTGGTGAGGTGGATGATGCTCATCGGCAGTGGCTTGGGCTGGCAAAAAACGCAAATGACAAAAGGGACCGCTCATCGACCGGGACAGGTGTCCGATCACGAGCGGCCCCTAGTGTAAGCGGATCGCGGACCTGCTGAAAGCGTTGCGGGTGTCGCATGGCCACCCGCCGCGCTCGACTCAGCGCTCGTCGTAACTCACCACCACGCGATCGCTGATCGGATGGCATTGGCAGGTCAGCACGAAACCGTCGCGGATTTCGTGTTCTTCCAGGGTGTAGTTCTTCTCCATCTTCACCTCGCCCTCGAGCACCTTTGCGCGGCAGGTGCAGCAGACACCGCCCTTGCACGCATACGGCAGCGCGAGGCCGGCGCGCAAGCCGACGTCGAGCACGCTCACGCCCTGATACGGCAGGCGCAACTTGCGTCTTTTCCCGTCGAGGACGATTTCGAGGTCGGCGGCCGGGGTGTCGTCGGTGATTTCGACCGGCGGCACGCCCGCTTGCGGCAGCGGCGAACCGAAGCGCTCCACATGCACTTTTGCCGAAGGCACGCCCGCGGCTTTCAGCGCCGCCTCGGCGGCATCCATCATCGGCGCGGGGCCGCAGATGAAGGCTTCGTCGATCGCGTCGGCCGGCAGGAGGTTCTCGATGAAGGCTGCGCACTTCTGCTGGTCGAGCACGCCGTTGAACAACTCGACGTCCTGCAGGTCGTCCGACAGCACGTGATAGAGCACGAAGCGGTCCATGAAGCGGTTCTTCAGATCTTCGAGTTCTTCCGCGAACATGATCTGATCGACGCTGCGGTTGCCGTACACCAGCGTGAAGGTGCTGCGTGGCTCGACTTCGAGCGTCGTCTTGATGATCGCGAGCACCGGCGTGATGCCTGAGCCGCCGGAAAAGGCGATGTACTGCTGGCCCTGGTCTGCGTTGAGATGGGTGAAGAAGCGCCCATCCGGCGTCATCACGTCGATGGTGTGGCCGGGTTGCAGCGTGTCGAACGCGAAGTTCGAGAAACGCCCGCCGCGCACGCGCTTGATGCCGATGCGCAGTTCGCCGTCGCGATCGTAATCGGTGACGCCGACGCAGATCGAATACGAACGACGCGTTTCCTCACCGTCGATGTGCGTTTTCAGCGTGACGAACTGGCCCTGCGTGAAGCGATAGTGGTCGCGCAGTTCGACAGGGACGTCGAAGGCGACCGAAACCGCGTCGGCGGTTTCGGGACGCACTTCGCGGATACGCAGCGGGTGAAATTGCGGGGTAGCCATATCAGTATGGTTTGAAGTAGTCGAAGGGTTCGCGGCAGTCGAGGCAGCGGTACAGCGCTTTGCAGGCCGTCGAGCCAAATTGCGCGACTCGCTCGGTATGCGCCGAGCCGCAACGGGGGCAGGACGGCGCCGGCAGCGCGCGCGGCATGAAGCGCAGCACTTTTTCCTGCGACGGCGCAGTGGAACCGCAATTACCCGTGGGCGGCGCGATTCCGTAGGCGCGCAGCTTTTCGCGCGCGTCGGCGGTCATCCAGTCAGTGGTCCAGGCCGGTGCGAGGACCGTGGCGATCCGATACGGCTTCAGTTCAGCCACATCGAGCGCGTGCGCGACGTCTTCAGCAATCTGCGACATCGCCGGGCAACCGGAATAGGTTGGCGTGATCACGACTTCGAGCGTGCCGTCGGCGGCGCGTCGCACATCGCGCAGAATGCCGAGTTCACGAATCGACACCACCGGGATCTCCGGATCGGGCACCGTTTCGAGCACGGCCCATGCGCGTTCCAGCATGGCGTCGGCAGTGGAGATGGCAGTCGAGGTCGTCATCGTGAAGTTCCGTCGGGTTCCGGTTGAGCGCTTACCAGGTGGCGCCGGGATGCTGGCGCGCGAGGCTTTGCATTTCGGCCAGCACGAAGCCCATGTGCTCTGAGTGCTCGCCATGCTTGCCGGTCGTGATGTGCTTGACCGCTTCGGGCAGCTGGAGCGTGGCTTTGTCGAGCGTGGCCTGTACGTCTTCGCGCCATGCCGCCTCGAGGTCCGACGTCAGCGGCCCGATGCCGGCTGCGGCGATGGTCTCCTCCACGGCGTCCGCGCTGAAAAACTCACGCGTGTACGGCAGCAGATAGTCGAGCGCGGCTTGTGCGCGCCGATGCGATTCGTCCGTGCCGTCGCCGAAACGGATCAGCCATTCGCTCGCATGGTGCACGTGATAGCTGGTTTCCTTGATCGACTTCGCGGCGATTGCTGCCAGCTGTTCATCCTTCGAGGTCGTGAGGGCCGTCCACAGATGCGCCATCAGCGTCGAATACAGGAAATTGCGCACGATCGTGACCGCGTAGTCCTTCTCGGCTTGCGCGGTGCCGGCGAGCGGGCCGTAATGCGGCAACTCGGCCAGCGTGTAATTGGCGAACTCGCGTTCGGCGCGGAAGTAGGCGTAGTCGTCTTCCGTGCGGGTTTTGCCGGTGAGTTGCTGTTCCAGCGAGGCGGCGTGCGTGTACAGCAGGCGCGCCTGGCCGATCAGATCCAGACTCATGTTCGACAGCGCGATGTCCTCTTCGAGGATCGGGCCGTGACCGCACCACTCGGCATTGCGCTGACCGAGGATCAGCGCGGTGTCCGCGAGGCGCAGCACGTACTGCAGATGTTGGGGCGTGATGGTCATGGCCGCGCTTACATGTGGTTGACTTCGTCGGGGAGCCTGTAGAACGTCGGGTGGCGGTAAATCTTGTCGCCAGCCGGTTCGAACAGCTCCGCCTTGTCTTCCGGCGCGGACGCCGTGATCGCCGACGACGGCACCACCCAGATGCTCACGCCTTCCTGGCGGCGGGTGTAGACGTCGCGCGCCATGCGCAGCGCCATCGGCGCGTCGGCGGCATGCAGGCTGCCGCAGTGTTTATGGTCGAGTCCCTGCTTGCTGCGCACGAAGACTTCCCAAATCGGCCATTCCTTGTTCATCGCTGATCTCCTGATACTGTGTCTGGCTGGTCGCCGCGGTTAGGCAGCTTGCTGTTGTGCGCGCTGGCGCTGCTTATCGGCGTGGGCGAGGGCGGCTTCACGGACCCAGGTGCCTTCGTCGTGGGCTTTCACGCGGGTCGCGAGACGTTCGCGGTTGCACGGGCCGTCGCCATTCACGACGCGCCAGAATTCTTCCCAGTCGATGTCGCCGTAGTCGTGGTGGCCGCGCGCTTCGTTCCACTTCAGGTCCGGATCCGGCAGCGTGACGCCGAGCACCTTGGCCTGGTCGACGGTGGCGTCGACGAATTTCTGGCGCAGATCGTCGTTGGAGATGCGCTTGATGCCCCATTTCGACGACTGGTTGCTGTGGATCGAGTCTTTGTCGCTCGGGCCGAACATCATCAGCACCGGCCACCACCAGCGGTTCACCGCTTGCTGGACCAACTCGCGTTGCGCGTCGGTGCCGCTCGTCATCGACATCAGCGCGTCGAAGCCTTGACGCTGATGGAACGACTCTTCCTTGCAGATACGGATCATTGCGCGGGCATACGGGCCGTAAGTGCAGCGGCACAGCGGAATCTGGTTCATGATCGCCGCGCCGTCCACCAGCCAGCCGATCACGCCAACGTCCGCCCATGTGGGCGTCGGATAGTTGAAGATACTCGAATATTTGGCTTTGCCCGAGTGCAATGCGGCGATCAACTGATCGCGCGACACGCCGAGCGTTTCCGCCGAGCTATATAGATAGAGGCCGTGGCCGGCTTCGTCCTGCACTTTGGCCAACAGGATCGCCTTGCGCTTCAGGCTGGGTGCGCGCGAGATCCAGTTGCCCTCGGGCAGCATGCCGACGATTTCAGAATGCGCGTGCTGCGAGATTTGCCGCACCAGCGTCTTGCGGTAAGCGTCAGGCATCCAGTCCTGCGCTTCGATCTTGCCGTCGGCGGCCATGACCGCGTCGAATTGCGCCTGCTCGGGCGAACTCGCTGCTGCGTCGAGCGGGGCGACGTTGCCGGGGATATCCAGGGATTGCGTGTACATGGGGACGCTCTCAGCGGAAGTTGTCTGTGTCTGCGCAGTATAAATCAACCGACCGGTCGGTTAATAAATTTTTTGAGACGAACGGCGCTTCCCGATAGGGAGATCCTGGACCCGCTGGCGAGGCGTTTCGCGAGCGCCACTGCCCCGCGCCGACACTTAACCTATAAAATTGCGAATTGGCCGCGATTTATGGCCTTCATGCATCCCCCGGTACTCATGTTACGTCTAAGCGAAATCAAGCTCCCGCTCGACCATCCCGAGAGCGTTCTCGAAGCCGCCGTCCGCGCGCGCCTTGCTGAACTCGGCGTGGGCGAGGACGGGCTCATCCGATACACCGTGTTTCGTCGCGCGCACGACGCGCGCAAGCGCGCCGACATCAAGCTCACTTACATCGTCGACGTCGAGGTAAAGGATGAAGCGGCCGCGCTCAAACGGCTCGCCGACGTGCCGCACTGCGGTGTGACCCCGGATATGACGTACCGTTTTGTCGCCAAGGCACCGGAGCAGATGACTGCCCCGCGCCCGGTCGTGATCGGCATGGGGCCGTGCGGCCTGTTTGCCGGGCTGATTCTGGCGCAAATGGGTTTTCGTCCGATCATTCTCGAGCGCGGCAAGGCCGTGCGCGAGCGCACCAAAGATACTTTCGGGCTGTGGCGCAAGTCGGTGCTCAATCCTGAATCGAACGTTCAGTTCGGCGAAGGCGGCGCGGGTACCTTCTCGGACGGCAAGCTTTACAGTCAGATCAAGGATCCGAAGCATTACGGCCGCAAGGTGCTCGATGAATTCGTTCGCGCGGGTGCGCCGGAGGACATTCTTTATTTGAGCCGGCCCCATATCGGGACGTTCCGCCTCGTCAGCATGGTCGAGAAGATGCGCGCGACCATCCACGAGCTGGGCGGCGAGGTGCGTTTCGAGACGCGGGTCGACGATATCGAAATCGATCAGGGCAAGGTGCGCGGGCTCAAGCTGTCGACGGGCGAGCATTTGCGCTGTGACCACGTGGTGCTGGCGGTCGGTCATAGCGCGCGCGATACCTTCCAGATGTTGAACGACCGCGGTGTCTATATAGAAGCGAAACCGTTTTCGCTCGGTTTCCGGATCGAACATCCGCAAGGGTTGATCGATCGCAGCCGTTTCGGCAAGTTCGCCGGTCACAAGCAACTGGGCGCCGCCGACTATAAGGTTGTGCACCACTGCAGCAACGGGCGCGCCGTTTATAGCTTCTGTATGTGTCCGGGGGGCACAGTGGTCGCGGCGACTTCCGAGCCGGGCCGCGTGGTGACCAACGGCATGAGCCAGTACTCACGGGCCGAGCGCAATGCCAACGCCGGCATTGTTGTCGGCATCACGCCGGACGATTATCCGGGCGGTCCACTCGCTGGGATCGCCTTCCAGCGCAAATGGGAAGAGCGGGCGTTCGAACTGGGCGGCGGCAACTATATGGCGCCGGGCCAACTGGTTGGCGACTTTATCGCCGGGCGGCCGTCTACTTCGCTGGGTTCAGTGGTGCCGTCGTACAAACCGGGCGTGCATCCGACCGATCTCAGCACGGCGCTGCCGGACTACGTGATCGAAGCGATTCGCGAAGCGTTGCCGCAGATGGACAAGAAGATTGCCGGCTTCGCGATGCATGACGCGGTGCTGACCGGCGTCGAGACACGAACGTCGTCGCCGATTCGCGTGCGGCGCCGGGATGACTTTCAGAGCATGAATGTCGAGGGCTTGTATCCGGCCGGTGAAGGCGCGGGCTATGCCGGCGGGATCTACTCGGCGGCCATCGACGGGATCGAAGTGGCCGAAGCGCTTGCGTTGAACATGACTGGGGCGTCGGCGACGGGTTGATTCGCCATGCGTCTGCGCTTGCAGCCAATGGCTGTGGCGCATTCGGCGCCGCAGCCCTGATACCAGGTGCGGCTGATCGTGTGCTAGCGTTCGCGCGGACAGCCGCGATGGTTATGGCGATCGGGCACAATGCACGTTTCGCCTCGAACTGACCACCCGAATGACCATTCGTACCCTGGCTGCCGCATGTGGCGCAGCGCTGCTTTGCCAATTTGCCGTTTCCTCGACTGTTTTTGCCGCTGACGCCCCGGCGCACTGGGTCTCCGCGTGGGCAACGGCGTTGCAACCCATCCCGCAACGGTCGGATTTGCCGCCGTTGTATCGCGCCCCAGAGGTAGCAGGGCGCACGGTTCGCCAGATCGTCTATCCGACGCTGTCTGGTAAAACCGCACGACTGCATCTCAGCAACGAGTACGGCAAGACGACGCTCCTCATCGAGGATCTGCGCATCGCGCGCTCGGCGGGCGGTGCCGCCGTGTTGGGCAATGGCGAGACGCGCGTCACGTTCGGCGGCAAGAGCTCGGTAAGCGTACCGGCGGGCGCAGAGTTGGACAGCGACCCGATCGCTATCGACATCGCCGAAGGTTCGCCTTATGCGATCAGTGCTTTCATGGGGCCGGAACAGCGGATCGTGGCATGGCACCGGGTCTCCAATCAGTTGAATTACGTTTCTGCGCCAGGTAATCACACAGCGGATACTCTCGCCGATTCGTTTCGCGGCCGGTTCACGCAATATGTGTGGGTGACGGGTCTGTCAGTGGACGCGCCTTCATCGGCCGCCGTCGCCGCGATTGGCGACTCGATCACCGACGGCATGCGCTCCAGCCTGAACCAGAACCGGCGCTGGCCGGATGCGCTGGCTCGCCGGTTCGCCAGCAGCGGCGACCATTCCACGGCAATCGTTAATCTTGGCATCAGCGGCAATCGCCTACTGAGCGACTCACCCTGCTACGGTGACGCGCTCGTCCGGCGTTTCGACAGGGACGTGCTCGAGCGCCCTGGCGTCAAGACGGCGATTCTGCTGATCGGGATCAACGACATCAACTTTGCGGAGATGCCGGCTCGCAGCGGACTTGACTGCGATGCCCCGCATACTTCGGTGACGGCCGCCGATCTGATTGCCGGCTACCAGCGGGTGATTGCGGATGCGCGGCATCGCGGCGTGAAGGTGTTTGGCGCAACGTTGACGCCGGCGTCGCTGCCGGCGCCGCGGGAGACGATCCGGCTGGCGGTCAACCAGTGGATCCGAACCAGCCACGCTTTCGACGGCGTTGTGGATTTCGACGCTGCACTACGCGACCCGGCGCAACCGAATCGCCTGCAGCGGGCCTTTGACAGCGGTGACCATATTCATCCCAGCGACGCGGGATACACCGCAATGGCCGACGCGGTTCCGGTGGCTGCTGTAGTGAATTCGACCCGGAAGTGAGCCGCCAAAAAAATATTCTCGTCAAACCCTTGTCGTATCGTTGATGTTCGCCTAAGATTCGCCTCCTCGTTTGCGAACGAGGGCCGCTGCAGAAACAGGTGGCCGTATCGTCAACAAGGTTTTAAGCGAAAGCGAAAAAATGTTGTTGACGAAACGAAAAAGATTCTTCATAATCTCGTCTCTCTGCTGCTGATGCAGCGACGCAGAACGAAGCGGTGCCGGGTGGTTGAAGTG
>NZ_JAQQDU010000008.1:0-158590 GCF_046027825.1 Paraburkholderia sediminicola
CATGACGCATCTCGCTTCGGGTTGCCGCCTGTTGCGCCCAAGCCGCTTCTTTAAAGGGGTCGGACGAAAGGAATTCGTGCCACACGACGGCCTCGACGTTATAGCCATCGCTGTCGGCAAGATAGTCGTCCAGCAGGTAACGCCGGGGCAGGGCGTCGTAATTGCCGACAAACGCTTCGTAATTGCGGTCGACCTCATCCAGAAAGGTGTGCCGGTTCCGTTTGTGATCGTAGAAGTGAAGATGTGAATCGACGACTCTGGCGACGGGGCTGAATTTTTTCATGGCTAGGAGGCGATCTGGCGCCGGCAAGACAAGAATATGGGCATCTTCGGCAAGACGCATCTCAGGTGGGGAGAATGAGCCGACCGTTAGGCGATGGCCATAGTTTAGGCGGGAAGGTTTGTCGGCGAAGTGTAGTTTGCGCTTTTCGTCGCGCCGCTTTTCTTCGAGCGCGATTTGGGTGGCCGGTTCAGGGAAGCCAGCAAACACGCCGTCCATAGACGCGAGGGGCAGAAAGGGGGCGAGCAGAGACGTTCATTCGCAGTCCCGTTGATACTCCCCGCATCGGCGATCCGGGCACCGCTCGACCTCTGCTCGCTAGCGACCAGGGCCTGAATTTTCAAGGGGCTGGGTTCAGCAGAGTCTTGTCGGAGGCATACGGATCTTCAGCTTGCACTACCACCGCGGTGACATTGTCACGCCCGCCGTGCGCGATGGCCAACTCGACCAGTTCGTCGGATGCGCGCTCACACGCCACCGTGGTCAGCACGGCCAGTATTTCCGCATCGCTAACCTCGTTGCTCAGACCGTCGCTGCATAACAGGAAGATGTCGCCGTCGGCGACTTCGATTGCATCGTCATCGAGTTCGAGCACATCCGTTGCGCCGACGGCGCGCGTGATCATGTGCTGCGCCGGATGATGCCGCGCCTCTTCTTCGGTAATCACGCCAAGCGACTTGAGTGCTTCCACCTGACTATGATCGCGGGTGAGTTGCCGTAATGTTCCTTCGCGGTATAGATACAGACGACTGTCGCCGGCCCACAAATAGCCGCAGAAGCGGTCGCACGCGAGCAGCACGATGACCGTACTGCCGATCCGTTGCACCTGGCGGCGTGCCGCTTCGTCCCTCAGTTGGCGATTGGCGGTTTGCAGTCGTGCCCGCGCGTCGGCGATGCAGGTTTTCATGGCGCGCGGCGGCGCGAGCCCGCTCAGCGCATCGATCACCAGCCGGCTCGCCAGATCGCCCACCGCGTGCCCGCCCATGCCATCGGCGACGGCCCAGCGTCCGGGTTCGGGCTGGTCGAGGCAGGCATCTTCATTGATTTCACGGACGCGTCCGACGTCGGAACGCGCGGACGACGTCCATCGAAATTGGCTCGGACAGGTCACAAGGGTTACACCGTATCGTTTCTGCTGAATGCGCCCGGGGAGACGTTGATATTCGAGTTCGCGCCGGTGTTGCGTACGTCGACCGACTGGAACGTGTTGATCATCTGGTTAGCATAGAAGTTGTTCGAGACGTCGTACAGGTTGACGACCGGACCAATGCTCGGCGTTTCCCGCACATAGGGCTGAATCCAGCCATACACCCACGGCGCACCGCCGCCGCCGCGGATCGCCGCCATCGCCTTGCGGTCGAGCGCGAGATTCAGTGAGAGGTCGTTCACTGTGATGGAAGCCATGTCGTTCTCCGGTTGGCCGCGTGCGTCGGGCGCGCGGTTGAAAAGGAATTGAACGTGATGGTGCAAGTGCTATGCCAATTTGCGGCTCACCCGCAAGCTTTCTCGTAACGCGTTGATTGGACGGCGAATCCGCGGGCGGGCGCAGGCAACGCCCGTTCGTGCGGAGGCGCAGAGGTCGGGATGCAGCCAACATCCGGGCGCACGCACTGGTGCGGGACCCAACACATTGGGCAGACTTCCGGACCCTGACAATTCCCCACGCTGCGGCTCAACCCGCGCTTCTGAATGATCGGCGCATGCCAACACACCGGCTTGAATTGTGTCGGCTCGCAACGCACACCTGCTGCACTCAAAACCCTCGGCAATGCCCGCAAGTCCTTTAGATAAAGGCTTTTCAGCACATGGCCCGGATGATGCAAAAGATCTCGCAACAGTGTTGGATATCGAAGCGAGGCCAGCCATGAACACGAACCCTCTTCCGACGAGCAGCGAAAGCCGCGACGCAGGCTGCAATGAAACGTCGACCATCGACTTGCCGATCGGCGCGCATCTCGTCACGCAGCGGAGCGGCTACGAACATCACGGCATCTACGTCGGCAATGGCCGCGTGATCCATTACTCGGGTTTTGCGGGCTCGGCGCATCGCGGCCCAGTGGAGGAGGTGGAGTTAACCCGCTTCGCCGCCGGTCATCCATTGACGATCCGCCCGACGCCGAGTGCCCGCTACGTTGGCGATGAAGCTGTGCGCCGTGCACGCTCCCGGCTTGGCGAAAACCACTACCGCCTGCTGACGAATAACTGCGAGCACTTCTGTGCATGGTGCCTGCTGGGCGAAAGCCGTAGCGAACAGGTGCATTGCTGCTTAAGGCATCCCCGTACCGGCATGCACGCACTGGTATGTCTGGTGAAGGCGTTTGTCGAAAGCGCCGCGAAGGATGGTCGGGTTGCTGCCCAACTCGCGTGAGCCCACAGGAAGAAATTCAGGGATTCAAGGAGCGCATCATGGTTGCCGCAGAAAAGACCTTGCACTGGGCCGTCGATAAATGGCTCGCGCCGACACCGTCCATGCCCGCGCGTGTCGTGCGGTTTTGCCATAGTGCGTCGCAGCATCAGCGCTACGTCTGCGTGGAAGCACTACGGCCGGGCGGCTTGCTGTCGATCTTCTTCTTCCGTCATGACGACGGCTCGTGGAACGTCTTCCCGCCGCAAGCCGAGCGCCCCGCGATGAACGGCCATCGCCGCACCGCGGTTTGCTAGCCCGGCGTGTGCGAGGCCGCCTCCCTGGCGATCCACTGACTGAACAGCAGCATCGCCGACGTCATCGGTTTGCCCTTCAACCACGTCAACCAGTAGCTGCCGGCTTGAACTTGCACGTCGAACGGGCGCACCAGCCGGCCCGTGTTGATCTCGTGATCGAACATCAGCGTCGGCGCCAGCGCGATACCCGCGCCCTGCATGGCGGCTTCCACCATGAGCCGCGACGAATCGAACACCGGTCCACGAATCGTCCGGGGCGCAACGCCGGCGGCCGCGAACCAGCTCGTCCAGTCGTCGACACGATAGGAACGCAGCAAGGTTTCGTTGGCGAGATCGCTCGGGTCCGACAGACGCCTCGCGATCTCAGGCGCACACAGAATCGCGAGCGGCGCGTCGAGCAGCCGGGTGGCGAGCGACCCTGGCCAGGTGCCGTCGCCGAAGCGAATCGCGAAGTCGAGGCCTTCTGTGGCGAGATCGACCAGATTATTGTTCGTCAGCAACTGTAGCTCGACAAATGGATGCGCGTCCCGGAACGACTTGAGCCGCGGCATCAACCAGCCCACCGCGAAAGTCCCCACCACGCCGACCGTCAACACCTCGTGAAAGTGACCGCCGTCGAACTGCTTGAGCACGGCCTCGATGCGATCGAACGCCTCCGTGAGGACCGGGCGTAGCGCCAGGCCTTCGTCCGTCATGGCCAGCCCGCGGGGCAGACGTTTGAAGAGCGCGGTGCCCAGCCGCTCCTCCAGGGTTCTCACCTGCTGGCTCACGGCCGCCTGGGTGACATTCAATTCGAGCGCGGCGCGCGTGAAGCTCAGATGTCGCGCGGACGATTCGAAGGCGCGCAGCGCATTCAACGGCAAATACGGTCTCATGGCGAAGGCACAAGATTTTCTAGGGGATCGACTAACTTATCATCGTTTGCCAGCGGGCGTTGAAAAACCGATAGTTGCGGCTTCACATAAGGAGTGGCGATGATCACAAGACGAAAGTTCGCGGGCACGATGCTTGGCGTTTCGATAGCTGGGGTTGCGGTTGGTAGTGGCAGTGCGTTTGGGAAAGTGGTGAAGGCGGGCGCTACCAAGCAGGGGCGCGACCTGGCGAGGGCGGACGCGATCCGTCAACGACTCGCGCAGATCGAAGCGGAAAGCGGCGGACGGCTCGGCGTGTCGATCGTCGACACGACGTCCGGATTGCATGCCGGTTTGCGGACCGACGAGCGGTTTCCGATGTGCAGCACGTTCAAACTGCTGGCGGCGGGCTTTGTGTTGACGCGCGTGGATCACGGACAAGAGGATCTGGAACGACGCATCGTGTTTTCCAAAAGCGATCTTGTGCCGTACTCACCGGCCACCAGCCAGCACACCCGCGAGCGCACCGGCGACGCGGGGATGAGCGTCGCCGACCTGTGCAAGGCGGCCCTTACGCTTAGCGACAACACCGCGGCCAATCTGCTGCTGGCGAGCTTCGGCGGCCCCGCCGCTTTGACCGCGTTCGCGCGCAGTATCGGCGATGGCATCACGCGCCTGGACCGCAACGAGCCGACGCTGAACGAAGCGACGCCCGGTGATCCGCGCGACACCACCACACCCAACGCGATGCTCGGCAATCTGCGCGAGCTTCTGCTGGGCGAGCGTTTGTCGTCGTCGTCGCGTGCGCAACTACTGGCCTGGCTCGCCGCCAATCAGACCGGCGGCGAACGGATTCGCGCGAAGCTGCCGAAGGATTGGGGTGTCGGCGACAAAACCGGCACCGGCGATCACGGCACGGCAAATGACATCGCGATTCTTTGGCCGCCTGGACGCGGGCCGATTCTTGTGACCGTCTACCTCACGGAGACGAGCGGCGATGCGGCGCGCTGCAATGCGGCGATTGCCAGTGTCGGGGCGCTGGTGGTGGCGTCGGTCTGATGATCGCGAGTGCGGTCCGTAGATAAACCGGTAGCCGCGCAAATGCGCCGGGCATCGGGAAGAAGCGGCTCACGCTCTTCGCTTATGGTTGAAAGTCAAATCGTGCGACACTAGGGCCACACCAAAAAGGGGCGACGAACCGGGAGTTTACGGCTGAAACCGGGCCGGCAACTGCGGAATCGGCCTCGACTTACGTGGTGAGAAGTTGACTGTCCAAGTGAATGCTTGACACCTTCCACCGACGTTTTTTCGAGTAAGCCGTCGGCCTGTCCAACCGCGCAGTATTGGCCCTGGTTCGGAGTCCCCTATGTCTGTCTATGTCCTCGCATTGCTCATCGGCGTAGTGGCCGGCCTTCGCGCGATGACCGCGCCCGCGGCTGTCAGCTGGGCCGCGCATCTGGGATGGTTGCCGCTGCAGGACACGCCACTGGCGTTTCTCGGCGCTACTGTCACGCCGTACATCTTCACCGTGCTGGCGATCGTCGAACTGATTACCGATCAACTGCCGACAACGCCTAGCCGTACCGTGCCGATGCAATTCGGCACGCGTATCGTGCTGGGTGGATTGTGCGGTGCGGCGATCGGCGCGGCACATGGCGGGTTGCTGGGTGGTCTGCTTGCCGGGGTCGTTGGCGCGGTGATCGGTACCTTGGGCGGCGCGAAAGTGAGAGGGGCATTGGCGAGTACGTTCGGGCGGGATTTACCAGCCGCATTGATCGAGGATGCGGTGGCGATCGTCGGTGCTGTGTTGATCGTGATGACGCTGCGTTGAGTCGCGTGAACTGCGCATTTGGCAAACGATGCGTCCTCGCGTACGATTTGTTTTGCCCAAGGGCCACGATAAATACCTGACTAGCAGCAGACGGTCGGCTATCCGTGGACTTGGGCGTTTTCGTTTCCAGGCGCGTGCGATACGTGAATCGGCGCGATGCTTTCGCTGCGCGCGTTTTGCTGCTGGATCCCCGATTCCTGACCCTTTCGCCCTCGAAGGGCCTTCGGCGAGTATGACAGCCTCCCGTCATAGCGTAAAATTTCAGCTTCGATATGAAGCAACGTTATTGACGCTCACTCATGCCAACGCCTGCGGACAAATCAAACTCAAACTCAAAGGAAAGCGAGGGCGTTGCCGTCATCGATCGTGCCTGCGCGATCCTGTTCGCCTTTCGCCCGGAAGACGCCGCGCTCACGCTCGCCGAACTCGCAGCACGCACGGGGCTTTACAAGAGCACGTTGTTGCGGCTCGCGGGCTCGCTGATCCAGCACCGCCTGCTACTGCGTCTGGACGACGGCCGCTATCAACTCGGCTCCGCGACCTTCATGCTCGGCGCGCTATACCAGCGCAGCCTGAACGTCGGCGATATTCTGGTGCCGCTGATGCGCGAACTCGCGGAAACCAGCGGCGAAAGCGTGTCCTTCTATGTACGCGACGAGGCGGTGCGTGTGTGTCTGCATCGCGTGGACTCGACGCATGCGGTGCGTTTTCACGTGCGCGAAGGTGACGTGCTGCCGTTGGAAAGCGGTTCGGGCGGCCATGCGTTGCTGGCGTTCGGCGGCATGCCGGGCGCGCCGTACGAGAAGATTCGCGAGGACTTCTACTGTGTGTCGATCGGCGAGCGCGATCGGGAGACGGCTGGGATCTCCATGCCGGTATTCGGCGTGCGCCAGAGTCTACGTGGCGTGCTGACGCTCGCGGGCCCGAGCTCGCGTATCGATCAGGCGTTCCTCGAACGCAATCTCGGTGCACTGTTCGATTGCGCCACACGTGCCACGGATGCGTTAGGCGGCGACTCGCGCGCGATGCGCAACGCGCAGCGGCGCGCGGCCGAAGTTCAGGGCAGGTGACGCTCGGGCTTACCCGTGTAGGTGTAACTCATCTGTCGCGGCATGGGGCCTTTGTTGCGCTCGTGGCGTCCGCGCTGCTCCCATGCATGCGAGAGAATGCCGACCGCGCGTGACAGGCAGAATACCCCGCGAGCCAGCTCCGGCGCGAAGCCGAGCTCCGCGTAGATCACGGCGGTTGCACCGTCGATATTCATCGGCACGGGTTTGTTCTTGCGCTGCTTGAGCAAAGCTTCAATACCGCGCGCGATGGCGGCGTATCGTCCGTCGATACTTTTCTGTTCGACGCTCTCGTCCACGAGCGAAAGAAGCCGGATGGCCCGCGGATCGACCGGATGAAAGCGGTGCCCGAAGCCGGGCAAATACTTGCCATGTTCGTCGGTAAAAGCATCGACACCTTGCTCGACGGCTTCTTCCAAAGCAGCGCCCTTTTCCATGCGTTCGGCGATGGAATCGTACAGTTCGACCGCCTGTTGACCGGCGCCGCCATGCACGTCATCGAGCGCATTGATCGCTGAAGCCATCGCGCCGTTCAACGGCAAACCGCAACTGGTCGCCATCCGCGAGATCGCAATCGAGGGGGCATGCGGTCCATGATCCACCGATGCCACCAGCGCCGCCTCGAACAGACGCGCCTGCGCGGCGTCAGGCAGTTCGCCGCGCAGCATCAGCCAGATCATCTGCGGGAAGCTGACATTGCCGATCAACTCCTGAATCGGGTAACCGCGCACCTTGATCGAGCCGGGATGGATATCGATGATCGAGGTGCTCCAGTACTCGGCGGCGAGCCTGGCGGCGTCGAATGCTTGCGTCATATTCAGATCACTCCTTCGGAGCGTAGGTGGTCGATTTGCGCATCGTCGTAACCGAGCGAGGCGAGATGCTCACGCGTGTGAGCCGATAGAACCGGTGCGGGTGTGGTCGGCGCCGTGTCGGCATCGGACAGACGAAAGCCTGCACGGGTGACGCGTTGCCGCTCAACTGTGCCGTCGCCGGCGAATTCGCGGATGAACTCGCGCGATTCCAGATGCGGATGCGCGAGGATTTCCGGCACCGACATCACGCGCCCGGCCGGCACGCCCGCTTCGAAGAATTTCGCTTCCCAGTTTGTCGCGCTGTCGCTTGCCAGTGCTGCTTCGATTTCGGCCTTCAATGCGCCGCGATTTACTTTTCGTGCGTTTCGCTCGGAAAAGCGCGCGTCGTCGAGCAGATCGGCGCGCCCGATCAGATGACACAGGCTAGCGAACTGCTTGTTCTCGTTTGCGGCGATATTGAGCGGCCCGTCGCCCGTTTTGAAGGTGCCCGAAGGCGCGGCGGTGAAGTTCTCGTTGCCCATCGGCTCGGGTGTGACACCGGCGTTCAGGTAGTTCGACACGACCCAGCCCATTGTCGCCAGCGTGGCCTCCAGCATCGAGACGTCGAGCATGCGGCCGTGTCCGGTCGTGCGGGCATCGACCAGCGCAGCGCAGATGCCGAACGCCGCGGTGAGACCCCCCACGGTGTCCGACACCGGATAGCCGACGCGCAATGGTGCGCTGTCGGCATCGCCGGTCACGCTCATCACACCCGAGATACCCTGAATGATCTGATCGTAGGCAGGGCGTTTCGAAAACTCGCCGTCCATGCCGAAGCCTGAGATCGCGCAGTACACGAGCTTCGGATTCACCTCGCGCAGCGCGTCGAAATCGAGGCCGAGCCGCGTCATCACACCAGGCCGGAAGTTTTCGACGAGCACGTCCGCGGTTTTGACGAGCTCGCGCAAAATAGCCTTGCCGCGCGGGTCTTTCAGATTGAGCGTGATGGACTGCTTGCCCGCGTTCACCGCGACGAACGAGGCCCCCATGTTGCGCATCGACGCGTTCTTGTCGGCGCCCAAACGCCGGGCAAGATCGCCCCCCTCGGGATGCTCGACCTTGATCACGTCGGCGCCGAGCAGCGCCAGTTGATACGCGCAAAACGGCCCAGCCAGCACATTCGACAGATCCAGTACCCGTACTCCAGCCAACGGCAGCGTCATTTTTGAAGCCTCTTGTTCAATGCGAAATTTCGTCGAGATTGCGATTGTTGGTGCGTGGCCCGAAGATGCCGATCGCACCCATCACCATCACCATCGACACAGTGATCAACGCGAACACGCCCGGCACCTGGAAGTGGCGCAGCGCGAAGGCAATCATGAAGCCGGAAAACATCGCGGATAAACGCGACATCGAGTAAACGAAACCGACGGCGCGCGCCCGCAAACGCGTGGGGAACAGTTCGGTCTGGTACGCGTGATAGCCGACCGACAGCAGCGTGCCGGATAGCGTGATCAGCACACCGAGCGTCATCAGCATTGCGGGCGAGGTTTGCGTTGCGAACAGGCTGCCGAACACGGCGATGCCGAGTGCCGACAATACAATCAACGTCTTACGTTCGATACGATCCGCGATCGCCATACCGATCAGCGGTCCGAACGGATTTGAGATCGCGATGACGAACGAGTACAACAGGCTGTGCGTGATCGTCACGCCTTTGGAGACCAGCAGCGTCGGCACCCATGACGCGAAACCGTAGAAGCCGATCGCCTGGAACAGGTTGAACACGAGCATCGTGATCGCGCGTTTGCGATATGGCGGCTGCCAGATTTCGCGGAAGGCCGCTTTGGTGGTGGCCGGTTCGACAGCCGGTACAGGGGTGGGCAATGGCTTGCCGTATTGCCTCGCGATTTTCGCCTCGAGTGCTTGCAGGACCTGTTCCGCTTCGGCGGCGCGACCTTGCTGCGCGAGCCAACGCGGGCTTTCCGGTACACGCCGGCGAATGGCCCACACCACCACCGCGCCGAGCGCGCCGATGATCACGACCCAGCGCCAGCCGTCGATGCCGAACGGCGTTTGCGGCACCAGCCACCACGCGAGCAAGGCGACCGACGGCACGGCGGTGTACTGCACCAGATGAACGAAAGCGAAGGCGCGGCCGCGCAGGTGTTTCGGCACGAGTTCGCTGACGTAGGTGTCGATCGTCACCAGTTCGACGCCCACGCCGATACCCGCGATCAGGCGCCACAAATTGATGGCCGGCGCGCTGGTTTGCAGCGCCATGATCAGCGTCGCGGCGGAGTACCAGAGCAGCGAGACCGTAAACACGGTTTTGCGGCCATAGCGATCCGCCATGCCCGCGAAAAAGAACGTACCGATGAAGAGTCCGGCAAACGATGCCGCCACGAAGGCGCCCAACCCGGACACCCCGAAGAACGACGCGGTCGTTGTTGCGTAGAGCCCGCTTTTGACGAGACCGGGGCCGACATAGGCCGTAAAAAACAGATCGTAGAACTCGAACCAGCCGCCGATCGATAGCAGGAACACCAGCGTCCATACCGTGCGCGTCGCGGGTAAACGGTCGATGCGCGCATTGACGCCGGGCGTGAGCCCCTGCGCTCCGGCGCTTGAATCGGGCGACGCGCCGGGCGTGTCGATCGGCAGACTTGCCATGGAATGCTCCTTCGAGTGTCTCTCGCTCTTGTCGTTCTGTCTAATAGAACGACGTTCTGTTTAATCGGTGTGGCGAGAGTAGCCCGTGTGGCATCTGTCAGGAATTCGGGGTTTTACCTAGCCGTCAAACCGCCATTCGCTCCAGCATCCTGAGAAGGGTGTCGAATGAAAGCGGCTTGCGCACGTATTCGATGGTGGGATTCGGCTGCGTGGGGATATCCGCGGCCGCGCTGCACAGGACGATCGGAATGGTCCGCAGACCGGGGGCGTCGTAAAGTGCCGCGCACAGTTGCGGCCCCGACATGACCGGCATCATGCAGTCCGACACGATGACGTCGGGCCGCGTCCTGTCGACCTGTTCAAGCGCGGCGGCCCCATTTGACGCCGTCAGCACGGTATAGCCCTGCCGCTCCAGCAAGAATCGCCAGACGGTGAGGATGTCGAACTCGTCGTCCACGACCAGGATGGTTTTCATGGGCGGCTACGTACTTCGTCGCGGCGCCAATGTGACCGGCAGGTCTTGCGCCAGGTACACGCTGGCGGGGCTGACCGGGCTGTCGATCCCGTCGGGACCGGAGGCGCCGGCTTCCACGCCGGGCAGGGAGGACATTTGAGATTCGTGAATCGTCATGGTCGATATGTCATTCAAGGTGCGCAGGAGCGACAGCGCGCAACCAGAGGGGGTATCGCTCAACCTAACCGTGCGAGCAATCCGCGTTCCCGCTCGTTGAGGCGACGCCGCGGGCGGGCAAGCTTTTCAACTCGCCGTATACAATTCGGCACCACCTGATTTTTGCCCAATACTGACCTGATCCTATCCATGCCGAATCCGACCCGGGCCTTTCTTCTCGGCCCGCTCCTGAAAGGCGTTTCACGCTCCTTCTATCTCACCCTGCGCGTGCTGCCCGTCGGGATGCGCGATCCGATCGGCCTCGCGTATCTGCTGGCGCGCGCGGCCGATACGATTGCGGACACCTCGCTGATCTCGCCCGAGCAACGCCTTGCGTTGCTGCTGTCGCTGCGCGATCAGGTCAACGGCGCCCCGGACGACGGTGCGCTGTTCCAGCGCATGGCTGCCGAAGTGGCGGGCCAGCAGGTCCAGTCCGATGAAAAAGTCTTGCTGGAATCGCTGGGTCCCGCGCTCGAAGTGCTGTCGCAACTCAGCGAGTCCGACCGCAAAGCGGTACGCGAGATTGTGTCGACGCTGACCGAAGGCATGGAATTCGACCTTCGCACGTTCCCCGACGAACGTTCCGGCGAGATCGCCGCACTGCGCGAGTATGAGGAACTCGACCGCTATACCTACCTGGTGGCGGGCTGCGTCGGCGAATTCTGGACCACGATGACGTATGCGCACATGCCCGGCACGCTGAAAGAGCGGCCCGAGATCATGGCGCGCCGCGGCGTGCGTTTCGGCAAAGCGCTGCAGATGACCAACGTGCTGCGCGATTGCGGCAAGGACCTGCGTATCGGCCGGTGTTACCTTCCGCAGACGATGCTCGATCAACATGCGCTGAGCGCGCAAGACCTCTTGCAGCCGGCGAATTCTGTTCGCGCCCGGCCGCTGATGATCGAACTCGTGCGCAAGACGCTGGATCACTTCCGGGAGGCCCTGGACTACACGCTGGCGATTCCCGCGTTGTCGGTGCGTTTGCGTCTCGCCTGTTTGTGGCCGATCCTGATCGGCCTCGACACGCTGCTGTTGCTGGTGGATAACGATGCCTGGCTCGACCCGGCCAAGGTCTCCAAGGTCCGGCGCAATCAGGTGTATCAGATCATCGCGTCGTCATTGCTGCTGGTGCCTTCGAATGGCCTGGTGCGCAAGTCGGTTGAAACGCGGATCAAGCAGATTGAAGCCCGGTTCTGAGCATTTATTCAGATTTAACTATAGTTAGTTATCCGTTTTAATGCGCGGTATGCAATGCATGTTGCATAGAAAGCCGATTGCAAATTAATGGCGCTGTCATATTCGGTAATTAAAGTGCTGCTCGGAACAAGACCGGAAAAATTCGCGCCTTACGTGAATCACCGGTCTTATCAATTCGCTCACGCGATACCAATCAATCCGATCAGCTCCAGGTTATCAGCACGCCATGCAAACCCGACGGACCTTCCTTGCCTCCGCATCCAAAGCGGCGACGCTGCCACTTCTGGCATCCGCGCTTGGCGCGTGCGGCGGCAATAGCCTTTCCGCCAATACACCCATCGCTGATGCCGAACTTCAGGCGCAGATGATCGGCAAGCTGAACGCGCAACTCAACGACACCACCACGGGCAATACCATCGAGCCGTATATGATGGATGTGGGCTTCACGTGGGACCTTCCGCTGATTCCCGCCGCACAGGTCAACACCATCGTTGCCTATAGCTTTGGCAACCGGCCGAACGCGGCGAGTGGCAACACGGCGAGCAACGGCGCCAATCAGGCCGCGCTTCCTGATCCCGGGCCGATCAATGAAGAGCTCGCCGATGCGGTCCACCAGATCTATCAGTTGAATCCGGTGAAGGTCTTCGCGCAGTGGGAAATCGCGCGTTTTCTCGTGTCCAAGTATCAGATGAACAGCACGAATCTGCATTCCATCGAACCGGTCGTCGCCAGTGACGGTTCGATTACCTACCTCAGTACCGACGGTGTGGCGGCCGCTATCGTCGCGCTCGAAGGAGGTGCCGCGGCGATGGGGAACGTGGCGGTGGTCGGCCATCGCGACCATGCGAAGCGCTGCATTCTGACGTCCGTGGGCCGTGGCATGAAAGCCTATGCGGTGAAGGAAGTGACGCTGCCGGTCAATTACGATCCTTTGTCGGGGCAGCCGTGGACTCGCAATCGCGGGCTCTATCTGGTGCATGACATGTATGCGCAATGGGCGGGCAAGGCCCTAACCGCAATCGCCCAAGCCTATCCGCAAGGCTAAAACACGTAACGTCATCACAGAACAGCAAGGCAACTCATGTCATCCCGCCGTAAATTTCTGATCTCGACATCGGCCGCCGCCGCGTTGCCGGCCGCTGCCGCCGTGCTCGCCGTGAGCAGCAAAGCCTGGGCTAGCGACGCGCTCATTTCCGACGCCGAACTCCAACGTCAAATGCTCGGTAAGCTCAATGTAGAGCTGAACGATTCCACGACCGCGAACACCGAAGCACCGTATCTCCAGGACATCTTCTTTAGCTGGGATCTTCCCGCGATTCCTGTCGCTCAGATCGGCGCTATTGTCGCGTACAGCTTCGGCGACCGGCCGGCTGCTGCAGGCGGTGCTAGTTCTACTGGCGGAACCGGTCAATCGCAACTGCCGCAGCCCGGTCCGATTAATGAAGAGATCGCGGATGCCGTGCATCAGTTGGTTCAGTCGAAGCCGGTGATGGTGTACGCGCAATGGGAAGTGGCCAGCGTGCTCACGTCGAAATACCAGATGAGCAGTGCGAACCTTCAATCGGTCACGCCGCCTACCGTCGCGAGCAATGGCACGATAAGCTATCCGGCGCTCGACGATGTAGCGGCTGCGATCGTCGCGCTTCAAGGCACGGCTGCGGCACTCGGCACGGTGGCGGTCGTCACGCACCGCGATCAGGCGAAGCGCGCGATTCAGACGTCGCGCGCACACGGCATGAACGCTTATGCGGCTCAAGGCGTGACGTTGCCGGTCGACTACGACGCACAGGCGTCACAGCCTGCGAATCGTCGTCGCGATCTCTATCTGTTGAACGACATGATGAACCAGTTCGCTACCTTGCGAGCGAATCTCATCGCCCAGCAGTATCCCAACGGATAGTGCGTTTGCGTGCGGCGCACGTGCAGTGTGGGCAAGCGTACTGAATAAAAACGCCATGAGCCGTAGTTTGACGGACAAACCTATTTGTCCGATTCCAGACGCTCATGGCACCCACCGGCAAACAACATTGCGACACGTTAGACCTGATCCGCGCGCTGGCGGCAGGCGCGGTCTGCATCAGTCATTTGCGCAATCTGATGTTCGTCGACTACGGCTCGAGTACCGGTATCGGACTTGCGGGCAAGGCGTTCTATTTCATCAGTAACTACGGCCATACCGCGGTGATCGTTTTCTTCCTGCTGAGCGGCTATTTTGTCGGCGGCTCGGTGCTGCGACAGATCGAGACGGGAACATGGAGTTGGCAGCGCTATCTGACCGAGCGCATGTCGCGGCTCTGGATCGTGTTGATTCCGGCCTTGCTGCTGACGTTGTTCTGGGACCGCATGGGGATCGCGCTGGCAGGCGGGCCCTTTTATCTCGGGACCGAGGGCACGTTCGAT
Organism: Paraburkholderia sediminicola; assembly: GCF_046027825.1. GTDB lineage: Bacteria > Pseudomonadota > Gammaproteobacteria > Burkholderiales > Burkholderiaceae > Paraburkholderia > Paraburkholderia sediminicola_D. The sequence goes on from NZ_JAQQDU010000008.1 coordinate 14,425, forward strand.
CAGCAGATCAACGTTGCCTCGCACCTTGGGCAGGCGACGCTGCTGTGCAATCTCGCGTTCCTGCAGACGCTTGCGTGCGGCACATATGGGTCCAACGGCCCGTTGTGGAGCCTCGCTAACGAGTTCTGGTACTACATGTGGTTTCCCGCCTGTTATGTACTGCTGCGCCAGCGCCGCGGATTCGGCGCAATTGCTGTAGCGGGGCTCGCGCTGGGGACGATGATCGCGTTTCCTTCACTCCTGAGCGGGTTCGGATTGTGGATGCTTGGCGTTGTACTCGTGCTGCTTGAAAAGCGCTTCCCGGCGCGCAGCACGCGGACAGGTTTGCCGTGGTTCACGCTCACGAGCGGGGTCGTTTTTCTGGCGGCGCTAGTGTCATCGCGCATATTCCAATTGAGTAACGACTGGATCGTCGGCGTGCCGTGTTTCGTGTTCCTGCGCTGCATACTGTGGGAGAACGTTCGCTTGCGTCCTGCGCCCCTGTCGCGTATCGCAGTTCTCTTTTCCGGATTCTCGTATTCGCTCTATCTCACGCACTTCTCATTCATCCTGTTTGTCGCAGCAGTCGTGGTCGGGCAGCGCATCCAGTTCGATGGCCGGGGTGCGCTGGTGTTCGCGACCATGCTGGTGATCTGCTACGTATACGCGTTCGCGGTTTACCTGCTGTTCGAGCAGAATACGAAACGCGTGCAACGTGGTATCCGGCAGTTCCGCTTTCTGCGGGCCAAGCCCGGTCCAGCCACGCCGCATAGCTGAGTTACGTGGGAGTACCACGTAACTTAATCTGCATCATTGAATAGGCACCAATCGGGAAACCCCTAGCATCCTGCATCGATGGTTCGCGTTAGTCTCTTCAAAAGAGGAGACGATCCATGAGACAAGCGTTCAATATTGCAGTGGTGTTGTTGCTTGGCTATTTGATGGCGGATAGGGCGCTGATGCGCGCGCAAGCCGGAGAAATGGGAACAATTACGTGCCACCAGGGCGCGCAGATGGTCAAGTCGAACGCGTTGAAAAAGGGCTTCGGTGATGCTGGGGCCAGCAGCCAGGGTGAAAATTTCCTGTCGAGCTGTCTCGTCACGGGGCGTGGCCAGGTAGGCGATCTGATCGCCCGCGAATGACGCAAGCAGCCTGTCGCCGCTGAGATTCCGGCGAGGCGTAGCAGTACATCAAGAAAAAGCGCCCAGACCGCAAAGGTCCAGGCGAAGTCATCGGGAGCCCGATGACGGAGGTATCGAATACAGAACTGGCCCACGATCGGGGATACCCGGTCGCGGGCCAGTTCGTTTGAATCTGAGTGCGCGGCTGTTTTGCGCACCTGGCGGTCGATCAGCACAAACGGCGTGGCCTCTGCGCTTCGTTCCGCTGCACAGCGGGTTTTTCAGCTTGCTACTAGCCTGTTGCCCGCTCAGTTATCCGCTCAGTTATCCGCTCAGTTATCCGCTTAATTGCCGAAATAAACCGACTTCGGACCATTCACGGGGACCGGATGGGCTGATTGCGACGTGCCGCTCACCACACCACCGTAACCGCTTTCCGCTGCTTGTGCGGTGCCATTTTGTGCGTCGACACGGGCTTGTGCAGCCTGAATGTTAGCCGGGTAGTACGGGTCCGCGAGGCCCGGCTGGTAGCCGGCCTTTTCGAGTTGAACCAGTTCTGCGCGCACCTGGGCGCGGGTCACGGGCTGGTTGGACTGCGCAAACGAAGCAACAGGAGCGGCCAGCACGGTGGCGATAACAACAGCTTGAATAAGCGATTTCATGATGAACTACCTCCAGTTCGGTCTTTATCGTGCTACGAGCGGTGTTGTTCGTAGCCAGTGATTGCATTGTAGTTTTGCGATCCGGCTGGAGTAATCGTCGATTCAGGTAAGGTTTGTTGCGAAATTTGAAATAAAAAAGGGGCGCCGATGGCGCCCCTTTTCCCCATACGGCCTGGCGGTCAACTCAAACCGCCGCCGGCCGCCACTTTAACAAGCGCTGTTCGACCGCAGTCAGCAGATAGTCCGCAGCCAGTGCGACCACAGCCAGCACGATCATTGCCGCGAACACACCGGCCGCATTAAACGCACCTTGCGCCGTGGAGATCAGCAGGCCGATACCTTGCTTCGAGCCGAGAAACTCGCCCACCACCGCACCGACCAGCGCAAAGCCGAAGCTCACGTGCAAGCTGGCAAGAATCCAGCTCAACGCCGACGGAATCACCACCGAGGTCGTCACCTGACGGCGCGACGCACCGAGAATCTGTGCATTGGCGATCATGTAGCGGTCCGCTTCGCGCACGCCCTGGAACGCATTGGCAAACACGACGAAGAACACCATCACCACCGCCAGCGCCACCTTCGAAGCCATCCCGAGGCCCAGTGCAATCACGAACACCGAGCCGAGTACCACGCGTGGAATCGAATTGGCGATCTTGATGTAGAGGCTGAACACGTCGGAGAGCAGCTTGTTGCGGCCGAGCACGATGCCGCAGAACACACCCGCTACCGAACCGATGATGAAGCCGAGCCCGGTCTCTTCAAGCGTGACCCACACCTGCGTCAGGAGCGGTCCTTGCGACGTACCGTTCACAAACCAGTCGACGATCTGATCGAAGATCGCACTCGGCATCGAGAAGAAGAACGGATCGATCCACTTCAGGCGCGCGGACAATTCCCACCCGCCGAGCACCACCACCAGCACCACAATGCGCAGCGTGATCACCAGCGCATGGCGTTGCCGGATGCGTTTTTGCGCGACGCGTTCGACTTGTGCGAGCGACGAGGCATCGATACCCGAAGGCATCATCTGTTGAGGGGTCGTAGACATGTTTGTTGTTCCTTGATTAACCGATCTGCACTTCTTCGCGCAGGTCGTGCCAGATGTCGCGCGAGATTTCGATAAAACGCGGGTCGTAGCGAACCTCCGACGTGACGCGCGGACGCGGCAGATCGATTTCGTACACTTTCTTCAACGTGGCCGGGCGCGCGGTCAGCACGAACACACGATCCGCAAGCGCAATCGCTTCTTCGAGATCGTGCGTGACGAACACGACCGAGCCGGCGCCGCCCCACAGTTGCAGCAATTCGTCCTGCATCAGCGTGCGGGTTTGCATGTCGAGCGCGGAGAAGGGCTCGTCCATCAGCAGGATTTCCGGCTTGTTGATGAAGGTTTGCGCGAGCGCCACGCGCTTTCTCATGCCGCCGGACAGTTGATGCGGATAGTGCTTGCCGAATTTGTCGAGGCCGACGCGGCGCAGCCATTCGTTGGCTTCGTCATACGCGGCGGATTTCGAACGGCCGCGATACAGCGGGCCGGCCGCCACGTTGTCCAGCACCGAGCGCCACGGAAACACGGCGTCGGCCTGAAACACGAAGCCGATACGCGGATCGATGCCGTCTACCGGCGCGCCCATCACGCGCACTTCGCCGGTGGTGGGTTTCAGCAAGCCGGTGATCATGCTGAGCGTGGTCGACTTGCCGCAACCCGTCGGGCCGACAACCGCGACGAACTCGCCGCGCGCCACCGACATGCTGAAGTCGCGCAATGCGATCGTCGCTTTGCCATCCGGAGAAATGAAACGGCACGATACGTTGCGCAGCTCGATGGCGGGCGTATCGCGTGACATAGGTTGATTCATCGGCGGATGCCTTGCGGTTCTCTTGATGTTGAAAGGGCGTGATTTCGAGGGCGTCGCTTCTGGAGCGTTGCTTCTGGAGCGTTACTTCGCCGCGGTCTTGACCGGTGCCGACACGTAGTCGTTGGTGTAGGTCTTGGCGAGGTCGATATGCTTACCCTTCACCGAAGGATTGAACGCCGACAGCACCTTCAGGACCGTGTCCGGGCCGTCAGCGGGCATCTTGCCGTCCTTCGTGAACATCGGCAGCGACGCCTTCAGCGCGCCGACGTACAGGTCCTTGTTGTTGCCGTAGTAGTCCTTCGGCATCTTCGCGGCGATCTCTTCCGCGCTATGCGTCGCAATGAAGTTCAGCGTCTTCGCGAAGGCGTGCGCGAGTTTCGCGGCCTCGTCCTTGTGCGACTCAGCCCATGTGCGCTGCACGTAGAAGCTCGAAGCCGGATACGTGCCGCCGAGCGCGGCGCGCGTGCCTTCCAGCGTGCGCATATCGACCAGCACCTTGGCGTCGCCGGTTTTCAGCAGTTGCGAGACGGTCGGCTCGGTGGTCATGCCGGCATCGATACGGTTCTGCTTGATGGCGGCGATAAAGCTGTTGTCCGCCCCGACCGGCAGCAGCGTGTATTGCGTCGACGGCACGCCCGCGCGTTGCGCGAGGTATTGCGTGAGGAAGCTGGTCGACGAGCCGAGGCCGGTCACGCCCAGCGTCTTGCCCTTCGAATCCGCCATGCTCTTGAACGTCTCCGCGGACTTGGTGGAGACCATTTCCACTTCACCCGGCACCTGGCCGAAAATCACCAGCGCCTGGACTTCCTTGCCTTTGCTCTGCAGGTCGATCGTGTGATCGTAGAAGCCCACCACGCCTTGCACCGCGCCCGCGAGCAGTTCGTTTTCCGCATCCACGCCGGCCGGTTGCGAGAGGATTTCGACGTCGAGCCCTTCGTCCTTGAAGTAGCCGAGCTGCTCCGTGAGCTTGGCGGGCAGATAGATGATCTTGGTGGCGCCGCCGACCATGATCGTCAGCTTCTCGGCGTGAGCCGCGGCCGAAGCGGCGGCAAGGGTGAACGCAACACCGGACACAGCGGCAATCTGGCGCAAGCTACGCATGAGGCAGTCTCCTTGGGTTGGGTCGCCGCTATGTGCGGATGCGGCGCTTTTTGAATGAATGACGGGGATTATAGAAATCGGAAACCTTCTGGCAGCTTTCTGCGCTGTGGGCAGATCATGGGTGTTAACCCGAAAATTCACCACATCCGTACCGTCACCCCCAGGCAAACCCCACAACGTGTGCCACAAAGCACGCACGCCACGCGCAAAGCCCTTGTTTTACGGCGGTTTTGCGGCACAATCGGCGTCCTGACTTTTTGCCGCTCATTTGCCGCTCATTTGCCGTCCATGCCATGAAGCTGCTGCTCATCGAAGACAACCCCACGCTGGCACACTGGCTTGCGAAGATGCTGGAGCAGGAGGCGTTCGCGCTCGACGCCGTGCAGGACGGTGACGCCGCCGACCGCTTGCTGCGCACCAATCACTACGACGTGATCCTGCTCGATCTGAATCTGCCGAAGCTGTCAGGCAAGAACGTGCTGCGCCGTCTGCGCCAGCGCGGCGACGCCACGCCGGTGCTGATCCTGACGGCGAGTGGTTCGATCGACGAAAAAGTGGAACTGCTCGGTGCCGGCGCGGACGACTACCTGGTCAAGCCCTTCGAAGTGCGCGAGCTGATTGCGCGAATCAAGGTGGCGATCCGGCGTCAGTCACCGTCGAAATCCAGCGAGGTGGTATGCGGCGATCTTGCGTTCGACATCGACACGCGCCAGTTCATGCTGAAGGGCGCGCCGTTGAACGTCACGCCGCGCGAGCGCTCGGTGCTCGAAACGCTGATCCTGCGTTTGGGCAAGACTGTGACGAAGCCGGCATTGGTCGATGCGATTTTCACGCTCGCGGACGAACCGAGCGAAGACGCGGTCGAAATCTACATTTCGCGCCTGCGCAAGAAGCTCGACGGAAGTTCGGCCGCGATCGTCACACTGCGCGGACTGGGCTATCTGCTGCGCAAGAAAGAAGATGACCAATAGCCTGCGCATGCGTCTGCTGTTGTGGCTGCTGGTGCCACTTGCGTTGTACGTGTTCGTCACCGGCAAAGCCGAGTACGACAACGCGCGGCGCACGGCGGATCTGGTGCAGGACAACCAACTGATCTCGTCGGCGCGAATGATCGCCGGTGAAGTGGAATGGGTGGATGGCTTTCTGCGCGTGGACGTGCCGCCTGCCGCGCTTGAAGTGTTCGTGTCGCCGTATCGCGATCAGGTGTTCTACAGCGTGCGGGTCGACGACGGCCGGTTGCTGGCGGGCCGGCCGGATTTTCCGCAGCGCGCGGCGCTTTCACCCGACACGCCCGATCACTACGACACCGAACTCCATGGCCAGCCCGTACGGGCGGTCGGCCTCGTGCGGCTGATGTACGACAATGGCGCGACGCGCCGCGTACGGGTGACAGTCGGCAAGACGGTGCGCTCGCGCGACGCGATGGCGCAGCAACTGTGGCAGCCGCAACTCGTGCGGCAGATCGAAATGATCGTGCTGGCTGTCGCGCTGGGGTGTATCGGCCTGACCTTCGAGTTGCGGCCCCTCATGAAAGTGAAGGAAGAGGTCGCGGACCGCGACCCCATGCAGCTCGAGCCGATTCGCGTCGAGCGCCTGCATACCGAGTTGCGGCCCATCGTCGAAGCGATCAATCAATGCATCGCGCGGCTTGGCGTGCAGGTGGCCGCACAACGGCGCTTTATCGCCGATGCCGCGCACCAGTTGCGTACACCGCTCACGCTGCTCGGCACGCAGTTGCAGTTCGCGCGCCAACAGGACGGCCTGAATCCCGCACTCGACGAAGCGCTCGCCGCGATGCATCGCAGTAACCGTTCGATGGTCGGACTGACCAACAAGCTACTGTTGCTCGCGCAGGCTGAAGCAGCCGACAACAAACAACTCGCGATGGAAGCAGTCGATCTGGTACCGCTGGCAATGGAAGTGGTGGAGGATCTGGCGCTGCTCGCGCAGGCACGGGACATCGACCTCGGCGCGGAACTGAGCGGCCCCGCGCCGGTGGCAGGGCACCGTGGCCTGCTTCAGGCGCTGATCGCCAACCTTGTAGAGAACGCGATCCGCTATACCGGCAGTGGCGGCCACGTCACGGTCGCAGTCAGCACCGACGCCGATTCGGTCGCCGTGTCGGTGCTGGACGACGGCCCGGGCATTCCGGCCGAGTCGCGCAGCCGCGTGTTCGAACCGTTTTTCCGGGCCTCGGCGGACACCGAAGGAACGGGACTGGGCCTCGCCATCGTGCGCGAAATCGCGGACGCGCATCACGGAGAGATCACGCTTAAACCCGGCGAGGGGGGCAAAGGCGTACACATAACCGTCGTGTTTCCGCGTGCGGAGGCGGATGGACCTCAGGCCGTTTAAATTGGCCTTTCGCCGGCCGAGGCAGCGGAATCTGTTAAGACCTCGAAGCTCAGCAAGCTGTCGCGCTTCCGGGAGCGAGCCATCACAGTGATCATCCGCGAAACAGCAGTTCACATTTGAATCGATACGGTATGCGAAGCAATGCTTATGCTGGATTCAACAGGTCGACAGTTCCTGGTCGCACAGTGGCAGGCGCTCATTCACCTGATCTAGAACGCCCGTTTTTTTCCAGGTCATATACCGAAGATAACAAGTCTGTTGCGGCGGAAAGGTTGCCGGGAGCCTGTGCCACTTTTCTTTTGTTTGTTGCACCCAGAGTATCGCGTTGAGGATCTCGCGATCGCTGCGACGAGGGCGCCCGCGACCAGATGGCGCCACGGGGAAAAGACTCTGAACGCGCGCCCAATCGGTGTCGGTAAGAGGGATCTGAAGCATCGGCCGCCTTGAATGACTGTGTGAGGAATGCGCAGTCGTTGCATGCTGCGTTGATGCCGATACTAGTAAATATTTTTTACTCGGTCAATCGTTCTTGTTGCAGCGCGGTACCTTATTTCATCGCTTGTTGTATTACGAATCTTATTCGCATTGCATGACACAGTTGCCCGGTAAATGATAGGACAGGCTTGTGGAAATCATCGCGTTCAACTCGCTGTGTGACGTACCGTAACGCCGGCGCGGAACACCACGTAACGTTCGCGTTCAAAACACAGGCCTGGCGATGAAAGTAATATTTGGAAATATTTGGCTGTCTCGCCGAAACCCGCTGTCCAGCAGGGCTTATCCGCGACTTTCGTTGTTTGGTCGCGCGGCGAACGCGTTACTTGGCACGACATGTGCGTACGTTAGCGGGGTTAAAAAAACACGCTTACGCCATGCTCACGCTCGACTATGAAAAGCCTGTATCGCTCGCAACGACGTTCGGCACACGCACCGCTTGCGCTGAGCAGACCGATTGGGACGACTCGCACGACGATGCCATGGCGTTGAGCGAACTCGAAAACCGCGTCCGCGAAGGTCTGCGCGCGGGTGAATTTCATCTCGTGTTTCAAGGCACTTATCGCGCGGCAAGCGGTGCGCTGGCGCGCCTTGAAGCACAGGTCCGATGGACTCACCCAGACTATGGACTGCTCCTGCCCGGGATTTTCATGATGCCGCTCGAGCACCCGCAGGTCGCGCTGGAGATGGCCTTGTTCGTCGTCGACGGCGTGTGCCGCGAACTGCGCGACTGCCTCTCTTCGAAGATGACGCTGCTGCCGGTCGCGATCACGTTGCCGGCGCAAGTGGCGATGCTCGAATCGTTTGCCGGCGACCTCACGCGCATCGCGCGCTCGTATGGCGTGCCGGCTAACCTGCTTGAAATCGAAGTGTCCGATAGCGTTGACGCCGCACGTCTCCTGTCTTTGCGGACCTTGACTGCCGGTCTTCGGTCTGCGGGCGTCGGCATCTCGCTCGGCAAGTGGGGCAACGGTACGTCTTCGCTCGCACTGCTCGGCGCACTCGACGTGGACACCGTCACGATCGCACCTGAGCTGATGGCCACGGTCCCGCGTGATCCTCGTGCTTGCGTGGTGACCTCGGCGTTACTGAACCTGCTTCATGCGCTTGACGTCCGGGTCGTGGTGAACGGCGTCGAGACCAAGGCACAGTTGCAATGGTTGGGCGCATCATGGCCAGAAGTGCTGGTACAAGGCTTCCTGTTCTCACGCCCGAAGGTTGGGCTGGCCAATGTGTTGGCGCCGGGTCGCGAATCGTGACCACGTCCCAGGACGTTACGTAACGTCCTGGGTGCCATGCTGTTGAGACGAGCACCCGTTCCTCGCTAAGCATTGCGCGTGGTCGTGCCTTTCACCCAGCGGGCGCGCTCATCTACCTCGACCGATAATCGAGATTGTTAGTGGTAAAAAATACCGGTCGCAATCCTCGTGTTATTGAAAATGGTGCAGTGCAATAAAACGCATGCCGCCGCGTTCGTAGCATAAACACCTCATTGAAACGCGCGTGCGATCCTGGCGAACAAGCCATTCTTCGCGATCCAATCAGCGTAAGCACGATAGTCGGGATCGTTCATCAGATGCCGTTCCTCGGTCTTGGCGCGCGTGAAATACAGCAGATTCACGGTTGCCAGCGCGAAGCAGTGGGGGAGCGCGTGTTGCCAGCCCAGCGGTTCGATGAACGGTACCGAGACCATCCAGAACGAAAGATTCTTCGTGATGTAGGCGGGATGCTTCGTGAAGCGATACGGGCCCGAGGTGATGATGCCGCGATTGGTCAGGTTCGAGAACCGCAATCCGAACGCGATGGTGGAAAGCGCGTAGCAGAAGACCAGCGTGATAATCACGGTGCCCCAGATGATTCGGATAATGGGTACGGATGTCAGCCAGTTGTCCCAGAAGAGCGAACCCTCGTAGTGGATGTACTGGTTAGAGATCAGTGACCAGAACGGCTGGTAACAGACAAGCGCAACCAGCCAGCCGAGCGTGGTCGGCTCCGCGCTGCGCACGTGGGTATCGAGAATGCGCAGTGTGCACAGATAACCTACTGTGCCGAACATCAGGTCCATCGTGAAGGACAGGTCGTACATGAACCTGAACGTCGCAAGCGAGAATGGCGCGTTCATGGCGCTCGCCAGCGATGCGCCGATATGGTCCGCATCGGTGGAAAGATAGGTGATCATCAGCGGCAGGAAGAATGCTTTCACCATCCATCCGGCCAGCATTTCACGCACCGGCTTCCAGTTGGCTGGGCGCTGCCCGCCAAACACCAGGCGGCCCCACAAGATATAGGCATCGTCGGTTTCACGCTGACGCCGGTCCATCCACGCAAAGTAAAACGGCGCGGCCACCATCAGATACGGTGCGAGCGTACGGATCAGAGACCAGAACGGCTTGTAGAACGTGCCGTGATACTCGGGCAACAGCCAGTAGAGCAGACCGATGCCGACATACACGGAAGCCAGTGCGGCAAGGCGCAAACCCACACGCGCAATACTGAGCGGCCGAACCGTCTGGCCGGCCAGTCCGGCGCTTGGGCGTAGATATACGCGCGCGACAAACAGTTCGTAGATGGCGATCGTCGCGATGATCGCGAGACACGCAGCGGTGCTGCGGCCCGCGCCGTCCACCGCGGTACTGTCGCGTAGCAGCCAGAGCGTCAGAAGCCCGACGACGATGCCAAGCAGGCCTACCGAAAACGGCGTCGCCGAACGCGGCCGCTGTTCCTGCACGTGCGCTACGTTATCCAGAGTGGAGTTCATGTCATCCTCGTATTCATGACATAGATAGCGGCCGGGCTTTTGATTTTTTAAGTCCCGGCCGCTGTGCCGAATTACCGCTTATTTACCCGCGACGCCACCCAGCAATCCGGTGACAAGGTTCGTCACCGGCGCAAGCGGGTTCGTGCTGGTCGAGCCGCTACCCGTACTGCCGGTCAAGCCCGTCACGAGGCCGGTGACCGGTGCGAGCGGCGAGGTCTTGCCAGTCGCGCCGCCGGCGCTCGACGTCAACGTGGTGACGAGGCTTGTGACGGGTGCGAGCGGTGAGCTTTGGCCCGCGGCGCCGCTCAGCGTCGAGGTCAGCGTGGTGACGAGGCCCGTGACCGGTGCGAGCGGACCGCCGGCGCTGGAGGTGCCGCCAAGCGAACCCAGGCTGCCGAGAAGTCCGGTGACCGGTGCGAGCGGACCGCTGGCGCCGGAGGTGCCGCCGAGCGAACCCAGGCTACCGAGGAGTCCGGTGATCGGCGCGAGCGGGCTACCACCCGTGCTACCGGTTCCACCGAGCGAACCGAGGTTGCCGATCAGGCCGGTCAGCGGCGGGATGCCGAGGCCGCTGCCCGATCCGCCCAGTCCGCCCAGTCCGCCAAGCGGGCCCAGCAGGCCGGCGATCGGCGCCAACGGGTTGGTCGTCGCGCCCGTCAGCAGTCCGCCCGTGCTCGTGACCGTCTTGCCCAACTGGCTCACAATGCCGCCGACATCTTTACCCACCTGGTCGCCGGTCGCGCCCGACACTTTCTGGCCGGCCGAATCGAGTCCGTTGCCGATGGTGCTCAGCAAGCCATTGAGCGGCGCGCCGAGGCCCGTGGTGTTGCCGATGGTCTGCGTCGTATTCGAGACCAGGAGCGTGATCGGGTTGATGGCCGTGCTCAGTTGGGTCTCGACCTGTTGAACCGGCGCGCTGGTCAGCGCCGAGTTCAATCCCGAACCAAGCTTGACGACGCCGTCACCCACACCGGCGACAACCGTACCCAAGGTCGAGGTGACGGGGGCGAGCGGCGCAAGAGGCCCGGTTCCGAGACTTGTCACCACACCGCCGACGGCAGTAACGGCCGCGCCGGCGTTGGTCACGAGACCCGACGTGGAGGTCAGGGTCGGGCCAAGCGGGTTGGTCGAACTGCCCAGCGTGCCCAGACCCGCGGCGGTGGCGTTGCCGAGTACGCTGACGCCGTTGCCGAGATCGGTGATTGCAGCGCCGAGATTCGACGTCGTTGCGCTGTTGACGCCGGGGATCGAGGTGCCGGTAATCTTGGAGCCCGTATCAGCGACGGTCGTGCCCACGGCCGTGAGCAGGTTGCCGCCTTGGGTGACGACGTTGCCGAGCGGCGTGGAGGAGGCGCCGGAGGTGCCGGAGCTGCTGGAACTGGAGGTACCCGAGCTGCTGGAGCTGGAGGTGCCTGAGCTGCTGGAGCTGGAAGTGCCTGAGCTGCTGGTACCCGAGCTACCCGAACTACCCGAAGTACCCGAAGTACCCGAAGTACCCGAACTACCCGAAGTACCCGAAGTACCCGAAGTACCCGAACTACCCGAACTACCCGAACTACCCGAACTACCCGAACTACCCGAACTACCCGAAGTACCCCCGGCACCGGACGTGCCGGAACCCGAAGTCCCGCCTAGTCCGCCCCCACCAAGTCCGCTGCCGGGCTGAGTGATAGTGGATCCACAACCGTAGAGTGCGAGTAAAACTGATGTCGCAACAGCTATGGCTGTGCGACCGGCGAATTTGTGCATGATGTCCCCGTTGAACGACTATTGGCGGGGTTTACGCCGCAAGTTATGCGCCAAGTGCTATTTGTAGCTTGAAATCAATAATTTATAATATATTTGATTGATAAATTTAGAGCGTGTGGAATTTATCGCGTCAAAAACGCGATTCCGCCTGCGCTAGCCAGGCTATGTTCCATCTGCGTGCTACGTAACGCGTTCGCGGGTCGTAACGGCGCGGGAGCGGCTGCCAAACATCACAGCCACTCCCGCGCCCCGCTTACGTCTCGCGCCGATTAAAACGCCGCGGTATAGATTGCCAACGCATCGGCCTCGTTAACAGGCCGAGGGTTGTTCACCAGCAGCCGCGTCTGCAACATCGCGTCGCTCGCCATCCGCTCGAGCCCGCTACGTTCGATGCCGACATCGCGCAACCGGGCCGGAATCGCGGTCGCGGCAATCATCTGCTCGAGCCGTTCGATCAACGCCAGCGTCTTGCTTTCGGCACTGCCCGTTATACCCGGCACGACCACGTCGGCGAGTTCTGCGTACAGATGCGCCGCTGCCTCAGCGTTGAACCGCAACACGTGCGGCAGCACGAGCGCGTTTGAAAGGCCGTGCGGGACGTGATAAATGCCACCGATCGGATAGGCGAGCGCATGCACCGCGGCCACCGGCGAATTGGCGAACGCCTGACCGGCGAATGCCGCGCCGAGCAGCATCGCTTCGCGCGCCTCGCGGTTCTGGCCGTTCTCGCACGCGGGCAACAGATTGCGCGACAGGAGTTCGAGCGCCTTCACCGCCAGCATGTCGGACACGGGGTTCTTCAGATGCGCGGAGGTGTACGCCTCGATCGCGTGAACCATCGCGTCGACGCCGGTGGCCGCGGTCGCGGCAGTCGGCAGCCCGAGCGTGAGTTCAGCGTCGAGAATAGCCAGATCGGCGACCAGTTGCGGCGCGACCACCCCCATCTTCTTCGCCTCGCCCACCGTCACGATCGACACGGCAGTGACTTCGGAGCCCGTGCCGGCGGTGGTCGGCATCTGCACGAGCGGCAAACGCGACACCGTGACCTTGTTCACACCGTACATCTCGCTGAGCGCTTGCTGGTCCTGCGGCGCCAGCACGGCGATCAGCTTGGCCACGTCCATCGACGAACCGCCGCCGAGTCCCAGCACGATTTCCGCGCCGGCTTGACGCGCGCGCGACGTGGCGTCGAGGACGATGTGTTCGGGCGGATCGGCAATCACGTCGTCGATCACGGTGGCATTCCAGCCATGCGCCGCGAGATCGGCGAGCGCGGGATCCAGCAGCCCACTCTTGTGAAGAAAGCCATCCGTCACCACGCACAGGCGCGTGAGCGACGGAAATTGCGCGCGCAGCAAAGCGCCGAGGCGGCGCGCGGCACCGTATTCGACGACCATCGTCGGCACGGTTTGAAACCGGAATGCGTTCATCATGCTGCGTCCCCAGACACCATGTGGCTCGTGACTTCACGCCGGTCCAGAAGCGGAATGATGGTGCCGAAGCCGAGGCTTTGGAAGTGCGGCGTATCGCGGTGCACCGCAAGACCATCGGCGTCGCTGTACTTTTCCAGAATCACGAAGTGATCGGGATCGACCGGCGAACGGAAGAATTCGTAGTAGAGATTTTTGGGCTCCGTGCGGGTCGCCGCCGCGAGTTCCGTGAGCGGCTTCACAATCGCGTCGCCGTTGCCGGGCTTGGCGAAATAATGCGCGATCACCTGCAGGTAAGCATTAGCCATCGATGACTCCAACAAGATGGGACCTTCAACGTTCAGGATCCAGATTCCACAATTCGCTGTCGCTGGTGGATACCGCGACGGCGCCGTTCTTCAGCGCATCGAACACGTCGCCCTCGTTGCAGACGAAGCCCGAAGTGACGATCGGCGGCAAAGCCTTGCGGTCTTGCGCGGACAGATGCGAGAGCATCGGCGCAGGCATCAGTTGTACCAGATTCGGATCGCTTTGCTCCAGTGCCTTCACGCTGCGCGGCCAGGTCGAGCGGTCCGTCACGAACACTTTCTGCATCGTGACGAGACCGGCCCGATTGCCGCGCTGGATCGTCGCCACCCGGGTCGAGACGAGACTGGTGACGCCGATGTCCACCAGATACTCGACGCCGCCTTTGTCCTGCGAAAGGCCGTCGCAACTGTCGATATTGACGATGACATACTTGCCGGCTTTCGTCAGCGCCGCCACCACCGGGTGCAGTTTGCGTAAATCGACATTCGCGACGATCGAGATTTCGGCGGCGCTTTTCAGAAAGATGTCGATCTGCTCGATGCCGTAGAGCGTCGCAATGACCGGGTGGCGCGTGAGGCGCGCCCCAAGTGACTTATCCATGTGATTACAGCTTCGCGTCGTGAGCTTGCTCGTCAGTCAGGCCAAGCTTGCCGGGATTGAGAATGTTCTTCGGGTCGAGCGTGTGCTTGACGGCCTGCAGAACCGGGAATGCACTACCGAGCGATTCGCTCATATACGGCGCGCGCAATAAGCCGACGCCGTGATGGTGGCTCAGCGCTGCATTGTATTTGATGAGCACGGCGTTGGCGGCATCCCATGCCGCGCGATACCACGTCGCGCGATGCTCGACCTCGACTTCGCCGCGCAACGAGAAGTAGAGGCACGCGCCGTCCACGTACGCATGCGACTGGTGCGCAGAGCCGGCCAACGTGCCGGGCACCGCATTGATGGCGGCCACCACGTCGGTATAGATCCCAGGCAGGTCTTTCCATGGGCCGACCATTTCCAGCGTATCGGCGACAAACCCGGGGCTGCGTTTGAAACCCTCCGCGCTCTTGCCCGTGAGGTAACGCGTGTCGAGCCACTTCTCGAAGATGACCTTGTCGTCCAGTTGCTCGCCCAGTTCCTTGCAGACGCGTTCGCTAATCGTCAGTACGGCCTCGACCATTTCGCGCGGACCTTCGTCGGCGATCAGTAGCACGTTCGATTGCGGCAGGCCGAATTGCACGCCGCTTTCGAGTTCGTCATAGAGACGCAGAGCTGCCGGATTCGCGCCTTGCTGCATGATCTGGCGGCAGGCTTCGAGGCCGATCGCGAAGGTCTTGAAGCCATAGGCAATCGCCCGGCCGTAGTCCGGCAGACGGTGGAGCTTCAGACGCACGCGTACGATCACACCGAGGGTGCCTTCTGAACCGATAAAAAGCTGCTGCAGATCCGGGCCAACCGCTGCGCGCGAATAACCGCCTACGCTGATGAGGCTGCCGTCGGCGAGCACCACGTCCATGCCGAACACCATATCTTCGATCTTGCCGTAGCGCGTCGAGAGCTGACCCGCGCCGCGGCATGCGACCCATCCGCCGACCGTGCTGATCGCATACGAAGAGGGCCAGTGGCCCATCGTCATGCCGTAGTCGCGCTGGATGGTTTCTTCGAAGACGTCGCCGAACATGCCGGCTTCGACTTCGACGATCTGGCTTTCGCGGTCGAAGCCGACCAGACCATTGAGCTCACACACGTCCAGCACGATGCCGCCGCGCACGGGCAGCGCCGCGCCGGTCACGTTGCTGCGTCCTGCGGAGACGGTCACCGGAATCGACGCCGCGTGGGCGATACGCATGACCACCTGAATCTGCTCGACCTTCGAGACGCGCACGATGACGGCATGCGGCGTCGCCGGCTTGCCGGCGGTTTCCGTCACCATCGAGGCGGCCCACCAGTCGCGCGTCCATGCGACGACGTCGGGTGCGAGCGTGAGTACCTGATCGGCGACCGCGCGCAGTGCGTCGACGTGCTGCGTGCTGACCTTGACCGGATCGCGTTGCAGACCGGCTTCACCCGTCGTGTCCTTGATCGTTGCCGCGTAAGCCGGCGGAGTATGCGCGCCGACGATATAGTTGCCGCGGTTATAGCCACGCTTGAGTGCTTCCTTGCTGATCATTCGGTTTCTCCCATAAGAACAGACTTTTCATGTTCGACGGCGGCGACGTAGTCGCTCACCTGCTGTGCGACGGCCGCTTCGGACAAGCCGAGCTCCGTCTGTAAAATTTCGCCCACCCGCGCGGCGGCGCGTGCCGATGCGTCGCGCGCCATCAGGCGTGCGCGGATGCGGCGCGACAGCACGTCATCCACGCTGCCCGCGAGTTCATGTCTGACGGCGTAAAGCACTTCCGCTTCGGTGTAGGGCAGGCCTTCGACAATCGGCTTCAGCAGACTTGAATCGCTGTCGAGGATGTCGGTGACGAAACGCGCTTCGGTGCCGTAGCGTTCGCCCAGTTGCGCGGACAAGCCGCCCGACGCGACGATCGCCTGCGAGTCGTAACCCGCCGCGCCGAGCAGATACGCGGACTTCGTCCGGCATTTCGCGCGTTTGCCAATTACCTTCTGCGCGGCGTCGATGGTCTGTTCGGCCATGTGCCGCGAGGTCGTGAGCTTTCCGCCAACAATCGTGACGAGTCCATCCGGCGCGGTATGAATCTCATGATTGCGCTTCATTTCCAGCGTCTGTCCGCCAGGCGGCCCGACCAGTGGCCGGCAACCGGCGATGCTGCCCACCACGTCTTCTGCCTGCAGATCGGTCTTCAATGCGGAGCGCGCGCCTTCGATCAGGAAGTCGAGTTCCTGGCGCGTGCAGCAGACGTCGTCGAGATTGCCGCGATAATCCTCGTCGGTGGTGCCGAGATAGGACACGTTGCCCCAGCGCGTGATCGTTGCGCGGCGGCTGCGGCCCGGCACGGGAATCGTCACCGTGCAGTCGTTGCGAATCTTGAGCCACGGAATCGCGACGTGCACGCCCTTCGCGGGGCGGATTTGCAAGGCCACCGGATCGTCTTTCTTGCGGCCGTTCCAATCGCGCAACCAGACGCCGGTGGCCATCACCACCACGCCGCCGCGCACGCGAATCTCGCGCTCGTCGGCATGCACGATCACGCCGTCGACACTGCCATGGCCGTCGCGCGTGATCTCGACAACCTCCGCGTGATTGACGACGGCCGCGCCATGAAACGCCGCCGTGCGGGCGAGATTCAACGTGAGGCGTGCATCGTCGACGCGGGCGTCGAAATACATGAAGCCGCCGGTGAGGTTCTCTTCGTTGAAGGTTGGGCAGTGCGACAGCACTTCCGCCTTGCTCAGCTTCTGATGCAGGATGCCTTCGCGCCAGCCGCCGGCGATGTCATAGGTCCACAGGAGACTTTCGAAGGCTTTGGCGAGGCGCTTGTCGAACACGCCGTCCTTCTCCATGACGGGAAACAGAAACGGCAAGCGTTGCACCAGGTGCCGTGCGTTTCTGCGCAGACGTTGCCGTTCGAGCAACGAGTGACGCACCAGCCCGAGATTGCCCTGCTCGATATAACGCAAGCCGCCGTGCACCATCTTCGATGATTTCGACGAGGTGCCCGAGGCGAAATCGCTCTTTTCCAGCAGCGCCACGCGATAGCCGCGCAAGCTCGCATCGAGTGCCGCGTATGCACCGGTTACGCCGCCGCCCACGATCACGATGTCGAATGTTTCGCTGCCGAGGCGATCGATCTGCTCGTTGCGCACCATGCGCAAGGGCTCGGTGCCGGTCATCTCAGCGCGTTCTTTCGAGGCCTTTCTGGATGGAATAAACAACATGTGTATCAGTCCCCACAACCATTATCGAATGCACTTGCGTGAGCGAGCTCCGCGTCGACCCTTGCATGCCACGCGGCGCGCCGCTTCGTGCGCGCGGCGGACCCCGCCGACGGTTCGAAGACCGCGTCGGTGACCGTGGTGGTGCGCGCGTCTTGCAACGAATCCCACAGCAAGCCCGACGAACCCGCGAGAAACGCGGCGCCACGCAGACTCGCGCGATCGCTTTCATGCATGCGCCGCACCGGCATGCCACTTAGATCGGCCTGAATCTGCAACAGGGTGTCGCTGCCCGACAGGCCCCCGCCGACCACCAGTTCGGAGGCTTCGACGTCCGCGATCGCCTGATTCGCGTCGATGCACAACGCGACCGAGTGGGCGATGCCTTCAAGAATCGCGTAGGCGATCTCGGCTTGCGTCGTGGCGATGGAAATGCCGCAGAGCGAAGCGCGTGCGTTCGGTTGCAATTGCGGCACGCGCAAACCGGTCAAGGCGGGCAGGAACGTCACGCCGCGCGCCGAGTTCACCGTCGCGGCGAGGGCGCTGATCTGCGCGGGATTGTCGAACCAGTGCAATTTCTCGCAGATCCAGTTCAGCGCCGAGCCGGTGGTCGCGACGAAGGTTTCGAGCGAGTAGTGTGAGACGTTGTGTTGGCGGCGCGCGGTCATGGTCAGCGTGCCGTCGTGCGAGGTCTCCGTGGTGGGCGGGACCCGCGTGCCCACCAGCAGATCGACGAAGCTGCCCGTGCCGTGCACGCACATCGACTGGCCGCGATCGAGGCAGCCTAGTCCCACCGCGCCTGCCAGTTGATCGCCCGCACAGGCGAGAATCGGTACATCGATGCCGAGCACCTCAGGGCGAGTGCGGCCGAACTTATCGGCATCCTGACGAAGCTCGGGCAAGAGTGCCTGCGGGAAACCGAGCGCATCGATCCAGTCGAGGCAATACTGGTGGTCGGCCAGCAGATAGGCGCTCGCCGAGGTCGCGTTGGTCGGCGTCGTCATGCAAACGCGCTCGTTGGACAGATGCCAGAGCAGCCACGTGTCGATGGTGCCGAACGCGAGCCGACGCTCGCGCCGCGCGAGGATGACGGAGGGCGTCGTTTGCAGGTGATGCGCTGCCCACAGGTAAGGCGAGCGAACCCCGGCCGGGCGTCCCACGCGTTCTATCAGTGTGCTGTCCCACGTTGCGGCTAGCCGGTCCAGTTCGCTTGCGTGGCGCGTGTCCTGCCAGACCATCGCGGGTACCAGCGCGCGGCCGGTGTGCGTATCCCACAGCACGGCGGTGGCGCGTTGTGTCGCGATGGCTAGCGCGACGACGTTGAGCTTCTCGCTGGCCGCGCGCGCCAGCGTTGCGCGGCACACGGCGATGGTTTTCTCAAGGATGCTGTTCGCGTCCTGCTCGACGACGCCCGGCCGCGGGCTGTCGACACTGAGCGGCAGGTACTCCAGACAGGAGACCTGTCCGTCAGCGCCGACGACTGCCGCGCGCGTGCCGGACGTCCCCTCGTCGATCGCGAGAATAACGTTTTGATTACGGGTCATCGTTGGGATTTCTCGATTGCCGGGGTCATGAATACGGATGCCTCCTCTGCATCGCTTTTGAATTGCGGAGCGTCGGGTTCGTTATCGGGGGTGATGGTGGTACGCGTCGGGTCCCACTTGATGACGAAGCAGATCACGCTCGCCACCAACGGAACGATCGCCAGGATCAGGAAGGTCTTGTCGAGGCCGTAGTGTTCACGGAACAGTGGGAACACCAGCAAGCCCAGCGCCGCGCCGATCGAACCCAGCGCGCCGATAACGCCATTGGCGCCGGCGCGAATCTCACTGCGAAACGACAGCGAAGACAGGCTCTTGCCGTTCGCGCCAGGCCCCGACGAGTGGAACAGAATGAATAGCGACGGCACAATGACCGCGAGCCACAGCGGCATTTGCGAGCCGAACAGGCCGAGCACCACCAGCATCACGAAGACTGCGGCGAAGCCGAATGCGGATGCGCGCCGCAAGCCGAATCGTTTGCCGATCACGGGCGACATGAAGCCGCCGAAGATGCCGAACACGTTGAACAACAGCGCGCCGAGCGTCGCATAGACGAAGTCCTTGCCGAACAACGCCGCGCTGATCAATGGCAGATACCAGCCGATCGCGAAGTACTGAATGGATTGGCCGACCTGAACGGTGGCGGCGAGCAGGGTGCGCGGCAGATAGATGCCGCGAAAGATCAGGGCGACGTTCGCGAGTCCGCGCGTGGCCTGATTCAGCACCGGCACGCGTTCTTCGACCGGCGCGGCGGCGAAGGTGCGCCCGTAGATGCGGCTCATCGCCGTGGCGGCTTCCACGAGACGTTCCTTGCGCGCCAGCCAGATCGGGCTTTCGACCAGAAGCACCAATTGCAGCACGAGGATCACGATGCCGAACAGGGCTGTCGCCGCCACCGAATAACGCCAGATCGAATCGCCTACGTGCCACGATTGAAAGAGCAGGGCGAGCAGAAGATTGGAGCAGACGGCGGTGTACCACATGCCCTGCCACGCGTTAAGGCGGCTCTTCAGCTTGACCGGCGTGAACTCGGCAAGCATCGCCATCGCAATCGCGAAGTCGATGCCGTAGGCCATGCCGACGAAGAAACGGCCCACCAGAATGACTTCGAAGCCCGGCGCGAATACCACCAGCACCGCACCGATCACGGCGAGAAACTTGGCCAGCACCAAAGGACGGATGCGCCCCCAGCGATCGGCCATCCAGCCACCAATCGGGTTAAAGGCAATGGCAACCCACGACGCAAACGACGTCATGAGCGCAATTTGAGGTGCGCCGAGATGGAGATCTCGCGTCATGGGCCCGAGGCCCGCGCTCAAAGCAGAATTGGAGAATGCGTCTAGAAACAGGCCACCGAGTGCAAGCCACCAGATAACGCCGGCTCGACCGGGAATGCCAGAACATGAGTCGATGAATGAAATGACATCGTCGATACCACGAATCTTAATCGCGATCGTTTGCACAATCGGTCTCCTTTAGTTTTTCTGTAAGAGGCCGGTGCTGTTCGCGGTGCAAATCGCGAGTGCGTTTTGCGGTTACGTTCCGCTCACGCGCAAGAGACCATCTTACAGATAGTCTCTTATCTAGATCTGCAGGCAAACTTTATGATGCGTCGTGGAAAGTGTCAAGCGTTGTGACGAAGAGAATTGAGCGGGAGGGATTGAGGCGAGGCAGGGATTTCCACTATTGTGCTGCTGCTCTCGGCTTTCAGTGGCAAGGGAAGCGATATGGATTCCTAACATAATTGCAGTTCGTCCGAACTGGATGATGACCGAGACCACATCGCATCAAGCACCGACTTTTAAGTTTCTATCGATGGCAGCCAACCCGCGCGAGCCTTGGGTCATCTGGCAAAGCTATCGGAAGCGCAGGGCCATTCCAAATCGTGATTGAGAATTATTCGCATTTACGATAGATTGATGTTTTGTCCTTGAGAAAAGCGGAGCGAATCTATGGCTGAGGTGCTCGTCCGGCGGGAGCCTTCAACAGCGATACCCATGTCTGTTTTCGGCGCCGATGTCACCTGTCCGCCGGTTCCGAGGCGGGGGCGCCGCCACGCCCGTCCCGTCGATTGGGAGAAGGGCGCGCTGCTCGACGTGCTGATTGCCAACCGGCCGATGCTCGTTGATCTGGCGCGCGGCGTCGTGGGTTGCGCGAGTCTCGCGGAAGATGTGGTGCATGACATCTTTATCAAACTGGTTGACTTTCCGGGTCAGGATGCCGTGCGACAACCCGTGGCCTATGTGACCCGCATGGTGCGTAATGCGTCGATCGACGTGTCCCGCCGCCAGAGCCTCGAAGACGAGTATCACGTCGACGAAGGCGACGGCCTCCACATGCCTTCGCCGGACCCTTCACCCGAAGCGGCGCTGCTCGCGCGCGATACGCTGCGGCACGTCTACCACGCGCTTGAGCAACTGCCGCCACGCAGCCGTGCGGCGTTCGAGATGGTGCGCTTGCGCGAGGAAACGCTGCAAAACACGGCACGCGCGCTCGACGTTTCGCAAACACTCGTGCATTTCATGGTGCGCGATGCCGAGAAGCATTGCGCGGCTTGCCTCGACGCCGGCAATCGCGGCGCGACCGGTCCCGCGTTTTGTAGCGGTCGCGCTCGCCGACGGTGAAGAAGCGTGCAGCTAACGTCAATTGATCGTTGGCGTTTAGCAGGAGTCGCATCGAACGGACTGCTGCGTTGGGATCGTTTCTATTTTTCTCAGGGTTCTCGACGCGCTTCCCGAAATCACAAAGCTCAGCGCGGCGAGTACCCAAACACCGGCACCCCCATAGAGCATCACCCATCCAAACCCTTCTATTAGCGCGGTGTGAACCGCGGTTCCGGATGGGTCGAGTGTGGCGAGCGCGGGGATGCCCTGTCTGACCGCTTCGACATCTCCCGCTGCAATCTTCTCCGCCAGTCGCGCGAGTGACGCGGTGTCGAGCGTCGCCGGAAGTCTCGCCTTCAGATTGAACAGGATCCCGCCGACCAGGATCGCCCCCATCAACGCGATGTTGATCGCAAGCGTAATCATCCGCGCACTCATATCGATTCCGGATGCCATGCCCGCTCGCTCCGCGGGAACCGCACCGGTTGTCGTGTTGGTGACCGGCGTGTTGGTGAGGCCGAGTCCGGCGCCGGCAAGCAGGCAACCGGGCAGCATGGTCAGCGCGCCCGGATGCGCGACGCTGCTGCCATGTCGCATCAACATGAAGCCGAGTCCGATCGTAAACAGGCCGGCAGGTATCGCGATTCCCGAGCCGTAACGCAACGCAAGCCGTTCGCCGAGCGGGGGAAAGATGAGCGTCGGCAATGTGTAGGCGAGTAGCGCCAATCCGGCGTTCACGCTGTCATAGCCGAGGCCGATCTGGAAATAGATCGGCAAATAGATCATGAACGGCCAGAAGCTGAAGTTCATCCCAGCCGAGCCCATTAGCGCACCCGAAAATTTCCGGATCCTGAATACGGAGAAGTCGAACATCGGACGCGCACTGAGTCGCTCAGCACACAGAAAAGCCACGAAAGCCACAGCCGTTGCCACGAGAATCAGGATTGCGCGAAGACTCGTGAAGCCAAGGTCCGAGCCCTGCGTGATGTAGTACGTGAGGCCGAATACCGCCAGCGAAAGCGTGACGATGCCGGCAACATCAAGCGTGTGCGCATGCGGATCGCGCGACTCCTGGACACCGCCGAACACGAGCGCCAACGTGACAGCGGCAAGCAGCGCGTGGATCCAGAAGACCCATTGCCAGCCCGATACGGCAACGATCATTCCGCCGATGATCGGTCCAAAGCCAAGCCCAATGCCGAGAATAATGCCCCACGCGCTGAAGGCCCGCATGCGCTCAGGTCCCTCGTTAAATTGGTGTGAGAGCACGGCGACCTGGCATATCAGCATCGCGCCGCCACTCGCGCCTTGCAACAGGCGCGCGACGATCAGCGTCGGCACGCTCTGCGCGAAACCGCAGATTAACGAGGTGATGCCGAACAGCGCGATCCCAATGACGAAAATACGTCGGCGGCCGAATCGGTCCGCAAGCGCGCCGGTCGCCATGAGCACCGTCGTCACGCCAAGCGTGTACGCGTTCATGATCCACTGCATGCCCTTGAAGTCGCCGTGAAGCAGTCGCTCGAGCGTAGGCAGGATCACCGGCACGCTGGAAATTTCAAGGCCGAACATCAGCGAAGCGAGGCACACCGCGCCTAACGCCAGGGTGTTCCTGCGGATGGAGAAGCGAGTCGTCGCTTGCGCAGCGGCGCTCGAATTGACGTGCGCCGCCCGCACGTCCCGCACGGTCGATGGATGTTCTGTCGCGGCAACAGCCTCGGGCCGTTCGTCGTGCCTCGGCTGTGCGCTTCTATACCTAGACATGGGAATTCACCTCAATAGTCGATGGGCTTGGCCACCATGAACTGTGTACTATAGAGAGAATCAATATCCCCATTGACGCTGTAAAATCCCGGAAATGCGTCCTGTGAGGAACCAATAAGGCGAAGATATGAGCGACATTCTCGACGGCGTGACGACGTTTGTGCGCGTGGTTGAAACCGGCAGTTTTGCGTTGGCTGCGGAGCGAATGAACCTGACGCGTTCGGCCGTCGGCAAGGTCATCGTGCGGCTCGAAAAGCGCCTGGGCGTGCGTCTGCTCAATCGCACAACGCGCAGTCAGAGTCTTACCGAGGACGGGCAAGCGTATTACGACCGTTGCGTGCGCGCGCTCGCGGAACTCGAGGCCGCTGAAGCGGACCTGGATTCAGGGCGTCGCGAACCTAAAGGACGTCTGCGGGTGAGCGTGCCGCAAGCCTTCGGCCATCACTGCGTGGCGCCGGTGCTGCTTGGGCTTGCGCGCAAGCATCCGCAATTGAAGATCGACATTTCGATTACGGATCGCTTTGTGGATGTCGTGGAAGAGGGCTTCGATCTCGTGGTGCGGATCGGTCCACTGGTCGACAGCGTGAGTCTCGCGGCGCGGCGGCTCGGTGTGCAGTATGCAAGCATCGGCGCGGCGCCGGCGTATCTGGCTCGGCACGGCACGCCGCGCCGCGTGGATGAATTCCACGGGCATACGATCATTGCTTACTCACGCAACGGGCTTATCGAGCCCTGGAATGTGCTCGATGTCGACGGTCAAATGCGGCGCGCGGAGGTCGAGCCGCAGCTTGGTTTTGACGACATGCAGGGGATTGTGGATGCCGCGATTGCAGGCTTCGGGCTGGCGTGGCTGCCCAGTTGGCTGCTGGCGCGCTATGTGGCAACCGGTCAGTTGGTGAGCGTGATGGAGAATTGCTTTCGCCCTTCTCAGGAGATCCACGTTGTGTGGCCGAAGAGCCGGTATCTTGCGTTGAAGACGCGCTATGCGATTGATGCGCTTGTCGCAGAGATTCCCACTATGGTCGGGATGCAGTCGGCGAGCTGACTGGGCGGAGAAGCGCCCGCTGTTGCCGCGGGCGCTTCTTCCTTCAAACGGATTGCTTAGAATTGCAGAGTAGCGCTAGCTACGGCCGTGCGTGTCGGCGAGGGGGCGACATAGTAGCCCCATGCCGTCGTCCAGTATCGGCGGTTGAAGAGATTGTTGATCCCCGCCCGGAACGTCACGTCCTTACCGGCAATTTTCGTCTCATACCTGCCGCTCAAATCGTAAGTGACATAGGCCGGCACGAACTGCGAATTAGCCGCATCGACCGCCTGGTTGCCCACATATTTGCCGCCGAACGCCAGCGTCAGCGGACGCAGGTACGACGGGTTGTATTCGACACGGCCGGTGACGGTAAACCGCGGCGCCCCATACACGCGCTTGCCCTCGACGGTCGGGTCGTCCACATCGACCGCCTTCGTGTCGAGCCACATCACGCCACCCATCACGCGCCATTCGTTCGTCAGCGCCAGCCAGCCGCTTGCATCGACGCCGGTGTAGCGCTTCGTACCGTCCTGCACGAAGATGTTGGCGGAGTTCGTATAGTTGTAGCCCTGATCGACGCGGAACAGCGCAAGATTGGCGCCCCACTTGCTGTGGTCCGTCTTGAAGCCGATTTCGTATTGCTTGCTCTTCAGCGGCCCGAACGTGTCCGGGTAGTTGAGGTTGGTGTTCGATGCCGCGCCACCCTGCTCCAACGACTCGACATAGCTCGCGTACACCGTCGAGTACGGATCGGTCTTGAACACCAGCGCAAAGGTCGGCGTGACCGGATTGGCGCTGTATTGCGACGTGACGGTGGCCGTCGGGTCGTACACGTGCTGCTGGTATTGCGTGTAACGCAAGCCGACCAGCGCGGACAGACGTGAGGTGAACTGCACCGTATCGCTCGCGTACACGGCGGCCTGCGTGATGCGCTGCTGACGATACAGCTGCGAGCCGATGCTGACTTCGTCGTTGGTCAGCAGCGTACTGTTGTACAGATTGCCGGTGCCGAGGAAGTAGCCGTTGTTCCAGCCGTAGCTGTCGCTGTACTCGCTGGTTTGCGTCTCAAAACCCGCGCCGATTACGACGTCGTGCTTGATGCTGCCGGTGTTGAATTTGCCCTGCACCATCGCGTCGACGTTCTGGTAGAAGTAACGCGTCATTGCCGCATAGAGCGTGTTCGAGTAGTTGCCGGCGTTGTCAGTGACAAACAGCAAGCTGTCCGAATTGGTGCGATTCTCCTTCGCAAAGCGGTATTTCAGGTTCGCGTGCCAGTTCTCGGAGAGGCGGTAATCAAGCCCCGCACCAAACGAGGCCATCTCGGTCTGGTAGTAATTCTGCGGTTGCGTCAGCGCATGGGTGACGGTGCTTGCATCGGGAATGCCGAGACCGCTGCCGAACATCAGGCCGAATAGCGTGCCGTTGGTTTTGCGCTTCTGATAGAACGTGTCGGCGCTAAAGGTCAGGTCCGGCGTGATGCGGAAGTCGAACGCAAGCGAGGCCACCTGGCGGCGGATATGACCGTGGTCTTCAGCGGTGTTGCCGTCTTCGTTGACGAGGTTCAGGCGGTAGCCGAACCGGTTGTCGTTACCGAAGCGGCCACCCAGATCGACCGCCTCGCTGAACACGCCGGCCGACTTGTAGCCGATCGAGATGCTGCGATACGGATCGTCGGTCGGGCGCTTCAGCACATAGTTGACGATCCCGCCCGGCGAGCCGAAGCCGTACATGAAGCCGGACAAGCCCTTGAGCAATTCGACCTGCTCGAAGGGTTCGAGCGAGAGATCGGTGTCCCAGGAGGGGAAGGTCTGGCCGTCGACCTTAATGCTGTTCAGCGTGTCGATCGGCATGCCGCGCACCGTGAACATGGAGTTTTCGCTGATCGAACTCTCGCTGCTGGCCGATACGGCCGGGTCGTACTTGAACAGATCGTTGGCGGTTGCCGCCATCAGGTCCTGCGCCTCGTCGCTCGTCACCACGTGCGTCGAAAACGGTGTGTCCACCGCCTTGCGCGAACCCAACGCCCCTGCGCTGACGGTATCGGCCTGCGCCACCGAAGTGTCTTTCGTTGCCGACACGCTCACGGCGGGCAGCGTGGCGGTGGTATCGCCTGCGGTGGCCTGCGCCCATCCCGAGGATGACAGCGTAGACAACGATAAACCGACGCTGACGAGGAGCCCCGCGCTGAGCAACGACGGCGTACGGCGTTGGCCGCGCATCAACGCTGGGCGCACCAGGCGTCCCGCGACAAATGAATTCTGCATGTTGTTTGAATGAGGTAGCGCGACGCCCCCGCGCACCAAAAACGTGCGGCATGGCATCGTTCGAGCGTGGTTGTTAAACGGATAGTGCAAACTTGTATAGCGCATGAATGTTAATGCATCTGATTCGTATTCACAATCTATTTTGGATCGTAGGTCATCTATAAGACATCTGTCTTAAGGTATAGGGTATCGGGCTCTAAGCCTTATCTGGCGGGGCTTGACCCTGTTCGGGGCGTGGCGGGGATATGTTTGTTTCGCAGCGAGTAGAGGAAAACACGCATATACTCACGTCCGGGCCGTAAAAAGTAGTGCCGCGGGTCGCGCTGCGTTTTTGCTGCTTCGTCGCAACCGCGGGCTCAGCGCCACGAACGCTCTGTCTACCACTTCACTTAGCAAAGCATCAAACATGTCCACATCGCCTAAGATCATCTACACCCTGACCGACGAAGCGCCTGCTCTGGCGACTTACTCGCTGCTGCCGATCGTCAAGGCGTTCACGCGCTCGTCCGACGTGATCGTTGAAACGCGCGATATCTCGCTTGCTGGCCGGATCATTGCTGCATTTCCGGATTACCTGACCGCGGAACAGAAGGGTTCCGACGATCTGGCGGAACTGGGTGGGCTTACCACGCGTCCGGAAGCGAACATCGTCAAGCTGCCGAACATCAGCGCTTCGGTGCCGCAACTGAAGGCTGCGATCGGCGAACTGCGCGATCAGGGCTTCAAGCTGCCGTCCTATCCGGATGAAGCGAAGACCGACGAAGAGAAAGACGTCAAGGCACGCTACGACAAGATCAAGGGCAGCGCGGTGAACCCGGTGCTGCGCGAAGGCAATTCGGATCGCCGCGCGCCGTTGTCGGTCAAGAACTACGCACGCAAGCACCCGCACAAGATGGGCGCGTGGAGCGCGGACTCGAAGTCGCACGTGGCGCACATGAGCGGCGGCGATTTCTACGGCAGCGAAAAATCCGCGCTGATCGCCGCAGCGGGCAGCGTGAAGATCGAACTGACGGCCGCGGACGGCTCGACGAAGGTCCTGAAAGAAAAGACGGCCGTGCAAGCGGGCGAGATCATCGACGCGTCGGTGCTCTCCAAAAACGCGCTGCGCAGCTTCATCGAGGCAGAAATCGCGGATGCGAAGAGCAAGGGCGTGCTGTTCTCGGTGCACCTGAAAGCCACCATGATGAAGGTGTCGGATCCGATCATCTTCGGTCACGTGGTGTCGGTGTTCTACAAAGACGTGCTGACCAGGCACGCTGACGTGCTGGCGCAAGCCGGCTTCAACCCGAACAACGGTATCGGCGATCTGTATGCGCGCCTGAAGGACCTGCCGGTTGAAACGCGTGAAGCGATCGAAGCCGACATCAAGGCGCAATACGCACAACGCCCGCAACTGGCCATGGTCAACTCGGACAAGGGCATCACCAGCCTGCACGTGCCGAGCGACGTGATCGTCGACGCTTCCATGCCGGCCATGATTCGCGAGTCGGGCAAGATGTGGGGCGCGGACGGCGCACTGCACGACGCCAAGGCCGTAATTCCGGACCGTTGCTACGCCGATGTCTACCAGGCTGTGATCGAAGATTGCAAGAAGAACGGCGCATTCGATCCGGTCACGATGGGCACGGTGCCGAACGTCGGCCTGATGGCACAAGCTGCGGAAGAATACGGTTCACACGACAAGACGTTCCAGATCCCGGCAAACGGCGTGGTTCGCGTGACCGACGCAGCCGGTACGGTGCTGATCGAGCAGGCGGTTGAAGCCGGCGACATCTGGCGCATGTGCCAGACCAAGGACGCGCCGGTTCAGGATTGGGTCAAGCTCGCGGTCAACCGCGCACGCGCTACCAACACGCCGGCTATTTTCTGGCTGGACGCGGCACGCGCGCACGACGCGCAGATCATCAGGAAGGTCGAGCAGTACCTGAAGGACCACGACACCACCGGTCTGGATATCCGCGTCATGACGCCGGTCGAAGCGACGAAGTTCTCGATCGAGCGCATCCGCGCCGGCAAGGACACGATCTCGGTCACCGGCAACGTGCTGCGCGACTACCTGACCGACCTGTTCCCGATCATGGAACTGGGCACCAGCGCGAAGATGCTGTCGATCGTCCCGCTGATGGCAGGTGGCGGCATGTTCGAAACCGGCGCGGGCGGTTCGGCACCGAAACACGTTCAGCAACTGGTTGAAGAAGGGTTCCTGCGTTGGGATTCGCTTGGCGAATTCCTGGCGTTGGCGGCTTCGCTCGAACACCTGAGCGGCGCGTATCACAACCCGAAGGCGCAGGTTCTGGCGAAGACGCTGGATCAGGCAACGGGCAAGTTCCTCGACAACGACAAGTCGCCGGCGCGCAAGGTTGGCGGTATCGACAACCGCGGCAGCCACTTCTACCTGGCGATGTACTGGGCCGAGGCACTCGCCGCGCAAACCGACGACGCTGCATTGCAGGCGCAGTTCGCCGGCGTGGCGAAAGCGATGGCCGACAACGAAGCGAAGATCATCGAAGAGCTGGGTGCAGTGCAAGGCAAGCCGGTGGATATCGGCGGTTACTACCGTCCGAATGTCGAACTGACGAGCAAGGCCATGCGCCCGAGCGCCACGCTGAACAAGATCGTGGACGCAATCGCTTAATGGTTTGAATGAGGTGCTGAATGAAGTACTGAGGCTGTTGCTCAAGCTACCGAAGCAGGCACTGAAGTAAGCAGTAAGCAAGACGATGGCGCTCCTCAGGAGCGCCATCGTCGTTTTTACGCATACGTGAGCGGCCATACTGACCCTCACACGTGAACGATTTCCCACTCGCTGAGTTTTTCTGGAATTTCGAGCATCGACGTGTCGATCTCGGACAACTGCGGGCAGGTCAAGCCGCGCGCGAGGTCGTCAGCCGCCTGTTGCGGGCTGGAAAATGCGCCGAGCGTTTCGTTGCCGTAGGTTGCTTCCCAACCATCCTGACCCGGCATGATGTAGAACGCTCCTTCCGTTGAGCCAAAGCGAAAGCCTTCCATTTTTAGTCTCCCAGTTGCCAATTAAAAACTGCGATGCCGTGGTGGCTTCAGGTAGGGGCGGGGGACTCACTACGACTGCGTTTTCGTCCCGTCTTTCACTGCACCCTTTTCGCTGCACCCTATGAACCGTCGGCTCTTGTAAAAGAGTCTACGTCAGCGAGTCATGGTGCAAGGGGTTGTTAGACGGTTCACTCGAGCAAAAAATATCGTTTAAAAATAAGTGGTTATAGCTTTCATTTTACGATGTGCAACGCGGGGCGGCATTGCGAAATGGCGGATTTGTGCCACGCAACACGATTTTTTACGAAGCAGGGGCTCATTCCACATCGTGAAATTTTGGCGTTCTGGCCAGATAGTGGGGTGTCATGGATTCGTGGTGCAGCGAAAACGTCACGCGTGAGCGCTTCGTTCAGGGAAGAACCCGTTTCAGAAAGTCGAGCAACACACGGTTGAATTCCTTCGGCCTTTGCAGCGGGGCGAAGTGGCTCACGCCAGGCAGAAGAATCAACACCGCGCCGGGAATGCTGCGGGCGAGATAGTCGGCGTGTTCCGGCTTGATGAACTCGTCGTGCTCGCTTTGGACGATTGCAACCGGTACACGGATCCCGGCCAGATCGTGCGCGGAATAGTTGGGCTGGGTCCGCATCATTTCGCTGACCGCGCCGACAAACGCGTCGAAGTCATCGGGCGTCGCCGAGAGTTGCGCGTAGTCTTTGGCGTGCCTCGCGAAGCAGCGATCGATCACCGGCGTCGGCACGAATGCCTTGGTACCGCTCGGGTCCATATTGCAGCCGAAGAAAAACACCCCCGCAACGCGCTCCGGGAACTGGCGGCCCAGCACCAGGGCGACGCAGGCGCCGTCGCTCCATCCCACCATCGCGGCCCGGTCAAGTTGCAGCGTGTCCATCACGGCCAGAACGCCCGACGCCATCAACTCATACATATAGGGGCGCGCATCGCGGGTGCTGCGGCCATGGCCACGGCTGTCGATCACCACCACGCGATGCCCTGAGCCGACCAGCGCGGGGATTTGAAAGCCCCAATTGCCGCTGTGCCCCAGACCACCATGCAGCAGAATCACGGGCGCGCCAGTCCCATATGACGCGTACCAGATTTGCGCCCCTTCGTGCTCGACGTAGCCTTCGTCGTTCGAGACCGGCAACGCGACCGCGCCATGGGCTTCGAAATGGGTGAGGTCGTCGTCGTGGAATTCCATGAGGGGTGCCTTCCTGGTGAGTTCGGTAACTCAAGGATCCACCAGGTTGCCGGTGCCGCCACCAGAAAATCAACAAAGCTACGAAATTTCGCCCTCGGACGGCGGGTGGGCAGCATCAACGCATGTAAAGGACGGGCAAGTGGCGTCTCGTCCTGCAGCACGCGAACGAGCTTGCTTCTCACGGTGAGATCCGCACCCGCCAGAATCTGCGCCGATAAGGCGATACCGAGGCCGGACGCGCGTTTCGGCCTCGGTGCCGCCTCTCAATGATTCGTCTGCCCGAGCCCATGCTGCGCCGGCACATTCGAATTGCCACCGGCCGCGGCATTCGACACGCTTTTCCCCGGTGCCGGAAACACCACCAGCATCAACACGACGCCGGCCAGCAACACCACGGCCAAACCAATCAGCCCATATTGCGCGCTGCCGGTCTGCGTCTTGACCCAGCCGACGAACGCCGGACTCACGAAGCCCCCGGTGCCGCCAAGACTCGTGATCATCGCGATGCCGCCCGCCGCCGACGAGCGCGGCAGGAAGGTCTGCGGAATCGTCCAGAACACGACAAACGAGCCGTACGACGCAGCCGCCGCCAGCGCCAGCAACCCAACGCCGAGTGCAACGTTATGGCCGGCGGCCGGCAGCAGCGCGAACGCCAGCGCGGTCACGCAAGCGCTTGCGGCGACGTGCCAGCGCCGCTCCATGGTCCGGTCGGAACTGGCGCCCACCACATAGGTGCCTAGCGCAGCCGCAATGAAGACGAGCGCGGACAGGAGCCCAATGTCCAGCACGTTGGCGACACCCATGTCGCGAATAATGGTCGGCGCCCAGAAACCGATCGCGTTGAATGGCATCATCACCGCGAAATAGACCAGCGCCGCGAAATACACGCGTGGGTTGGCGAGCGCACCACGCAGTCCGTCGAGATGACCGGTTTGCTTGGTCTTCTCATCGGCGGCGAGTTCACGCGACACCAGCGCTTTCTCGCGCTCGTCGAGCCAGCTCACGTCTTCCGGTTTGTCGCCGAGCGTGAGGAACGCGATGATCCCGAGCGTCACGGCCGGCACGCCTTCCAGAAGGAACAGCCATTGCCAGCCCGGCAAACCGCCGACGCCCGCGAGTCGCGTCATGATGAACCCGGACATCGGTCCGCCGATGATCCCCGCCACTGCGGTCGCCATCATCAGAAATGCCGTGACGCGAGCGCGCCGCGCGCCGGGAAACCAGCAGCTCAGATAGTAGATGATGCCGGGGAAGAAACCCGCTTCGGTCACGCCGAGCAGGAAGCGCATCGCGTAGAACTGCGTCGGCGTGCGCACGAACATCATCAGACTCGACACCAGCCCCCACGCGAACATGATGCGCAACAGCGTGCGGCGTGCGCCGACGCGCTGCATCCACAGATTGCTCGGGACTTCGAACAGTACGTAGCCGATGAAGAAAAGGCCTGCGCCCAAGCCGTAAGTCGACTCCGAGAAGCCGAGGTCGTGCATGAACTGCAGCTTGGCGAAGGCAATGTTGACGCGGTCGATATAGCTGATCACGTAGCAGAGAAACAGCAACGGAATCAGCCGGAAAAAGATCTTGCGGTAAGTGCGTTCGACTTCGGTGGGCGTGAGGTCGCCTGGGGTCGAGGTGTCTGAATGCGAATAGCCGTGCATGATGGTCTCGCGAAGAATGCCAACTGCGGTGGATGTCGCTGCGCATGTTGCGATGCGTTTTGCCGCGCGTGGTGCGGTTTTAGCGCGATGTTTAGCGCTGCATGTGGCGCGGAAAATCAGCGACATCCGGTCTTAAAGCGGCCTGGCACCGCTTCACTATCCATCCACGACGGCCGGAGCGCAATGCTCGCTTTCGTGCATGTCGTCGGCGGTACCGGCACCATTCGCGGCGTTGGCCGCGCGCGGCATGCAGCGCGCCAACGCGTCGCCGGCCCGCACGCCCTTGCCCGCAGGCAGCACGAAAAGCGGATTGATATCCAGTTCCTTCAGATTCGCCTGCTGGTCGAGCGCCATCGTGGAGAGCGCGACGATCGTTTCGACGAGCGCCTCGATATCGCCAGGCGGTTTGCCGCGCGCACCGTCGAGCATCGCGAAGGCGCGCAGTTCGCGGATCATCGCGTGGGCGTCGGCGTGCGAGACCGGTGCGAGCCGGAACGCCACATCCTTCAGCACTTCGGCATAGATCCCGCCGAGACCGCACATCACCGCCGGTCCGAACGATGCATCGTTCTCGATGCCGACGATCAGTTCGATCGCGTCGCGGATCTCTTCCTGTACCAGCACACCTTCGATTCGCGCATGGGGTACATGGCGGCGCGCGTTCGCGACGATTTCGTCGAAGGCGCCGGCGAGCGTCGCTTCATCGCGGATGCCGACCCGCACGGCTCCGGCTTCCGTTTTATGCGGAATGTCGGGCGATTGCACCTTGATCACGAGCGGAAAGCCGATCTTTCGCGCGATGGCGCATGCTTCGCCGCTGGTGTGCGCGAGCTCGCTCCTGGGCGTTTCGATGCCGTAGTCGCGCAGCAGCGCCTGCGAGGCGTGTTCGGTCAGGTCGCCCTGACTGACAGTCAGCAACGCGCGAGCTTGCTCGACATCGTATGGCACATGTGCAAGCGGTTCGGCACAGCGCGCCGCTGCACGCGTCCGTCGCGCCTGCGCATAGTCCGATAACACCGCGAATGCGCGTCCGCAACGCACGGGCGTCGCATACAGCGGCACGCCATGCGTTTCGATCAGCGCGTAGGCATCGGCGGCCATGTCGCGGCGCGCGTTCCAGGCGAGCATCATCGGCTTGGTCGTGGCTGCGTAGACGCGCACGATCGCCTCGGCCATTGCGCGCGCCACGTCGCCGCTCGCCGCGGCTGCCATGATCGCGATGGCGTCGATGTTCGGATCGTCGGCGATGATCTGCAAGGCATCCGCAAAAATCTTCGGCTCGGCGAGAATGCCCGCGGTGAGATCGATCGGATTGTTCAACGAGGCGAACGCGGGCACGATCGGTTTGAGCTGCTCGAGCGTCGCTGCCGACAGCGCGGGCACAGACATGCCACGTTCAGCACAGGCATCGGTAATCAGAATGCCGGCGCCACCCGAGAGCGTGACGACCGCGATCCGGTTGCCGCGCGGCAGGCGTTGGGCTTCGAACGCCTTGGCGTAGTCGCCGAGGTCCGCGACATCGGTGACCTCGATCACGCCGGTCTGGCGGAAAGCGGTGCGATAGAGCGCCGATGCACCGCCCAGATTCGCCGTGTGCGATGCGGCTGCTTTGGCGCCGTCGGCGGTGTTGCCGACTTTCCACGCGAGCAGCGGTTTGCCCGCGTCGAGCGCGCGGTTGGCGACGTCGACGAGACGCCGCGCATCCTTCAGACCTTCGATATAGGCAGCGATCAGCGACGTTTGCGGGTCCGCGATACAGGCGTCGACGAGATCGAGCAGGCTGACGTCGGCCTCATTGCCGGTAGTGATGAAATGCCGCAAGCCGATGCCGAGTTCGTCGGCCATCAGCAGCAGCGCGCAGCCGAAGCCGCCGCTTTGCGAAATCAGCGACAGGCCGCCGCGCCGGTAGTCGACGCCGAACGGCGCGCCGAATCCTGCATAGACGTTGGCGCCCGTGCTGACGAAGCCCTGGCAGTTCGGACCGATCACGCGGATGCCGAACGCCTTCGCGATGTCCGCGCATTCGCGCTGCAACGCGGCGCCGGCTTCGCCCGCCTCGGCGAATCCGGAGCTGTAGATGATCGCGAAGCCGATACCTTTTTCGCCGCATTGGCGCAGCATGTCGGGCACGCGACGCGCCGCAACGAGGATCAACGCGAGATCGGGCGTAGTGGGCAATGCGGCGATGCTGGCGTGGCACGCTACGCCGTCGATCTCCGCGTACTTCGGATTCACCGGATACAGCGTGCCCTGATACCCGTGCTGTATGAGAAAGCGCATGGGCTGGCCGCTGATCGACTTCGGATCGTTTGAGGCACCGATGATCGCGATCGAGCGCGGATTGACGAGCCGTTCGACGTCGAGTGTGGTGGCGCAGTCCGTGGCGGTGTTTGTGGAGGTGTTCATGACCGTGCTCATGCTGCACGCGCAGCGTCGGTCTGAACGCTGTCCTTCTGTCCCGCCTGATCCCGCTCAGCCGCGCGCCGCAGTGTGATCTTCGCGATGTTCAACTGATGAATCTGCGTGGTGCCTTCGTAAATGCGGAACGCGCGCACATCCCGATAGAACCGCTCGACCGCATTGCCCGCGAGGTAACCGCGTCCGCCGAGCATCTGGACCGCCCGATCCGCGACGCGTCCACACATTTCCGAGGCGAACATCTTGCACATCGACGCTTCCAGCGCGACGTCCTCACACGCATCGCGTTTGCGCGCGGTTTCGAGAATCATTGAGCGCGCGGCGTAGATTTCGGTCTGGCATTCGGCGATCAGGGCCTGCACGAGCTGGAACTCAGCCACAGGCTTGCCGAACTGCTCGCGTTTCGAGGTGTACGCCACGGCTTCTTCGAGCATCCGCATGGCAGGGCCGGTGCACAGCGCGGCCAGGTGAATGCGCTGCTTGTTCAGCACTTTCATCGCGGTACGGAAGCCTTGACCTTCGACGCCACCGATCAGATTGGCCGCGGGCACGCGGCACGCATTGAACACCACGTCGCCAACCGGTGAACCAGCCTGGCCCATCTTGTCGTAGGGCGCGCTGGTGGACAGACCCGGCATGCCGCGTTCGACGAGAAATGCGGAAATGCCACCGGCGCCGGGCGTGGCAGGATCGGTGCGGGCCATCACGGTGAACAGGTCCGCGATCGGCGCATTGGTGATGAAGCACTTGCTGCCGTCAAGGATGTAGTGATCGCCGACTCGCCGCGCGGTGGTGCGCAACGCGGTGGCGTCCGAGCCGGCGTCCGCTTCGGTCAGCGCGAAAGCGCCGGTCAGTTCACCTGAGGCGAGACGCGGCAGATAGTGCTGTTTCTGCGCGTCGGTGCCGTCGGCGACGAGCGCTTCCGAGCCGATGCCGGTATTGGTGCCGACCCGCGCGCGGAATGCCACCGAGGCTTGCGAGAGCTCGAATGCGCCGCGCACGAGTTGCTCCGTCGACAGTCCGGCGCCACCGAAATCGCGCGGAATGCTCCAGCCGAAATAGCCGAGTTCGCGCATGCGTTCGACGAGATCCGTCGGCAC
Organism: Paraburkholderia sediminicola; assembly: GCF_046027825.1. Classification (GTDB taxonomy): domain Bacteria; phylum Pseudomonadota; class Gammaproteobacteria; order Burkholderiales; family Burkholderiaceae; genus Paraburkholderia; species Paraburkholderia sediminicola_D. Next base: position 50,674 of record NZ_JAQQDU010000008.1, read on the forward strand.
GGCATCCGCCTTCTCGATCTCGTTTTCGCGCGGAATCGCTTCTTCGCGAACGAACCGCGCGACGTCGGCGAGCATCGAGTCGAAATGCGAGGGGTTCATGGTCATGCTTGTCTCCGTCGTGTGAGTCGATTTATGACTTCACTATCGAAGATTTACAGGCAGTCGGCATGATTTGTTCGACTCTGCAGAACAGAGTTTGGATATGCTGAACATGAGGCGCAAAATTGGCTACCTGAAGGGAGACGATCATGGCAGCCAACAACAAGATTTCCGCGGCGGCGCTGGCAGGCGACTATCTGGATTCGAAGGCGCGCTATGTGCCCGACGAATTCGACGGCGACCGGCAGTTCGCCACCACGTTGGCGCGCGGCCTCGACATCCTGCATTGCTTCACGCCGCGCGAATCACAACTCGGCAACGCGGAGCTGGCGGCGCGCACAGGCATGACCAAGGCCACCATCTCGCGTTTCACCTACACGCTCACGCGCCTCGGCTACTTGCGCGTCAATCGTATGAACAACAAGTTTCAGCTCGGTTCGGCCGTGCTGTCGTTGAGCTATCCGTTGCTCGCGAGCTTGAGCGTTCGGCAGATCGCGCGGCCTTCGATGAAGGAACTGGCGGATCAGATTCGCGGTTCGGTCTCGCTCGGCATGCGGGACCGGCTTAACGTCGTGTACCTGGAAAGCAGCCGCAGTACGACGCCTTTGGGGTTACCGGCAGATATCGGCCTGAGCTATCCGATTGTGCGAACCGCAATGGGCCGCGCGCTGCTCGCGGCGCTGCCGGCCGAGCGGCGCGAGGCGCTTTGCAATGAGATTGCGGTGAAGGCGCCGAGCGAATGGAATACGTTTCGCGAGCGCGTGATGAGCGGTATCGACTATTTCTACGAACGTGGGTTCTGCGTTTCGTACGGCGACTTGCGACAGGAAGTGCACGCCGTCGCCGTGCCGATGAAACCTTCGGCCGACGGCGAGATTCTGGTGTTCAACTGCGGCGTGCCTTCTTATCTGCTGAAGGAGAATCAGCTGGAAGGGGATATCGGACCGCGGCTGGTTTCGATGGTGCGCAGTATTGAAGGGGCGATGGGGATTTATTAGGGGAGGGCGCTTCTGCAAGACAGGGGCTCACGGCGTGTCAGTCAGCGTATGCGCAACGAGTAGGTACTTAGCCAGGATGGCCAGCATGGTGGCGGCCTCAGCCTTCGACACCGGGGGAAACGGTGAAACGTAAGAGGTACCGTTGCGACGTTCGTGGGCCTTCGTGATAAAGGCAAATTCTTGGGAGCTCACGCCCAGCGAAGTGGATACACGCTGGATGGCCAGGTTACGGCCGGCATCTTTGGTGCGGACCTCGTAGAACTCCAGGACGGCCTGGACCACTTGGAAATAGCCTTCGTAGGCCAAGGTAAAGACCTGCAGATGTCGGCTGGGGGCTAGCCCATCGGCGGTGGCCTTATAGTCAGCTGCGTTACGCAGGAAGCCCGCGATAGCTCCGGGCGTTGGGGCGACCGCCTCGAAGGCTTTTGTCTTAATGAGGTTTTCGTATTCAGATGGGCGCGGCATCACAGTATCTTCAGGGTGGGGCCTTGGGCAATCTGGCCCATAATAGGGTCTGATTTTATCAGGGCAGCCCATTCAGCAGGCTCGTACAGAGAGAAGTTGACGGGGCGCAGCAGACCTTGCTCGGCCATCTGCATGGCCTCAGATAGCTCGAGGAGAGGGGCACTCCCGACGACAATCAAGTCGATGTCACTTCGGCCGCTGTCCGTGCCCTTGGCCACGGAGCCAAATACGAAGGCCGAGGTGATTTGTTCGGCGAAAGGCGCGAGGGCATCTTTCAGCGGCTCCACAACAGCAAATGACTTGCGCGCGATACTAAGCAACTCTGGATAGAGGACGAATTCGGTATTCGCCCGGATGCTCCGTTGCCGGCCTCGTCGGGCGTCTTCCTGAAGTACGCCGACCTCGACTAGTCGGTCCACCTGCTTTTGAGCGCTTCCGCGCCCACTGTCTGCCAGACGCAGCAGTTGCTGTAGCGTAAAACTGCGGTCAGGCTGCAGCAGCGTGGCACCGAGGACGCGTTGCAAGCCTGGTGTGAAGAGAAAGTCGGCAACACTCATGGCCAATCCTTGGTACGGGGACGATCGTCCTCATTATAGGGATTCTCATGAGAATCCTCAACATGGGGATATCTATCCCTGTTTTGAGGATTATGCAAGACAGTCACCGGGCATCAACTCCTCTTTCAAAGTGTTTGAAAGTCTTGCTGGCACGCGCGGTCTGCTCGCCCCGCGCAAATGGATATCGGTCCCCACCGCCGATATCCATCGCGCAGGACGCAGCGTCACTTAGCTCGAAACGTACGCGACATACGGTCCTGTGCCACCACCCGTGGACGCCTTGCCGGCAATGCCGTAGTACACGTGCCGGCCATAGAAGAACGGCATGCCGAAGTCGAACTGACGGTTCATATAGATACCGAGGTTATTGAACGCGCTATTCCCCGAAGCGTTCAGCGTCGCGCCGTTCGCAATATTGAAGCCGAGCGACACGCTCGTCGGGATGGCGTTCACCAGCGACGATGACCGCCCCACCGTCGTCGTCGGTATGTAGTATCCGGAGCTGCTGTCAATCGGGATCGACAGGTCCGGGAAGAACATCACCGTCGAGCCCGAATCGAAGAACGTTTTTGTCTGCGTGGTCCCGTTGTAGGTCGACGTGAAGTCGCCGTTCCCGTTCGTCATCATCAGCGTGGCGGTCGTGCCCGACAATACGTTGTTAGGCTGCGTGTCGATGCCGAAGACCAGCGTACCCTGAGCGCTCGCGCTGCCGCTATCGGACACCTGGGCCATCTCCAGAATCACGCCGTTGCTGTCCTGCCCGAACAGTGAGACGGGGTTGGTGATCTGGCCGTTGATGGGCACCGCGGTGCCTACACCGGCGTTGGTGTAGTAGAACGTCGACACGGGTCCATTCGCGCACGCCGAGCCGCAGTCGGTCGGGGCTACGCCGATACCGAGAATACCGTTTGCGCCGAGATCGGCCGTGGTGACCAGCGGACGGCCAACCTGACACTCGGTCGGCGCAGGCGCGGTCAGTGTGGAATCGCCGATCACCTGAATCGGTACGTTCTGGGCGGTCTCGCCCGAAAGTGCAACGTCCGCGTAATGGACGGTACCCCACGCATAACCACTACCGAACAACGCGCATTCGGCGAGCGGGAGGCCGCTCGCGGTTTCGTTTGTGAGTGCGCCGAAGGTGGTGGTCGGAATTGCTGAGCGAACCAGACGCAACCCGAACGACTCGGTATCGACGATCACGTTCGGGATCGTCGCGCAGTTCGTGGTGGCGTTAGACCCAGGGGTGCAGATCCTGACGCTGACCATGGGTTGGTTGTGGATGCCCGTTCCGGTAACCGTCACCGCGATCGTATTGCCGGGGCCGACAGCGGTAGGCACCGCCGACGCGTCGGCCGCGAGTACGTTGGGCGTCGGACTACTGGCTCCGCTCGCGGGTGCGGCCGCGGGCGAACTTGCGCCGGCCGGTGCGTTTAGCGTTGTGGGGCTGTTGGTTCCCGTCCCGCCACCCCCGCCCCCACCGCAGCCAGCCAGACTCAGCCCGAGCGCCGCGGCAATGATCCATGCGATTTTGCGCACTTTTATTCTCTCGATTAATTTTTAAAGGCTTAATTGATGTCGGCAGCGCTCACGCCCTGCGGCAACGCTTGCGGTAGATAGGCGCGACCCACAAAGGCGCCCATATGGCCGCCGGTCTCCACGACCAGCGCCGACTGATGCACGACGGCGGTCCCGTAGCCGCCGCCTTGCGTCGCGTGCGCGTCGGTGAGGCCCTGCACATAAGACGGGAAGTACGTGGCGAGCAGCGTCTTGAGCGGCGGCATGGTCGGGCCTTCCCAGCTCAACGCGAACACCGTGTTGCCCGCCGTGATGTATTCGTTCACCACCGTGCCCGACGGCAGCGTGGTCTGGCTCACGGTGTAAGCCGGCCCCGCCGCATTGGCGCTTGCCGCGTAGCGTGCCACCGCGGCGCTGCTCTGGATGGCCGCCCCTGCGCTGGTACTGCTGGCCGTCACCGGGTAGGTCGGTGCGCCGCCCAATCCTGCGTACGCCGGAGCGACCGTGGCGACCGCGGCCGCGGCCACCACGAGCATTCGAAATTTGCTGATTATCATTTTTTGCTTTTCGAAGTTTTTCGGAAAATGCGCGCGAGCTTTCCTCGCGCTCGCGCGAAGTTAATACTAACGTGAGTCTGCGCGATTAAAACTGAGGAATAGCGTGGTTATTCGGGTTCTGTTTGAAATTGAAAGCTTATCCGCTGGAAACTAAATGGTGGGTATGCGAATGGAGTAAGGGCCGCGAGTGGGAATCCACACGGTCCATCAATACACGATTTCTCAATAGGACAGCACCGCGCCGAAGAACACGCCGCCCGCACGATTGTCGCCCGTGATCCGCCAGCGGTACTGCACGGACACGTCGACGAACGAACGCGGCGAGTCGTAGAAGCTATCGCGGAACCAGTAGCGCGTCGACACGCCCACCCCGATGCCGACCGGGATGCCGTGATTGATACTCGAATCGTAGTCCGCGCCGATCACGCCATACGGAAACACGGTGAGCTTCGGACTGATCCGGTCGAGGCGGTAACTCCGGCCGGCTTCGATATATCCGGTGCCATAGTTCCAGCCGTTGCTCACGTAGTGACCGGCTTCCGCATAGTCCTGGACGGTCCACCACGACGGTACGTCGAGGCGCCGCCCGGTGCCTAAGCCGCCGGAATAGGCGAGCCGCAGCAGCCAGTCTGCCGGCGCGTGCGAGCCCAGCGGAATCAGCCGCTCGAACGCGATGATGGCATTGACCGATTCGAATGGCTTGCCACGCACGCCGACCGCGGCAAGCGCGGTGGATATGCCGCTTGGCACATCGCCCTGGGCAGCGAAATTTTCGTAGGCGCGCGCGTAGACCTCGAACATGCGGTCGCCGAGGGCGCCGAATGGCCGCCAGTAGCCTTCGAGTCCAGCCTGCCAGTTGTTGTAGGTGCCGGGCGCGGAGCCGGTTGCAACGCCTGGCTGCAAGCCCGCACCGCGATAGTTCAGCGAGGTGACGAAGCCCCACGTGCGGGTCGCGTCCGCGTGGACGTTGCGCATGTCCTGTAACTGCTGCACGGATGCCGACGCGGCGCCGTCCGGCGGCGACGTGCCGTAGTCGATCGCGCGTTCCATGTAGCGCGCGGTGGCTTCGTTGAATCGCGCGCGATACGCGCTGTAGCCGGCGTCGCTAGCGGAACGCGTGGGCAGTTGTCCATCGGCATCGGCTTGCGCGAAGTAGTCGAACGCGCGGCGGTCGTAGCCCGCGCGCTGCGCGAGATACGCGGCCTGCCGCGGCGGCATCGCGTCGAGCAAGCCGTCCTGCAGCGTCGTACGCACTTCGCGTTGCGCGCCGGTGTGGTCGCCGGCGTCGTCGAGCGCGTTGATCAGCTCGATGCGGTGCTGCGGATTGCGCGGGTCGGCGGCGACCGCCTCGCGTACGTGGGCAAGCGCCGCAGCCTTGTCGCCGCGCTGCGCGGCAAGAATCGACGCGCGCCGTGCCGCGAAGCCCGGGTCGGCCGGATAGAGGTAGCAGGACGAGCCGTATTCGTCGGCGATGCAATCGAGGATGGGGCGCGCGGTGTTGGCGACGCGCTCGACGCTGCTTGCCGGCGGTTGCCCTGGCGATGCTTGGGGTGTTTGGAGTGTCTGGCGTGGTATTGACTGCCGGGCGTTGAAACGGCGGGCGTCGATCAGCGCATCGGTGTCGTTACCCGCGGGCTTGAGTGGTGCAAGCAGGTCGAGCGCTCGCTGTGGCTCGCCCTCGGCTGTCCAGACGTCGGCGATGATCGAGCGGGTGATGCGCTGCTCACGCTGGTTTGCGGCGTTGGCTTTGCTGCCTCCAGCGCCAGCACCGCCAGCACCACCGCCAGCACCACCGCCAGCACCAGCACCAGCACCAGCACCAGCACCAGCACCAGCACCAGCACCAGCACCAGCACCGCCGCCCCCATTGCTACCGTTATCACCGGATTGCTGAAGCGCCTGCGCGAAGTCCGCATCGGCGTCCGCTGCGCGCCCTTGGGCGGCGCGTGCATAGCCGCGCATCGTGAGCATCGTCGACGCGGGTTGCATGCCGGACTGGATCGCATCGGTGGCGGCTTGTTCGAGTCCAGTCATCTCGTTCTGCGCGAGCAGGGCGCTGAATAACTGCAGCCGGTAGCCGGGCTTGTCCGGCGCATAAGCGATGGCCTCGCGCGCCAGTGTCGCTGCCTGGGCGTAGTCACCGCGCTGCTGAGCGGCAAGCGCCGCGTTGCCCCGTTTCGGCGCGAGCCGCGCGCCGATCAACAGACGTCGTGCGCGTAACGCCTCGTTGTCGCCGAAGCGGCGCATCGCGTCAACGGTAGTTTGCCAGGCCGCGTCGTCGTCTCGTGCGGCGTTAGCCGAATCGATTGCCAGCAGCCTCAGACGCAATACATCGGGGCGTAATGCGATCGCCTCGTTCGCGGCCTGCAACGCGCTGCCATAGTCTTTGTCTGCATAAGCCTGGTAGGCGCGTTGCGCGGCGCTGTACGCGCGGCCTGTCAGGTAGTCCGGCGGTCCTGAGCCGGCCGCGGCGGCGCGTGCGCCACCGACTTTGCATGAGGCGGTGCTCGCGATGCCAGGACGCGTCCCACTCGCCGTAGCGGAGCGCGTAGCGGCCGCCTTGGTCCTGGCCTGCGCATCGAACTCACGTTGCCGCGCAACGAGCGATGCATCCGGGCCCAGCTCGCGAATCGCGTCGGCCAGGGTACGGCTTGCGTCGCCGAGGCGATGCTGCGCGGCCTGCGCATTCGCCAGCAGCAGGCGCAGCGAAGCGAGATCGGGCCGCTGACGGATCGCCTCACGCGCGTGAGCTTCGGCGGCTGCATAGTTGTGGCGCAGATACGCGTGGTAGCCCTGCTGCGCGACGCGGTACGCCGCGCCGCTCAAAGGCGGAGGCGGAACCGCCGAGGATGTCGTTTGCGCCTGCACAGCGGCGCTCACGCACAGCACGCCCGCGAGCAGCGCGGGCGGCACGCAATTGCGGGTCATCCGCCAGGCCCGCATACGACCCGTGTGCACGACGGGCACCATGCCGTCGAGCCGCTGATCGTGCCAGGTTGGTGTGGGCTTATTCATTGCGCGGCTGCCACTTCGTCGCGCAGACGCTGCTGTTCCTGAAGGGCCCTGGCGAGCGCATCGTGCGTAATCACACCCTGCTCGACCATGTAATCGCCGATGCGTCCATGCTCCGCCGGGCTATAGCGCTGCAGTGCCGTATTGAAGGCCGCGCGATGCACATAACCCTGTTCGATCAACAGATCGCCGAGCAGCGGCACCGTCGACGTGAGTGGCTGTGCTGCATCCGTGCCGCCAGGAGGCGCTGCGCTGTCCGCGGCGGGCTCGCACACCACAGGCAAGCCTTGCACCAGGCGCAAGCCATCGGCAATTTCGCCTTCGCGCACGATACGCAGAACCAGTGGCGTGTCGAGCGCTGCCTGCACCGTTGCGCGCGCATCGTTCGCCAGCGGACCCGCCGCGAGCAGCACCGCATGGCCCGCTGCGTCGACGCCTTGCGGCAGCACGCGGTTGCGCACGATCAATTCGAGCGGCAACTGCGCCGCATGCGCTTTCAGCAGTGCCGCGTCGAGGCGTCCGCGTGGCAGATCGGCCTGGAATGAGATCGCTTCGGCGAGCGTCTCCTCGTCGAGCCAGCCGTGCGACATCAGCACACGGCCGAGCGGGGCTTCTTTCGCGTAGTCGTCGGCGAGCGCGCGGTCGATTTTCTCCTGACCGACCGCTTGCCAGGAGACCAGCAATTCGCCAAGCCGCATGGAGCGGTCGTCGAAACCGTCCGACGACGGAAAGTCGTGCATCGTCTTGTCCCACACCAGACGCTTGCCGGTGACGAGATGCCCGAGAAACATTTTCCATGCGCGCGCCACCGCCATGAAGTTCACGAAGTTGCCGATCACCATACGCGGCACCGACAACACGCCATGTTCCCAGCCGTACAGCCGGGTGACGAAGTACACGCGTTGCACGATCCGCAGCAGAAACGCGATGCCGTTAGCCCACAGCACGATGGCCAGAAACCGCGAATCGCTGAAGGGCGAGGCGATCAGGTGCGGCATGATGCCGAACAGGCCCGCATACGTGAAGAGCAGAAACTGGACCAGGAGGGCATACGCAATGATGCCGACAAACGCGGTGATGATGCCCTTGCGGTCACGCGCGAGCAGGTAACGGTTGGCGAGCGAGCCGTTCCAGCCGGTCTGCTGCCAGCCCTGCAGGCCGATACCGAGGGTCCAGCGCGCGCGCTGCCGATACGCGGTGCGAAACGTGTTCGGAAAAAATTCGCGCACGCAGAGCGGCATGGTGACCGTGACATCGCGCTCCGGGCCGAAGCCGAACCAGGATTTGCGGTGCGTGGCGAACTGCACCGGAAAGCGCGCAAAAATGGACTGCATGTTCATGCGGCCGAGCCGTTCGCCGACGTCGTAGTCTTCGGTAAGCGTCTCGGTGTTGAACGGCTGGTTGTGCGTGTCGGCACACAGGCCCAGTATCGCGCGCCGTGAAAAACACGTGCCGACCCCGGCGGACGGCACCGAACCCGAGAGACTCTCACGCACGACGAGATCCTTGGCATGCCACTCGGCGAACTCATCCATGTAGGTGCCGGCAACAAGTTCATACCAGTCGCGTTCGAGCGAGGCGACGGGCAACTGGATCATGTCCTTGCGCGGCAGCAGGTAGTTGAAAAAACGCAGTTCGAGCGGATGCAGCACATCTTCGCTATCGTGCATGATCACGCCCGCGTATTCGACGCCGCTCTCATGCTCGTCACGGAAGATGGCCTGAATGATCCAGTTCAGACAGTCGGCCTTGCACGTGGGCCCATCGTGCGGCACCTCGACGCGATGCAGTTGCCGGTAGCGCCGCCGCATGCGTTCCACTTCGGCGATGGTTGCGGTGTCGTTGCGATACGTGCCGACGAACACCGCATAGTTCTGGTAGTCGAGCACGCGCACGAGGTCCGACACCATCGAGGCGATCACGTCGTCCTCTTTCCACGCGGGCACCATGATCGCCAGCGGCTGCTGCTCACGCGTGTACAACTGGTCGGCGGTGAGCGGCCGGTAGCGCGGCTTGATCCTGAAGTGGCGAATCACGCGGCGCACCCAGTACCACGCGTCGATGAACAGATCGTCGAGGCTCGAGATCAGAATGATCACCGCCACGACCGCGGTCACGGATTGCATGCCGTGGTAGTAGCGGCCCCCAAAGTAATCGGCCCACCACTTGAGTGCGTCGACGCTCACGTTCAACCCTGCTTCGTTGGCGGATTGTCCGGCTGTATCACGTCGGCTGGCCGGGCGGTCGCGGCTGCGGCTCGTGCGGCGGCGCGGCGGCGGCCGACGTGCGCGGCCCACAGCAGAAGCAACAGCAGGATGATCACGACGGTCGGCACGCCCCAGGCGGCCCAATGTCCGGCGATCCAGCCACGCGGGTTGTCCGTCGGCGGCACCGCGCCGGCATGCTGCGTGTCGAACTGCTTGAGCACGCCGCTCGCATCCACGAGTGCGACGTCGCCGCGCAGCGGGGCGAGCGTGGCCGGCAACACCGGTGCGGTCGTGCCGAGCGTACGGTAGACGACGCCCGGCGTACCGCTTGCGCGTATCACTTCGATTACGCCAAGCCCATTCAGCCCGGACATGTCCGCGAGGACGTTGCCCGAGCGGCCGGTCAACGTCAGCCGGTCGCCGGCGAAGCGCGCGTGTGCGTTTTCCTTGTCGAGTGCGACATCGAGCGCGAGAAACGCGTTGTCCGGCTTCGCGCTCTGGCCATTCGGCAAGACTGTCAGGATCGCGTGCGTCGGTGCGATGCTCGCGGCGTTGGCGATGCGCGCGACACGCGGCAGCGACGCAAGCGGATCGTCGAGGTACGCGTCCGGCACCAGCAGGTTCGTGCCGGTCGAGAAGCGCACCACCATGCCGGTGAAATCGTCGTCGAGCGGGGCCGTGCCCAACTGCAGATAGCTGCCGGGCAGCACGGCCGCCGGATAGCCTTGCGCGCGCGGCTGGCAGCCGCCTTCCGGCTGGCGCTGGAACAGCACGCGCAACTGATTGGTCGCACCGAGCGCGTAGACCGGAATGTCGGCTTCCACGCGTTGCGCGCGGCCATTGGTGTCCAGCAGTTGCGAGCCGATCAGCACGCCGTTGAAGAAGACCGATGCGGTTTGTGCGTTGCGATTCGACGCGGGCGCGGCGACGAGGTCGAGCACCACCTTGCGCGGCACCTTGTCGTGGCCGGAGACGGCGGCGAGATCGAAGTTCGCTTCCCACGACGCGCTCGTCAGCACATCGAGCGTACGGGGTTCTCCACCCACGAGCGACAGCGCGAGCTTGTCCGAGTCGCCACCGGCGCTGATGTTCGGCGCGCGCGACAGTTCATGCACCACCAGGCGATTCGACACGTCGATGGGTGTCCACGCGCGCGAGAGCGCGGCAACGCCCGTGCTGTCGCCGACCACCACCGCCGGCAGGCCGTTCAGGCGCGCGAGCTTGACTTCGCCGGCCGCGAGCGGCGCGCCGAGCGCACCGGCGGCGCCGTTACGCCAGCTGTCGAACGCACTGGCGGCATCGGGCGACACGCCGACGACCTGTGCGCGTAACGCGTCGAGCGCGGCACTCACCGATGCGCGCAGCGCATCGTCGGCGACTACCACGTTGGGCGCGAACGCGGAAGCCGGCGCGAGCGCGAGCAGCGCGCCGAGTTCGGCCGGGTTCGCGATCTTGTGCTGCCCGCCCGCGGCGAGCGCGGCGAGCGCGGCGAACGCGGGCACCGGCTGCAGCGCGGCCGGCACGCTAACGTTGGCAAGATCGACCGTGTCACCCACCGAGGGCAGCAAGCGGGTGACCGGGTTGGCGCCGCCGCGCATCAGCAGGGCTTCGATGCGCCAGGCCGCGTCGTAGCCGGCGGCGCTCAGACGCTTGCCGCCGACCAGCACCACGGGCGAGGGCGGCAGCGCGCTCCATGCCGTGCGCACGTCGTTGATCGCGGCGGTGTCGAACTGATAGGTCAGCCGTGACGTCGGCGCAACGCGCCACAGATTGCCGATCGCCGTCTGGTCGGTACAGAAGCTGTCGTTGATCACGGACGACCATTGCATGCCCACTCGCACGAAGCCGGAAGGCCGCGGTGAACCGTCCACGCCGATGCTGATCGAGCCGTCGCCCTGCGCTTCGTTGACGTTTCGCGCGAGCACCGGCGAGCCGTCGAGCGACAGCAGGAGGGTGGTTCGTCCTCCGTCGCTGCGCAGATAATTGCCGTCCATCTGCAGCGTCGCGCCACGAATCGGCAAGCCGGCCGGCACAGGCAGATAGAGCTCGTGAATGGTATCGGGTGCGCGCAGCACGACCGGCTCGCGGATGCCTAGATCCGCCAGCGACACCGTGCGCGACTCGCTCCGCCCACCGCCGAGTTGGGCGAACGCGTCGGCAAGATCGGCTGCGACCGCTGGTGCAACGGACGTCGCGAAGAGCGTGATGGCAGTTATCACAAGCGACGCCCGCAGGGCAGCGGATCGCGCTGCTTCACGCGCACATGGCGAGCCACCCCATGTGCTGTGATTGACTAACAGACGCTGCGTAGTACGGCGCGAAATCGGTTTGGCTTCCACGTGTCGATGTCCCTTGTTGTCAGCAAACGCCACAGCGTGCGTGATGCACGCCGCCTTCGGCGCTGCCCGGGTTTCGCTTGTCGTGCTGGCGTCCTGCCGGTGTTGCTCATGCAAGTGTTGCTACGTACTGCGAACGCATACCGACGCTAGCCGTGCCCGCTTTGAAGCGCGACCGCGGGATGCCGGTAGCCCGGCAATTCATTGCTGGAAAACGGTTCGAACGGCCGTCCCATGAGCGCGGCGACAATGCGCCCGGACGCACGGCCGTCGCCATACGGATTCACACGCCGCGCGAACGCGCGCCGCTCCTCTTCGTCGTCGATGAGTTGCAGTACGGCGTTCACGATCGAGTCTCGTTCAGTGCCGACGAGCCGCACGGTGCCGGCGACCAGGGCCTCGGGACGTTCGGTCACGTCGCGCATGACGAGCACCGGTTTGCCGAGCGCCGGCGCCTCCTCCTGCACGCCGCCGGAATCGGTCAGCACAACCGACGCGCGCTGCATCAGGCGCACGAAGTCCGGATACTCGAGCGGTTCGGTCAGCAACACGTTAGGTGAGTTGCCGAGCGTGTCGAGCACCGGGCCGCGCACGTTCGGATTCATGTGAACCGGATAGACGATCTGCATTTTGCCGCTGCGCGCCAGGGTGGCGAGCGCCGCGCAGATGTTCGCGAAACCCTCGCCGAAGCTCTCGCGGCGATGCCCGGTGACGAGCAGTAAGGGCAGGGTGGGGTCAATGAAGGGGAGGCGTGCGTCGATCGACTCACGCAAAGGCGCGTCGCGCTCGAGCCGCGCGCACATCAGATGCAGTGCGTCGATGACCGTGTTGCCCGTGACGATGGCCTGGCCGCTCAAGGCTTCGGCGAGCAGGTTCGCCTTTGAGCTGGCGGTAGGCGCGAACAGCAGATCGCTGACCACGTCGACGACGCGCCGGTTCATTTCTTCCGGCCACGGTTCCATCAGGTTGCCCGTGCGTAAGCCGGCTTCGACATGCCCGACGGGAATGCGCCGGTGAAATGCAGCGAGCGCGCCGGCCATGCTGGTGGCGGTGTCGCCGTGCACCAGCACGCGGTCAGGCTGCTCCGCGGCGAGAATATCGTCGAGTCCGGAAAAGAGGCGTGAGGCCAGACCATTGAGCGTCTGGTTTGGGGTCATTACCTCGAGATCATGGGCGGGCACGATGCCGAACAGGTCGAGCACCTGCTTGAGCATGCTGCGGTGCTGACCCGTGACGCAGACGACGGACTGTATGTCGGGGTCGGCTTCGAGTTGTTTAACGAGCGGCGCCATCTTGATGGCTTCCGGCCGGGTACCGAAGATCGAAAGAATGCGCACAGGTCCGCCCTTCTGGCAGATTATTTCCCAGTCCGAATGTGTAAGGCGATAGTGACTGACGTATCGCGCTGCCTCGGATTGCCTTTGGTCCCCCGCTTACCCTTTGATCACTCGACCGAAACTGTTTCGCAATACTCTACATGGTTCCGTTTGGAGTGTGCAGCATCTGGATTGGTTTTATTTGTGCCGCTTCCGCGTGCCGCGGGCCTATCCGCGGGCCTGGCAATTGTAAGATCTGTCAGGCGCTCGCCGCATGATATCGCTGGGTATTGCAAAGTAACTGGTCAGAATGACCGATAGATTAAAACAGGCAGGCGGCCGTCTAGCGACTCACTGGAACGCTCGCACGCTGATATTTAAACCTGGGAGTGCACATCGCTTGCCTGCCATGCGACGCGGTTGCGTCCGCCGGATTTTGCGGCATACAACTGGGTATCTGCCGCGGCAAGCAGAGCGGCAGCGCTGCCACCTTCAGGCGGCATGCATGACGCACAGCCCACGCTGATCGTTACATATCCGCTCTGCGTGTCCTTGTTCGGAAGCCCTGCCGCCTCGACGCGCTCGCGGATCTTTTCCGCGACCTTGATCGCGCCTTCGAGCGATGTATTCGGCAGCACCACCGCGAACTCCTCGCCGCCATAGCGTGCGGCAAGATCCACCGCGCGCTGGGTGCCCGACATGATGAGCTCGGCCACCACGGCCAACACGTCGTCGCCGGTCGCGTGGCCATAGGTGTCGTTAAGGCGCTTGAAGTGGTCGATGTCGATGAACAGCAGCGAGAGCGGCGTTTGCTCGCGCTGCGCACGCCGCCATTCCTGCGCGAGCCGCTGGTCGAAAGCGCGCCGGTTGCTCAAGCCGGTCAGCGCATCGGTTTCGGCGATGCGTTGTAGTTCGGCTTCGGCACGCGCCTTGTCCCGCAGCGCGAAAGCAAATAGCCATGACACGACCACGTAGGCACCGCCGAACAGTACGGTCATCGTGCCCGCCAGCATGTTGCGTTTGCGCCAGTCGGACAGCACGTCTTCCACGGCGGGCGCGACGCCGACTATCAGAGGCGTGCCCGGCACGTGTGCATAGGTGTACAGCCGCGAGACGCCATCCAGAGAGCCGTCCGAAACGAAGCTGCCGGACTGATGACTTGCAATGTCCACGAAATTCGGCGTACTCGCATAGTTCGAGCCGATGCCGCGGCGCGCCATCGGCCGGCTGGCGATGAGCGTGCCGTTGTTGAGCACGATAAAGCCACCGCCATTGGGGCCGAGATCGATGTTGTCGAGCAGATGTTCAAAGTATTCGATCCGCACGCTGACCATCGCAACGCCATCGAACGCGCCATTGGGCGTGTTGATGCGTCTTGTCAGTGCAACAGCCAGTGCGCCGTTGCGGACTTGCGACTGATAGGGATCTGAAATATAGAGACCCGCCGAGGGGTTCTTCCGCTGTACGGTGAAGTAGTCACGGTTTGCGAACGACAGGCCGGCGTAAGTGTTTCCGCTTTTGGACGCTTTAACATGGCCTTGCGCGTCGAGAACGTAAGCATCGCCAGAGGTCGGTGAGCCCAATCCGCGATCGAACAGCACGCGCTGCCGCAAGTAGGGCGACAGAGTCCATGTTTCCGGGCGCTCGGCGTCCACCACGACGCCGCGCAACGAGATGTCGTAGAGCGTGACATTGCGGGCAAGGTCGCCGCTGATAATGGCGACGAAGTTGCGCGAATTTTCCACCGCATGGTGGAATTCGTCTTCGCGGCTGTTATAGAGCGCGACGAACGTCAGTGCCGCCATGACGGTGGCGGCGATCATGCCGGCCAGGCCAGCCAGAAAGGGATGCCGGCCGATCGACCGCGAGAGCCATTTTCGGGGCCCGGCAAACCGCTGGCGCAACGTGAGAACCTGTCCTTTCGACACGTGCCTGACTCCCCTGGGTGGCCGGTTTATCCGGCATGTTGCATAGGACTTTGTCTCGGTCCGGCTGCGTTGACGATTGAATCATCGAATACGCATAGGGGTCAATCGGACGTTGAAATCTTGCCAAGCTTGTCGATCAATATCGCAACGAAGGTTTCCGTGACGGGAGGCAGGGTTTTGCCGCGCTTCTTGATGAGGGCGATAGGGCGAGTGAAGGCGGGATCGTCGACCGGGCGGACTACCAGTTCAGGTTCCGCTCTGACCTCGCGAGCCGATGCGGGCAGGATGGTGACGCCGAGCCCGGCGCGTACCATGGCGACGGCGCTCATCATGTAGGTGGGCTCACAGGCGAGCTCCGGCGCACAGTGGGCGTTCGCAAAGGCGCGATCGACCACGGCCCGCACGCTCGTGCCTTGTGCGGTCAACACGAGCGGCACGGCGGCAAGGTCGGCCAGCGTGATGCGCTTGCGCCGTGCCAGCGCATGGCGCTTCGGAAACACCGCCACCAGGCGATCGATGCCTGCATGCAGCACCTCGAAGCCGGTATCGTCCAGTTCGCCGCCGGTCAGCCCGAGATCGACCTCCTCGTTGCGGACCAGGGTGTTGACCATGCTGGCGACCACGTCGCGCACATGGAAGCTCGCGCGCGGCACCGCCTTTTTCATCTCCTGCACGAGTTCGGGCAAGACGCTGGCCGCGAAAGTCGGCAGGCACGCGATCCGCACCGTGCCGCTGGTTCCGTCACCGAGCGCACGCGCGTCGATCAGCACGTGCTCCATATCGTGGAGCGACTTCTGCAGCAGCGGCAGCAGCTCGCGGCCGGTTGGCGTCAGCGCGACATTGCGGCTGTTGCGATCGAAGAGCCGCATGCCCACCGTTTCCTCGAGACGGCGAATCTGCACCGTCAAGGCCGGTTGTGACAGGTGCAACCGTGTCGCCGCACGCGTGAAGCTGCCCGTTTGCGCGACGGCGATGAAGGCGCGGATGTCCCGGAGATTCAGATCCATGATGATTTGTAATGGCTGCGATCAATTCATTTCAATTGATTTATGGCTGCCACGAACTTACGCTGGATCACACTAAAAAACAACCTTGGAGACAAGCACATGCTGCCATTACTGGGGCTGGCTACCATCGTCGTGCTGCTCGGCGCGATTCTGTCGAAACGGATGTCGCCGCTCGTGGCGCTCATCATCGTGCCGATTGCGGCGTCGCTTATCGGCGGTTTCGGCTTTCAGACAAGTAAGTTCGTGATCGACGGGCTCAAGAGTCTCGCGCCGGTGGTCGGGATGTTCGTGTTCGCGATTCTTTACTTCGGCACCATCACCGACGCCGGCACGCTCGATCCGATCATCGACCGTATTCTGCGGGCCGTCGGCACGCGCCCCACGCGGATCGTGATGGGCACCACGCTGCTGGCGCTGCTGATTCACCTGGACGGTTCCGGCGCGGTGTGCTTTCTCGTCACGATTCCCGCGATGCTGCCGCTCTACGATCGCCTGAAGATGGACCGGCGCGTGCTGGCCGCGGCCGTGTCGATGGCGGCCGGCATCAACTTTCTACCGTGGACAGGGCCGATGATCCGTGCCTCGGCCTCGCTGCATCTGCCGATTTCGGCCCTGTTCAACCCACTGATCCCCGTGCAGTTGATCGGTCTGGTATTTGTCTTCGGCATGGCGTTCTGGCTCGGGCGCCGCGAGGAAAAGCGGCTCGGCCTCACCGCCGCAAGCGCTTCCATGCCGATGCCGAAGCGCGAGCTGACGCCCGAGGAGCAAGCCTTGCGCCGGCCGAAGAACTTCTGGTTCAACATCGTCCTGACGCTGGTCGTGCTCGGCACGATGGTCGTCATGGGCGAGAAGATTCCGCCAGCGATCATGTTCATGGTCGGGCTGTGTATCGCGCTGATGGTGAACTATCCGAACGTCGACATGCAGCGCAAACGCATCGACGCTCATGCACGGGCCGCGTTGATGATGGCCGGCATTCTGCTCGCGGCCGGCGTCTTCACCGGCGTGATGCAGGGCAGCGGCATGCTGAAAGCAATGGCGCAGGCGGCAGTCGGCTTCGTGCCGCCGGCGATGGCGGGCCATATTCCCGTCGCGCTCGGGTTGGTGTCGATGCCGCTGAGCATGCTGTTCGACCCGGACTCGTTTTACTTCGGCGTGCTGCCTGTGATTGCCGAAGTGGCCGGCCAACTCGGCGTGCCCGCCGTGCATGTCGGCCAGGCCAGGCCGCGCTGCTCGGCCAGATGACGACCGGCTTTCCGGTCAGCCCGCTGACGCCGGCGACGTTCCTCGTGGTCGGCCTGTGCGGCATCGATCTCGCCGACCATCAGAAATTTACGTTCCCTTTGCTGTTCGGCGCCTCGATCGTGATGACGATTGCCTGCGTCGTGCTGGGGATATTCCCGCTGTGAACTGCACCGCCTGACTGAACGGATGTGACCACCATGATTGCCATTCCACATAGACGACCCGTACGAATCGGCGTGGGCGCGGGGTATTCCGGCGACCGCATCGAACCTGCGGTCGAACTGGCGGAACACGGCGCACTCGACTACCTCGTATTCGAGTGCCTCGCCGAACGCACCATCGCGATTGCGCAGCAGGCGCGCAGCAAGGATCCTGAACTCGGCTACGACCCGTTGCTCGAAACGCGCATGAGGGCCGTGCTTCCCGCTGCGATACGCAACGGCGTGCGGATCATTTCGAACATGGGCGCGGCCAATCCGCTCGCGGCGGCGCGCAAGACTGCCGAGGTTGCGCGCGCGCTCGGTCTCGGCGACGTGAAGATTGCCGCCGTCACGGGCGACGATGTACTCGACGTTGTGCGGCAGGGTCATTTCCGCTTCGAGGAGTCCGGGGAAAGCGTCGCCTCGTACAAGGATCGTCTCGTGTCCGCGAATGCGTATCTCGGCGCGGCGGCGATTGTCGAGGCGCTGGCGGCCGGCGCGCAAATCGTCCTGACCGGACGTGTCGCCGATCCGTCGCTGTTCGTCGCGCCGCTGATCCACGAATTCGGCTGGCAGATGGACGACTGGCGGACGCTCGGCCAGGCGACCGTGATCGGCCACCTGCTCGAATGCGCGGGACAAATCACCGGAGGCTATTTTGCCGATCCGGGCTTCAAAGACGTTCCCGATCTTGCGAGGCTCGGCTTTCCTCTTGCCGAAGTCGCGCCAGACGGTTCGGTGGTTATCACCAAGCTCGCGCAGGCCGGTGGGCGGGTGACCGAGGCCACCTGCAAAGAGCAACTGCTGTACGAGATTCACAATCCGCAGCGCTATCTGCAACCGGACGTGGTGGCCGATTTCACGCAGGTGCGTGTCGCGCAGGAAGCACCGGATCGCGTTCGCATGAGCGGTGGACGCGGTACGCCGCGTACCGATACGCTGAAAGTGTCGGTCGCTTACTTCGACGGCTATATCGGCGAAGGGCAGATTTCATACGGGGGACCCGGCGCGCTGGCGCGTGCCCGGCTTGCACTCGATATCGTGCGGGAAAGGCTTGCCCTGACCGGTGTCGAAACGCGTGAACTGCGCTTTGATCTGATCGGCGTGAACGCATTGCATGGCGAAACGTTGGCTGGCGGTTTCGCCGAGCCCTATGAGGTGCGCGCGCGGGTCGCCGGGCGCACGGAGTCATTCGCGCAAGCCGTGCAGATCGGCAACGAGGTGGAGACGCTTTATACCAATGGACCCGCGGGCGGTGGCGGCGTTACGAAGTCGGCGCGCGAAGTCGTTGCCGTGCAGTCGGTCCTGCTACCTCGCGAGCATGTGAAGCCGACTTTCTCGCTAGTGGAGGCGTGACATGAAACTACGTGAGCTTGCTCATTCGCGGACTGGCGACAAGGGCAATACGCTGAACATCTCCGTCATCTGTTATGACGCGAAGCACTATGAGCATCTGCGAGCGGTGTTGACGCCGGAGCGGATCAAGGCGCATCTGAGCGACGTGGTGCGCGGCGAAGTCGTGCGGTATGAACTGCCTCACATCGGCGCGTTCAACTTCGTACTCGGCCACGCGCTCGGTGGTGGTGTGACGCGCTCGCTTGCGCTCGACGCGCACGGCAAATCGTTGAGTTCGGCTTTGATGGCGCTGGAGGTAGAGGAGCCGCCGGCAGTTGGAAATACGCCCGCTCCCTAGTTAGCTAGCGCGGCCGCTTCTGCGCACCGCTAGCCCGATCTGAAGCCCCGCGGTCAAACGTCGGTGGCCCAGTCTCGCCCTTGCGCGGCGACAGCGGCGTTTTCCGTGTTCGCTTGCCGAGTTGCCGAATTGCCGAGTTGTCGAGTCGCCACGCCTTCGGCTCAGCCGCTCGCCTTGCTCAACTCATGCGCGCGCCGAAGTCGCTCACGGCTATTGCTTAAATGCATCCGCATCGCGGCGCGCGCATCATCGGCGTCCTGACGTTCGATCGCCCGATAAATCATCTGATGCTCGCTGAGCACGTTGCGCAGCGTTTCGATATGGTCGAGCTCCGCAATCTCGGCAGTGCCGAGCCGCGTACGCGGGCTCACCGCGCGTCCGAGTTGGCTGAGCACATCGAAGAAGTACCGATTGCCGCTTGCGCGCGCGATCTGCAGATGAAACTCGATATCGTGCGCCACCGTGTCGGTACTCCCCCGCTCGAGTTCGGACTCGAAACGTTCCAGCGCGGCGCGAATCTGCTTGAGATTCTGCTCCGTGCGTCGCGCCGCGGCGAGCGCGGCCGACGCTGCCTCGACGTCGATACGGAATTCGATGATCGCCATCACGTCCAGCATGCTGGAGAGGTCCGCAGCGGGCAGCTGCATGGACTGTTCCGTGGCCGGCTCTAAAACGAACGTGCCGATGCCGTGGCGCGTCTCGACCACTTTGGCCGCCTGCAGGCGCGAGATCGCTTCGCGAACCACGGAGCGGCTCACCGAGAGCTGCTTCATCATCGCGACTTCAGTGGGGATGCGGTCGCCCGGCCTCAGGGCGCCGCGGCGGATTTCATCGGAAAGGGTGGCCACCACCTTCTCAGTTAGGCTGCTCATTTCTGTGGGTTATTGACTGGCTGGAAATACACGTTGCGTGTGCGAGTGGCGTTACGTGACGGTTCGACATAGCCATCATAGCGTCAGTCAGAACGATAACGATTTGAATCTCGCGCTCCCGGAGCGGGTTGGCATGACTCACCGGCAAGCCATGGCCTGTGCGGCAAGCGCGTATTTTAGGTGTTGTCGGACGTCTTAATTCGCTTTGCAACTCTGAGCGATGAAATGGCGTGCCGGCCGTTGTCTGCTGCTGCGCATGGCCCAGATGACAGGGTAAACACCCCGTTGGAATCGGCGATCTGAACGATGTAGACTGTCGTCAGACAACGTATCACGCACTTCAGGACTGGATCACCCGGCCTGCTCGAATGCGCCGCGATGCGTTCGATCAGGCCGCCGGAGTGGCCGAAACCGGAGACAACCTTGACATCTGCTCTCACCACCGCTGCCGACCCGCTCGAATCCGCGGTCTCGAAGGTCAAGCGGCATGTGCTTCCGCTATTTCTGATCATGTTCATCGCGAACTACATCGACCGCGTGAACATTGGTTTCGTCAATTCCCACATGCAGACTGACCTGGGCATCGGCGCTGCGGCTTATGGCCTGGGGAGCGGTTTGTTCTTTGTCGGCTACGCGTTGTTCGAGGTGCCGTCGAATGTGTTGATGCAGAAGTACGGCGCGCGCGCCTGGCTGACCCGCATCATGGGCACCTGGGGGCTGGTCGCGGGCGCCATGGCGTTTGTGTGGAACGACACTTCTTTCTACGTGCTGCGATTCCTGCTCGGCATCGCCGAAGCCGGCTTCTTTCCGGGCGTGGTGTTCTATTTCACGCAATGGCTGCCGCAGAAAGACCGCGGCAAGGCGGTGGCGGTTTTTCTCTCGGGCTCCGCACTTGCATCGGTGCTGTCCGGGCCGATCACCGGTAGCCTGCTGTCCGTTCGCGGATTCGGCCTGCACGGCTGGCAATGGATGTTTCTCATCGAGGGTGGCTTTTCGATCGTACTGTGCGGCGTCAGCTGGATGCTGTTGAAGTCGCGGATTCGCGATGCCTCGTGGCTGACAAATGAGGAGCAGACCGTGCTCGAAAGCTCGATCGCGGCCGAGCAGGCTGAGCGCGAGGCGCACGGCGGCACGCATCTGCCCGCGATGAAACTGCTGAAAGACCCGCAGATTCTGCTGTTCTGCTTCCTGTACTTCGCGATTCAATTGACCATTTACGCGGCCACGTTCTGGCTCCCGACGATCATCCGCAAGATGGGTGGACTGTCGGACTTCGAAGTCGGCATGTTCAATACCATCCCGTGGCTCATCGCCATGGTCGCGATGTACTGCTTCGCGGTGTTGTCGGCGAAATGGCGGTTCCAGCAGGCGTGGCTGGCGGTGGCGCTCGTCATCGCCGCGTGCGGGCTTTTCGCCTCGACTTCGGGTAATCCGGTGCTGTCATTTGTGGCAATCTGCTTTTCAGCGATCGGCTTCAAGGCAGCGGCTTCGCTCTTCTGGCCGATTCCGCAAGGTTATCTGGACGCACGCGTTGCAGCGGCGGTCATTGCGTTGATCAACTCGGTGGGCAACCTCGGCGGATTCTTTGCGCCGGCCGCGTTCGGTTATCTGCAGCAGCACACCGGCTCGATCACGGGCGGTCTGTACGCCCTGGGTGTGGCTTCGCTGATCGCGGCGGCGGCCGGTTTCCTGACTCGCAATCGCCGCGTGAACCGCGACACGCTGACGGAGCCTTTGCATAGCAAAGCCCACTGACTGGCGAAAATCGGCGACCATGAATAACGCATTTCCCACTTTCTGTCCGGCACGAGTCCCGAGCGCGCTTGTTCAACGCGCGGACTCCCACGTGCTGGCTCGCTAACTCAACTGGGCCCAATACTATGTCCACGAACTCATCCCAATCGAACGCTACGCCGACGGTGACCGAACTGCGCGTTGTGCCCGTCGCCGGCCGTGACAGCATGCTGATGAATCTGAGCGGCGCGCATGGCCCGTTCTTCACGCGCAACATCGTCATTCTGCGCGACAGTGCGGGACACACCGGCGTTGGCGAAGTGCCGGGCGGCGAGAGCATCCGCAAGACCATCGACGACGCGCGTCCGTTCGTCGTCGGCCAGTCGATCGGTAATTTGCAAGCTATCCTGAACAAGGCACGCACGCAGTTCGCCGACCGCGACGCCGGTGGGCGTGGCCTGCAGACGTTCGATTTGCGCACCACCATTCACGCGGTGACCGCGCTCGAAGCCGCTCTGCTCGATCTGCTGGGTCAGCATCTGGGCGTGCCCGTCGCGGCTTTGCTCGGCGAAGGCCAGCAACGCGACGAAGTGGAAATGCTCGGTTATCTGTTCTATATCGGCGACCGCAACAAAACCGATCTGCCCTATGCGAGCGGCGCGGAAGGGCGTGACGATTGGGAGCGCGTGCGTACCGAAGAAGCGATGACGCCTGAGGCCGTAGTGCGACTTGCCGAGGCCGCGCAGGCGCGTTATGGCTTCAACGATTTCAAGCTCAAGGGCGGCGTGCTGCCCGGCGATGCCGAAATCGAAGCGGTCACGGCGCTCGCTGAACGCTTCCCCAACGCCCGCGTGACGCTCGACCCGAATGGCGCATGGTCGCTCGCGGAAGCGGTGCGCCTGTGCCGCGATCAGCATGATGTGCTGGCTTATGCGGAAGATCCGTGCGGGGCGGAAAACGGCTACTCGGGCCGCGAGGTGATGGCCGAATTCCGCCGCGCGACCGGTTTGCCGACGGCGACCAACATGATCGCCACCGACTGGCGCCAGATGGGCCACGCGATCCAGTTGCAGTCCGTGGATATTCCGCTGGCCGATCCGCACTTCTGGACCATGCAGGGCTCGGTGCGCGTGGCGCAGATGTGCAACGAGTGGGGCCTCACCTGGGGCTCGCACTCGAACAACCACTTCGACATTTCGCTCGCGATGTTCACGCATGTCGCGGCTGCGGCACCCGGCAAGATCACGGCGATCGACACGCACTGGATCTGGCAGGACGGTCAGCGCCTGACGCGTGAGCCGCTGCAGATCGTCGGCGGCAAGGTCAAGGTGCCTCAGGCTTCCGGCCTTGGTGTCGAACTGGATATGGACGAGATTGAAAAGGCTCATGCTCTGTATCAGCAACATGGCCTCGGCGCGCGTGACGACGGCGTGGCCATGCAGTACCTGATTCCGAACTGGAAGTTCGATAACAAACGCCCGTGTCTGGTGCGCTGAGCTTCCCATGATTTGAGTGGCGGCCCACGCGGCCGCTCGCTGTCCCCCACAATTCACGCTATTCACGCTATGACCTCACCTCAAGAACTCAAAGCGATCGTCTCCGAAGGCCTGCTGTCCTTTCCGGTGACCGACTTCGACGAACAAGGCGATTTCCGCGCCGACACCTATGCCGAGCGTCTGGAATGGCTTGCACCGTACGGCGCGACTGCGCTGTTTGCCGCTGGCGGCACGGGCGAGTTTTTCTCGCTGACCAAAAGCGACTACGCGAATGTGATCCGCACGGCGACTGAGACTTGCAGAGGCAAGGTGCCGATTCTTGCCGGCGCGGGTGGTCCGACGCGCGTGGCGATCGAGTACGCGCAGGAAGCCGAGCGTCTCGGCGCAAACGGTTTGCTGCTGATGCCGCATTATCTGACCGAGGCATCGCAGGAAGGGATTGCGGCGCACGTCGAGCAGGTATGCAAGGCGGTGAAGAACATCGGCGTGATCGTCTATAACCGTGCGAATTCGAAGCTCAATGCGGACACGCTTGAACGTCTCGCGGACCGCTGTCCGAACCTGATCGGTTTCAAGGACGGCGTGGGTGAAATCGAGGCGATGGTGACGATTCGCCGCCGCCTTGGCGACCGCTTCTCGTATCTCGGCGGCTTGCCGACTGCGGAAGTCTACGCCGCGGCTTATAAGGCGCTGGGTGTGCCGGTGTATTCGTCGGCCGTGTTCAACTTCATACCGAAGACCGCGATGGATTTCTATCGCGCGATTTCAGCCGATGACCACGCGACCGTCGGCAAGCTGATCGACGAATTCTTCCTGCCGTATCTGGCGATCCGTAACCGCCGCCAGGGGTATGCGGTGAGTATCGTGAAGGCCGGCGCGAAGCTGGTCGGCCACAGCGCGGGCCCGGTGCGCGCACCGCTGACCGACCTGACCGAAGAAGAAATGGCGCAACTCGACGTGCTGATCAAGAAGCTCGGCGCGCAGTAAGCGGCGCCGGTCGTGACAAAGTAAGCGGAAGCCAATCGGCAAACAGGGCGGTCCGCTCAGATCCTCGGCTGCCACACCGTGACGAACACCTTTGGTTCGTCACGGCCACCGCAAGCTTCCGGTGGTCAAGTACCGCGATTAACTACTGTGATCAACGCTCGCGGTTCTGCCGCGCTCAACTCCGGCGAAACACAACGTGCGAGATGCGCTGCACGAGCAACGCCGCGGCAAGTGCCGCCACCGCCGTCAGCCACACACCGATATGAATCGACTGCACCAGGGCATCGCGTGCCGTGTCGATCAGCGCCAGGGTATTGAGTCCCGACGGCTTCATATCCGCAATCAGTTTCTGGCGCAACGCTTCGTCGATCAGGATGCGCAGATCGACGAAGCGCGACTGCCATTGCGATACGGCCGGTTCGCCAAGCACGCTCATTGTGCGGGTGACCACGTCGCGGTAGTGATGCTGCACGACGGTGGCCACAATGCTCGTGCCCAGCATCCCACCCACCATCCGCGTGGACTGCAGCAGTGCCGTCGTGATGCCGAAGCGTTCACGCCCGGCAATCTCCTGGCCGAACACATTCAGATTGTTCAGGATGAAACCCAGGCCGATGCCGACGGCCGCCATCGGCAATTCGATCCAGATATGCGGTGTTTCCGGATTGGCAAACGCCAACGCGATCGAGGCGAACAGCAGCAGCGCGAAACCGATCGACAGAATCCGCGTGGGTTTCTTCATATGAATGACGATGCGCGTATTCAGCAGGCTGCCGATTGCGATGCAGGCGGCAATCGGCGTAGCGAGCAGACCGGCTTGTTGCGGCGACAGCCCGAAGCCGCCTTGCAGCAGCAGCGGCGCGAAGAAGATCAGCGAGAACATCACGAAGCCGGACAGGAAGCCGAGGATGAAGAGCGTGACGAGTTGCGCATCCTTGAACAGGTCGAGCGGAATGATCGGATGCGTGGCGCGTTTCTCGCAGATCAGCAAGGCGATGGCGCCCACGATCACGAAGGCCGCCAGCGCCAGGTTGCCGGCCGTCAGACCGTTTTTCGGCACCGCTTCGATGAATGCCTGCAGGCCGCCCAACACAGCGGCGACCAGCGCTGCGCCGAGCCAGTCGATCTTGACCTCGCCCTCATGCGGACGCCGGAAGTTGGGCAGATGCGCCCAGATGAAATAGAGCGCCGCGGCGCCGACCGGCAGGTTGATCAGGAAGGTGGAGCGCCAGCCCCAATGCTCGCTCATCCAGCCACCCAGCGACGGCCCCGCCGCGGTGCCGATCCCGTAAGCGGCCGCCATCACCACTTGCCAGCGCACCCGTGCGCGCGGATCGGGGAAAAGGTCCGGGATCGATGCGAACGCCGTGCCGACCATCATCCCGCCGCCGACCCCTTGCAAACCGCGCGCGATCACGAGGAACAGCATGTCGTTCGCGACGCCGCAGAGCACCGACGCCACCGTAAACGTGATGACCGCGGCGATCACAAAACGCTTGCGGCCGAAATAGTCGCCCAGACGGCCGAACACGGGGACGGTCACCACTGACGCCAGCAAGTACGCGCTGGCAATCCATGCGTAGTACTCGAAGCCATGCAGTTCGGCGACGATGGAAGGCAACGCGGTGCTGACGACGGTCTGATCGAGCGCGACCAGCATGTTGACGAGGCCGATGCCGAGCATCGCGAGCAGGGCGTTTCGGAAAGGCAGGGCAGTTGCGGTCGGGTTCACGGATCTGGAAGAAAAGGGCTTTTCAGGATAGGCGCTGCGCGGCAGGGCGCGGCTCAGGTCTCGACGACCATTATGTCTTATGGTTGTCTGACATCTTGACATGGAATTATACGGGTTTTCCCTTATCAACAACCATTTTCCATGCTGCTGGCTGGGAAAAAGCCTTGCATAGCGTGACATCGCATAGCTGGCACAGTGTGATGTGCGATGTCTGTTGATGGTCGTGTATGGCGATTTGTGGCCGCTTAAGATCGCTCCACGCTGCAGCGCCTTACGGCGGGAGGATCCGCTTCGCCTCGCCATGGCAAGAAGTCGTCAAGGGTGCCCTCAAGAACGACCGGATCGTGACGACAATGCGTACAGAGGTTTTGCAGATGAAAAGTTGTGATGCCCGCCGCCCGTCGGAGACGCATTGAGTCAGTAAAACATCCCGAAATGTGTGATAAAAATCGGATGCTTGTCGATAAGACTGACTGAACATACCGTCGCATTGTGATCACCGATAAGAATCTAACTGGGCGTCGTTCCGCTATGGAGGCGTTGTGATTCGAAACTGGCTTGGCGGGGTGCTGTTGGCAGCGTGTTGTGTCAGTCGTGCCTTCGCAGGCGGACCGGATTGTTCCCGGCCGTTTACGCTCGGATTGCACGACCACGGCCTGCTCTATTCGCTCGACACCGACAGCGGTATCGACAAAGACTTTGCAGAGGAGTTGACCCGGCGTAGCGGTTGCCAGATCAAGGTCAGTCTGATGTCGCGCGCACGGATCTGGAAACTGATCGAGTCGGGCGCACTCGACTTCAGTCTTTCTGGTATCGCGAACGACGAACGCAATCAATATGCGTCGTTTGCGTGGTACTTCAGCAATAAATACTATCTGCTCGTGCGCAAGGACGCCGACATCCATAACGTTGCGGACTTCGAACACAATCAACACGCCCAGCTCGGCGTGATCCGCAGTTTTCGCTACAGCGCATCGGCCAACGAACTCGTCGACAGACTGACGTCGGAAAACCGGGTAAGCCTGGCGGGCGGCCTCGAGCCGCTCTACCAGGCGCTTATTCTTCGACAGATCCAGGGCATGATTATCGAGCCCTTCGATTACCCCGCGCTGGACGAGAAAAAGATACGCGACGTGACGACGATCGTTGAGTTCAACGATCCCTCGGTGCCGCACGGTCTGATCATGTCGAAGAAAGCGCTCCCGGCCGCCGAACGGGAGAAGTGGCGGGCGCTGGTCGATGAAATGCGTGCTGACGGAACGGTGCGCCGTATCTTCGAAAAATACTTCAGGCCGGACCTGGCCGATTCCATGGTCAACTTCAAGGCGTCGCCGTGATCCGGGTGCGCACTATCCTGTTGCCGTTGCTGGTTTTATCCGCATCGCTCTGCGTGACCTGGATAGTATGGAATCACGAACGGCAAGCGACACGCAACGAGCTTCGCACCCAGTTCAGTTACACCATGAGCGATGCGGTAGGCCGCGTCGAACAGCGCATGGCGACCTACGAGCTGATGCTGCGAGGCGTGCAGAGCCTGTTTGCTGCGAACGGAACGATTGATCGCGACAGGTTCCGGCGCTATGTGCGCGCGCTTAATCTTGACGCAAACTTTTCCGGGGTCCACGGCGTCGGCGTGATCGAGTGGGTGCCCGCGGCGCGTAAAGCGGCCCATATAGCGGGCATGCGCCAGGGCGGCGTTCCAGACTACGCGATTCATCCCGACGGGCTGCGCCAGGACTATGCTCCGATCGTTCAGCGCGAGCCCTTTATTGGCCTCGCGCGCAGCTCGCCTGGCTTTGATAGCTGGGACGAACCCGTGCGGCGGTCCGCGATGGAGAAGGCGCGCGACTCCGGCATGGCGGCCCTCTCGGGCAAGGTGCGCCTCGCGGTCGACGCGGAAGATGACCCTCGGCCAGGTTTCATCATGTACCTTCCGGTCTACGCTTCTGGCGAGGCGCAGGACAACCTGGTGCAGCGTCGGGCGAACATTATTGGCTGGGTCTATGCGTCGTTCCGTATGCACGATGTGATGGCCAGTCTCTATGGCGAACAGCCACCCGGCGTCTCGCTGGCGATTTACGACGGCGTTCAGCCGTTGGAGGCCGCGCTGCTGCATCGCACTTCAGATGCAAACAACCGGCATGCGCCCGCGCTCATCTCCGCAAACGAATACCTGGTTGTGGACGGGCACGACTGGATGCTCACGATGAGCGCCTCCGACGAGTTTCGATCCCGGTTGGGGCGCAATGCGGAGGCGTCGATTGCCGGCGCCGGCACGGGCTTGAGTCTGCTGCTGGCGCTTCTGACCTGGCTCATGATGACCGGGCGGGAACGTGCCATGCGGCTCGCCTCGGCGATGACGCGGGAGTTGCGCGAAAACGAAGAGAAATTTCGCGCCATTGCTGACTGCACGGTGAACCTCGAGATCTGGTGGGGACCGGAAGGCAAACCGCGCTGGATCAACCCGTCGGTTGAGTACTACACGGGCTACACGGTCGCGGAATGTATGGCGATGCCCGACTTCGCCCGCACGCTCATCCACCCGGAGGACTTTCCGCGCGTTGCACCGGAATTTAAAAAGGGGCTTGAGGGTTCCCGCGGCGACGATCTCGAGTTTCGTTGCGTGCGCAAGGATGGATCGCTGCTCTGGCTGTCGATCTCGTGGGTGCCGATTAGCAATCAGCGGGGAGACTTCATCGGTTTCCGGACCAGCGGCCGCGATATTACCGAGCGTAAGAAGTCGGAGGAGAAAATCCGTGAGCTTGCCTTCTACGATACGTTGACCCGGCTGCCCAATCGCGCGCTTCTTCTGGATCGCCTGAGGCAGGCCATGGTGGCGAGCCAGATGAACCGGGTCTGCGGCGCCCTGATGTTCATCGACCTCGATCACTTCAAAACGCTGAACGATACGCTTGGGCATGACAAAGGCGATTTGCTCCTGCGGCAGGTCGCGAATCGCCTGTCGAGTAGTGTCGATGAGGGCGACACGGTCGCTCGGGTCGGCGGCGACGAGTTCGTTGTGGTGCTGGGCAATCTGAGTCTGGACAAGGCGGCGGCGACAGCGGAAACCGAGGTCGTGGGGGGCAGAATTCTCGCCGTGTTGGGGCGCGCGTACGAACTCAATGGCGTTCAGTTCCGGAGTACCGCCAGCATCGGCGTCACCGTATTCAATGGCGTGCAGACGTCCACCGACGAGCTCTTCAAGCAGGCCGATCTCGCCATGTATAAATCGAAGGAACGTGGCCGCAACGTCATGTGTTTCTTCGACCCGGCGATGCAGACGGCCGTGCTGAGACGCGCCGAGCTGGAGGTGGGATTGCGCCACGCCATTGAGCAGAACCGGATTGTTCTTCACTATCAGGCGCAGGTCGTTGACGGCAATTACATCACCGGTGCGGAAGCGCTGGCGCGCTGGGAGCATCCTGAGCGCGGCCTGATACCCCCGGGTGAGTTTATTCCGCTCGCGGAGGAGTCGGGGCTGATTCTCGAGATGGGGCGCACCGTATTGGCGTCCGCCTGCGCTCAACTGGCGCTGTGGGCGGCGCGGCCCTCGATGGCGCATCTGTCGATCGCCGTGAACGTCAGCGCCCGGCAATTTCGCGAACCTGACTTCGTGGACGGTGTGCTCGCGGTCATCAAGCGGACCGGGGCGAGGGCGGACCGGCTGAAGCTCGAGTTGACCGAGAGTGTTCTGGTTGAGAACGTGCAGGACATTATCGAAAAGATGAGCACCCTGCGAGCGCAAGGCGTGACGTTCTCACTGGATGACTTCGGGACGGGATATTCCTCGCTGGCTTACCTGAAACGATTGCCACTAGACCAGTTAAAGATTGACCGGTCGTTCGTGCGCGACA
Source organism: Paraburkholderia sediminicola (assembly GCF_046027825.1). Lineage (GTDB taxonomy): Bacteria > Pseudomonadota > Gammaproteobacteria > Burkholderiales > Burkholderiaceae > Paraburkholderia > Paraburkholderia sediminicola_D. The sequence continues at coordinate 80,484 of NZ_JAQQDU010000008.1, forward strand.
TTCTGATCGACCCCAACGACGCTGACATCGCGAGAACCATCGTCGCGCTTGCCCGAAGTTTTAACCTGGGTGTCATCGCCGAGGGCGTCGAAACTGAAGCGCAAAGAGATTTCCTCGCCGTCGCCGGATGTCATGCCTATCAAGGTTTTCTCTTTTGCAAGCCGCTTCCGATTCAGGTTTTTGAACAGTTTGTGAACCGGTTCAGTTCCCATGACCGGACCGAAGACCGGTCGACGGGGCGTGATGAAAGAAACGTGGGTTCAGGTCGGGTCACCTGATCATCGGTATCCAAGACAGGCGTATAGGCCCCTCAGTCGTGGCGAGGGGCCGCTTCGTCGCCTTTGGCAGACGCGCGCCACTGAACGCTGAGCAGGTGCTCGCGCATACATCGCGCCGCGGCTTCGCCATCACGCGCCTTCATGGCACTGACGATCTCCTGGTGCTGCTGGGCGAAATAGCTGCGTGTTTCCTGCGCTGACGTCTTCTCGCGTACGTCGGGTTTGACGCGCATCCCGTTGATCACTTCCATCAAGGAGATGAGCGCGGGATTGCGTGTGGCCTGTCCGATCAGTAAATGGAATCGATGATCCCATTGTTGCCACTCTTCGTCATTTTTTGCCGCGGCGTTTTTCCGCGCGCATTTTTCAAGTTCCAGCAAATCGTCCCGGCTGGCTTTCGTCGCGGCTAGCTGTGCGAGTGCCGGCTCGAACAACAGGCGCATTTCTGCGATGTCTGCCGGACTGGCGCCCGCCCGAAGTCCGCGCAGCGTCGGGGCGAACTTCAACGGTCTCGCACCCAGATAGGTGCCACGACCGACGCCGCGCCATACACGCCCTGATGCCTCCAGCGAAGCAAGCGATGAGCGCAGTTCCCTTCGACTGACATTGAGGGCTTCGGCGAGCGTTCTTTCAGGGGGCAGCGCATCGCCGTCCTTGAGTTGATGGTCGGCAATATAGTCCAGCAGTTTGTCCAGTATCGAATTTTCCATTGTCCTTTGCTAGAACCAATATTCATTGGTTCAAAATTTACCATAGTCAAACCAACTGATGTGAGATCCACCGATTTTTTTATCTGCTATGGTGTGGATGATTTCGGGTTAACGCTTGGTGCAACCGGGCAACGTTCGCCGTAGTCTCTTAGCTTATAGGATTTGTACCAATACTGATTGGTTCGAAAATAACCAGCCGTTGGTCATCGAAAAAGGAGTTGCGCATGTCGTTTACAACCCGCCCGGAGCTGATTGGCACATTCGGCATGGTGGCCTCCACGCATTGGCTGGCGAGCGCGTCGGCGATGGCCGTTCTGGAGAAAGGGGGCAATGCGTTCGATGCGGCAGCCGCTGCCGGCTTTGTCCTGCAGATCGTTGAGCCGCATCTGAATGGTCCCGGCGGCGAGCTGCCGGTTGTGTTCTACAGTGCGCGCGAAGAACGTGTTCGCGTTGTGTGCGGGCAGGGCGTGACGCCGGCGGGAATGACGATAGCGCGCATGCGTGAATTGGGTCTCGAAGTCGTTCCCGGTACGGGCTTGCTGCCGGCAGTAGTACCCGGCGCATTTGGCGCCTGGATGGCCATGCTGCGCGACTATGGCCAACTGCCGCTCGAAGACGTTCTGAGCTACGCGATCGGCTATGCGGAGAACGGCTATCCGGTGCTCCCACGCATGACGTCATCGATCCTGGCAATCAAGGATTTCTTCCAGACTGAATGGCCCACCTCGGCTGAGCAATGGCTGCGCAACGGCGACGCACCGATGCCGAACCAGCTGTTCGCCAATCCGGCGATTGCGCAGTCGTACAGGCGCATCCTCGCGGAGGCGAATACCCGCAGTGATCGTGCGGAGCAGTGCGAAGTCGCCCGCAAGGTTTTTTATCGCGGATTAGTGGCCGAAGCGATTGACCACTACTTCCGGTCAACGGCCGTTCTCGACACTTCCGGTCAGCGCAACTACGGGCTGCTCAACGCGGATGATCTCGCGCGTTGGGAGCCGTCCTATGAAGACCCGGTTTCATACGAATATGAGGGCTTCCGCGTTCACAAGACGGGCCCCTGGGGCCAGGGACCGATGTTCCTGCAGCAACTCGCGCTCCTTAAGGGTTTCGATCTCAGTGCGATGGACCCGATGGGACCCGATTTCGTGCACACGATCATCGAATGCTCGAAGCTCGCGTTCGCCGATCGCGAGGTCTTTTACGGCGACCCGGCGTTTGCGCATGTGCCCATGGATGTGCTGCTGAGCGACGCCTACAACGACGAACGCCGCCAGCTGATCGATCCCGGCCGTGCATCGTTCGAATTCCGTCCCGGCACGTTGGGCGACAGTGAACAGCGTGCCGCTCTGATCATGGCCAATGCAGGAAGGCAACAGTCCGGCGGCTTCGGCCAGGGCGAACCGACGTTTGCGCCGCTGCCTGAACTACGCGGCGATACGGTTCATCTCGACGTGGTCGATCGCTGGGGCAATATGGTTTCGGCAACACCGTCGGGCGGCTGGCTGCAGGCGTCGCCGGCCGTGCCCGGTCTGGGCTTTAACGTGACTACGCGAGCACAGATGTTCTGGATGGAAGAGGGTCTGCCGTCCTCGCTCGGCCCGGGGCGCCGCCCCCGCACGACGCTTTCGCCCACGCTCGTTACCCGCGAGGGCCGGCCCTATGCGGCATTCGGCACGCCGGGTGGCGACCAGCAGGATCAGTGGTCGATCCAGTTGTTCCTCCGGCATGTGCATGCCGGCATGAACTTCCAGGCTGCCGTGGATTCACCCTCGTTTCAGACAGCGCATTTCCCCGGCTCGTTTTATCCGCGTTCGATGCAACTGGGCAAGATGTCCGCCGAGTCCAATTTTCCGGAACACACGCTTGCCGGATTGCGTGCGCGTGGACATGACCTGACTGTGGCCGAGCCATGGTCGCTGGGCCGCGTCTGCGCGGTGGGGATCAGAAACGGTCTGATGCGTGGCGCAGCTACGCCTCGTCAAATGCAGGCATACGCAATCGGGCGATAAGTTTCGCGGCCCAGAAATCGTATCCATTTCCGTCAGGGAGAACATGCCGTGTCTGCTATTGCCGCCCGACTCGAGCGACTGCCGTTATCAGGTTTTCATCGCAAGCTCCTGCTGATCGGCGGGTTGGGGTACATGTTTGACGGACTCGATTCGTCATCGCTTGCGTTCCTCCTACCCGTCGTGAGCAAGCTATGGCACCTGACGAGTGCCGAGACGGGCCTCGTGGCGAGCAGCACCTACATCGGTTATTTTTTCGGAGCCTTTTTGTCGGGTGTGCTCGCAGATGTGATCGGGCGTCGTCGCATCATGATGAGCGCGCTTGCAATCTATTGCTGTGCGTCGCTCGCGAGCGCGACCGCCACCGACTGGCACACCTTTTTCGCGTTGCGCGTCGTCGCGGGTTTCGGGTCCGGAGCGGAGACCGTGGTGATCGCTCCGTTTCTGGCCGAGTTCGTGCCACGGCGTTACCGGGGCATCTTTTGTGGCGCATTGGTCGGCTTCATGTCGTTTGGCTATCTGGGTTCGTCCATTCTCGGCTTTACCGTCGTGCGTAACTTTGCCGAAGGCTGGCGATATCTGGCGGTGGCCACTTCGCTGCCCGTCGTCATGCTCCTCTGGTGGCGAAGAACTTTGCCCGAATCCCCGCGCTGGCTTGAAAGCCAGGGGCGGGCTGCTGAGGCGGACAGCATCGTGAGTGCAATCGAGTCGTGGTTCGCAAGTAAGGGTATCAGTCTGGCACCCGTTGCATCCCTCGGCACCATGCCTGAATCGGCGCCTGCGAAGGGCAACGCGTTACAGAATGTGCTGACGCTGTGGTCGCCGCGACTGGCGCGTACGACCGCGGTGAGTTGGCTGATGTGGTTCTCGGTCGCGTTCGCGTATTACTCGTTTTTCTCCTGGATTCCGAGCCTGCTCCTCAAGGAGGGGCTCACCATGACAAAAAGCTTTGGTTATTCGATCGCGATCTACGGGGCGCAGATTCCTGGCTATTTCACCGCGGCATGGCTCAATGAACGGCTCGGTCGAAAGGGTGTCGTGGCGTCCTGCATGCTGTTGGGCGGGCTTGCTGCAATCACGCTTGCGTTTTCCCACACCGGGTTACAGATCATGGCGGCGGGCATTGGCCTGTCGTTCTTCATGAATGGCGCGTTCGCAGGCGTCTATGCCTACACCCCTGAAGTTTTTCCGACCGCTGTGCGAGCAACCGGTACGGGATCGTCCTCCTCTTTCGGCCGGATTGGCTCGGTGAGCGCCCCCATTCTGGTCGGCCTTGTCTATCCTGTACTCGGATTCCTGGGCGTGTTCGCGATGACCACGACGGTCTTGCTGGTGGGGGCATGCGTGGTGTTCTTCCTGGGAATCGAGACCCGCAACCGGTCGCTCGAAGATATTGAGGAGGGCGGCGTCAGCCAGCCCCAGAATTTGCACGTCCCGCTCAGCTCGACCGAATTGCGCGGCTGAGTGTGCGTCGTTTCTCAATTACACAGACAGATAATGCCAGGCAATCCGATCGATCCAGTTTCGCCAGTCCTGCAAACGCTGGACATTTCAGACCTCGAACGACTTGCAGTAGTCATGCGGCTGAAGAACCAACCCACGGAGATTTTCCGTGCGGTTCACGCGTTGGCTGCGAGCGCGATAGGCCTCTGCCTTTTCACGATCATGTCTTATGACGCGCAACGCGAGGAGGTCGAGCGCGTTTATACCAACATGCCGGACGTGTATCCGGTTGGGGGCCGTAAGCGAAAACAGGGCACCGCGTGGGCAAACCAGGTCTTGCAGGAACTCAAGCCGTTTCGTGCAGAAACGACGCAAGACATCCGGGCGGCGTTCGACGATCACGCGGTGATGACTGGCATGGGCCTCGGATCGATATTGAACATTCCGATCGCGTACGACGGGATTTGCGTCGGCACAATGAACATGACACACAAGGAAGGGTGGTACACAGGTAGACACGAGAAAATGGGCATGCTGATCGGCTCCTTCCTTGCTCCCGCGCTGATCAGGTGCAACGCGATGCACATCGATCGCGCCATGCGTCTCTGACGGCACATAAGATCAATTATGTCTACAAGAACAACCTTAACCCGGTCCTCCGAATCCCAACATACGAACACCTGGGTGCTTGTCTTCATCCTGAGCTACCTTGCATTACTGGCCGATGGTGCAGACGTCATGATGTACGGCCTGACGCTGACGCGAATCAAGGACGAATTCGGATTGAGCAATGTCGAATCCGGGGCACTGGGCAGCTTGACCCTGTTTGGCATGGCCATCGGCGGCATTCTGGGCGGCTGGGCCAGTGATCGCGTGGGCCGGGTGCGGGTCGTGGCCTGGGCACTCGCGCTTTTTTCGCTTGGCGCAGGTCTACTAGGGCTTACGCACAGTTTTCTGGAGTTTGCGGTCGTACGGTTTATCAGTTCGTTGGGTATCGGTTGCATGGTGCTGGTCTCCACCCTCGTTGCTGAATACGTGCCCACGGAGCGGCGCTCACTGATTCTTGGAATCTTGCAAACGGGCATTTCCGCGGGCTACATCGTTGTCATCTCGCTGAGCAACTGGATTTTGCCGCACTACGGCTGGCGTACGCTCTACTACGTATCGGCATTTCCTGTGCTGCTGGCGCTGGCAATAAAATTTGCCGTGCCCGAACCGGCAACATGGCAGGCGAGCCGCGTGGCCGACCGCAAGGGCGAACGTGGGCATCGCACCAACCGCTACGCTTTGATTTTCGGCAACCGGCAGTCACGAACCCTATTCATCCTGTGGACCTTAGCCTCGGTATTTGCACTCTCCGGTTTTTACGGTCTGAACAACTGGTTACCGACTTACCTGGAAAAGGAACTGCACATCAAATTCGGCGCAATGGGCGGATACATGATCGGCACTTTCGTGGTCGCCTTCATCGGCAAGATCGTTGCGGGTTGGTTGGGTGACCGCTGGAGCCGGCGTGGCGTATATGTCCTTGGCTGTGTGGGCGCTGCGCTCTTTCTGCCGGTGATCATTTTCTGGCATACGCGTGGGAACATTGCGTATCTCATGCTTGTCTTCGGGTTTTTGTATGGTGTGCCGCTGGGGACGATCGGCACTTTTATGTCAGAGAGTTTCGCTACCGTTGTGCGCGGGACAGCGGTGGGCGGCTCTTATAACATCGGCCGCTTTTGCTCGGGCGCGGCGCCCATCGTTATTGGTTACATTGCCACCCAGTTCTCCATCGGCATCGGATTTCTCGTGGTCGGCGGCGTGTTCTTTTTAAGTGGCGTAACCGCATTCTTCATTCCGGACCGGTTGTACGACACGCAGCGTTAGTCCATGCAAAGGGGCGGACTAACCGGCGGCTCGTACGAATTCCGGTAAGCCTTGATGCAAGGCGATTGCAGACAACTGCCGCAATAAAAGTGCATATCGAAACAAGCTGGGTTCAGGACGGGTTACCTGATCAATCGTCTTCTCTCTTCTCGCCTCCGTTGCATCGCTTCGGAATATCCCGAAGTGCATTTCTCATTTTTGGCATTTTCCCGTTGAATTTGTTTGCCTAGACTCCGTTCCAGATAAACCGCCGGCCCGTCACAACGGGCGTTGCCGCAGCGTCGAGGACGGCGGCAGCGCGTGCGCCGCACCTATCTGAACCCATAACAGGACGGAGGCAATCATGTCTGAAAACAGCTACGAAACAGGCCGGCTCAATTTGCCGTTTGTTGGAATCTGCACGTTCGCGAAGTCTCCGCTGTGCCTTGACTGGGACAAGATCGACGCGGACGTCGCGGTGATGGGCGCGCCCTTCGACTGCGGTACGCAGTGGCGGGCTGGCGCCAGGTTTGGCCCGCGCTCGATCCGCGATGCGTCGACGCTGTTCTCGTTCGGCCACGGCGGCGCATACGATTTCGAAGACGATGTCGTCTATTTGCCCAGCAACGAAGTTCGGATCGTCGACATCGGCGACGCGGACATGGTGCACACCAACACGGAGAAGAGCCACGCAAACATCGAGTATGGCGTGCGCAAGATCCTGGCGGCGGGCGCCTTGCCGGTGGTGATGGGTGGCGATCACTCGATCAACATTCCGTGCATTAACGCGTTCGAAGGTCAGGAGCCGTTTCATATCGTCCATATCGACGCGCACCTCGATTTCGTCGACGAGCGTCATGGCGTGCGTTACGGTCATGGCAATCCGTTGCGTCGCGCGGCGGAGAAAAGCGTAGTGTCGGGCATGACGCAGATCGGCATCCGCAACGTGTCGTCGACGGCACGCGAAGGCTATGCGCAGGCACGCGAGATGGGCTCGGACATTATCTCGGTGCGCGATCTGCGGCGCCTCGGCATCCAGGGTGTCCTGGACCGTATCCCGAAGGGCGTGCGCTATTACCTGACGATCGATATCGATGGTTTCGATCCGTCGATTGCGCCGGGCACGGGCACGCCGAGTCACGGCGGGCTGCTGTATTACGAAGGACTCGAACTGTTCGCAGGTCTCGCCGAGCAGGGTGACGTGATTGGCATTGACCTCGTGGAAGTCGCGCCCGACTATGATCATTCCGGTTCGACTTCGATTCTGGCGGCGCAATTGCTGTTGAACACGATTGGCCGTGTGATGCATCAACGCAAGGTCAAACGAAACCTTTCCCGCTAGACGGGATGCGCTTGTGCCGCGCTTGCGCGATTGCCGCTCCGGTTCATCGCCGATCGGCAACGCGCCAGGCGCGGCCGGCGCTATTTGCCGCTGCGCAGGGTGCGGCTCACTTCCTTGGCCGCAGCCCGCAGCTGGTTGCAAAAGGCCTGCACGACCCGCGCCGATTCACCGCCTTTGCGCGTGATGATCTTGAAGTCCAGATGGGTCACGTAGTGCTCGGGATCGATGCGCGCCAACAGACCACCGCCTACCCAGGGCTGCGCGTAGTGAGGCGGCAGAAAGCCGATGTAGTTGCCCGACAGGATCAGCATGGCGCGGCCTTCGACGTTGTCGACCGAGGCCGCGGCCTGCGGTATGCGCAGCAACTTAAGCTCCTGGCTGCCGAGATAAGCACGGGCAGCGAGACGTTGTTTGCTGAGCACCGAAACAGGGACACGGCCACTCGCCCGCTCGTAGAGCGGATGGGTTGATGCACAATAGAGCCCCTGTTCCTCGCGATAGAGCGGCAAGTAGTCGAGGCCGGGAATCTGCGTGGGAAATGGCCCCACGGCCAGATGCAGGCGCCCGTCCAGCACGTGCTGCTCCATACTGCCCGGCGTGTCGATCTGCACATGCAGGCGGACCTCGGGCGCCATCTGGCCGAATTCGCGAATTGCAGCCGGCAGCGGTGAGTATTTGTCGGTCAAGGTCGCTTCGATCATGCCAAAGCGCAGCACGCCGGAAAGCTGATTGCGCAACGCACCGGCTTCCATATGAAATGTGTCGACTGCGCCGAGCAGGCGTTGCGCGGCGGCGTGCAACGCTGCGCCTTCTTCCGTGAGGCGGAAACCGGCGCGCCCACGGTCACACAAGCGCAGACCGAGGCGCGTCTCCAGTTGCGACATGTATTCGCTGATACTCGATGCACCAATGTTGAGAATCGGCTGCGCTGCGGCGAAGCCACCGCATCGCACGATGGTTTCGAAGATCCGCAACAGCTTGAGATCCGTGTCCTGAACTTGCATCGCGCCGCCCCTCGATTACTTCGGGAATTTCCGAAATGTGTTTCATCAATGGTGCATTTTATTGGGGAATTTGGCTACACAGAATTGCTGTCAACCCCACTGCACAACGTTCGGCGACGGCATTCGGACAGCGGGGCCCCAAAGCGATGTTTTCTGCGTCAACGCGCGGCGAGTTTGCCACCTCAGGTGACCGCGCGGTTTGACGCGTCACGGTGTGAGGAGAGTGCGATGAAAAAGCCATATGCAGGTGCAAGCTGGTTGGCAGCAGTCGTTTTGAGCCTGGTGTCGGTGGGCGCGGCGGCGGGCGAGCAGGTGGTCAAAATCGGTTTGACCGGACCCTTGACCGGCCCGCAAGCGGCTATTGGCAAGGACGACGAAAACGGCGTCAGGATGGCGATCGAGCGTCTGAATGCCCAGGGGCTCGTGATTGGTGGCCAGAAAACGCGCTTCGAACTGGTTTCGCAGGATGACGCCGCCGATCCGCGCACCGGCATGACGGTTGCGCAAAGCCTCGTCGACGCCAACGTGAAAGTCATTTTCGGCCCTTTCAATTCGGGTGTTGCGATTCCGATTTCAAACCTGGTGAACGTCTCGGGAATCGTGATGGCGACTGTCGCGTCGAACCCGTCGATCACCCAGCACGGCTATCCGTTCGTGTTTCGCATCTCGGCCAGCGACACGCAACTTGGCAGCCGCATGGGTGAATTCGCGGCAAAGCAACTGAAGATCAAGCGTATCGCCGTGATCGACGATCGGACAGCGTACGGGCAGGGCGTCGCCGACGAGTTTGTCAACGCAGCCAAAGCCAACGGCATCGAGATCGTCGATCGGGAATATACGACCGACAAGGCGACCGACTTCGTGTCGATCGTCACCCACGTCAAGGGTACGAACGCGGAGGGGATTTTCTACGGCGGTTACTACGCGCAGGCCGGTGCGCTGCGCAAACAGATGAAGCGCCTCGCGATGAACGGCTACCTGCTGGGTGGCGATGCCATGTGCAATGCCGAATTGGCGAAACTCGGGGGCGAAGCGGTCGATACACGCGTGTATTGCCCGCAAGGCGGTCCCGTTCTCGATCAGACACCGCAAGGCCGTCAGTTCAAGGCGGACTACAAGCAACGCTTTAATACCGACCCGTTGACCTACAGCGCGGCTCTGTACGATGGGGTGAATATCGTCGCGCAGGCGATGCAGAAAGCTAATTCGATCGAACCCGCCCAGTATCGCGCCGCGCTCGCCGACATCGATTCTCACGGTGTTTCAGGGCACTATCGGTTTGACAGGAACCGTGACCTGACGGACTCGCCAATCACGATCTATACCTATCGAAATGGTGAGCCGACGCCGCTGGCGTCCTCGCAGCCCTAGGACGCTGCGGCACCCCTACGCCGTGTGCGCCGTCTGCTGAACCAGACGGTAGCTCTCCATCAGGTCGATCATGAATACCTGCAGGATGGTCGGGAGCGCGGCGGCCCGCCGCGTGATCGCGCAAAATGGCCAACGGGTGCCGTACTGCTCAGGACTTATCTGATGCAACTCGTCGCGCGCGACCCAGCGCGCGGCGTAGTGAATCGGCAGAAATCCGATGTAAGCGCCCGATAAAATAAGGATGGCCTGCGCCTCGATATTGTCGACGGTTGCCGCGGCTTTACTCACCTTGAGCATGCGCAGGTCGTGCTGCTGCAGATACCCCCGCGCTACGACACGGCTGGACGCGACGGCCTCGTCGAGCCCGGCGTCGCCAGGTGTTCGGCCAGCGAGCGCGTGACCCTTCCCGCAATAGAGACCGTCCGGTTCGCAATAGAGGTCGGTGTACGTCAGTCCCGGCACGTGAAGCGGAAAATGCCCGACTGCGATGTGCAGCCGGCCGTCCAGCACACGCTCTTCCAGTTCGGCGGGCGTGCCGACGTAGACATCCAGATGCACGTCGTGCCCTCTGGACACGAACGCTTGCAATGCCTGCGGCAGCGGCGAGGCCGAGTCGGTCACCGTGTTGTCGATGATGCCGAGGTACAGCTTTCCCGAGATGTGCTGTTTTAGCGCATCGGTATCCACACAGAAGCTCTCTACCGCCACCTGCAGCCGCTGCGCCGCCTCGTAAGTTGCGATGCCGTGTTCAGTGAGGCGAAAGCCGCTGCGGCCCCGCTCGCAAAGCTTCAGCCCGAGGCGTGTTTCGAGCGTCGTCATTTGCTCGCTAATGGTCGACTGGCTAACGTTCAGGGTCGCCTGGGCAGCGGAAAATCCGCCGCACCGTACCACCGTCATGAACACCCTCAGTAGTTTGAGGTCCACGTCCTGCAACTGGATCACGGTCGTCGCTCCCATTGCACCGCTTGCTTCGAGATTCCCGATATGAACATCTGATTCACGTGATTTTTACCTCCGGACTTGTCGTCCATAGTCTCTCAAAACACCGCGCCGCCACAAGCCGCGTTTATATCGATGGACCCCCGGCTGTTTGTGAGCAGATGACGCTCCTGGCGACCCCCGGAGGTCCTCGTCAAGCGGTTGCAGGATCAGGCGCACCGACGCGCACGAATCTGGCCCATGAGAGGCCGACTAGCAGTCAATCCGTAAGACAGGAGACAATGATGGACAAGGTCGTACACGATTACCTGGCGAAGTTTGGTGTTCAGGAAGAGACTCAACGCTTTCTCGCGAAGCCGCAGAAGATGTTTATCGGCGGTGACTGGATCCCGCAAGGTGACCGGGAGTCCTGCGCGGTGCTCGAACCGTCCACCGCGGGCGTGATCACGCACATTCCCTTGGGCACGACCGCCGATCTGGATCGCGCGGTCGAGGCGGCCCGCAGACAATTCGACGGTGGCGCATGGCGAAAGCTCAAACCCCTTGAGCGCGAACGGCTGCTCCATCGGCTCGCCGATCTGATCGAAGCGAACGCAACGGAGTTGGCCGAGATCGAATCGATCGACGTCGGCAAGTCGGTCGCCAATGCGCGCGACGTCGACGTACAAGGCACGATCGACACCTTCCGCTATTTTGCCGGTTGGGCGTCGAAGCTCCACGGCCGTACCGTCGAACCGTCCTTGCCGGGTGACTACGTTGCCTACACGCGCAAGGAGCCCATCGGCGTGGTCGGCGTGATCGTGCCGTGGAACTTCCCGCTGCAAACCATGGCGTGGAAAGTCGCGGCTGCGCTCGCTGCCGGTTGCACGACAGTGATCAAGCCCGCCGAACTCACGTCGCTGTCCACGCTTCGCTTTGCGGAGCTGGTGCACGAGGCCGGGATTCCGGACGGCGTCATAAACGTCATCACCGGGCGAGGGCGTGAAATTGGCGCGGCGATGGCCGCCCATCCGGGCATCGACAAGATCACGTTCACCGGTTCCACCGAAGTGGGCCGCACCGTCGGGCAAGCGGCCGTGGGCGGCATCAAACGGATGACACTCGAACTGGGCGGCAAGTCGCCGGTGCTGGTGCTCGAGGACGCCGACATCGAAGCCGCGGCCCAGGCCGTAGCAAACGGCATCTTCTTCAATTCTGGACAGGTCTGCGATGCGGGGTCACGGATTTATATCCAGCGCGGCATTCACGACAAGTTCATCGGCGCGCTGATCGAACGCACGCGTCAAATGAAGATCGCACCCGGCCTCGATCGGGATTGCTTCATCAGCCCGCTCGTTTCCGCGCTGCAGAAGGATCGCGTCTCGTCCTATATCGACACCGGGCGGCGCGAAGGCGCGGAAGTGGTGCAGGGTGGCCGTGTACTGGACCGGCCGGGCTACTTCGTCGAGCCGACCATCTTTACGCATTGCCGCAGCGACATGAAAATCGTTCGCGAAGAGATCTTCGGACCTGTGCTGGTGACGACCCCCTTTGACGACCTGAGCGATGCGTTGTCGCAGGCGAATGATTCGCCGTACGGTCTTGCCGCCGCGATCTACTCCAATGACCTGAACCGCGTGCACAAACTGATTCCGCAGTTGCGCGCAGGTACCGTCTACGTCAATGCTCATAGCACGATCGATCCGTCGATGCCATTCGGCGGATTCAAGGAATCCGGTTTTGGCAAAGACCTCGGGCCCGAACAACTCGATCATCTGATGGAGAGCAAAGCGGTCTGGATCACGCTGAACTGACCTGCCACTTCACTGACGGCGCCCCCAGACGAACGTGAGCGAGGCGCCGCGTGACGAATGGGCGTTGCGGCCAGCATGCATGCCGGGTCAAACATTCCATCAACCTCTCATTGCAGCCAGGGGTACATGATGCAAGCAACAGACGAAGTAGTTAAAAGCACCGTGGTCGGCGTCGAGCACGGCGCTATTGAAGGTCATTCGATAGATTTTATTCCGGATAACGAACGAACCGACAGGTTATCCAGACAGGGGCCATTCTGGTTTCTGGGTAATTTCACTTTCTTTACGATGACGATCGGCTTTGTCGGTCCCAGCATTGGCCTGAGCGCGCTGTGGACCACGATAGCCGGCACGCTTGGCATCATGTTCGGCACCTTGTTCATGGCCTTTCACGGCTCGCAAGGACCGCATCTCGGCTTGCCGCAGATGATCCAGTCGAGAGCGCAATTCGGTTATCGCGGGGTCATCGTCGTCCTGTTGGCGACGCTATTCGTGTTTGCGGGATTCAACATCGTCAACCTCGTGCTGATGATGCAAGGTCTCAAAACACTGTTCAATTGGGACCCCATCAAGGTGGCGTTGGCTGTGACCGTGCCGGCTTCGGTTCTGGCGATTCTCGGCCACGACTGGATGCACCGCAGTTTCAAATGGGCGTTGTACCTGTCGCTGCCCCTCTACGGTCTGGTCACGGTGGCCGTCCTGATGCACTGGGTGCCGGACGTGCCCCTCGCCGCCGTCGCACCGGGCGCGACACCGACGCCACCGCTGGGCTTCAACTGGATTGCGTTCATTGCGCAATTCGCGGCCGCCGCCAGCTACAACATCGCTTACGCACCGTATGTATCCGACTACTCGCGCTACCTGCCGAAGAACACGCCGAGCGGCAAGCTGATCGCCGCGGTCTTCCTCGGCGCATCGCTGTCGGGCGCGTGGATGATCGCGATTGGCGGCTGGCTCGCGGACCATCTGCACGCGACCGATGTGCTGGTCGCCTTGAGTCAGGTGGGTAACGACCTGGCGCCGGGGATGGGCAGTGTTGTGGTCGGTGTCACGATTCTGGCGTTCCTGCCCGTCATCGCGATGAACATCTATAGCGCCAAACTGACGGCCATCACGGCACTCGATTCGTTCAAGAAAGTCCAGCCGACGCCCAAGGCGCGCATTCTGGCGATTCTCTTTGTCGTGATCCTTCAACTGGGTGTCGCGCTCAGCATCTACACCTCGGGTAAGGGCCTCTCCGTCCTGAATATTTACCTCGTGGTCATGCTGTATTTTCTGGTGCCCTGGACCGCCGTCAATCTGACGGACTACTTCTTCGTCCGCAGGGGGCGCTATGCCATTCCGCACTTTTTCATGCCTCACAACAACCTGTACGGGAAATGGGGCGCGCGCGGTCTGATCGCATACGCAATTGGCTTTGTCGCGATGATTCCGTTCTTCTGTGTGCTCGACGGTTCAAACGAAGTGTATGTCGGTCCGTTTGCCCGCGCGATGGGCAGCGTCGATCTGGCCTGGCTGGTCGGTCTGTTCGTCTCGGGCATCGCCTATTACGTGCTGTCGCGCTCGCTCGATCTGAAGTACGAAGAATCGGTCATCGCCCAAATCGAGAAGACCTCACCGCTGTACACGACTGGCGACAAAGGTCGCTACTGAAACACGGACGAACCCGTCAAGATCTGGAAATCAGGCAAATATCATGGCTACCGAACAATTCGATTACATCATTGTGGGCGCCGGCTCGGCCGGATGTGTGTTGGCCAACCGGCTCACCGAGGACCCGGCGGTCCGTGTTCTGGTGCTGGAATACGGCGGCAGCGATCGCAGCGTCATCATTCAGATGCCTAGCGCATTTTCGATGCCGATGAATACGTCGAAGTACAACTGGCGTTATCAGACCGCTCCCGAAGCCCATCTCAATGGGCGCCAGTTGCATTGCCCGCGCGGCAAGGTGCTGGGAGGGTCGTCGTCGATCAACGGCCTCGTCTATATTCGCGGACACGCTTGCGACTTCGACGAATGGGAGGAGCTGGGCGCGCGAGGCTGGGGTTATCGCAACTGTTTGCCCTATTTCCGGCGCGCGGAGACCTACAAGTTCGGCGGCGATCAGTACCGAGGCGCGCAGGGGCCGCTGTGCACCAACAACGGCAACAACATGGCGAATCCGCTTTACGGTGCGTGGATCGAGGCGGGGGCGGAGGCCGGCTACATCAAGACGGAAGACTGCAACGGTCATATGCAGGAAGGCTTCGGTGCGATGCACATGACGGTCAAGAATGGCGTGCGCTGGTCTACCGCTAACGCGTATTTGCGCCCCGCGATGACGCGACCCAATCTGACCGTGGTGACGAATGCGATGACACGTCACGTGATTCTCGAGGGCAAGCGCGCCGTCGGGGTCGCGTACGATCAAGGCGGAAGCACGCATGTCGCGCGATGCCGTTCCGAGGTACTGATCGCCTCGGGGCCGATCGGCTCGCCCCACTTGCTGCAACGCTCCGGAATCGGGCCGGCCGATGTGCTGCGTAAGGCGGGAATCGAGGTCAGGCATGACCTGGCCGGCGTCGGCGAGAACCTTCAGGATCACGCGGAAATCTATATTCAGTACACGTGCAAGGAGCCTGTCACCCTCAACTCTAAAATGGACCCGTTCAGCAAATTCATGATTGGATTGCGCTGGCTGTTGTTCAAGGATGGTCTCGGCGCCAGCAACCATTTCGAGGCGGGCGGATTCATCCGCTCCGAAGCGGGTTTGCGCTGGCCTGACATTCAGTTCCATTTCTTGCCGGCCGCCATGCGTTATGACGGTGACAAGCCGTTCAAGGGGCACGGGTTCATGGTGCTGACCGGGCCGAACAAGCCGAAGAGCCGAGGCCACGTGCGAGCGGTGTCAGCCGATCCGTATACGCATCCGGAGATCCGCTTCAACTACCTGGATCGCGAAGAGGACCGCGAAGGATTCCGGCGCTGCGTACGGTTGACCCGGGAGATCATTGGGCAGCCGGCGATGGACCGCTTCCGCGATGTCGAACTCGCGCCTGGGCCGGACGTGCAGACGGATGAACAGATCGATGCGTTCGTCAGGGCGAATCTTGAAAGCACGATGCATCCGTGCGGTTCGTGCCGCATGGGGGAAGACGATAGGGCTGTGGTCGATTCCGAGTTGCGGGTTCGGGGCATCGAGGGCTTGCGCGTCATTGATTCATCGGTATTTCCGACTGAACCCAATGGCAATCTGAACGCGCCGACCATCATGCTGGCGGAACGTGCGTCCGACCTGGTTCGCGCGGTGTCCATGCTGCCCGCTTCCGACGCTGAAGTGGGCCTCGCAGAAGGATGGGAAACGCGGCAGCGTACCCATGCGCCGACCCGGGATGTGCATATCGGGTAGGGTGATTGCGGGCGCTGAGGGCGCTCTGACGACGCGCCGTCTTAGCCCTCAACCGCCTTGAAAACCCGATTCTTGTCGAGCGTGGCCGCATCGAGCGTATTGTCGGCGCCTTGCGCGGGCAACGTCGGGCTGGCGTCTTCCAACGCGAGCCCGGTATAGCGGCCTCGTGGCCGTATGACCTTACCCACGCGGAGCTGCTCGATACAATGCGCGAGCAGACCCACGCTTCTGGCCGTTGCGAACAACGCGAACGACGCATCGCGTGGCAACGCCAGTTGGGCCGCCAACGCAGCAAGCGCAACGTCGATATTCGGCTTGAGCCCGGTCAGTTCAACCACCTTGTTGATGAACGACGTGAGCTCTTGAGGTGGATTCAGCGCGTCGAGCAATGCGGCCGCCCGCGTGTCGCCATCCGGATACAGATGATGTCCGAACCCCGGGATGGGAATAGCCGACTGCAAGTGATGCGCAACGACGTGCTCCGCACCGAGTCTTTCGACGTCGTCGAACACGGCTCGCACGCGTCCTGACGCATCGCCATGGAACGGGCCGGAGAATGTCGCGAGTCCAGTGAGCAGGCATCCCGGCAGCGATGCACCGGTGGAGGCAGTAATCCTCGCCGCGAACGCCGAACTCGTAATTTCGTGGTCGGCCACAAGGACCATGGCGCGGCGGATGAGTTGCGCGCCATCGCGGTCCTGGCCCCAACCGAGCGCGAGCCGTTCATGCGTCTTTTGTGCATTCGCGTCACGTCGCGCGCCAAACGCCTGCGCGATCAGCGCCACGAGCCGGCCAGCCTCGACATGCAGTGCGCTGTCCGTGCGGCCGAGGGTAGAGAGCCCGCTAGCCGCGAGCGCCGCCAGCGATGTGAACGCGCATTGCCTGCCTCGCTCGCCACCCTGTAGCGTCAGGTCACCGGTTTCGAAGGAAACGGGCGCGCGCGCATTCCAGAGAAGGGTCGCCACGTCCTCAAGTGTCGCCGTGTCCGAAAGCCGGATGCTATCCCGCCCCCGGTAATACGGGCGCCCTTTTGAAAAGGTGGTGATGCTGCTGTAAATGCAGGGCTCCGCACCGAATATGGTCCCGGCGGCGAGCGCTTCGCGCTTGCGTCCCACCTGCTTTTTGCGGCACAGACCGGCGACGTCCTCCGCACGATAGAGGCTCTTGCGCGGATCATGTGGATCCGGCATGACCGCGATGGTGCCTCGGCTTACGTACGCATAGATAGTTTGCGCTTGCACGCCGAGTTGTCGGGCCGCTTCAGTCAGCGTGATCCAGTTTCGCATGGGATGGCAGGCAAGGTCATGCAGCGGCACGGGGCAGCAGGGGCGTTGCGATGCGATCGCGCCTTGCAGCAGGGTGCGACCGATCCAACGTCCATATTGACGTTTTCTCAGGTAAAAGTCATCTCGGCGGGTCGCCGCTCCAGGATCTCAACCAGAATGTCGCCTGGCGATCGCACGAAGCAGGCTCTGACGCCGGGGCGAATCTGCTTGACCGGCTCGACGATTTCCGCGTTGCAGCGCAGCAGATGCTCGAACGCGGCATCGAGATCGTCCACAACCACGCCGAAATGATCGATGCCCTGCTTTTGCTCGCCATGTGGAGGCCGGGCGGTTTGGGCGCTCGGCAGCGATGTGATGAACAGGTTGATGCCGCCGATGCGCAAATCCACTCGCCCCGGGCGGCGCACGATCTCGGCGCTCAGGCAGCGCGCAAACCATGCGGCGGTGGCTTCGGCGTCCGCCGAGCACAGTTGCAGATGATCCCACTTGAATTCAATCATTCGATTTCACCAGGTAGTTGAACGCGTCACAGTTCTATGCGGGAAAGCTTCCCCAGCAGCACGGAGTAAGAGAGCGCGCCGAGCAGGCATATCGCGCCCATCAGGTTGAGCGCCCAATAGAAGTGGCCGGTGTGATGGGTGATGTAGCCGATCATGAGCGGTGTGGTGACGGCCGCGATGTTGGCCGCGAGGCTGGTGATACTGCTGGTCAGTCCCACGTATTGTCGAGGCGCGATTTCGGAGACGGCGGCCCACGACATCGAGCCGATTCCCTGCGCGAAGAACGCGATCGTCAGGATGGCGATCACCCCCGCGTTCGACTCGACGAAATTGACGAGCATGATCGACGCGCCGAGCAGCGTGCCGATAATGAGCGGCGTCTTGCGCGCAGTGGAAATCGACACCCCGCGCCGGATGAAAAAGTCCGAGAGGAAACCAGCAAGGAGAATGCCGACCGTCGCGCCGATAAAAGGAAGTGCCTGGAAGATCCCGACGTTGATCATCGACATGTGACGCGCTTCGATCAGATAGGTCATGAACCACGTGGTGAAGAAGACCAGCAGGGTGTTGTTGCAGAACTTGCCCAGGCAGATGGCGATGATCTGTCGGTAGCCGAGCAGCTTGAGCGCCATACGCCAATCGAACTTTTCGCGGGGCTTGCGTGCCGCCGTTGCGCCTTCATTGATGTATTGCAACTCGGCTGCATTCACGCCCGCGTGCCGATGCGGATCGCGATAGACCCCGTACCACAGAAGACTGAACAGAATACCGACGCCTCCCGTCACGAAAAAGACCGAACGCCAACCGTACGCAGCGGAGATCCACAGCAACAAGCCGGTGAACAAGGGCGTCCCGATGTATTGGCCCATGACATATACGCTGGTCGCGAAGCCACGTTCCCGGGCCGGAAACCACAATGTCACCGCGCGCGCGTTTGAAGGAAACGCCGGCGCCTCCATGGCGCCGATGGCGAGCCGCGATCCGAGCAACATGTGATAGCCGCTCGCGAAACCCTGCGTCAACGTGGCGAATGACCAGCCGAGGAGGGACAGTCCATAGGCGAGGCGCGAGCCGAGAATGTCGGTCAGCACGCCGCCGGGCACGAGCGCAATGGAATAGGCCAGCCCAAATCCCGCAAACAGTTCGCCCATCTCCATCTTGTTGAGCGCAAGGCCCTTCGAGAGGCCCGGCGCCACGATGCCCAGCGCTGACCGGTCGACATAGTTGAGGATGGTTGCCGCGAGCAACATCGAGAGCACGACGTACCGCACCCTGGAGCGTTTCGTGGTATCCGCGTAAACCGGGTTTCGAGCCGGCAATGTGTGTTCCTCTACGGCTTTCATCGGTGTCTCCAGAACATGCGCCAGTTGTCTTTTTTATAGTTGGCGCAAAGGTGATTTATCCGCGGCCGACGAACGGCATCGCGGTCGCCATAATGGTCATGTTGAGAACGTTGGCCTCGAGCGGAAGACTGGCCATGTGCACGACCGCATTCGCCACGTGCGTCACATCCATTCGTGCTTCGGGCGCCAAGCGTCCATCCGCTTGCAGTACGCCGCGGTTCATGCGTTCCGTGAGTGATGTGGCCGCATTGCCGATATCGATCTGGCTGCAGGCGATATTGAATGCGCGTCCGTCCAGCGCGATCGATTTGGTGATGCCGGTGACGGCATGTTTCGTTGCCGTATAAGCGATAGTGTTCGGCCGCGGCGAGTGGGCTGAGATCGATCCGTTGTTGATGATTCGTCCGCCTTGAGGGGACTGTGCTTTCATCAGGCGATAAGCAGCCCGTGCGCACAGAAAGACGCCGGTCAGATTGGTGGCCACGACATCGTTCCAGAAATCGACCTCGTAGTCTTCCAGGGGGACGGCCCCCGCGTTGCGGCCCGCGTTATTGAAGAGCACGTCGAGCCGGCCGAATGTCTCGGCGATCAGCGAAAACGCGTGCTCGACCGAAGCGGCGTCGGCAACGTTGGCCTGGAATATCTGCGCTTCTCCGCCGGCCATGCCGATTGCCTCTTTCGTTTCCAGCAACGGCTCGGCTCTGCGCCCGATCAGCGCAACGGCGAATCCAGCGTTGGCGAGTGCCACGGCGGTGCTGCGGCCGATGCCGGAGCCGGCGCCCGTAACGGCTGCGAACTTTTTCGATGCAGGCATTTCACTTCCCCTCGACAATTCAATTGAACACAGGAAGGAGAGTTGCATTCGCGCAATGCGGTGAGCAATCTTGATTCATTGAATCAACATCTGGGGGCTTTGCCGGTGGGGATCACACCAGGGTTTTCCTGATGCGCGCGATTGCCGGCAGCGAGAGGGAGGAGGGTCGCGGAACGAAACGAGGCACAACGCGCAGGCGCCGCGAAGAATAAGGGGTGAATCATTACCCAGGAGTTGATTCATCCAATCAACATTGACGGTCCGGTCTGCGGTTTCGTAGTCTCTCGACGTCTGCCCATCAAAGGAAAAATCATGTCGGAAGATAAACGCACCAGGCTGTTGATTGCGCGAAAAGTCCCCACAGCCGTGGCGAGTCGCGCCGAGGCCGAATTCCATGCCTTCGTGACCGAGTCCGATATGGACTCCTGGTCTGTCGTCGACTTCTGCACGAAGCACGATGTGCCGGCGGTATTGATCGGGAAGAAGTCGGGTTTGCAGGCGGAGCACATTGCCGCGCTGCCCTCGACGGTCAAGATCATTGCGAACGCGAGCGCGGGCGTCGATCACATGGACGTGGCGGCTGCCCGCGAAAGAGGAATCGTCGTCACGAACGCACCCGATGCATTGACCGAATGCACGGCCGATTTCGCCATGCTGCTTGTTCTGGCGGCCTGCCGGCGCGCGTCGGAGTACGAACGAATCATGCGCAATGGATGGGGGAAGTCGTTCGGCATGACCGAGATGCTGGGCACGCGAGTGAATGGCAAGACGCTTGGCATCGTCGGATTCGGGCGTATCGGCCGGGCGGTCGCGAAGCGTGCGCAGGCTTTCGGCATGCGCGTGATCTACACGGACATCCGCCCTGCGGTGCCGTCGCTGGAGAATGGCGCAACGTTTTACGCCAGCCTCGACGACATGCTGCCGCATTGTCAGGTGCTCACGCTGCACGTGCCGGGAGGGGGCGTTCCGCTGATGGGGAAAAATGAGTTTGGACGCTTGCCCGCGGGCTCGGTTTTTGTCAACGCGGCGCGCGGCGGCCTGGTGGACGAAGACGCGCTCTATGAAGCCCTGACTTCGGGTCATCTGTTCGGTGCGGGTCTGGACGTGTACCGCAACGAGCCCAATGTGGACAAGCGCTTCGCAGCGCTCGACAACGTGTTCCTGACGCCCCATATGGCCAGCGCCACGATCGAGACCCGCGACCAGATGGGCTTTACGGCGCTAGACAATGTCGCCGCTGTGCTGGATGGGCGGCCCGCGTTGAATCCGGTCTGAGGCTCGCCCCCCGAACTGGAGCTTGCAGTGCACGCGCGGCCAGGCATGTGTCAACCGCGCGCCAGCCGCAAACCGCCCGATTCGGGAGGTCGAACTCGCCGTTCGCGACACGCGGCCGTATCCACGTTTTCGCTACTCCTGAAATCAAGTCACAATCAGTCCCCACAACGAAAAAAGACTGAGACAAACGTCTCATCCGGTCCGATGCTGCACTGCAATGTGCTTCTCTGGAACCTGCATGCTAAAAGTCATCCTGAGCGCGCTACATAGCGACACGCGCCGAGCTGACCGGAGACATGCATGCCCTATGTTCCGCAAGTGAGACACATCGACCGGATCCGCAGGTTGATTGAAGGCCGGATGCCTGAACGCGGCGGTGACGCCACGCGGCTGGTTTCATCGTATTGGCGCTCGCTCGAGCAATATCACCTCGATCCTGGCCTGACAACGGGTCCGCGCATTCTGACCACGCCGGAATTACGCGATGTACAACACCGGGAGGAATCGGTTCTGCGGGCGTCAGGAGAGTGTCTGTCGCGTCTGCATGAAACGGTGCGCGAAGCGGACTACTGCGTCATGCTCACCGACGCGCAGGGCGTGACCATCGATTATCGCGTTGACCGGGATCGGCGCCACGACTTCAAGCGAGCGGGGCTCTATTCAGGCTCCTGCTGGTCGGAGCAGGAAGAGGGAACCTGCGGCGTCGCGGCCGTGCTGCTCGACTCCCAACCGATCACGGTTCACAAGACCGATCATTTTCGTGCAGCCTTTACCACCTTGACCTGCAGCGCCTCGCCCATCTTCGGGCTGGAAGGCGAGTTGATCGGCGTACTGGATGCCTCGGCGATCCGCTCGCCAGATGAACGCGAAAGCCAGCGTCTGATCAACCATATCGTGCGCCATAGCGCGCTGTTGATCGAGGACAGTTTCTTTCTGAACGCGACCACGCGTTGCTGGGTTGTGCTGGCGCACCGGAATCGCCACTACGTGGAAGCCCAGCCGGAAATTCTGATCGCCTTCGACGCACGCGGCAATGCGGTCGCGGCGAATCGCCGGGCCAAAGAGTGCGTGCCGGGTCTTGACCGGCTGCCGCGGCCTGTCTCCGAGCTATTCGAAGTTCGCGCCGAACGTCTGCTGGATGTCAGGCCCGGGCGCGACATGGTCTCGATGAAATTGGTGGGCAGCGGCTCGCCGCTTTATGCGCGCGTTCGTCCACCCGTTATTCGCGCGCAACGGCAAGCGGCGCCGAAGCCCAGGGATCCCGTCCCGCAGGCGCAACCCACACTCACCGATATCGACGCCCTTGAGCGTGATCGCATCGTCGCCGCCCTGACGGATGCGAAATGGCATCCGGACGAGACAGCCAAAACCTTAGGCATCTCGCGCGCGACGCTTTACAGACGGATCGCGAAGTTCGGCATTGTCCCGCCTCACCGGCGATAGCGGTCCACGGTTATCCAGCGGGCAAAGAACCCGCGCATTACTTCGACGTTTCATTAATCCGTATCGAATGGAGGAGCAACCATGCCTGAAAATAATGCAAGCCAGACTATTACCCATGTTCTGGAGTCCATGGAGTCAGCGCTAAAACGCGGTGATACGGCGGCGGCCGTGGCGTTGTTTCAACCGGAGTGCTACTGGCGCGATCTGGTTGCTTTCACCTGGAACATCAAAACCATGGAGGGTCGGGATCAAATCCGCGCCATGCTCGACGCACAACTCGACGCCGTCAAGCCGACCAGGCTGAGGGTTGCCGAAAATGAAGTGCCGACCGAATCCGACGGCCTGGCACAGGCGTGGATCACGTTCGAAACGGACGTCGCCCGAGGCAGCGGCTTTATCCGCGTGAAGGATGGCCTGATCTGGACGCTGCTGACCACCATGGGTGAATTGAAGGGCCATGAGGAGCCCAAAGGCAACCGGCGCCCGATGGGCGCGGAACATGGCGCACGCATGGATCGAACGAGCTGGAAGGAGCGTCGCGAAGCCGAAGCAGAAGCGCTGGGTCGTGCGGAACAGCCCTACTGTTTGATTGTGGGCGGAGGGCAGGGTGGGATTGCGCTGGGCGCGCGTCTGCGCCAACTGGGTGTGCCGACGATCATCGTCGATAAGAATCCCCGTCCTGGCGATCAGTGGCGCAACCGCTACAAGTCACTGTGTCTGCACGATCCGGTCTGGTACGACCATATGCCCTATTTGCCGTTCCCGGATAACTGGCCGGTTTTCACGCCCAAGGACAAGATCGGTGACTGGCTTGAGATGTATACGAAAGTCATGGAGTTGAACTACTGGGGTTCGACGATTTGCAAATCTGCGAAATACGACGAGGCGAAGGCTGAATGGGTGGTCGAAGTTGAGCATGACGGCGAGACGTTGACGCTGCGGCCAAAGCAGCTTGTGCTGGCTACGGGCATGTCGGGTAAGCCGAATACCCCGTCATTTAAAGGCATGGATGTGTTCAAGGGCGAGCAGCATCATTCGTCGAAACATCCGGGACCCGACGCGTATAAGGGCAAGAAGGTGGTGGTGATCGGCGCGAACAATTCGGCGCATGATATCTGCGCAGCGTTGTGGGAGGCGGGCGTCGACGTCACGATGGTTCAGCGTTCGTCCACGCATATCGTCAAGTCGGATTCGCTGATGGAACTCGCGCTCGGCGATCTGTATTCCGAGCGCGCGGTGGCGTCAGGCATGACGACGTCCAAAGCGGACCTGACGTTTGCGTCGATCCCGTACAAGATCCTGCACACGTTTCAGAAGCCTGTCTTCGACGCGATCAGGGAGCGCGACGCGGCGTTTTACGACCGTCTGGAAAAGCGGGGCTTCATGCTCGACTTTGGGGATGACGACTCAGGGCTCTTCATGAAATATCTGCGGCGCGGGTCGGGTTACTACATTGATGTGGGCGCCGCTGACCTTGTCGCGGACGGCAAGATCAAGCTGAAGAGCGGCGTTGATGTGGTCGAACTCAAAGAGCATTCCGTCTTGCTAAGCGACGGCACCGAGCTTGAGGCGGATCTCGTCGTCTATGCAACCGGCTACGGTTCGATGAACGGCTGGGCCGCCGATCTCATCTCGCGTGAAGTGGCGGATAAAGTCGGCAAGGTGTGGGGGCTGGGATCGAATACGACGAAGGACCCGGGCCCCTGGGAAGGCGAGCAACGGAACATGTGGAAGCCGACGCAGCAGCCGGCCTTGTGGTTCCATGGAGGTAACCTGCACCAGTCACGCCACTACTCCCAGTATTTGTCGCTGCAACTGAAGGCGCGCATGGAGGGTATTGCGACGCCGGTTTATGGCCTGCAGGAAGTGCATCACCTTTCCTGACGTCGGCACTTGGTCGATGCGCGCGGCTCTCCGATTCCGGTACGACGATTACCGGATAGGGCGTGCCGCGCATCGCCACCACGATAGTCGCAATACCGTTGCCGATGAGACTGATCAGCGCGCGCCGCCTTTCGAAATAGAGCAGTACACACCGAGCACCAGAAAAAGACGAGAAACGGCTTAACCTGGATTGATCTCATCCTGGCTTCGCCGTGTAGTGCGAGGGCCGAGAATCCGCAGCGTGATAGCCACGACCAGCAGCGCAGCCGCGATGATGCCGAACATGGCGCCTGCTCCTTGCTGGTTCAGTACGGGGAGCAAGATGAACGGCAGCATGCCACTAACGATGCGGGACAACGAATAAGTACTGCCGATGGCAGTTGAGCGCACGCTGGCTGGAAAGATCTCAGACTGGTAGACATGATACGCATTGCTGAATACGTTCGATGCACAGGTTGTCAGAACGCCAAAGAGAACGATCAGCGCCGAGTTGTTGGAATAGGCAAAACCCAAGCCAAAAACTGCCATGGACAGGATGGCGCCGATAACCAGCGTACGGCGTTCTATCCAGTTGAGTAGCGGAATCGAAAGCAAAGATCCGACGGGATAGCCGAGGAACGACAGCGCGATAAACAGCGTTCCGTCAGTGACGTCAAAGCCACGGCTTTTCACCACCGTGCTGGCCAGTGTGCCAAAACCGTAGTAGCCAAATCCCTGAAGCAGATGGAAGATGGTCAACATCAGGTAGCGTTTGTTGTAGGGCGGCCGGCGCAACAAGGCAACGCGCTCGCCTAACGTCATCGGATTCCGCTTGACGGTCGCTTCAGGCGTGATTACTGACACCGTAACCCCGGCACTGGCGGCGAAGCGCCGCAGCATGGCGTGAGCCTCCTCGACGCGACCTTGCGCCAGTAGCCAACGCGGGCTTTCGGGCAACTTGTGTTGCACAAGCAGAACCAGTACTGCACCCAGGCTGCCGATAACCAGAATAACGCGCCAGCCGGCCGCGGCGCCAAAGTGCAGAGGGTTGAGCCAGAGCGCCAGAAATCCAACCAGTGGTACGGCGACATACGACGTGGTGTAGGCCCATGCGGCCATTCGCCCGCGACGTTCCTTGGGCAGGATCTCTGACAGGAAGCTATCGGCGACGGGATAGATCGCACCTACGCCAATACCGGTGAGGAAGCGGCAAACCACGAGCATCTCAGCGTTGACCGAGAATGCGCCGACCAGTGAGAAGCCGCTGTACCAGATCAGATTGAATAAGAAGGCCTTGCGCCGGCCGATCCGGTCGGCCATGCTGCCCAGAAAAAATGAGCCAAAGAACATGCCGATAAAGGCCGACGCCAGCAGCAGCTTAAAGTCCGTGCTGTGTCGATCGATACCGTACTCCCCCTGCAAAGCCGTGCCGATCGAGCCGACAAGGAAAATTTCGAACATGTCGAAGAACAAGCCTATGCCGATCACCCACACCACAAATCGGTGTAGCGACCCTGCGGGCATGTTATCCATCCAGCCGCCCAACGTGGTGGCTTTAGCGTGAACGGCGTGTGCGTCGTCGGCAGCGCCCGGTTCGGATGAGGAAATGCGCGAATGGGCGGACGCACTTCCACCCACGTCCAGATTGCTGGTGTTCATCTTGTCTCCGTGTCTTTGGTCGCAGGTCGGCTTATGCGCCGTTCACCACGTTGATCGGCGCGCCCTGATGGAACGCGGCGAGGTTTGCTTCGATGCCGGCATTGAGCCGGTTCGCGGCGTTCGTCGCCGCCCAACTGATGTGCGGCGTGACGATAAGGTTGGGATGTGTGCACGTGAGCAGGGGCTCACGCGCACCGGGTGGTTCCTGCGGGAGTACGTCGAGCGCGGCGCCGCCCAGGTGGCCGCTCATGAGCGCCTCGACAAGCGACGCCGAATCGACAAGACCTCCGCGGGCGCTGTTCACGAGCAGTGCGCCACGTTTCATGGCGCAAAGCGTGGGTGCGTCGATGAGGTTGCGCGTCGCCTCCGTCAGCGGGCAGTGGAGCGAGAGCACATCGGCGGATCGCACCACGTCGTCAAATGGCGTGAAGCCTTCGCGAACCGTCGGCTGTCCGCGATGCTCCGCGAACATCACATTCATGCCGACCGCGTGAGCCAACCGTGCGAGCGCATTCCCGATTGCGCCGCGCCCGACAATGCCGAGCGTCGAACCGGCGATGTCGAGGATCGGCGCACCGTGCACGCAGAAATGCGCTGACCCCGGCCAGGCGATGCGGGCGGCTTCACGATAAGCGAACAGATTGCGCCGCAACGCGAAGATCGACGCGAGCGCCCACTCGGAGACGCTCTGTGCCGAATAGCCCGGCACGTTGGACACAATCACGCCGAATTCGCGGCAGGCGTCGATATCAATGCAATCGAAACCCGTCGCTGCGATGCAGATAAAGCGCAGTCTTGGCAGACGTTCCAGATCGGCCGCACGGATGGGCACTTTGTTCGTGATTGCAATGGTCGCATCTTCGAGTGCATGGACCACGTCGACGGCGCGCGTGGCCGGGCGAACGGACCATTCGCTCGCCCAGGCCGGCGCGGTGAGCGGTGTGGGCAAGGTGCCGCTGTCGAGCAGGACGATGTTCATTGAACCCCCGTGGGCAGCGTGGGCCGCAAAGCCACGCTGATCGGTTCGCTGAAGGGCATGTGAAAATTGCCGGTTCGTGAATAGCGGGGCGTCATCACATCACCCGATCAGCTCGGATATCTCGATCAGATTCAGATCGGGATCTCGCACATAGACGGACCGAATCTTCTGCGTGGCACCGGTTCGCGCTACCGGCCCTTCGACAATCGGCCATTCGCAGCGCGCCAGATGCGCGATCACCTCGTCGAGCGGCACGGTGGCGATGAAGCACAGATCGAGCGCGCCCGGAACAGGAACATGGGCCTTCGGCTCGAATTCGGCGCCACGCACGTGGACGTTGATCTTCTGATTGCCGAAGCGAAAGGCAATACGTCCTTCGCCAAACGTCTCGAGTTGCATCTGCATGACCTCGGTGTAGAACCGCTTCGTTGCAGCAAAGTCGACGCAGGTGAGGACGAGGTGATCAAGGTGGTCGATGAGTGCCATGTCATGCTCCTGATGAAAATGCGCGTTGTTTCGGCAGGCCGTCAGCCGCGATGCAAGGCTTCGAATGCAGGTCGAGGCGCCGTCCGGCCTTGAGCAACTGGCTCGGCACGTCGTGGCCGATCAGTCCAGGAAGCAGGGCGGAGGCGGATAGCACGGCAGCGAGATCCACGCCGGTGTCGTAGCCGTCGAGTTCGAGCATGTGCACCAGTTCCTCGGTGCAGACGTTGCCTGTCGCACCTGGCGCGTAGGGACATCCACCGAGACCACCGAGCGACGCATCGAAACGGTCGATGCCGGTTTCGAGCGCGGCGAGCGTGTTGGCGAGCGCCATGCCGCGCGTGTTATGAAAATGCAGCGTGAGTTCGAGCGCGGCGAAGCGCTCGCGCGCGGCGGCGCACAGCGCGCCAACCTGCGATGGGTAAGCCATGCCCGTGGTGTCGCACAACGTCACGCCATGCACGCCGAGATCGGCGAAGCGCTGCATCCAGTCCAGTACTTCAGCCTGGTCGATATCGCCTTCCATCGGGCAACCCATCGCGGTGGACAGCGATACGTTGATCGCCACCTTCGTTTGCCTGACCTCGCCGATCACGTCGCGCAACTGGGCGAACGACTGCTCGCGGGTCATGCGCAAATTTGTGCTGTTGTGGCTCTCACTCACCGACATCACGAGATTGACTTCATCGACACCGCACGAGAGTGCACGCTCGGCGCCGCGCAGGTTCGGAATGAGGACGGTATAGACCACGCCGTCACGTCGCGCGATCCGCTGCATCACGGCCTCGGCGTCGCGCAAGGCGGGAATCGCCTTCGGCGAGGTGAACGAGGTCACTTCGATCTTGGCGTAGCCGCACGCACTCAGACGATTGATCAGTTCGATCTTGGCGTCGGTGTCGACGAACCTCGCCTCGTTCTGGAAGCCGTCGCGTGTGGCGACTTCCTGGATATACAGACGCTTGCCGCTCATGCTGTGCTCCTTGTCAGATGATGCCGCGGGCGCGCCAGGCGTCGCGGGTCGTGCTGTCGATGCCGAGGTTTTCCAGCACCTCGTCGGTGTGCTGGCCGAGCGTGGGCGCGCGGGTGTTCACCGCGCCCGGTGTCGCGCTCAGCTTGGGGACGATGCCGGGCACCTGCACCGGCGTGCCATCGGGGAGCTGGGCGTCGAGAATCATGTCGCGTGCGTGGTAATGCGGATCGCTCGCAATGTCGGCGACGTCATAGATTTTTCCGGCGGGAATGCGGGCTTCATTGAGCGCCGCGAGCACGTCGTCGAGCGTACGGTGGTGGGTCCAGTCGGCGATCGCGGCATCCAGCCGCTCGACGTTCTTTACGCGGCCATCGTTTTGAGCGAGTGCGGGATCGTCGGCAAGGTCCTGACGGCCGATCAGCTCCATCAGGCGCCGGAAGATGCTGTCGCCATTACCCGCGATCAGCGCATATTTGCCGTCGCTGCAGCGATACGCGTTCGACGGCGCGATCCCCGGCAGGCTGCTGCCCGCCGGCTGACGCACGGTGCCGAACGCCGAGTACTCGGGCAGCAGGCTTTCCATCATGTTGAAAACCGACTCGTAGAGCGCGACGTCGATCATCTGGCCCGTACCGCCGTTCTGGTCGCGATGGCGCAACGCGAGCAGGATGCCGATTACGCCATGCAACGCCGAGAGGGAATCGCCGATGGAAATGCCCACGCGCACCGGCGTGCGGCCGGCTTCGCCGCTCAGATGCCGCAAGCCGCCCATCGCTTCGCCGATGACGCCGAAGCCAGGGCGATCGCGGTAGGGGCCGGTCTGCCCATAGCCGGACACGCGCAGCATCACGAGGCCAGGATTGATGGCATGCAGTTCGTCCCAACTGAGGCCCCATCCTTCGAGTGTGCCCGGACGGAAGTTTTCGATCAGAACGTCGCTCTGCGCGACCAGTTGGCGAGCGACGTCCTGGCCTTCGGGCGAACGAAGATCGAGCGTGACGGATTCCTTGTTGCGCGATTGCGCCGCCCACCAGACGGAGGTGCCTTCATGCAGCAGGCGCCATTTGCGCAGCGGGTCGCCCGTGCCGGGTGGTTCGATCTTGATGACATGCGCGCCGAACTCGGCGAGCATTTTTCCAGCGAAGGGGCCGGCGATGAGCTGGCCCATTTCGAGCACGCGAACGCCTTCCAGCGGCTTCGTCATGGTTGTCTCCTTGCAAACGTCGTTCTCTTGACGCCTACTTTGCGACAACCCGCGCGTGCTGAAAATCAATGGATTCTCAACGACCCTTTCCATTCTGGAAAGGGTCGGCGAGCTTAACCGTCTTTGCGTCCGGACATGAAGTCGAAAAGGCGCAGCGCTTCAGGCGCCAAGGTTTCGCGCGAGAGCGTGCCGATCCACAAGGTGCGATGCGCCCACGCGTCGGTGAGTTTCACGGCGCGTAGGCCGGCCGCGAGAATTTCGGAGCGTACGGCGCCCTCGGGTAGTACGCCAATGCCGAGCCCGTGCTCGATCATCCGGCAGATGCCGTCGAAGCTGTGCACCTGGATTCGCAGCTTGAGCGCCCGGTCCGTGCTGAATGCGGCATCGAGCAGCCGCGCGAGCAGTGAACTGCCTTCGTTCAGGCCGACGTACTCGAAGTCGAGCGTATCGACGAAGGCGACTTCTTCGAGGGACGCGAGGGGATGGCCGTTCGGCACCAGCAGCACGAGCTTGTCCTTTCGATACTCGGCCTTCTCGATACCAGGCGCCAGCACGTTGTCCGCGAAGATGCCGATGTCGGCGGTGCCGCTGCGGATCGCCGCGACGATGTCGTTGCTCAACTGCTCCTCAAGCGAGATCTTCACGCCGGGGTTGTCGGAGAGAAAAGCCTGCACATCGTGCGGCAAGAACTGGATGACCGATGACGTGTTGGCCCAGACCCGCACGTGTCCGCGCACGCCGGTGGCGTAGTCGCTCATCTCGTTGGCCATGCGGTTCACCCGATCGGCGACTTGCCTCGCATGCGCGAGCAGCCCCTTGCCGGCGGCAGTCAGCTCGATGCCGCGCGGCTGCCGGAGCATCAGCGTGCAATCGATGCTGCGTTCCAGGTCCGCCATGCGCTTGCTGACCGCCGACAAGGTCATGCAGGTGCGTTCAGCCGCCTTTGTCAGGCTGCCGAGTTCTGCTACGACGACGAAAAGGCGTAGCGATTGCAGGTCGAAATGTGAGGCGCTGGTCATGGGTGTAGGGCGTTTGGCGCGCCGGAAGGTGACAGCCCTGCGCGTCGGGACGTGGCTCGGCGTGGCGGGCAGACTTCGTGAGAAGCATAGCAGGGAGAGGGGCGCCGGTCTGGCCTGTGCTGGACGCCGCTGCCGCCGGCCCGCTTTGACTGATTTGAGCGTCACCGTACAGACTTACCGGGCCAGCCGTTCGATTCTGGGGGCTCAACGATCTGCTGCCGAAACTCTTCGAGCGCGTCGCGCAATCCAGCAGAACGATCGCGCTATGACGATGAAACTGTCCGTTCTCCGCATGCTGACTTCGCTTACGTCGCTGGGCGTGGGACTCCTGCCAACCGTGTGCAATGCCTATCCGCTCGACGCCCAACTTGACTGCCAATCGAGCCCGCATGATTTCATCGCTCCGCTTCTGGACCAGCAGTCGATCGATTCAAAGCCAATGCGCATTGAAGCTAATTCAGTCAACGCGTTTCGACCCACTCGCGGCAGCAACCTGACGGCATTCGGCTTTCACGTGTATAGCGTCTTCGGATATGAGCAAAACGATCCCCTCTTCATACAAGGCAGCGGCGAGCCGGTTAAGTCTTCAACGTACGGTGTGGTGGTGACCGGCTCCACCGAATCGGTTGCGGCGAGCGTACACCGGGCCGGCAGCAATGCTGTGGTTCATGAAGTGATTCCGTTTCTTCTCACCGCTGTTTTCTGCAACGGGCATTGAGGGCGATCCTCGCGCCTTCATTCAGCTCGTCCACTCCTGTAGCAGCGCCATCGCGCGCTGTGCAAGCGGAGACAGGTAAGCCTCCTTTCGAAACACCACGCCGATGTGCCGGCGCAAGTCGAGCTCGTTGGTGTCGAGGTTGAGCGCGCGCAGTCCCTCGAGCGCGTCAAACGATTCCGTGCCCGCGACGCAGAGCATCGCGCTGCCGCGCAGCAGATGCAGCAGCGAGGTGCTGCCGAAGTCGGTTTCAACCCGTAGCTTTGGCAGGTCGAGACCAAGCCTCGCGAAGGCCGCGTCCACTTGCTGACGAAGGGGGATGGTCGGCCCCGGTAGCAGCCATTCCTGATCCGCCAGGTCGGCCAGCCGCAGATTGCGCTTCCGGTGCAGCGGATGCGACTCATCGGCGAGCACGGACAGGCTGTCGCGAAAGAGTTCGACAAACGACAGTCCGTTCGCATCCGGGGTCGGCTCGGGCGCCAGGATCAGGTCGAGCTCACCGGCTACGAGTAAATCGACGAGATCGCGCGCCAGCCGACGCCGCAGTCGCAGGCGCGCAGCAGGGCGCTCCTTCAGTAACTGGCGGCAGGCGCCCAAAACGAGCGCAGCCGGCACGGTCGGAGAATAGCCAAGACTCAACACGCCCTGTTCGCCGCTGCGGATCGCGTGCATTTCCTTTAGCGCGTCCTCGTATTCCAGTGCAATCCGTCGTGCACGCGCGAGGAACAGCGAACCTGCCTGAGTGGGCGCGACCCCATTCGCCGTGCGCTGGAACAACGCGAGGCCGGTCTGCGCCTCGACGCGCTGGATGGCTTTCGTCAGCGCGGGCTGGCTCATGCCCAGCGCCTCCGCGGCCTTGCCAATGCCGCCGTGCTCCTCTACCGCAAGCAGGTAATCCAGATCCCGGGTCTCCATGGGCATTCCTGTTGGCTATGGCTTTATAGCCAATGCCGCATTGTGGTGATGGCTTGCATCTTACAGACTAACGCCAGCTTTGATAAAGGAGACACCGATTGGGCTTTGCTTACTTTCTGCGCCGCGCCGCGCGTTACTGGGGCGACAACGTTGCGGTCATTCATCGCGACCGCGAGCTGACGTACCGTCAACTCGACGAACGCTCGACCTTGCTGGCGAATGCGCTCCTGGCGCTCGGCCTTGCGAAAGGCGACCGGGTTGCGGTTCAGGCCCGCAACTGCACGGAGCTGGTGGAAATCGAATGTGCGCTGTACAGGGCTGGGCTCGTCAAGGCCGCGCTGAATCCGCGCTTCACAGCGCACGAAGCGGCTGATGTCGTCGAGAATTGCGCGCCGCGCGTCATGATCGCAGGCGAGGGATTTACGGCTTACGACCGTGCGTCGCCCGGGTTCGGTTCGGTCGAGTCGTTTATTTCGCTCGGCACGCCCGCGACCGGATACGCCGATTACGAAACACTGATTTCGAGCGCCAGCCCGCATCTGCCCGATGTCGCGTTGTCTTCAGACGATCTCGCCGTGCTGCATTTCTCCTCCGGCTCGACCGGCAAGATCAAGGCCGCCATGCAAACCTACGGCAACCGCCTCGCGTCGCTGCGCAAGATTCTGCTGGGCATGGATTGTCCGGCGAAACCCGGCGACCGGCTCGCATTGATCGGTCCGGTCACCCATGCGTCCGGCATGTTGATGCAGCCGTACCTGTATTCGGGCGCCACGCTTGTCCTGTTCGACACGTTCGAGCCTGCGCACTTTCTGCGGGAAGTCGAGCGGCTGAAGATCACGCACGTGTTCATGGTGCCCGCGATGATCAACATGCTTCTCAATGATCCCGCACTCGATACAGCCAATCTGGAGAGTCTGACGATGCTCGGCTACGGTGCCGCGCCCATGGCGCCGGCGCGTATCCAGGAAGCGTGGACGCGTATCGGTCCGGTGCTGTCGCAAGGATACGGCGCGAGCGAATCGACCTCGGGCGTCACGCGTCTTTCCATCGCCGATCATGCCGACGCGATTCTCCATCGCCCCGAGCGGCTCGCGTCGTGCGGCCGGCCCACCGGCGAGACAGAAGTGCTCGTCGTTGACGAACACGGTCGCGAGGTCACCGGGGATGCACTCGGCGAAATCGTCATTCGCGGCGCCGACGTGTTTCATGGCTACTGGGGCGCACCGGAACTCACGCGAGAAGTGCTCGTCGACGGCTGGCTGCGGACCGGCGATCTCGCGCGCGTCGACGAAGAAGGGTACATCTACCTCGTCGACCGCCAGAAAGACATGATCATTTCCGGCGGTTTCAACGTCTATCCGACCGAAGTCGAGGCGTCGCTTTATCAGCATCCCGATGTCATGGAAGCGTGCGTGATCGGCGTTCCCGATGAGAAGTGGGGCGAAAGCGTCAAGGCTGTCGTCGTGCTGAAGAGCGGACGCAACACGGTTGCGGAAGAGATCATTACCCATTGCCGCGCGCGGCTCGCTGACTACAAGCTCCCCCGTACCGTGAATTTCGTTGCCGATCTGCCCAAGAACGCGAGCGGAAAGATCGCCCGCAAGCTGGTTCGCGAGCAGTACTGGCAGGGCGTCTCGCGCCGAGTCAATTGAAGAGGAAGCTTATGTTCGATTACCTGAATAGCCCTGCGTTTGTCGAAACCCGCGCGGGCATACGCCGCTTCGTCGCGGAGGAGCTGCGGCCGATGGAGCAGGAGCTTGGCCTCGGCAGCGAAGACGTCTGGCCGCGCGAGACACTGCGCCGCGTGTGGCGCCGCTCCGCCGCACTCGGCTTCTACGCGGCGTGCCTGCCCGTCCAGCTGGGCGGCAAGGGGCTGTCGATTCTCGAACAGTGCGCGCTCAAGGCGGACCTCGCCGCGTCCGGTTCCGCGCTCGCGCCGCATGTGCTCGGCGACCTGGGTGGTCCACCGCGCGTCGGCAACATGCTCAAGTATGCGAGTGCGGATCAGCTCGCACGCTATTTCGAACCGGTGATTCGCGGCGAGAAGTCGACCTGCTTCGCGCTGACCGAACCGCACTCCGGTTCGGATGCGCAGAGCATTTCCACCACAGCGGTCGTGGACGGCGACGAACTGGTGATCAATGGCGTCAAGCATTACATCAGCGGCGCACCGTTTGCCGACTTTGCGATCGTCATGTGCGTGACGGATGCAACCACCACGCCGCCCGCCATCACGGCGGTGCTCATCGATCTCGACCTGCCAGGCGTGACGGTGGAACAGCAATACGTGCCGATGTCGGGGCAACACATCGATGCGGACATCCGCTTCGTCGACGTTCGCGTGCCGCGCGCGAACGTGTTCGGCGGCGAGGGCAACGGGTTCAAGCTTGGCATGTCGCGCATCAACGTCAACCGCCTATTGCACTGTCCGACGATGCTCGGCCTCGCCACGGCGGCCTATGATGCATCGCTCGATTACGCCCGCACGCGCCGGCAGTTCGGTGGTCCGATCGCGCGGTTTCAGGCGATCCAGCACATGCTCGCCGATATGGCCGCGGCGCTGTGGGCATGCGAAAGCATGATCGCGCAGACCGCCGCGCTCGCCGATGCAGGAGCCGATCTGCGCATGAAGGCGGCAGCCTGCAAGCTGTTCGTGTCGGAACGCTGCTTTGAAATCGCGGACAAGGCCGTGCAGATTCACGGCAACGTCGGGGTGACGCGCCATCATCCGATCGAGCAGACCTTCCGCAAACTGCGCATGTTTCGTGTCTTCACCGGCACGAGCGAAATCCAGCGCAATACGATCGCCCGCGTGATTCTCGACCCTGCCGGAACAGCGGCATGACAAGCCAGCACGGTACGTCGAACCTCGACGCACCTTTTGCAAGGAAACGATGCAGATGAAACCGGACTGGTCATGCCTGAATGGCGTCAAGATTGTCGATCTGAGCCAGTTGTTGCCCGGCCCGCACGCCACCTCACTGCTGATGCAATTGGGTGCGGACGTCGTCAAGATTGAACCGCCGGGTACGGGCGATCCGGCGCGGCAACTCGGCGGTACGGTTTTCGCGCAACTCAACCGCGGCAAGCGCTCTGTCGCGCTCGATCTGAAGAGTGCCGCGGGCAAGGCGACGTTTCTCGATCTGATACGGGACGCGGATGCGGTTGTGGAGGGCTTCCGGCCGGGCGTTATGCAGCGGCTCGGACTCGACTACGCCGCGCTCGCCGAGGTGAACCCGCGCATCGTCATGTGCTCGATATCCGGGTTCGGGCAGACAGGACCGTATTCGGCGTTGCCCGGCCACGATCTCAACTATCTGGCGCTCGGTGGATTCTGGTCGATACCGGTTCAGGTGAGCGAGCGCGTCGCGCGTCCACGGGTTCGCCTCGCGGACTATGCCGCGTCGAGTCATGCCGCGCTCGCGCTGGCCGTGGCGGTTCTCAGCGCACGCCAGAACGGCCGTGGCCAGCATCTCGACGTGTCGATCCACGACTGCGTGATGGCATGGACCGCGCCTGCCGCGTGGACGTCGCGCGACTATGTAGACGATCCCCTGGCATCGCCGACGGTCATGCCCGAGAACGACATTTTCGAAACCCGGGACGGGCGCTACCTCGCGCTGGGCATTCTGGAAAACAAGTTCTGGCTGACCTTGCGCGAAGCGCTCGGTGCCGACTACCCCCAACTGATGGACGATCGGTTCGCGTCGCGCGCCGGCAGGCAGCAATTCAAACGCGAGGTCAACGGGCTGCTCGCGCACATGTTTTCGGCGCGCCCGCTTGCTGATTGGATCGACACGCTAGGGCGCTTCGATCTGCCGGTTTCGCCGCTGCTTGACGCACACGAGCTGTTTCTCGATCCGCACGTGCGCGCACGCGGCATGGTCCACGAGTTCGCCCACGACGGATCAATGGCGGTGCGCTTTCCCGTGAAGTTCTCCGCAGGTCTGCCCGACGCAGGCGACACCGTCCCGCTGCTCGGTGAACACGACGGCTGAGGCAACGCAATACCACGGACGCAAAGACGTCCCGACAATCATGGAGACAAACCGAATGGCAACGGAACAAAGCGGGTATCGGCCCTGGCGGGCGTGGTCCATCGCGATCATGCTGGCCTTGATGATGCTCGTGAACTTTCTGGACAAGGTCGTGCTCGGCCTCGTTTCCGTACCGATGATGCGTGAGCTTCATCTGTCGCCCACGCAGTTCGGGCTGATCGGCGGCAGCCTCAACTGGCTGTTCTCGATCTCCGCCGTGCTCGGCGGTCTCGCGGCGAATCGCGCGTCGACAAAATGGTTGTTGTTGCTGATGGCCGGTGCATGGACCGCGTTGCAATTGCCGATGCTCGTTGCTGGCTCGATCTGGAGCGTGATCGCGTGCCGCGTCCTGCTCGGTGCGGGCGAAGGGCCCGCATCGCCGGTTGCCGTGCATGCGCTCTACAAGTGGTTTCCCGACGCAAAGCGCAACCTGCCTGTCGCGGTACTTCACCAGGGCAGCGCGCTCGGCTTGCTGGTGGCTGGCCTGAGCATTCCGGCTATTACCGCCCATTGGGGTTGGCGAGCCAATTTTCTGGTGCTGTCCGCACTTGGCGGCCTCTGGTGCGTCGCCTGGCTCGTGTTCGGCGCCGAAGGGAAACTGTCGAGTCCGGTGCGATCGGACCACACCGCACGTGTCCCGTACGCGCTGCTGCTGACGGACCGAACGGTCCTAGGCGTTTTCGCAGGGCATTTCGCTGCCAACTGGATTCTCGCGATGACGCTCACCTGGACGCCGACCTGGCTGCAGCTTGGGATGGGCTACGCACCGCAGACGGCGGGCAGAATGTTCGCGTTGTTCGTGGCGATTACCGCGCCGCTGAGTCTGGGCCTGGCCTGGCTGTCCCAGCGACTGTTGGCGCGCGGCATGCCGTCGCGGGTTGGGCGCGGCGGCTTCCTGACGGTAACGCTCATCGTGGCGGGGGCACTGCTTGCCTCACTGGCGTGGCCGGGTCTCCCGCCGATGCTCAGGTTTGTCTTGCTGACGCTCGGCAGCGGCATGACGCTCGTGACGTACTCGATTGGGCCGGCCATGCTCGGCGAAGTGACGCCCGATTCACAGCGAGGCGGCGTTCTCGCGCTAAGCAACGGTTTTTCGTCACTCGCCGGACTCGCCGCGCCGATCGTGACCGGTTTGCTGATCGAAGGCGCCGGCCGATCGACTGCGGTTGGGTTCGAAGAGGCGAGCGTCGCGAGCGGCGTGGTGCTGCTGGGATGCGGTGTGCTGTGCGCTTTCTGCCTCGACCCGCAGCGCTCGCAACGCCGACTGGCCCTCGGCACGACACGAGCGCCGGCGGACCTCAACCTGGTCGAACCGGGCTGACGGCAACCGCAAGCCTGTTCCTCGCCGCGTATCTCGGGATATGCGGTAGCTTTATGTTTCATTAGTTATCCATATAAATATAGATAGAAAAATCAAGGAGACGTATGAAGAAGGTCTTGTATGCGACGTTGATGAGCGTGCTTTCCGGTGCGGCCTATGCGCAATCGAGCGTCACGCTGTACGGCGACATTGGCGGAGGCGTCCGATGGACGAACGGTGCCAAGGGCGGTAGCGTAGTCGGCTTCAACAACAATCTCATTGCCGGTAACCAGTTCGGCTTCACCGGCAAAGAGGACCTGGGTGACGGTCTCAAGGCAATCTTCAAACTCGAGAGCGCGTTCAATAGTGGCAGCGGCGCGTTAAAGACCTCAGGTACGCTGTTCTCTCAAGCAGCATTTGTTGGTTTGACCGGCGATTTCGGGCGTCTGACATTCGGCAGGCAACTGAACGCCAACGAAGACTTTGGCATTCTCATCGATCCTGCCGGCGGGCGAGGGCAGTCCATCGCAATCGAACCCGGCGTGGTGTACAGCGCGAACTATTTCACGCTCGATTCGCGCTTCAACAACACCATCAAGTATCTCGGGCAGGTCGGCGGATTCCGCTTCGGCGCCAGCTATTCGCCAGGCGGCGTGGCGGGTGACTCGCACGCCGGTACGAACTTCTCGGGCGCTGCCATGTATCAATGGGGACCCGCGCTTGGCGGCGTGTCCTATCAGAAGACCTGGAGCGCCACCACGATGCAGTGGGCGCAAACGTTCCAGACAGGCGGTACGCTGCAGATCGGGCCGGCGCGCCTTTACCTGAACTATGCCGACCTCACGGTCACCGGCGTGGCATCGAGCGCGCCCCGCCGCCGAGACAAGATTCCGGGCGGCGGCCTGGTGTGGGTGGTCACGCCGTCATTCCAGGTCACGGCGGCTTTCATCGACGACATCGCCAGCGACCTCGGCAACGTTCAGTCTGCCAGCGGCCACAAGATCACGAGTTTTGCGATCGCCGAATATTTCCTTTCCAAGCAGACCGAGCTCTATGCCGAGGTGGATCGCAACGGCTTCTCGGGTGCCTATCGCTATGACCCTGCCAACATCACCGCGCTTGGCCTCAATCCTGGCGGCCACGGATTGACCGGCGTTTCAGTCGGCTTGATGACCCGCTTTTAGGCATTCGCGGCGCGCTGATGAGCGTTTGTATCCCGCTTGTTCTCCGCTTGTATTCCCTATTTGTTCACATTGACCGAAGGAACGGCATGACTAACCCGCACTTAAGCCGGCATACCCTGTTTGCCGCTGCGCTTCTCGCATTCGCCAGCCATGCAATGGCCCAGTCCACGCCTGCCCCGGCAGAAGGGACGTCGTTCTCCAGCGCCTCTACCGTAGCCACCACGAAGGCGTCGAAAGCTGCGGACAGGAAACTTGCCCATCGCGTTGCTACCGCGCTCGAAAGAACCCGTGGACTCAACCCGGCCCGCATTCTCGTCAAGGTTCGAGACGGGCATGTCACGCTAAATGGCTCGGTAACCGATAACGAGCAGGTCGCGTTGGCTGCAGATGCCGCGAAGCAGGTCGACGGCGTCAAGACGGTGGAGAATTTCGTCCGCGTTGCCGGGCCGTCGCTCTAATGGCTTTGAGAAACATCGTATCGTGCTGCGTCGAGCCTTGTTGCCGCTGCGAAGGCGGCAACGATAACGATGAGCCTGCAAGACCGTTCACCAGGAGAAAACGCATGGACATCAGCAAACTTTCGGCGGCTTCGACAATTCGCTTGCGCGTTGCCGTGTCCGCCGTGCTCATCGGTACAGTGCTGCCAACGGCGGCCCATGCGCAAATGGCTGCGCCCGTCGCGGATCCCGTTGAACTTGGCGTCATGCAAGGTTTTCCTCCGCCGGCGGACAAGCTGGTAACGAAGGCGAACTCCCTGCGCTTTCCCAACCTTGGCTGGGCACTGCGCAACACGCGCATGATGATGCCGACGGCCAATGTCGAACATGCGCGTGTGCCGATGCCTTTGCCGGTGGCGTCCACGCTCGATGCTGACAAAGTGCAGTTCACCGTGGATGGAACGACGTTGAGCCTCAGCGATTATCTGCGGCGAACCTATACCGATGGTTTCATCGTCATTCACGATGGAAGGATCGTCTACGAAGGCTATTTCAACTCCTATACGCCGCATCAGACTCACGCGTGGGCCTCCATGACCAAATCCGTGACGGGACTGATTGCCGCGCAATTGATCGAGGAGGGGAAGCTCGACCCGGAAGCGAAACTGTCCGTGTACGTACCTGAACTGGCGGACACCCCTTTTGGTCAAGCCACTGTGCAGCAGAACCTCGATATGGAGGTACCGGTCAGTTATCCGGCGGATCTGCCACCGGATCTCGGTCTCTTTGGCGCGGTAGGATTCATTCCCCGGCGCAACGATGCACCGGACAGCATCTACGATTTTCTGAAAGTGACACACCCAACGCCGAATGCGACCGCGGGTGCGATGTGGTACTACCAGAATGGCTCGCCGGAAGCGCTCGCCTGGGCGCTCCGGCGCATTACCGGCTTATCGTGGAGCGAAATGGTATCGCGCTCGATATGGCAAAAGATTGCTGAAGATGACGGTGACGTTGTCGTGGATCGCACGGGTACGGAAATGGCAAGCGGCGGCTTCAACACGACGCTGCGCGACGCGGCTCGCTTCGGCGAGTTGATGCGCAAGGGAGCGGCGGGCGCTTCTACGCTCGTCCCGGTTTCGTCGATTCGTCTTGCCTTGAAACCCACTGACAATGCAGGTGCATTCGCGCAGGGTAATCTTGCCGCAGGGCATCCCGGGTATTCGTACCACGACTATTGGTACCAGGTGAACGATGGTGACCAGTCATTCGCGGCCGGTGGACGATTTGGCCAATCGATTCTAGTGAATCCCAAAGCGGGCATCACAATCGTCAAGTTCTCCTCGTATCCGGATCAAGCCGCGCGCCCGACGAGCGCCACGGCAGGCGTCGCTATCCCTCGCGCACCACTTGCAACTGCCGAAGCATTGGACGCGGCGGCGCGTGCGATCAAAGCCGCCCTTGGATCCTGAACGCGGAGCTTGCCTTCTTGATTGGCCACGGGCGCGCGCTGGAAGCGCTACTGAAGGAGCGTAATTTCAACACGCTCCTTTCCCTTCCCCGTGTTTTTGCGTTTGAGCTTCAGCGCACCGATCTCGGCGGTCGAGCGTGGATGCGTGCCCCCACATGCCATTCGGGCGAAGCCTTCGACTTCCCAGAACCTGCGCTCGGCTTTCTCGTCACTAAACGCCGTCAGGATCGGGTGGTCATGGCTGATAAGAGCAATTGCTTCCTGCTCGATGACCGGCAGCAGTGGCGCCAGGCTGACGTCGCTGGCAAAGTCGATGCGTGCTTTGTCCGGCGATATGTGCGCGCCAATGCGTTCTATCCCAGGACGATGCCTGTACACCATCTGAAGGATCATCTCGGCCGCAAAGTGAAGTCGCATCATCCGGTAGCGCCTATCCCAGTCGATGCGCACCGTAACGCGCTCGTCGACCGCGAGGGTATGGTCGGGCGGCAGTGTGTAGACGATGTCTTGCCCGCGCTTTTCCGCCAACAGAACCGGGTAGCCACCGAGCGTCCCGGCATCGCTCTCTTGCCCACCCGAAAAAGCAAAGAAGATCGTCTTATCGACCTGCACCCGATCGCCGTCGACCTGGGTTATCACCGCATCGAGTTCCGTTTGATACGGGGCACTCCAGAATATTTTTTGTGTCATGCCTTGCCTTGATGAAACGACGTTTGTCGGCGGACATGCTACAGAGGGCGAAACTCAGCGACTTGTACAAACTTGCGGTACGAGACGGCGCGCTTCGCCCATCCTGAGCAATCAGCCCTTCGCCCACGCGGCGGCAGTCGCTGCCGCAAAGTCCCGGTAGGACCGCGGCTGCCGCCCGAGCAGCGTGGCCAGGCGATCGACCTCCGCCTTCGACGCGACTGCGCCGTCCTGCTGATAGCGGCGCATCATCAGGCGCATGTCGTAGGCGAGCCAGCCCGGCGCGACCGCCTTGAGACGCTGTTCGAGGGTGTCGAGATCGTTGCCCCCGTAGCGGACCGGACGTCCCAGTGCCTCTGCCCAGATTGCCGTGATGGTGTCCGACGTCAGCACGTCAGGTCCGACGAGTTCGTACGTTTCACGCTGCAAAGGGTGGGCGGCGCGTTCGCGGCGCAGGAGTTCGCGTGCCGCGGCTTCGCCGATATCGCGGACATCGACCATGGAAATGCCTTTGCCGCCAATCGGCATGCCGTAGACGCCGTGTGTCAGTAGCGGGTCTTTCTGCCTGACGTCGTTCTGGATGAAGTAGGCGGGGCGCAGCACCGTCGCCGGCAGATCGCAGTGCTCGATCATGCGCTCGACCGTGTGCTTGCCGGTGAAGTGAGGCACATCGACATACTCCGCGCCCTTGAACACCGACAGATAAACAATGCCTTTTACGCCGGCTTCCCGCGCGACGCTCAGGGTCTGCAGGGCCTGTGTCAACTCGTCCGCGGCGTTGGGGGCCAGCAGGAATAACGTGCTGACGCCGTTCATTGCGTGCCGCACGGCGTCGATGTCGGCCAGGTCGCCCTTGAACGCGGTCACGCCTTCGGGAAATTGAGCTTTCTCCGGCGAGCGGGTTAGCGCCCGCACGTCGGCGCCGCTGCCGTTCAGATGATCGAGAACCTGCTTGCCGATCACGCCTGTGCTGCCAGTTACGAGGATTGCCATGATTTTCTCCTGGGGTTGAATGGACTGGGTTAGTCCGTGAGACGAACAATAGTCGTTCCATACGGAGGTAGAAAGTGCAAGAATCTAGACATCTCGTCTCGTATATGGAACGATCATGGATTTAACGTCGCTGGCAGATTTCAATGCCGTCGCGCTGCACGGCGGTTTCGGGCCGGCCAGTCGCGCGCTCGACCGTCCCAAGGCCACCCTGTCGCGGCACGTGGCCGAGTTGGAGGAAGACCTCGGTGTGCGGCTGATCGAGCGGGGCGCACGCAGGTTGCGTCTGACCGAAGAAGGTCTCGCACTCCATGAGCGCACGCGGGGGCTCATGGCGGAGATTCAGGAGGCAGGTGAAGCGGTCGCGTCGCGCGCGCCGGTTCCGCGCGGGCGGTTGCGCATCAGCGCGCCCGTCGTTTTCGCGCACGTCGCGCTGTGTCAGATCGCTGCGCGCTTTGCACTGGCCTATCCGCAAGTCGAGCTCGAAATCATTGCAGAAGACCGCGTCGCGGATCCGGTAGAGGACGGCTACGACCTGGTGATCCGTATCGATCCACCGCATGACGAGCAGCTCGTAGGGCGGCGCATTCTCGGTGACGAACGTCTCGTGGTCGCTTCGCCCGGCATGTCGATACCGTCCATGTCTGCAAGTGAAGC
Source organism: Paraburkholderia sediminicola (assembly GCF_046027825.1). Taxonomy (GTDB): domain Bacteria; phylum Pseudomonadota; class Gammaproteobacteria; order Burkholderiales; family Burkholderiaceae; genus Paraburkholderia; species Paraburkholderia sediminicola_D. Next base: position 123,840 of record NZ_JAQQDU010000008.1, read on the forward strand.
AGGCGAGCTGCAGGTGCCGGCGGTCATGTCGATAGCGGCGCCGTCCGGCGTGCTCTGGAACATGCAGACGGAAGGTGGTGGCGTGAGGGTCATCAAGCCGATGCCGGTGCTGCGCATGTCATCGCTGCTGATGGTGCGCGAGGCCGTGCTGCAGGGTGTGGGGGCGGCGCTCCTGCCTCGTCTGCTGGTCGAACAGGATGTACGGACGGGGCGGCTCGTTTGCTGGGGAGCGGAGGCCGGCTCGCCCGTGGAAATCTGGGCGCTTTATAGTTCGCGCCGTTTGCTGAGCGCCAAGGTGCGGGCGTTTATGGACCTGCTGAAACAGGACTCAGGCAGGTTCTGATGGGCTGCACCTTGCCTTGAACAGGGCATGGCATGGTCAGAAATGTATGCGACACGCAATGGCAACACACTGAGCGATGCGAGCGAGCTTGCGAATGCCCGGCAAGAATATGCTTGCTGAATTGCCCACGTTTGACCCGGTGACTCGCGGTGACTTATGGTATCGACGGACAGTTGCCAGGAGAGCATCACTCATGATCAGGAAGCGAATTTGTATTGCGCTGTTTGGCGCCGCGATCGCCGTCATCGCGTCAGTGTGTCAGGCGCAATACACCACCGACTGGCTGGCGAATACATTCGGGACGCTCGCCACTCACGTGGGCAATACCGCGCGCTCGATGTGGGTCGCGCCCGAAGGCGTGATCTATACGGCATCCTTATGGGATGAAAACGAGGGTGGCGTCGCGATCTACCAGAACGGCAAGAGCATCGGTTCCATTGGAATCAACAGCGAGTTTCAGGGTAGCGCCATCACGGGGAATGCCACGTCGATCTTCGCCGCGTTGCAGTACAGCAGATCGTATGGCAGCGGGTCGGTAGGACGATACAACCGTGCGACTCAGAAACGCGATCTTCTTATCCCCGTGAGCGTGTGGAACGCGCTCAAGCTGGGCGATGTCATCACCGGCCTCGCAACGACTGGTTCTCTCCTATATGCGAGCGATTTTTTTAGCAATCGCGTTCGGATCTTCACCACCGACGGCGTGTGGCAGCAGGACATCAGCGTATCGAGTCCCGGTGCGCTCGCTTTGGATGGCGCTGGCAATCTCTGGGTCGCGCAGAAGAGCGCAGCCGCGATCGTCGAGTTCAGTCCAGCTGGCGCGCCGCTGAACACCATCCAGATGCCCGCAGTCTCGCGACCGTCCGCGCTGTATTTCGACGCATCATCAGGACAGCTAATGGTCGGAGACGAAGGTCCCGACATGAACATCAAGATCTACAACGTGTCGGCCGCGCCAACGCTGGTCGGCACGTTCGGCATTCAGGGCGGCTATCTCGACAACACCACTGGCATCAAAGGCCAGCTTGGCGACAAGCGCTTCACGCGTGTCGCCGGGATTGGCAAAGATGCGGCCGGCAACCTGTATGTGCTCAACAATCCGTGGGGCGGAGGGTGGGACCTGGGCCGTAATGGCGGTACCGACCTCCACGCGTACGACAATGCCGGCAACCTGCAATGGAAGCTTCAGTCTCTCAACTTCGAGGCGGTCGCCGCCCCGGACCCGGCAACGGACGGCGCCTATTTTTACGGTGGCACCAACATCTACACCGGCACCGCGGGTGGCACCTTCGTCGCGAACACCGTTGATCCATTCACCTATCCGTCCGATCCGCGCCTCAACATGAACGATACCCAGCGCGACGAGCACTTCGGTCAGATCGTCAGCGTCGGCGGAAACCGGATCCTCGTCGCCTCCGGCCAGAACCCTGGCATTTTCTACTTCTTCCATTTCAACACGGCGAGCGGCCATATCGCCATTCCGGATGCGTCGATTCCAGGTCCTGCGTTCAATACGGCGCTACAGGTGACGGGAGGGTTCTGCATCGATAGCAGGGGAGACGTGTGGGCTGGTCTGGACAGAACGAACCACATCTATCATTACCCGCTGGCGGGTTTCGACGGCAACGGCAAACCGACATGGGGACCCGCGGTCACGATCTCCATTCCGGAGAGCATCCGACCATTGACGCGGATCATCTACCTCCCGGAGAGCGACACCATGATTCTCGCGCAAGGCATCGCCGGGAGCTGGGACTGGACGGCGATGCAATCGAGGATCGAGGTGTATCACGGCTGGAGCGCGGGCAACACCACGAGCCCCAATCCGGTGATCAACCTCACCAGCGCGAATCCTAAGTCGATCACGGCAGCCGGCAATTATCTTTTCGTCGGCTACGTGCACACGGTGCCCAATATCGACGCGTTCAATCTCACTACGGGTCATCTCGACACGACGCTAATCAATTCGAGTGCGGGTACGGTGGACGTGGGCAACGACGTGGATTCGATGTATGGCCTCAGGGCGTACCTTAGATCGGCCGGTGAGTACGTCATCACGAAAGACAACTACAACGGTTCCAGCATGGTTGTTTATCGCTGGACACCTTGATGGGTTCACTTTGGGGTGGCATCAGGAGCACGTGTTTTTTTAGTTATCGCGACACGTATATCGGCTGCTTGCGTGGTTTGATATTAATAATATGAAAATCAGCGAAGCAATTCGTTGTTCCGATCACGCTCCGTCCTTCGGCAAGAGTCAAAGACTTGCGTTTTCCGCACGCTCGTGAGGCAGAGATTTTCCATTTGCATGTCTTTGGAAAACCGACGGGAGTGTTTCGAGGAAGATTCTTTGAACTACTACTTATCACCTCGGGTCGTTGCCACGTTACACGGATGAAACGTTTATAATTCGTCTGCGTAAAATCTGCGCGTAAGTCATACCGAGCTTGCACCGAAGTCTCATCGATCCAGTAAAGGTTGCGTGGGTAGATGTTCTGGCGGTGTTGGTGGAATTAGGCTCGCAACCCAATTAATTTCGGGTTCCGGACGCGGTATCCGCGTTGTGGGTTCGACTCGCTGACGGCGAACCACCGGGTTCGTATCGGCATGGACCATCACGACTGAAAGCGGAATGGTCTGATTAATCTCTCAGGTGTCCTGAATTTAATGATTGTCCGCGCTGAGCGGAAATTTGTTTGCCACATAGACGCTGCGCTGGCCTGTCAGCGCGAAACGGGTCAGAGGTTATTGGCCACGTCGTCTGCACGCAGTAAATAATTTGCATATGTTTTTTGTCCGTGCGCCAATCGAATCGATTGTGACGCCAGCCGGTACGTTGACAGAACTTGTCACGCCATGGGTGTGTACAGCGCGAGTCGCAGCTACATGCCGATCTGGATGCCCGGCGTGGTAGATCCCAGGGTGTAGTCACTGATAGAACTTCAACGCGTGGATCTTTCAGATTGATGGTAAGGAATACGTAATAAATATCCGTTGACCAGTGACGGATCGAAATGGTGAGCGCGTTGTCGCTGCGGAGGCAGTAGGCCTGCCTTCGAATGCCTAACGGTCTCTGCCAACGGATAACGGCACATCGGTAGCACCCGCTTCATCAGCAATGAACGCAATCATTGCGTTCGCCGCATCAACTCTCTCTGTACTCAAAAGAACGCCAAAGCGGGACGGCTTAGATCGATCTTGCTCACTCCTCGGGGATAACCTGCTTTTTAGCGATACATACGGCAATGACGAGAAACTTCAAAATTTTTGGGGTTGCGGCAGCAACAGTGTTTGCATGGTTTGGTGCAGAAAACGCGCAGGCCGCAACGAGCACCATCACCGTCGCAGGACAGCAATACAAGTTGTGCGCACAAGAGAACGGCACCTGCAAATTCCTCGGAACAGCCTCCGTGGTGTTCGGTGCAGTTCCGCCCACCTCGCCGTCGGTCATGCTGACGGCGCCTGCTACCTTTAGCAACGGCGTCGGATGCTATGTCGGCGCGGTTTCGCAGACAGATCCCGCATACGGCTACGGCAAGTCATGCTGGATGAAAGCGGCTGCGGCTAGCCCGGCGCCGACTCCGGCTCCTGCACCCACTCCGGCTCCTGCGCCGACGCCGACGCCGACGCCCACTCCGGCCCCGGCTCCAGCACCGGCACCGGCACCGGCACCGACTCCGACTCCGACGCCAGCACCGACTCCGACGCCAGCACCGACTCCGACGCCAGCACCGGCACCCACTCCGACGCCGACTCCTGGCAGTTCGACCCTTTCATGCGGCACGCCGACACACACCGCCGGCGGAACCGCCAACGGCGTGATCAGCGCCGACACGCCGACCACCGACGGCATGCGCATTTTCCAGAACAACGCACCGTTCACGCTCGCGATTACGACGAACGCGCCGAGCGCAGATACGGTTGTCTGGTCGGTAGCGGACTCGAATGGCGCGATCAAGACACAGGGTAGTTTTGCGGTCAGCGCGGGCGTGCAAACCAACTCGATTCCGTGTACATCGACGTGGTCCGGCTATGGCGCGCTGACTGCCACGCTGAGCTCGAACGGTGGCACCTTGCCCAACACCGGAACGCGTCCGGTGGGTATCGCGACGTTCGGCGTGTTGCCGAATCTGACGCCGGTACTGGGCACCGTCACGTATGCCCATCAGGATCAGCACCGCTTCGGCATGCAGGGTTTCAACGACAACATTGCCGCGCTGCACGATATGGGCGTCTCGTGGACCATCGACGATCGTGAGGTATCGGCCATGGAACCCAATGGCCCCAACACGTACACGCCGAGCGTGAGCGACCTTGATCCGTTCTACAAGGCCAATCCTGACCAGATGCGCATCGTGCGTCTTGATGGACTGCCTGCCTGGGATTCGAAGACGGGTCAGTTCAACGACAGCTACTACGCGCCGTTGAACATGTCTGAGTTCCAGACCTTCATGGGCAAGGTCGGTACCGATACGAGCCTGATTCGCGCTGCAAACTACCCGAACCAGCAAAGCAACTATTATCAGGTGACGTGGGAGCCGAGCCTCGGTTGGGCGGATAGTAATGCGAACTTCGTCGCCATGTACAAGGCCGCATACCAGGGCCTTCATTCAACCGATCCGAATGCCGTCGTGATGGGCCCCACCAACCCGTTCCCTGCGAATTGCACCACCTGCACAACCGGCTATCTGCAGACATTCGGTGCGCTGGGCCTGTGGAATTATATTGATGCGGTCTCAACGCATGGCTACTGGAATGCGGGCACCTATCCGGCTCATCCGCCTGAATTGCAGGACTCCGACCCGAGTACGGCGAACCAGGCGAACGCGCTCGATAACCAGATGACGCAGTTGCGTTCGGTGATGCAGGCGGGCAAGCCGAACATGAAGCTCTTCGTCACCGAACAAGGTACGAGCTACGATCCGGGTCTTAACTACGGTCCCACGGTGCCGTCGCAGAACCAGTTGTTTGCCCAGGCCGCGGTTGGCGTGCGGTCGCACATTATTGTGCTGGGTGGTGGCGCGCAGTTGACGACGCTCTTCTATGGTCCTGACTATCCCGGCGAAGTGGGATATGGCACGTTCTTCGACCTGAATGATGCACAAGGCGCGTACGGTGCATCGAACCTCTCGCCGAAACCCGAAGCGATGGCCTTCGCCACGATGACGCGTGTGCTGGACGGCACGAATACATTGGGCCGGGTCACGGGTGCGCCGGCCGGAGACTTTGTGTATGCGTTCCAGCAACTCGGCAACGGCAAGGTGGTGACGGCTGCGTGGGCGCACAGCAATGCGCAGTGGCCCGCGAGCGGTGGTCTTTATAGCCAGACCTACTCGACGAGCTATACGCTTCAGGTTGACAGCGCCGGTACGTCGGGCAACGTGACGAAGATCGATGGTTACGGCAATACCAGCACGCTTGCCTATACCAACGGCCAGGTCAAGCTGACCCTCACCGAGGTGCCGCAGTACATCGTCTCGAACAACGCGACGGTCGCCAAGGCCAATGCGACTGTTCCGCTCGGGTATACGGGCCAATAAGGCCTGAGTTGTATCGACGCGCCGCCGGTTAGAGCGGCGGCGCGTCGCTCAACCCGTTCAGGCTTCCGCGTCTCGCAGATCCCTGATGTGTTGATACACGGTCGCGCGTCCCATCCCTAGTACATTTGCCACATAGTTTGCGGCACTTTTCCCCTTGAATGCGCCTTCGGCCCAAAGCGCTTCGACCAGTTCGCGACGGTGGTCGCGAGTCAGCGAGTTCAGCGCCAGCTGGCGTTCCTGAAGCCATGCGTGAAGAAACGTGTTGATGCGTTCCTGCCAGTCGTCCTTGAACAGCTCCTCTGGCTGCTTGATGACGCCGGCACCGGAGATCACGCGGTCGATGACATGTTTCATGTCCTCGAACACGGCAATGTTGTAGTTCACGCACATCACACCAACGGCAACGCCAGCGTCGTCAAAGAGCACCGTGCTGACGCAGCGCATCCGCCTGCCATCCCAATTGATTTTCTCGTATGGACCGATCGTGCCCGACTCCGCCGAATGGTCGATTTCTTCCAGTGCCGAGTCGTCGCCCAGTTCGCGCTTGGACAGGTTATTGGCGATGTACGCAACCGTCTGGCTTTGCAAGTCATGAATGACGATTTCAACGTACGGAAAAAACAGCAGTGCGATACCGTCGGCGACTCGGCCGTATCGATCCAGAAGAAGCCTGCGTGCAGCTGTTGTCTTTGTTTTGCGCATAGAGGTGGGTGAAATTCCAGTTTTCGGAAAGTCTGCACCGTGTTGCGCCACGATGCCGCGAATCCGGATGTTGCGCGCCATTTTGCCATGAGCGACGCACCCGCCATTTTCTTAAGCGCTGTGCTGCCCGGCTACGTGTCTGAATAGTTCGTTGGCGATCGCGACGTCTTCGAGTCCGAGCCCGATTGAGCGGAAAAACGCGTGCTGTCGCCCGGAAGGTTTTCTGGCTGTGCCGGACACCAGTTCAGGCAGGTCGCCGAGTACGCTTTCCGGCGACCAGTCATGCAACTGCGCCGCCAATTTCATTTCCCCCGCGCTGGCAGGCGTGGTTTTTCGGTAGTCGCAATAGACGTCCATGTCTTGCAGCCACGCGGGCGGAATTTCGTGAGCATTCGCGACGTTCGTGCTAATCGACGTGATGAGCGCCGGCTTCGTCAGCATCTTTTCCGACAGAACCGGCGTGCCCGAGGACGTGCACAACGCCACCACGTCGGCGTCGCGCAAGCATGCTTCGAGCGTGGTGCAAACCTGTACACGTTCATGACGGGCACGCACCGCCGCGCGCTTCGATTCGTTCCCTGCAAGCTCGGGTGAAAACACGTTGATCGAGTCCCATGGCCGTAGTGCCGCGAGGTGGCGCAAATGCGCCTGTCCCACCGCACCCGCACCGACGATGGCGAGGCGGCGCGCGTCGGCCGCCGCAAGGTGATCCACCGCGAGTGCGGTCGCACCGGCGGTGCGCTCGATAGTAAGCAGACCCGCATCGCACCACATCAAAGGCTGACCGGTTTCCATCGACATCAGTGCCGTCCACGCCGTAATAACCGGCTTCGATCCGGTCACGATGTACGGCGACAACTTGGCGCCAAACACCTTGGCGTCCGCCATGACCCCGAGGTATGTAATGAAATCGCCAGCCCCTTGCGGAAAGGGGGTGAGGGTCTGAGGCGGCTGCACCGCGGCGTCGTTCGCCAGCGCGAGAAACATGCGTGTCAACGCACCGCGAACATCGAGATGGGGCAGTGCGTTGCGCACCGCGTCCTGTTGGACGATCAACGGGAATACTGGGTCTGTGCTGCTCATGGGCTTGCTCTCCAGATCGTTGCCGGCTTGCGGCGTTGGCACGATTCTAAAGTCAAAAAGTCCAGTCTGGACTTTTATTTTGAAAATTGCTTGCAATTGTCGATGTCCAGAATAGACTGTTGTTCCAGAGCGACTGAGAAACCGGTCTCTTTTGTCTCTCACGCGGCTTCTTGAGGTTGCGCCGTTAGCGTCAGTTCGCGCCCTGAATTCGCGACCCTTCAACTACACTGGGAACCACCATGCCTCTGAAGCTTTCACTCTCACTTTTCGTCGCGGCTGCGTTGATCGGTTCGGTCGGCACCGTCAGCGCGGAGACTCAAAGCACCTTGCGTTTCGGCATCGAGGCGGCGTATCCGCCGTTCGAGAGCAAGTCGCCGACAGGGCAATTGCAGGGATTCGACGTCGACGTCGGCAACGCGGTTTGCGCAAAGATGGCCGTGAAGTGCGAGTGGGTGGAAAATTCGTTCGACGGCCTGATTCCCGCCTTGCAGGCGCGCAAGTTCGACGTCATCAATTCCGCGATGAACATCACGGACAAGCGCAAACAGTCCATCGATTTCACGCCGCCGATCTACGTGGTGCCGATCGTGATGGTGGCTAAGCGCGGTTCCCCCTTGCTGCCCGATGTGAAGAGCCTGCAGGGCAAACGCGTCGGCGTCCTGCAGGGATCGTCGCAGGAGGATTTCCTCAAGGCTCATTGGGCGAATGCCGGCGTATCGATCGTCTCGTACCAGGACCAGGATCAGGTATATGCCGACCTCGTCGCCGGACGCCTGGATGCTGCCGTTCAGGAGGCGCAGACTGTTGAGGATGGTTTTCTGAACAAGCCAGCCGGCCATGACTATGTGATTGTCGGCAAACCGCTGAGCGATCCGGCAACGCTTGGCGAAGGGACGGGTTTCGGTTTGCGCAAAGGCGACAAGGCGTTGGCTGGAAAGATCGATGCCGCGCTCGACGCTTTGAAGAAGGACGGTACGCTCAGCAATCTTTCGCAGAAGTACTTCAAGCGCGACATCATCGCGAAGTAACTTATGGATTTCGACGTGATCGTGTTGGGCGCCGGGATCGTCGGCGTATCGTCGGCGCTGCATCTGCAGGATCGCGGACGCCGTGTGGCCCTCGTCGATCGGCGAGGGCCCGGTGAAGAGACCAGTTTCGGCAATGCAGGCCTGATCGAGTGTTCGTCGGTGATCCCTTACGGCTTTCCACGCGATCTTGGAACGCTGCTGCGCTACATGCGTAATCAGTCGACCGACCTTTACTGGGACTACAAGGCCTTGCCGTCTTTCGCCACGTGGCTCGCGCGATTCTGGTGGGCGTCGTCCCCGGAACGGCTCGAGGCTGCCGCGCGCGATATGCTGCCTTTGATCCGCGAGAGCGTCGCCGAGCACGATGGACTGATCGGGCGTGCGGGTCTCGAAGGGCTCGTCCATGACGGTGGCTGGCTCGAGGCATTTCGCACGCGAACGGAATTTGAGCGGCAGGCGGCAGCCGCTGAAGTGACGGCACGTCAATATGGACTGCGCGTGGCGTCGCTCGACGCCGCGCGGCTTCTGGCGCGCGAACCTGGCCTGGAGGCGGGCTTTTGTGGCGCCTTGCATTGGCAGGACCCGAAGAGTATTTCCAACCCGGGGGCGTTGACGAAGGGATATGCGCGGCTGTTCGAGAGTGGCGGCGGCACGCTTCTGACCGGAGAGGCGACTACGGTGCGTCCAGAAGCCGGCGCATGGACCGTGCAGACGTCGCAAGGCAGGGTCAGTGCCAAAGAGGTGGTCGTGGCCCTTGGCCCGTGGTCCGACAAGGTGTTTGCGCCGCTCGGATATCGGATACCGCTGCGTGCGAAACGCGGCTATCACATGCACTACGAGGCCACGAAGACGATGCTCTCGGTGCCGCTTGTCGACACAGAGAAAGGGTACGTCGTGGCGCCGATGGAAGGCCGGTTGCGTTTGACGACGGGTGTTGAAATCGCCCAACGCGAGGCCCCGCCGACAGGTATTCAACTCGCGCGTGCGGAAAGCCTTGCCCGGCCGGTATTCGGTCTGGGCCGCAGGCTGGACGAAGCGCCGTGGCTCGGCTTGCGTCCTTGCACGCCCGACATGCGGCCCGTCATTGGACGAGCGCCTCGCCATCGAGGACTCTGGTTCGCGTTTGGCCACAACCACCATGGATTGACGCTCGGCCCCGTGACGGGCCGCTTGCTGGCGGAAATGATGACGGGCGCCGAGCCTTTCACCGATCCCTATCCGTTTCGTCCTGAGCGATTCAGGTAAGTGACCAGGCCAGCCGCTGAGCTGGCCTTGGTGAAGCAAAATCCCCGGCAACGACTGCCTTAACGTCGAGCCAGGTGGATCCCGGCGAGCATGCAGCGCACCGATCCGCCGGCCAGCTCGATAGTCGGCACGCGCAACGGCAGCAGTTGCGCGGAACGCTCGATGAGCGCTTTCTGTTGTGCCGTCAGGCACGACATCGCCCGTTCTGACAACGCCAGAACGCGGCCCTCCTTCCCCGACAATTCCAGTGCATTCCCGGCAAAATTGCCGATCTGCGCGTGCGTGAGCGGGATAACAGTCCGGCCGCTCTCCAGCAGGCGCGTGTGGACTTCACCGCGGCGCTTGTCGTCACGAATCAGGTCCAACCCGATCAGCGCAAATTCGGTCGCCACGCTCATCATGACGTTGGTGTGATAGACCGCACGGCCGTCCGCGTCGGCGGTATCGAAGCACATGGGCTCGAAGTTGAAATGCGTGCAGAAGCGTTCGAGCGCCACCGGGTCGGCGCGATGCGAGCGCGCCGTATAGGCCACGCGTGCGACGTGGTCCAGCACCATGGCGCCGGTGCCTTCCAGAAAGACATCGTCGTGTTCCAGCCCGGAGTAGTCGATCACGTCCTGCACGCGGTACGCCGTCTTGAGCAGCTCGATCACATCGTGCCTGCGCTCGCGCCGGCGGTTGACCGAGTGCATCGGAAAGAGCGCCACGTGGCCGCCCGCATGCGTCGAGAACCAGTTGTTCGGAAAGACCGAATCGGGCGTCTCGTTCTTTCCGTCATCGTCGAACACATGAACGCGTACACCTGCCGCTTCCAGGCTTGCCGCCGCAGTGCTGACTTCGTCGCGTGCCGCCGCGGCGAGTGCTGCCGCTTCGGTGAAGTCAAGGGCGTGGCCGGTACGCTGGAAAGCGTTGTCGGCCGCCGTCTGCGGATTCGGATGAAAGCGATGAGGGCGAATCATGACAACGGCGGCGGGTGCTTGCACGGACAGAAGGCTCATGGCGTTCGTTAGCGGGTTACGGAAATATGAGGCGAGGCGGTTGGATGGGTAGCTCGATTAGCGCGTAAACGCGAGCGCGCCGGCAAGTGCGGGGGCGAGGGCTACCGGTGTGGCTGCCGTCTGCATCAGGCCGCCGAACAGGTCCTTGGGATCGCTGGCTGTCGGGATCAACGCGACATCGATGCCCACGTCGTGGCGCTGCGCCAGTGCGTGAAGATAGCGGAGCGCCGAGTAGTCTTCGAGTGCGAAGCCGACGGAATCGAACACGGTAACCTGATCCGTGTGTTCCCGGCCCGCAACGTCTCCGGCAAGCACGCGCCACAGTTCGGTGACCGGCGAATCGGCGGGGAGCTGCTGGATGTCGCCTTCGATACGCGTCTGCGGCTCATATTCGACAACCACGCGGCTCATACGCAGCACGTCCGCGTGCAATTCGGTCTTGCCGGGGCAGTCGCCGCCGACTGCGTTCAGGTGCATGCCGGGCTCGATCATGTCGGGCGTGACGATCGTCGCATAGGTTTTGTCGGCGGTGACGGTCGTGACGATATCGGCGCCGCGCACCGCATCGGCGGTCGATGCCGCACGGACGAGCCGCAGGGCCGGCCATGCGGCGAGATTGCGCGCCAGCTTATCGGTTGCGCGCGCATCGACGTCGAACACGCGAATCTCATTGATGCCGAGCAGTGTGTGAAACGCGATCGCCTGAAATTCGCTTTGCGCGCCGTTGCCGATCAAGGCCATGCGTCGCGAGTCAGGGCGGGCCAGGCTTCTTGCGACGAGCGCGGAAGTGGCCGCGGTGCGCAGGGCCGTGGTCAGTGTAAGTTCGGAGAGGAACAGTGGGTAGCCGGTATCGACGGAGGCGAGCGCGCCGAACGCCATCACGGTTTGAATGCCGCGTTCGGCGTTGATCGGATGGCCGTTCACATATTTGAAGGCGAACAGGTTCGAATCGGCGACGGGCATCAATTCGATGACGCCCGCCTGGGAGTGACATGCAACGCGCGGCGACTTATCGAATTCGCGCCATCGAAGATAGTCGGCGCGGATGGTGTCGGCGAGTTCGCTCAGGAATCGCGGCACGCCAATATCGGCGACGAGTCGGTACGTGGCGGGTACGTCGAGAAAGCGGGTCATGGTCATGTCTCCGTTATTGATGCGGGCTCCGGTACGGGAGCGATAACGGAATTATTCCTTCAGGCCTCGCCAACAAAAAGACAGCAAACCTCGCAAAGTTCACAGCTAAAGTGGCAAAATGCTCAGCTGAAATGGCGTTTTGTACATTGCCGTGCCAAGGCTTTACCAGGTAACGTGCGGACGGCGAAAACGCCGTCGCCGGCCACACGGGTCACCACCATGATCAATCTCGACGACATCGACAGGCAGCTCATCGCGCTGTTGCGTGACAACGCACGCATGCCCGTAGTGACACTTGCGAAGCAATTGCGCGTGGCGCGTGCGACCGTGCAGAACCGGCTTACGCGTCTTGAGGAAAGTGGCGTGATCGTGGGCTATACGGTGCGGCTGAAGCCGGCGGCCGAGGCGCACCGGATTCGCGCGCTGATGTCGATTGCTGTCGAGGGCAACCGCGCGGCTGACGTGCTCAAGGTGCTGCGGGGCCATCCCAACGTTGCCACCATTCACAGCACCAATGGGCGGTGGGACCTCATCGCCGAATTGCGGGCAGACTCACTGGAGAACTTCGATCGGGTGCTCGGCGCGATCCGTTTGATTGACGGAATCGCGAGCACCGAAACCAGCATCTTTCTGTCGACGCACAAGATGTGAACTGGCGGGGCGAATCCCGCCTTTATTCACCGTCCCAATAGCCTGCGCTTTTGCCGCCAGGGCCGATCGCGTTGAAGCCGTCAGGACCCTCGAGCATCGCTGAATATTTGTTCGAATCCGGGTACTCGCAGATCTCCGGCGACTGCTGCGTGCTGATGGCGAGGTAGCGCAGTTCCTGATCGCTCGAATTCACGATCTGGTGGGCTGTCGTTGTGTCGCCGGCGGGGCAGGCAATCACATCGCCGGCACGGATCGGATGAAGCGTGTCACCGATCCGTACCTCGCCCTGTCCACTCAACACGAAAAACATCTCTTCGTTCACGCGGTGATTGTGGAATGGAAACGCTCGCTTTCCCGGCGCCAATGCGATGACGTTATAGCCGAGTTTAACCGCCCCCAGGTGGCGCCCCAACATGCCGATCTGGGGTGCGAAACGGGTCGCGGCATCGCCGGTCGGTGCATAGTCGGGCGGTAGCGGATGCAATTCGACGGAATCAATATTGATGATGCGACTGCTCATGAAGACCTCGGTCTCAAGCGTGGATTGACGGCAATGCCGTTAAGGGCCGGGCCATTATAGGGTGCCCCATTGGGATCGAATATCGTGCGTTGCGCAGATATACTGTCAATCAATATTTGACAATGCACAGCGCGCTCAATGGTCAACTTCAATCGTCTCGTCAGCTTTGTGGCGCTTATCAATGCCGGTTCGTTCACCCGTGCGGCGCAGGCGCTCGGCATAACCAAAGCGATGGTGAGCGCGGACCTGAAGCGGCTTGAGGCCGAACTGGGTGTGTCGCTCGTTGTGAGGACGACACGCCGCCTCGCTTTGACCGAGGTCGGGGCGCGTTTTCATAGCGACTGTGTTCGGCTGATCGGCGAGGCGGACGCGGCGGTTCAGCAAGCCCGAGCCGGACAGGATGCGCTGACCGGGACGTTGCGCGTGACATCGACGGCAGAATACGGCCTGCGTTATGTCGTTTCCGCGATTGCCGAATTCAGCAGGATTCATCCGGCGTTGAGGATCGAATATTCGACGTCGCAGCATCACGCCGACCTCATCGCGGACCGATTCGATCTTGCGATTCGTCTTGGTGTGCTACGTGATTCCACGCTGCGCGCGGTGCCGATCCAGCGCTTCTGTACATTGCCCGTGGCGACCCCCGCGTATCTTGGAGCACAAGAGGCGGTCGTCACGCCACGTGACCTGGCGGTACTCGCCTGGGTGGGGCATGCCGGGTTCACATCGCCCCTGACATGGACCGAGTCGCGAACCGGCAAGACGACGCAAACACCGCATTTCAAAGGGGCGCTCGAGGCGGATACCGCAGTCGCCGTGCAGACCCTGGTGCTCGCGGGATGCGGTGCGGCAATCCTGCCTGACTGGCTTGTCGCGGACGACCTGCGTGAGCGGCGTCTGATTCAACTTGTACCGGACTATGCGCTGCCGCAACAAGGCGTCTACGCTGTGTTTCCAGATGCGATCCACGTCCCCGCGAAAGTTCGACGCTTTGTCGATTTCATGCGCGAGTTTCAGATCCGATAGAAGGTATCGGAAAGACCGCGCTCACGGTCCGCCATCTAGCGCCGTATCACGGCGCCTGTCTGAAAAGATTTAACCTTGCAAAGGTTTGCGGGAGATTTAACTTCTCTATTTAATTAATGGCTTTGAAACTCAACCGGATGAAATTTTTATTCCGGTAAGTAATCGGGCAAAAAAAAGCCGACACAGTGTGTCGGCCGGAAAGACTCTGGCGTCCGAGGATTGCATGCCAGAACCTGAGAGACGTTAATCAGTCAATTTTACGGATAACCGTAAGGAATTCGGTAACTCTTTGCCGCGCACTAAAGTTTAACAATTTGCCTGCCAGGCACCACCGGACAGGCTTGTTCGTTAGTGGGCGGACTTTGCTGGGGAGAGATCATAAACCAAAAGCTTCAATCCAGCATAAGTATGCAAAAAAAATAAGTCACTGGGGCGTCGCCGCATCGGTAGTCGGGAAATCCTGATATTCCCGTAGGGATTTCCTTAGTTGAACTCTATTCCATACTAATGTGATGGCGGATCGCGTAGCGAATCAATTCTGAATTGTTGCTGAGCCCCAGTTTTTGCATAAGGCGCATTTTATGGGTGCTGATAGTCTTGGCGCTGAGCGCGAACGCATCGGCGATATCGTTGATGCTCTTTCCCGCAGCCAGGGCTTGCAACACCTGGAATTCACGATCGGACAGGATGTCGTGCGGTGGGGTGTCGCCGGAGTGAGTGCCGAAGATCATCGAGTCCACCAGCTTCGGATCGATGAATCTCCCGCCTTCGGCCAGCTTGCGAATCGCGGTAAGCAGGACCTCCGGGTCGCTGTCTTTGGTGAGGTAGCCGGTTGCGCCGGCGCGCAGGGCGCGAGAGACGACCTGGGCCTCGTTGTGAATGCTCAGCACGAGCACCGGCAGGCTGGCGTACTCGGCCCTGATGCGCCGGATCAGGTCGATACCGCTAATGCCCGGCATCGTCATATCGAGTAGCAACAGGTCCGGACGGCGGGCGCGTAGTATTTCGAGCACTTCGGCGCCTTCAGCCGCCTCGTCGGCGACGATCATGTCGGTGGTGGTCGCGATGATCTGCTTCAGGCCGCCTCGCACGATTGCATGGTCGTCTGCAATGAGGATTTTTATCATGGTTTTTTCTCTGTCCTGAGCGGGACGTGAATGGAGACGATCGTGCCCGCGCCGGGTGCGCTCTCGATATGCAGGGTGCCGCCGATCAACCGCGCGCGTTCGCTCATTCCGAGCAGGCCA
Organism: Paraburkholderia sediminicola; assembly: GCF_046027825.1. Taxonomy (GTDB): domain Bacteria; phylum Pseudomonadota; class Gammaproteobacteria; order Burkholderiales; family Burkholderiaceae; genus Paraburkholderia; species Paraburkholderia sediminicola_D. Next base: position 139,357 of record NZ_JAQQDU010000008.1, read on the forward strand.
TAGGAATAGCGCCGGCGCGCCGTGGGCAGATCGAAGCCGCGTCCGTTGTCGCTGATATGGAGGGCTAACTCGCCGTTGCCGCCTGTCAGCGTCACGTCGACGCGCGAGGCGTCAGCGTGGCGCGCAACATTGGTGAGTGAGGCCTGCGCGATACGGAACACGGCGGTTGCATGGGCATCCGGCAGGACCGGTTCGCTGCCATGGATCAACAACTGGCACGGCATGCGATTACGTCGAACGAAGTCGTCCACGAGCCACTCAAGCGCCGACAGGATGCCGAAGTTTAGCGCAGCCGGCCTGAGGTGGCTGGCCACATTGCGCACCATCCAGATCGTCTTTTCGACCAGTTCGCGCATGTCTTCGGTTTTTCTGGCGGCCTCCGAATCGCTGTCGAGCCGCATCCGCAATAACGACACATCCATTTTCAACGCGGTCAGCAACTGCCCGAGTTCGTCGTGGATTTCCATGGCAATCCGTTTTCTTTCTTCTTCGCGAACCGCCTCCATGTAGGCGGATAACTCGCGCAGCCGCTCGCGCGATTCGAGCAGTTCCTGTTCGACACGCTTGCGTTCCGTCATGTCCTGAATCGTGCCGACCAGCTTGAGCGGGTAGCCCGGGCCTTCGTGCGAGGCTTCGACATGTAGCTGCACGATGCGCGGCTCGCCGTCGGCGCCGGTCAGGCGGCAATCGAGGAAATGCGGCTGCCGGTCGGTGATCACCGCGCGCACGGCCTGTCGTACAGCGGCCCGGTCCTCGGGGTGAATGGCCGCACGCAGGGTGCGATAGCTCGGTTTCACCCCCGTCGGTTCGAGACCGAGGATCCGGTACATCTCATAAGACCAGTGCGTCACACCGGCGCTCGCATTCCATTCCCAGTCGCCCAGTTTGGCCAGCCGCTGGGCGTTCGCCAGACTGGCTTCGCTGGCGCGCAATTTCTCTTCGGCCTGTTTGCGCGCCGTGACGTCGTTGAGGCCGACATAGATCGCCGGGGCGTCGGCAAACGTCGCAATGCGAGCGGTCGCCACCGCCCAGAAGCGCTCGCCCTGCACATTCTTGAACTGGATTTCGGCGTTGGTGAATCCGCCTTCGGCGCGCAGCAGTTCGACCGTTCTGTCGCGCTCTGTCGGATCGACATAGAAGTCGCCCATGTAGGTGTCGCTGCAATCGTCCGCGCCGAAACCAAACAGCCAGCGGAACGGCCCGTTCATGTACAGGGCCCGGCCATCCAGCATGGACGTTATGCACAACGGCACTGGGCTCGTTTCGACGATCGTGCGAAAGCGCGCCTCGCTTGACACGAGTTTCGTTTCGGTTCGTTTGCGCTCGTCGATCTCGACGTGCAGGCTTGCGTTCGCGCGCGCGAGCTGGTCGGTCCGCTCGACGACGCGGATTTCGAGTTCATCGCGCACGCGGGAGAGCGCCTCTTGCGCCTGCTGCCGGACCGCCACCTCGCTCGAGAGGCTGTCGTTCTGCGAACGGAGTGCCTTGTTCATGGCACGCAACGCGAGGTGCGTGCGAATGCGCGCCAACATTTCGGCAATCTGGAACGGTTTGGTGACGTAGTCGATGCCACCCGCTGAGAATCCTTCGACGAGGTCGTCTGTATCGGCGAGCGACGTCATGAAAATCACCGGAATCTCGCGGGTTTGCTCGTTGCGCTTGAGCCGGCGGCAGGTTTCGAAGCCGTCTATCCCCGGCATTTTCACGTCGAGCAGGATCAGGTCGGGTTGCGAAAACTGTGCACGTTCGAGCGCTTCCTCGCCGTCAAGCGCAACGAACACACGAAAGCCCCGATTCTCGAGACTGTCGACCACGACGCCGAGGTTGATGGGCGCGTCATCTACAACCAGAATTGTGGCCGGCTCTGCCATGAGCGCTATGTCAGTCATGGCTTGGGCCTCCTCTCGAGATATTCCTCCACGAGCAGCAGGATGGCCTTGGACTGATAGCCTTTCACAAGTGCGCGTAACTCCGTTGCCAATGCGAGATTGCGTGCATCGAGCGCCGCCATCCTGTCGGCCCATTCGGCGATCGCGCGCATGTCGCCTAGACGGGCGAGACGATGCAGCGCGTTGAGTTCGCCATCGGGCAGCACAGGCGCGCGCGATGGGTCAGGTGAGGGCGAGCGGGTCACGGGCGAGTAAGTCCACTCTAGAACCAGCAAGTCCGCCAGATGGGCTTGCAGCCAGTCGAAGTCGACGGGCTTGGAAAGGAAAGCGTTCGCGCCAGCGTCGGCGCTTCGTTTCTCGTCGCTCCAGGAAGGATTCGCCGATACGACGATGATCGGCGTATCGCCAAGCCCCGGTAATCGACGCAATCTGCGTGTCGTCTCGAGTCCATCCATTTCCGGCATCAGAATGTCGGTCATGATGAGCGAGGGCGCCTCGCTTTGCGCCTGAACGAGTCCTTCGTGACCGCCGGCGGCCTCCAGGGTGTCGAAGCCGAGTTGATCCAGAAACTCGACCACGACGGCGCGATTGACGGGCTCGTCGTCGATCACCAGCACTGAGCGGCGCGGGCCGGTGTAGCCCGTCGCGCGCCGCGCGGCCGGCGTTGCCGAATCGCTCGGCGCCGTGGGCGCTTCGACAAAGGCCGGCGCGAGGTCGAACCAGAAGGCGCTCCCGTGCGCGACCACGCTTTCCACGCGGATTTCGCCGCCCATTGCGCGCACGAATTGCTGGCTGATCGCAAGGCCAAGCCCTGCGCCACCCGCGCGCCGGTCGAGGCTGCCGGCCTGCTCGAAAGGCTGGAAAATCTTGCCGAGCTTGTCGGCCGGGATGCCGACGCCTGAGTCGCGCACGCAGAAGCGCACCGCGCCTGAAGGCGCACGGGTGACTTGCAGAACAACCCACCCTGCATCCGTGAATCTGACCGCATTCGCCAGCAAATTGAGCAGCACCTGGCGTAAGCGGCGTTCGTCTGCCCGCACCGCGCAGCCCAGGTCAGGGGCCAGCTCGCATAAGAATCGCAGGCGCTTTTGCTCCGCCTTCATCCCGATGACGTCGCGAATCGCATCGAGAACGCCCGGCAGCGAGACATCGGTCATCTCGATGCGCAGCTTGCCGGCTTCGATACGTGCGAAGTCGAGCGTATCGTCGATCAGCGTCAGCAGATGCTCGCCGCTACGGTAGATCACTTCGACCGCGTTGCGCTGGCGCTCGTTCTGGCTGCCGTCGCGCAGCAAAACCTGCGCATAGCCGAGGATCCCGTTCAGTGGTGTGCGCAGTTCATGGCTCATGTTCGCGAGGAATTCGCTCTTGGCCCGGTTGGCGGCTTCTGCCAGGTGCCGCGCCTCCCGCTGCTGCGCGGCGTCGCGCTCGGCCAGATAGGCGTCGTGCAGCCGCGCGCCCATGTTGTTGAACGCGGTCACCACGCGATCGAGCTCGTCGGGCCAGCGCGGCTGACGGCGCGGCAGGACGAACGGCTTCGGCGCTGCACGGAAATCGTATTCGCCGACCTGCCGGGCAATCGTGGCGAGATGCCGGGTGACGAGGCGCGAGAAGATGTAGATGGTGAACAGCGCAACGATGAACGTATAGGTAGCCTGACTGACCAGAATGACAAGCGCGGTTTGCGTCAGCGCCTGATAGAGGTTGGCGAGCGTCGCCTGCACATAGAGGGTGCCGATCTGCTGCTGTTCCCCGTGGATACGGTAAAAGATCGGAAATTCACGGGATATCACGGCGCCCTTCATCCGCGTGCCGGCCGTCACCACCATCGGCGTCGCGCTCGAATCGGTCTCGCGAACCTCGGCGGCGCACAGGTCGGCAAGCCGCAAGATGCCGTTCAGTTGAAGCTGAAGCTCAGTCCGGTTGAGCTGCCACAGACCCTCGCCAAGGCTGTCGCGATTGCTTCTGTCGATGTCCGACAGACGTGTTTCGATCAGTTCGACGCCGCGGCTATAGTCGCGATAGAGCTGTAGTGCGGTTAGCAGTAACGTTACCGCGCAACTGAATAGCAGCACCGTGGCCAGCAGCCTGAGAACCACGCTGTGCCGGAATCGGCCGGGTGGGGCAAAGAGTGAACCAACGCTATTCACCACCATATTTCCCCGCGAGTGCTGTAATGCTTGTTTGTGTATTTTGCACTCGCAGCCGAATTGCGGTCTATAAGGGGCCGTCGAGGAAATCCGCTACTGCAACCCCCGGCGCTTGGCCCCCTGCGGCTGCGAGCCGCACACGCGTCCATAGGGTGCCCGCGTCATTCGCGGCAGCGGTGCCACGAGGCAATGGCGTACCAACAACTTCGCGGGCGTTCCCGATGACTTCGCGGACCATGATCGACTCATGCGCGCTGAGCTTACCCGGCTGGAACCGGGCCAGATCCGTCATGGCGTCGGCCAGACGCTTGATCGCAATCTCATCGTGACCGGTCAATGGCCAGCAGTGGAAAAGATAGGCGAGCGGTACCAGTTTTCTTTCTTCACACCAAAGCTCGAATAGCTGTCCACACAGTGTGTCGATGCTTTCAACTGTTTGCTCGAGCGGCAAAATATAGTTGGTCATGACGCTGGCCTGGCGATGGGTTGCGATGGACCACTTTAAACGCTCGGCCCACGTGTCGCCGTCAGGCAGTCCGGACTATCGGCGGCCGGTTTCCTGATTTTTGGGTCAGGAAATCCTTACCGCCCCTAGTCCCCCGAATCAATTCCGTTTCTGTCCGTCGAACGGATCGAGCCAGAGTTCTTTGCGATCCAATGGCACCCAGGCCGGGAGCAAGGGATTTTTCAAATCGATCAGCACGCGGCGCTCGAGATGCAGATCGGCGATCCCCTGCGCGAAGTGTTCGCGGAATAACGCCTCAAAACTCCCGTCCTTCAGCATGGCTTCGAGGCCGTCTCCAAGCCGCTTCGCTAGCAGCGGGTCGGTTTTGCTGACGTAGAAGAACTGCGCATACGGGTATCGGATCAGCAGGTGAGAATCGATCCTCATGTTGGGGTAGCGCGCCTGAAAAGCCTTCAGTTCATGCGTGATCTCAACCACGCCGCGCGGGAAGATATCGAAGCGGTGGTCGGCCAGCATCGCAAAGAGAAGGTCATAACGGCTTGCGGTAACAAGTGGCACGCCGGCCTCGCGATAGACGGGGACATCGCCCCAATCCTGCCCCTGGCCCACGCTGAGTGTGCGAAGCCCCTGGAGGTCGTGGATCGTGTAGAGCTTCGCCTGCTCGCCCTGATTGATCAGGCCCACGCGATAGCCGAGCAGGCCACGGTCGATGGGAATCGGCACCGGAATCGCAGCGCTGTCGAGCTCTGCGTGTCCGGGCTCGCTCGCGATGACGTTGATCAGGCGGCCCGATATCACCTCGTCGATCTCGCGCTGGGCCGACATCGGTGAAAAATAGGCGTCGATGACGTAGGGGCCGTAGGTGGAGACGGTGTGGTTCAGCGCGGCAATAAGAAAGGCCCACCGGCCGTCTCTCACCACGTCCCCGGATACGCGAAGAATGCGCACGTGAGTCGGGGCGGCGTGCGCGGCAACGGTCGACGGATCGGACGTGGCGGCGCTGCCGAAGGCCGGGCTCAACAGCGCGCCGGTCATGACGGCGAGCACCACAGACAGTTTGATACGGTCGCTTGATCTGGATCGACGAAGGCCATTTATGTGATTGAGGGCGAACATGAGTGATCTGAACCGGCGGCGACGTGTAAGAGCCAGTATGAGTTCGAGCGGCCGATTTGGCCAACGTCAATCGTTGCCGTGTGGGGACGGATTCTTCCGGTCGTCCAGATGGCCTGAATGAGGGCGCCCTCGCTGAGCCGGCCGGGTTTTCCTGACCCGGTCAGGAAGGGCGATCCGTCTTGATCTGCCTGGCCGGCGCCCAGCAGAACTTGCCACACTGGCGCTATGCTGGCGCTTTCGCCTACTTTGAGGAGCAACTGATGAAACAGACTGCAGGATCGATGATCACGTTTAGCCGCCCGGACGGCAAGGATGTCCAGGGCTATCTGGCCAAACCGGAGAAATCGGAGGGCGCACCCGCCATTGTCGTGATTCAGGAGTGGTGGGGTTTGAACGACCAGATTCGCGGCGTGGCGGACCGGCTCGCGCTGGCCGGCTATCAGGTGCTGGTGCCCGATCTCTTCCGCGGCAAGTCGACGGTTGAAGAGGCGGAAGCGAACCATTTGCTGAGCGCGCTCGACTTTGGCGATGCCGCCACGCAGGATGTTCGGGGTGCCGTCCAGTATCTGAAGCAGCATGCGGCGAACGTCGGCGTGACCGGCTATTGCATGGGTGGCGCGCTCACGTGGCTCGCGCTATGCAATATCCCTGAAGTGTCGGCCGGGGTGGCGTGGTACGGCTTCCCCCCGCTCGAGTACATCGACGCATCGAAAATCAAGGTTCCCGTTCTCGGTCACTGGGCGACCCAGGACGCCTTCTTCCCGGCTGAAACAGTCGACGCATTGGAAGCCAAGCTCACCGCGGCCCATGTCGACGTCGAGTTTCATCGCTATCTCGCGTACCACGGGTTTGCTAACGAAACGGCCGTCGGGCCGGGCCGTATCTCCAGAACCCAGTTCGATCCGGTCTGGTCGCAGCAGGCCTGGGACCGCACGCTGACGTTCTTTGGTCGAACGCTCTGGAAGTAACCGGCAAGCGGCGAGCAGGACGCTAGCGGCGTTCTGAGCGCTACCGCAGGCTTGAACGCTTGCGGTAGCGCCGGGCTATCATGCACAGACAACAAAACTGGCTAACTACGAAGCTCCGAAGCAAAGGCCCGCGTGTTGACATCGGCCTATGAGGACAACCAGCCGCGCCCGATCGGCCACGCCAGCAGCCTGCGGTACACGGTGATAAGGCAGCGTGTCACCATAGCGCCGCCCAGCCGCCACAGCGGTGCGACCAACAGGTACGCCACGCATGCCACGGCGACGGCGCCAACCATGTCGAGCGGGAAGTGGACGCCGACAAACACGCGCGCCCACGCCACCGCGAGACCGGACAGCAGGATCGCCACGCCGTAACGTGTCACGCCACCCAGCAACAAGGTCAATGCGATGCTGGCGAAGAAGGTACCGTGGTCGCTCGGGAACGACGAGTCGGGCGCGTGCTCCAGAAACGTTTGGCCGATTCCGATTACGAAAGGCCGGGGATGTGGCCAAACCACACCGATAATCTGACTCAGTCCGAGGGCGACCAGGGTCACGCAAAACGCGCGCACGGCGACTTCACGCTGACGCTCGCCGCCGAAGAGCCATATCGCGATGAGCGCCAGCGGCACGAGATAAACGACGTAAATAGCGATTGAGCGCCCCACATCGATTTGCCAGGTGGGCGTCGATGGCGTGGCGTTGATCATCAGAAAGAGCGCGTGATTGTATGCTTCGAGTGAATTCATGCAGTGAGGTTTTTGAGACGTGTTATCAAGGGTGGCGTGTTGCCAGACCGATGCCATGGCAGTGAGCGCTGCGCGGGTCCTGCAATCGCCGGATTCGACCGGTGCAGGCCATGCGGCACGCCGGACTATCGTGTGCCGATCTTAGCGGGCGAACCTTAGGGAACGCTTAGACCGCAGCGATTGAGGTTGGTGCCCGGCGTGAGCCGCGACTTCATCGAGGGTGCGGTCGAGGCGCATATCGCCCTCGGCGGACAGGTGGCGGCCACGGCAGCAGTCGCTATTTTTTAAGCGCAGTGGACGAGGCGATCGTGACGAATCCCGACAAGCATGACGACTTTATCGTGCGCACCATGTCGGCAGACGACGTAGCGTTGTCGGTCGAATGGGCGGCGGCGGAAGGATGGAATCCCGGTCTGCATGATGCCGAGTGCTTTCGTGCCGGTGACCCTAACGGCTTTTTTATCGGAGCGTGGCGAGGCGAACCGGTTGCCTGCATATCCGCAGTTGCCTACGGCGAGCACTTCGGTTTTATCGGTCTGTATATCGTGAAGCCGGCGTTTCGCGGCAGAGGCTTCGGCATACGCGTCTGGCAGCACGGTATGGACTATCTGCGCAACCGCAATGTCGGATTGGACGGCGTCGTCGCTCAACAGGCGAATTACAGGAAGTCCGGCTTTCGGCTTGCGTATCGCAACATTCGCTTTCAGGGTGTCGTTCAGGCCCGCGCCCAAGGCGCGACGCGGTCGACCATTCTGAATGCGTCGGCGCTCCCGTTCGAACAGTTGTTTGACTACGATCGCCAGTGCTTTCCTGCCGCGCGTGAGCGTTTTCTCTCAGCATGGCTCGCACAACCTGGCGCCATCGCGCTGGCGGCGGTTCGCGACGGTCAGGTTGCAGGCTACGGCGTACTGCGGCGTTGCAGAACGGGATGCAAGATCGGTCCGCTCTTCGCCGATAGTGAAGAGATCGCGGACGATCTGTTCGATGCGTTGGCGGCGCGCATGCCGGGCGAGGTTATCGTCCTCGATGTGCCGGAGACCCATCCCGCTGCCGTTGCGCTGGCCGAGCGGCATGGCATGACAAGCGTCTTTGAAACTGCGCGGATGTACACGCAGGAACCGCCCGCTATGCAGATCGAACGCGTGTTTGGTGTGACGTCATTCGAACTCGGTTGATCCCGGCGCAGGTTTGCGCCTTTGCTGCGCTGCCATCTGCGGCGCGTCTTATGAACCGCAGACGGCAAGTCCATCGTTTGATACGAACGTATGCGCTACTTCCATTTTGAGCCGAGATTCTCCAGCCCGGCTTTCATGAGGTCCTGCGGCAACATGACGACGCGTATCTCGACGTTGGCGTTGAACTTCAGAAAAAATGGTTCTACGAGTGTGGGAATTCCCGATGGTTCGTCGAGGTTCACGATGAGTACCGCGCCGCGGGTTCCGTTCTGCTCGGTGAAGTAGGCGGCTTCCGGTTTTATTTCTTCAAGTATTTTCCCTATCACTTCGCCGGCAGTGCCATCGCGCACCAGCGTGTTGAACGGCTCGTGCGGTATATGTACGTTGAGTAGCATGCGCATGTCATCCTCCTGGTTGATGCCCAAAGGGCCTCTTAAGAATAGGAGCTTTATGCGCTGCGAGCGCCAGGGTTAGCACTGCCGAGTGCCGCCACCGTCATTCTGTTTCGTTGTCGTCGGTGTCGGCATTGGCACTCGCTGCCTCGTGATCCATTGCGGTGGCCGCCAACGCGCTCGCGAGTTCCGGCTGCGCTTCCTTGCGTTCGCTGTAGCGATCGGTCAGGTAGTCCGAGCGGTCGCGCACCAGCAACGTAAACTTGTACAGTTCCTCCATCACGTCGACGAGGCGGTCGTAATAGGCAGAAGGGTTCATCCGGCCGTTGGCGTCGAATTCCTGGTATGCCTTCGCCACCGACGACTGATTGGGGATTGTCACCATCCGCATCCAGCGGCCCAGCACGCGTAGCGCGTTGACGGCATTGAACGATTGCGAACCGCCGCATACCTGCATTACCGCGAGCGTGCGTCCTTGTGTGGGGCGTACGCCGCCGCTTTCGAGCGGCAGCCAGTCGATCTGATTCTTGAACACGGCCGTAAGCGTGCCGTGACGCTCCGGACTGCACCACACCTGTCCTTCTGACCACTCAGACAGTTTGCGCAGTTCGACGACCTTCGGATGATCGGCCGCTACGCTGTCCGTGATCGGCAGGCCGTGCGGATCGAAGACTCGTGTTTCAGCGCCGAATTGACGCAGGATGCGCTCGGCTTCGAGTGTAAGCAGCTTGCTGAACGATGTGGGACGCAACGACCCGTACAGCAGCAGAATTCGCGGGGCATGTTGCGAAATCGTGTGCGGTTCGAGTTGTTGCAGATCCGGTGTGTGGAAATGTGGGCCGCTGACGTTGGGTAGATCTCCGGACATTAACGAACCCTCCGTCCCGCGCTATCGATGACGTGCTCACCGTCTTCTTTTGTGAATGTCCCTTGCTGCGCTGCGGGCAGGATATCGAGAACGACCTCGGAGGGGCGGCATAGACGTACGCCGAGCGGGGTGACCACAATCGGGCGATTGATGAGGATCGGATGCGCCAGCATCGCATCGAGCAGTTGCTCATCGCTCAAGGACATCTCCGCGAGGCCGAGTTCGGCATAGGGCGTACCGTTCTTGCGCAGCGTGGCGCGCACCGTGAGGCCGGCGCGTACGATCAGGTCCTTCAGCGTGGCACGATCCGGCGGGTTCTTCAGATACTCGATGATCTCCGGCTCGATGCCGGCATTGCGAATCATTGCCAACGTATTGCGCGAGGTGCCGCAATCCGGGTTGTGATAGATGGTGACGCTCATGCTTGCTGTCCTCGTTGTCCTTTGACGCTGTGTTTTGCCTCGTACCAGCGCTGCGAACGATTGACGACGCCAACCACCAGCAGCATCACCGGCACTTCGATCAGTACACCGACCACCGTGGCAAGCGCCGCGCCCGAATGAAACCCAAACAGGCTGATGGCCGTGGCCACCGCGAGCTCGAAGAAATTGCTTGCACCGATCAGACTCGACGGACCCGCGACGCAATGCGCGACGCCGAGCCGGCGATTGAGCAGATAAGCGAGGCCGGAATTGAAGAACACCTGGATCAGAATCGGCACCGCGAGCATTGCGATGATGAACGGAGCCTTGACGATTGCCTGCCCCTGGAAGGCGAACAGCAGTACGAGCGTTGCGAGTAAGGCGCTAATCGAATAGGGCGCGAGATGGGCGACCGCCTGCTGAAAATGCGCATCGCCCTTGGTGAGCAGATGGCGACGCAGCCACTGCGCGAGGATGACGGGGATGACGATGTACAAGCCGACGGACGTGATCAGCGTGTCCCACGGTACTGTAATCGCCGACAAACCCAGCAGGAGGGCGACGAGCGGCGCGAACGCCACAATCATGATGGCGTCGTTGAGCGCCACTTGCGATAGCGTGAAATACGGGTCGCCCTTGCAGAGTTGCGACCAGACGAACACCATCGCCGTGCACGGCGCGGCGGCAAGCAGGATGAGACCGGCGATATAGCTGTCGAGTTGATCTGCGGGAAGCCATGGTGCGAACAGATGCCGAATGAAAATCCAGCCGAGCAACGCCATCGAAAATGGTTTGACGAACCAGTTCACGAACAAGGTCACGCCGATACCGCGCCACTGGCTTTTCACCTGTGTCATCGCGGCAAAATCGATCTTGACCAGCATCGGAATGATCATCACCCAGATCAGCACGCCAACCGGAAGATTGACCTGTGCCACTTCCATGCGGCCGATTGCCTGAAAGAGCTGGGGGAGTAGCTGCCCGAGCAGGATGCCGCATACGATGCACAGCGCCACCCAGACGGTTAGATAACGCTCGAAGAATCCAATCGCCGGCCGTGCGCCGCGCGCCACGGTGTTGGTGGTGCTCATTTTTCGCAGCAGCCGGGGAGATCGCTCGCGACGCATGGTGCGCCGGCGCAGCAGTTTTCGGTCAGAAAGGCAATCAGGCCCGGCATCGCATCGAAATTCGCCGAATAGATGATGAAGCGCCCGTCCTGCCGCGGTTTCACCAGTTCGGCATGTGACAGGTCCTTGAGGTGGAACGAGAGGCTTGATGGGGAAAGCCCGAGCTGCTGCGCGATTTCACCGGCGGCCATGCCATCCGGGCCGGCCACGACCAGCAAACGGAAGATCGCCAGCCGCGACTCATGAGCAAGCGCGCCAAGGGCGCGTACAACGAGGTTCGAGTCCATGGCGCAAACGATACGCCGATCGTTTTGATATTTCAAGTATTGTTGAAATGACTTGCCGAGTGTACCTCCGGAGTACTTTCGGGTCATTTCATTCGGCGGCGCCTGGCCGGCGGGCGATGGCACTTATCACGAGGCATTCAACGCTACCGCATGAGGCCACTGCATGAGGCCACTGCATGAGGCCACCGCAGGACCTCGAACCGGCTCAGTTGCCGAACAACGAGGCCTGCGTCCCGCGGCTTGGTGCTGGGCGTGCCGGTTTCAGCGGCATTTCGCGGCCGGTCGTTGCCGGTGCGGCGCCGGAAGCCGCAGTCGCTGCCGAATCTGCTGCCGTTTCCAGCGAAGTCTGCCCGGCCTCGAGCGAGAGGAGAAACATCTTGTTCGTCAATCCGCCTGCAAAGCCGGTCAGATCGCCGGACGCGCCGATCACGCGATGACACGGTGCGACGATGGAGATCGGATTTCTGCCGTTCGCCGCGCCCACGGCCCGCACCGCATTGAGGTTTCCGATTTGCGTGGCGATGTCGGAGTAGCTGCGCGTTTCACCGAACGGGATCGTCAGGAGCGCTGCCCAAACCTTCTTCTGGAAGTCCGTTCCCTGGAAGTCGAGTTCAAGATCGAACCGGTCTCTCGTGCCTGCGAAATATTCGTTCAGTTGCCGCTCGGTTTCGATCAGGACCGGGCGGTCATCCGCTTCAACGATCTCCGGCAGACGCACCCGGTTCGGCTTGTCGTTCTCCCACAAAATGGCGGCAAGCCGGTTCCCGTTTGCGACGAGTTTCAGCTCACCGACGGGTGAATCCATTAATTTGTATGCGTATGTCACGTTGCGTGTTTCCTGGCTGGCTGGAGGCTGGAATGGCTCGATGTGAGGCTGCGAACTCGCTGTGCGATAGCTCCGATACCTGACAGCTTAACCCTCGTCCTCGCTGAGGTCACGCCGGATCTTGCTATCCAATTCCGCGCAGGGCCCGCGACTCAGTAGAATTGATACCCTCGGCGCATCGCTGACCGGCAACCGGCAATCGGATATCTTCTCTACAACTGTGACAACCACCCTCGAACAACTGCGTACCGGACAACTGTCGGGTACGCGCCGGCTCAAACTGACGTGCGGGCTGAGCGAATTTCCGCGCGAAATTTTCGATCTGGCCGACACGCTGGAAATTCTCGATCTATCGGGCAACGCGCTCTCGACGCTGCCCGACGATCTGCCACGCTTGAGCAAGCTGCGCGTCATCTTCGCTTCTGACAACCTGTTCACGGAATTACCGGAGGCCCTCGGGCAGTGTTCGCAACTGAGCATGGTCGGCTTCAAGGCGAACCGCATCCGCAAGGTTTCGGGTCAATCGCTGCCGCCGCTGTTGCGTTGGCTGATCCTCACCGACAACGAAATCGAAGCCCTGCCGCCAGAAATCGGCGCGTGCGCGCAACTTCAGAAACTGATGCTTGCCGGTAACCGGTTGCGCACGCTGCCCGAGGAATTGGCCGCCTGCTCGCGGCTCGAACTGCTGCGTCTCGCGGCGAATCAGCTCAGCGGACTGCCTGCGTGGTTGCCGCGCCTTCCGCGGCTTGCCTGGCTGGCTTTCGCCGGCAATCCGCTCAGCGAAGCATTGGAGACGGCGGCACTGGTCGATACGCCGATTGCCGATATCCGATGGGACGCATTGGAACTCGAGCAGCAGTTAGGAGAGGGGGCGTCCGGTGTCATTTACCGTGCGGCGCTGCTTGCTCATCATAACCATGCGAGCCGGCCGGTGGCGGTCAAGTTGTTCAAGGGTGCGGTGACGAGCGATGGATTGCCGGACTGCGAGATGGCGGCTTGCATTCGTGCAGGCGATCATTCGAACCTGATTCCGGTGGTGGGTAAGGTGAAGGACCATCCGGCGGGCGCACATGGTCTGGTGATGGAGCTGATCGATCCGCAGTTCACGAACCTTGCCGGACCACCGAGCCTCGAGTCATGCACACGTGACATCTACGGGGCCGATACGCGCTTCGAGTTAGCCTCGGCGTTACGCATTGCCTATGGCATGGCATCGGCGGCGTGTCATCTGCATCGGCAAGGTGTCATGCATGGCGATCTGTACGCACACAATATTCTGCACTGTGGGCAGGGTCGCGCGTTGCTGGGCGATTTTGGCGCGGCGTCGTTCTATGCTACCGATGATCGAGACCTCAGCGCGGCGTTGCAGCGTCTCGAAGTCAGGGCGTATGGGTGTCTGCTCGAGGAGTTGATCGATCGATGCGACTGGCTGGATACGGAAGCGGACATCGCAACGCAGCTGGTGACGTTGAAAGAACAGTGCTTGAGCGAGGATATCGGCAGCCGGCCGTCATTCGACGAAATCGCTTCCGGTTTGCGGCAGCTAACGGGTGCCGGCGATCAGGACGCAGCGGCGTTGGCGGCGGTCTGATCCGTTTGTGCAGGGACGCAAGGCAATGATTTGTCCGCGTAGTCTAAGGAGAGGAACTCAATGACGCAGAGGATGCGCCGCCGTGTGCTGGTTGCCGGCACGCTTGCTGCGGCAGGTCTGACAGGTGCGGCTCGTGTCGACGCCATGCAGGGCGGCACGCTGAAGATCGCCCTCGTGTTGAAGTCGCTGTCTGATCCGTTCACGGTAGCGATGGCGAACGCTGCGCGGAATTATCAGAAGCACTATGCGTCGCAGTTCGGCTTGACGATTCGCGGAACGGCAACGGAAAGCGACACTGCCGCGCAGATCCGCATGGTGGACGAGTTGATCAAGGCCAGGATGAACGCGATCGTCATCGCGCCGACTGACTCGAAGGCGCTGACCGCGATCGTGGCGCGAGGGATCAAGGCCGGCATCATCATGGTCACGATCGATAACCCACTTGATGACGCGTCGCAGGATGCCGCCCATATCTCCGTGCCCTTCGTTGGCCCGAATAACCGCAACGGCGCGAAGCAGGTGGGCGACTATCTTGCGACGCGGCTCAAGGCGGGCGATCAGGTCGGGATCATCGAAGGCATTTCCGCTGACCGTAATGCGCAGCAACGCACAGCCGGCAGCAAGGATGCGATGAGCGCGGCCGGCATGCAGATCGTCGCCATACAAGCAGGCGACTGGGACTATGGAAAAGGACGGGACGTTGCGTCGAAGATGTTAGCCGACTACCCACAAATCCGTGCGTTGATGTGCGGTAACGACAATATGGCAATGGGGGCGGTGGATGCGATTCGCGATGCGGGGAGAACCGGCGGGGTGTATGTCACCGGGTATAACGACAGCGATGCGATCAAGCCGCTGCTTGCCGACGGCCGCGTGCTTGCGACGATGAATCAGTTTGCCGAACGGCAAGCTGTGTTCGGCCTCGACGTGGCGTTGAAGGCTGTCACCGAGCAGACAAAGCAGAACGAATTGTCGCGGGTCATTGAAACGCCACTGCAACTGGTGACGGGCGTGAGTCATTGAGGTAAAGAGTTCCGTGTCAGGAAACCATCCATCTATGCATCGCAGGCGCTTTGTACTGGCTGCGCTGGGTGCCGCAGGCGTGACACTCGGTGCGCGCGCCAGGCCGGCAGAACCCTTCGAAATCGTCTATCCGCGCATTACTCCGGGTGGTGATGTCCATGCCGCATTTGCGCTCGCTGTCCTCGATCTGGCGATGAAAACGGCGAATGCCGTCTATACGGTGCGGCAGGCCGACAACGTCATGGAGCGTGGCCGGGCGCTCGCCGAGCTTGAGAACGGCCGCAATGCGATCAATCTGCACTGGACCAGCATGGACGCGGCAGCCGAACGCGGACTGAACGTGGTCCGGATTCCAATACACCGTGGGCTGATTGGCTATCGGGTGTTCGTCATAAGAAAGGACCGGCAACAGGATTTCGACAAGATCGAGCGCTTTGCCGATCTGAAGGCGTTCACGTGCGGTCAGGGGCTAGGGTGGATCGACACCGATATCCTGAAAGCAGCGGGTCTGGATGTTCAGACCTCGACTTACGAAACGATGTTCGAGATGACACAAAACGGGCGGGTCGACTATTTTCCGCGAGGTATTGTCGAAGCGTTCGCCGAACTCGAGGCGCGCCAGCACCGCGAGCCTGATCTGGTGGTTGAGAACCGTCTGATGCTGAAGTATCGATCCGATTTCATTTTTTATGTCGCGACGGGTCAGGAAGCCCTGGCAAGTACGATTGCGAAGGGACTCGTGCAGGCATATCGCGATGGCACTTACTTGAGACTGTTCAACTCCCATCCCTACATTCAGGATGCCCTGGCTCGCACCAGGCCTGCGTCCCGGAAGACCTTCCACCTGGACAATCCCTACCTCTCCGAAGCGGACCGCAGAATTCCGCGCGAGTACTGGATGAGCTGACACCGTCACGGACAGTTGCGCCGTTGCGTCTGCGCAGATCATAGGGGCACGCTGCCAATACGTTGCTTACCCGAATCGGACTTTACGCTGCCACGCAGCGCACGCTCCGTTCACGCTACCCGCTGTTCATCGCTCACGTTGCCATGGACGACAGGGCAAGCAGGTCCTCGACGCAATCCGATAATTCGCAGAGTTCCTGAAATGACGGGCCGTTGGCGTCGTGCAGAGGATGGCGTCTGAGGTCGCGTAGCGCGTTACCGAGGCACCGGATGGCATCCGGATCACTGTTCGTCAGCGGCCAGCCTTTTAACAAACACGCCAGTGGCACGACGCTTCTGCTTTCGCACCACAGATCGAACAGGTGCATGCACACCGCGTTGATATGCTCAACCGCATTTTCTCGCTCAGACAGATACGGAACCATGGCGACGCTCAGGAACAAAACGATTCAAGTGGGTTCATCCTATGTGGACACTTGTCGCAGCGCCGTCAGGACATCAGGAAAGAAAGGCCGGTCGATGCTGAACTTCATGTCAGGAAATCCTTATGTTCCGCTTGTGTTTTCTCTGTTGGCGCGGCTCAGGGTAGTCTGAACTGGCGCGCTATGCGATCAGACACGGCTTCGCCACCGAATAACTGACGCCGTATTGGTCGGTGTAGAGGTTGGGTTAGGGAAATCCTGACGTACGAATCAGCGTTCCCTTAGGGAACTATCCGCTGCTCCCGACTGAACCGCCGCCAAGGGCGCTTTACGATGAATTCACTTGCATCGTGGAGCGCAGAAAATCGTGGCCGAAAAATCGTTGCGTGGACTGGTTGGAAAGCTGCTGGGTACGCAAAGCCCCCAGTCGGTCCGGGTGCTGTCGATACATCGCTCGCGATCTGGCAGGACTCGCCGTGTATGCATCGAAGTGCAACGGCCGGGGGGGCGCTCGCCCTGTTTTTATTTCGCCACGGCGACGGAAATTGGCATGTGTTTCCGCCCGGAGACGTTCGTCCTTCGATGAGCGCCGCCGCATTGCCGGAAGACGGCGAGATCATGGCGAAGGAGTCGGCGCATGGCTGAAGACATGTCGGATGGACTTTCGCAGGACGATTTAGGTCTGCGTGCATGGGTGCTGGCATGGTACGACCATGCCGTTTCGGTCGGTTTCGTCCGCCCGCCATTCCTTCTGAACGACGTGACGGCTAAACGGCTCGAAGGCTATTTCAGAGTTGGACTCACGCCGGCCGAAGGCGCGGAAGCGTTTTTTGGCACCGCGCACTGATTTCGGCGCTTCGGCACGTCAACACTTGACGCATTGGGGGCCATCTGGTTATGCCATTTTTTCCAAACAGGCTTGATAGAGGTCGACATCAAGCTTGTCTGCAAGGCGGACGAGGTAGAGCAATACGTCTGCCATTTCGTGACGAATTTCCTGTTGAGTCTCCGATGACGGCTGACGGCCTCGAGGTTGGGTCCCCCCCGGGCCGGTTTGGTGGCGATAAGGACACTACACACGGATAGTCTGTCGACAATCGCTCGAAAACGGGTTTTCCAGCGCTAGATTCACCTGCCATCCCGACCAGACAGACGCACCGCCCGCTGGCGGCGGATCTGCCAGCGACACCGTGCTGACCACGTGCTGATTGCTCGACTCGCCGCGAAGCCCGACTACACAAGGCTTTCCGGCGGGCGCGGGAGAGTTTCATGCGACGCGCTGTCGCGCTTGTCAGCACCAGAAAAGGCAAACAGCAACTATCTGATTTTCATCAATGTTTAAAGCGGGCCGGTACGCAAAACCTTGTCGGGCTTGAAATGGCCTACCGTCGTAATCTGCATTGAAATCACGGGGATACCTCATGCGGACGTATCCACACTTCGCACCTATTAGAGAGGACCCGGGCTCGAGACAATGCCACTGAATGGCCTGGGACCCGTAAGATCAGCGCTGGTGAACATACCGACACTTGCGGCGTAGCGTTCATCAGGGCTCCAAAGAAAACGCCCGCGCTATTCACGCAGGCGTTTCCGTGGCCCCGCTACCGCGCCCCAATGAACGATTTCTCGTCCGCTTCTGCTTCAGGGGCCGGCTTCCGCGCGGCTCCCTTTCAGTATAGGACGCGCAGCGGGATATCCAAGTCGGCGAAACTAGCGTTCAGATGGCACAGGTCTTCACGAAAAACCGCGCCATTCCGCAGGTGGACCGTCCCCGATAGGATGGCTCGTCATAATTAAAGTGATCACTTTTTGTGATCTTTTTAGTTCAAATATGGCACTGTCGATTGCAGCCCAGTTGTCTGCTGGCTCCGCCACTTGCACGCGTGGGACCCGCCGACCAGTGCATTGTATCGCCCGTGACGCGCGCGGCGAGGGCGGCACATTCATGGCGACCGACGAATGTTGTGAACTGCAGCGTATTTTGCGGGTGGAAAATCGAGCATCACGGCGACAGATCACGGGTGGCCGCTGTCTGATTCAGGGACTTTGCATAAAACCGAATTTAGTCTATATTCGGTTTTAGTGAGGAAATGAACGGAGAATCACACATGCGCCTAGCAGACCACGTAAAGCCAATCAGTTATCTGAAAAGCGACGCAGCGCAGATCGTCAAGGATTTGACGGCTTCTGGCGAGCCGCTGCTCATTACGCAGAATGGCGAGGCGAAGCTCGTCGTGCAGGACGTGCAAAGCTACGAAGACACCCAGCAAACGCTGGCGCTGCTCAAGATCCTGGCCTTAGGCCAGAAGGACATCGAGCAGGGAAAATTCAAGGATGCCGATGCGCTTCTGGCTGAGCTCGACGACCTTGACCGGAAGGAGCAAAACCGCTGATGGGGCAGACGAAGTTCAAGCTCCTGATTCTCGACGAGGCGCAGGAGGATACGAAGGAGTTGCGCCGCTACATCCTCAAAAGCTTCGGTGCTCAGACGTGGAAGCAAACGTCCGCGGAATTGGCCGTCACGTTTGGCAATATCCAGCAGTTCCCGCAGAGCGGTTATGTCCCGGCGGAGCTTTCAGATTTCGGCGGTCTGAATTTCCGGGAAGCGTTGAGTGGCCAGAATCGGGTTATATATGAGGTGCGCGACGACACGATTTACATTCATGTGGTCACCGATACGCGCCGTGATCTACGAACGCTTCTTCAGAAACGACTATTGCGTTCTCGCTGGTAAATCATCCTTATTGGTGTTTTCACACTGTAGTGCCGGACCACTCATCAGATGGTGGCACACGCTTGCTCCCGAAAAAGCTCACCATACTGAGGAATGTTGATTTTCCATACGCAACTAACCGTC
>NZ_JAQQDU010000080.1:0-39731 GCF_046027825.1 Paraburkholderia sediminicola
ACAGCTTTTGATGTCGGCCTCTAGCACCCATTTCGCACTATTCTTTTTTGCGAGGCAGTTGAAGCATTGTTCCCCCGCATCGGCAGTTGAGCGTTCCGGCCTGAATCCATAGGAATTCGGGTCGGCGGTGGTTTCCGCAATTGGTTCAAGCGCCAGCAGATACAACGCTTGCTGTGCTCGATCAATCATGCACGGTATGCCGAGCGGCCTCTGTTTTCCGTTCTTCTTCAGAATAAAAACTCTCCGAAGCGGAAGAGGCGAATAACCCCGCCTCTTCATCGACCCAATCGCGTTGGTCTTTGCCGCCGGTGTTTTCCACGTGACCTTGTCCACACCGGGGGTGTTCCTGCCTTGATTTTCAGTCACCCGTTTCACGGCTAATGCACGGCCGCTGAATGAGTGGGTCAGCAACCATTGCAAGGCTTTCACCTTGTTATGGCGGCCAGCCTGTGACGCCTTCACCATACGCGTCTGCAGCCCTCTTACGTGCCGTTGGACCTTGGCCCAGTTGATGCCGTCCCACGTCGCGCCAGAAGGTGCACATGCCTGTGTTGCAGCACTCATTTGCTCTCCTTCCGTAAAGATGGTTCTAAAAACTCCCTGGTGATGGGAGACCATGAGGAAGTCTGCCCGCTTTCGCGTCAGGTGATATCGCAACCCGTATCCCGTCCATTACAGCCGGGCATTCGCTTTCTCCTCGTTCCTGTGCCCGCACCGCCATGGGCAGACCTTGCAGCCTGCTGTCCCCGAGGGGAGCGATACGAGGTTTCCACGTTCCACCTGCAAAAGTACGTCGGGTTAGGTGCCTGCTCTCGACCGGGAGGCGCATGGGTCACGAGGGCGTAATGATTAAACGCCGCTCCCACCTCCGTTACCGTTTGGTCCGAGCGTGTAAGCCACTTCCGCTCGCTCTACATCACGATCTTTATCGCAGATTCAAATATTTTCACCATGCCGACTATCTAGCACTTTTCCGGCTTATGGCTGCCAGAAGGGCACTCTTCTCGCGATTTGTGCCCCGCACCTTGAGGTGCTTCGTTACGTTGTCAGGGTCGCTCTTTATTCAGACCCCTAGATGCACCCGGTGACACGGGTGGTTCCCTCCATTGAAGTGGGAACAACTTCTACAGGCGACTTCGTGTCGCACAATCACGTTATAGGCCAGCAGATGGACCCAGATCTCCTTCTCGTTCATGTGGGCAGTCTGGCAATGCAGTACGTCCATACCCATCGTCGTCTTGATGTTACGTAGATCCAGTTCCACGTTCCAACGCCTGGCGTACAACTGCGAGAGGTCCTGTTTGCTGGTCTTGCGTGCATCAAGCATTGTGGTGACCAGCACCCGGTGATGCAGCCTGGACTCGCGCACCATCAGTTCATCGGGGAAGGCCTGGTATTGCTCACGCGTCATCCAGTCGGGACGCTGCCGGGGTTTGGGCCACGTCACAATGTGATCGCGCATGCCCAGCGACTTGCCTCGCCGAAAGTCGGTGCGGCGCGCCCCATGCTGTTGCATCACGACATCCACTCCGGCGGCGATCATTGAGGCCATCAGAAAGTAGTGGCAGTACAAGGCATCGGCGACGATCACATCACCTTTGCGAAACGTGTCTTGCAGCATGCGAAACGCCGTCAGCTCCCCGCCGCCTTTGCCCGCGTACGTTCCGATACCCGCCTCCAGCACTGCGCCGCTTGCCAGACAGATCACCGCAACCAGATAGGCTAACGGAAATCCCACTCCTTCGGCCTGAGAACTGGACTGCGGGAAGCGGGCCTGGTTCGACGGCGTATCGGGCATTGAGATCCCTGTACCGTCAACCAGCTTGACCGGGCGCCCGCGCCACTTCCAGGCCGCTCTGGCCTGCTGGTGCAGTTGACGTCCTGTCTCGCGCGTCAACTCCCGCACCATCGTCAGCGGCAGTCTCTGGCGAGCGCGGCAGTAGCCTCCCGTACGCACACTCATGGGTCGCAGCCCGTCGGCAGCTCGCTGCGCGGCCCACCCGTTGACCGCCTTCTGACAGGAGGCGTCCTCTTCCAGCGCCTGGCGCATGAACATCGACAGTGTCACCGTCGGCGGATACAGCCGTTCCCGATGTTCTGGCAAATGCGCTTCCGTTATGTCCAACAGCCCAGGGCTCGTCAGTATGTTGAAGTAGTCAACCGCCTGGGCCCTGCGTGCCCGGCTTTGAACGCCGCCTCGTGTTTGCCTCTGATGACTTCGTGCATTACGATCCATGGGGGCCGGTCCTTGGAATGAGACGGGTGTTTGCCTGGTAACAACCATCCTATCAATCCCTGGATCAGCCTCCTCCGTTTCTCTTCAAGTACTTACCCCCGTCTTCTCCTCCATGCTGGCTTAAGTAAGTGCCATTCCCCCTAGAACGGGTACGGCGTCTGGGTGCTGCGCGAATTGATCCAGATGACGTCGCTGAAGTCAGCCAGACTGTTGGGGCCGGTGCGTCCCCAGCCACTGTCGCGCACGCCGCCCATCGGCGCGTGGATCTCGTCGTTGACCGTCGCCGTGTTGACGTTGACGATCCCGCACTGGATCTTTGGCGCGAGTTCGAAGGCCCGGTAAGTGTCGCCGGACAGAATGGAAGAACTCAGGCCATACATGGTCCGGTTGGCAGCGGCCACCGCCTCCTCCGGCCGAACGCGCGCGCCTCAGCCCGCCCACCTGCGGCGACCCGTGCGAAGGACTGGCGGCTATAAGGTTCGAGTACCTCGAAGGTCCGGGCGCCTTCGGCTTCACGCCATGCACCGCCCGCGTAGTACTTGTAGCTCGGGGTCATTTCGTTTTCCTGATCGATGTCGATTGGCTTTGAACCCATCGGCACGGTGAATGTATCGAAGGCAGGGGCTGCAGGTTACGCCTCTACGCCGGTGTCGCGAATCACATTGAATCGAGTCGACATCGGCCCAACAAAGCCCGCGATGGGTTGCTTCGTGGGCCAATACTATGGTCGCAACGTCCACGCGTGCATCTCCTGAGCTGCAACGCATCATTGCACTGGATAGAACGTTAAGGCTCAGCGCAAGCCGGACCGGCGGATGTGGCCTTGCACCAACTTGACGAGGTGCACGCGGACGGTTGGATTCTCCACTAAACTTTGCAAACGTAAAAAATAACGACTAAGATGAATCCAAGCCGAGGAGGCAATGCCGCCTCCCGATGCAAAAGAATTCTTCATAGGAGACGACGGCCATGCCGAAGCGAAAGATTGATACGCACCAACATTTTCTGCCGAAGCTCTACGTGGACGCGGTTGGACTGGACTTGCTGAATGCGGCGATGCCGGGCGGCGTGGCCCCAACCTGGTCCGTCGAGGCAGCCATTGCGATGATGGATGAAAACGGCATCGACGAGGGAATCCTGTCCATCTCCTCCGGCCCCACCCTTCCGGATGCGGCTACGCTGCTAAGAAAATGCAACGACCACGCAGCGGAGCTCAGATCCCGGCATACCGGACGGTTCGGCTCGTTTGCGAGCTTGCCACTGCCAGACGTCGATGCAGCGCTGAAGGAAGTCAGTTACTGTCTTGACGAGTTGAAGGTTGATGGTTTCATTGCTTTTTCGAACTACAACGGACTGTATCTGGGGGATGAGCATTTTACGCCGCTGTGGGAAGAATTGAACCGGCGTGGAACGGTGGTTTTCATTCACCCCAACCAGCCGCCTCACGAAGTGCCGCCGGTCGCTCCGGCGTCCGTGCTCGAGTTTCCCTTCGACACCACCCGTACGGCCACCAGCCTGATCATGTCAGGTGCGATGAGTCGCTTCCGGAACATCCGGTTCATCCTGTCGCATGCCGGGGGGACGCTGCCGTTCCTCGTTCCTCGCATCGCCCTCTCCATTTCCATGATGCCTGCCGTGGCCGAGCGCGTGGGTGATACGTTGGCGGCGGTCAGATCCTTCTACTTCGACACGGCACTTTCCGCCGGCAATTCGCCCCTCAGTGCGCTCGCGCAAGTAGCAGACTCTGATCACATTCTCTTCGGAACGGATTTCCCGTTTGCACCGAGAGGCGCAATCCGGCAGTTCGGCAATGTGCTCGACGACATCCAGATTCCCGGCGTTGAGATGGACAAGGTGTACGGGGACAACGCTGCCCGGTTGCTTGCGCGCTAACTGCACTGGCAACGCGGACTTCAAGGAAAGACGATGCGCAATATCAACGAAGACACCATCACCCAGGCAGTACTCGAGGCGATGGCCGGCTGCACCAACGACAGGCTGCGCACGGTGATGACCAGTCTTGTCCAGCATTTGCATTCGTTCGCAAGAGACGTGAAGTTGACCGAGAGTGAATGGCGGTACGCGATCGACTTCCTTACCGATGTCGGCCATATCACTGACGACAAACGCCAGGAGTTCGTCCTCCTGTCGGATACGCTCGGTCTGTCGATGCTGGTTACGACACAGAACAACCGCAAGCCGGTCGAATGCACGGAGGCCACCGTTCTTGGCCCCTTCTTTGTTATGGGTGCCCCCGAATACAGGAACGGTGACGACATTTCCAACGGTGCTGCGGGCCTCCCCTGCTTTGTTACCGGCAGCGTTCGGGGCCTTTCGGGAGAACCTGTAGCCGGGGCGTCACTCGAGGTCTGGCAATCCGATGAAGACGGATACTACGACGTGCAGTACGGGGACCCTCAGGATAGCAACGTAGCGTATCAAGCCCGGGGTCGCTTGCAGACGCTGCCTGACGGACGCTTTCATTTCCGCTCGATTCTCGCCGAAGCCTATCCGATTCCGCACGACGGACCGGTTGGTCGAATGCTTGATGCGCTCGGGCGCCATCCATGGCGCCCGGCCCACTTGCACTTCTGGATCAAGGCGCCAGGGTACGAACCCTTGATTACCCACGTGTTCCGGAACGGGGACCAGTACCTCGACTCGGACGCCGTATTCGGCGTACGCTCAACTTTGGTCGTTGACTGGATCCAGCACCCGCCGGGTGTCGCGCCAGACGGCACCGTGATGGACACCCCATTTAATACGCTCAACTACGATTTCGTTCTCAACCCTTCGAAACGCGGGTTATGAACGTACACATCGATACGCAGCGCGTGCCGGCGAGCGCCGTACCGCGCCAGCACCCTCTCGCCGGGACTCGCTATGTCAACATCTGAATTCGTCTATAACGGGCGCGGCACGCGTGTCGTCTTTGGGAGCGGTTCGCGCGTCCACATCGAACGTGAATTGCACACGCTACAGGTACACCGCGCTCTGGTTCTGTGCAGTCAGGAGCAGCGCGCATTGGGTGTATCGGTTGCCGACCAGTTGGGCGTGCGCGCAGCGGGTGTCTTTGATCGCGCTGCCATGCACGTGCCGGTTGAGCTCGTCGCCGAAGCACGCGCAGTTGCCACGTCGCTGGATGCCGACTGCGTCATCGCCGTGGGTGGCGGCTCCGCAATCGGCCTCGCAAAGGGTCTTGCCCTTGAGACGAGCCTGCCCATTCTCGCCGTGCCGACCACCTACGCCGGCAGCGAGATGACGCCCATATTCGGGTTGACAGAATCAGGCCTGAAACGGACAGGCACGGATTTGCGTGTATTACCCAAAACGGTCGTCTACGATCCGGACCTGACCCTGACTTTGCCAGTCAGCATGTCCGTGACAAGCGGCATCAACGCAATCGCACACGCGGCAGAAGGTTTGTATTCACGTGATGCCAATCCGCTTACCAGCCTGATGGCCGAAGAAGGCATCGCGGCCCTCGCGCGCAGCCTACCTCAAATCGTCGCACAGCCGAACGATCCATCCGCACGCGCCGATGCGCTCTACGGTGCCTGGCTTTGCGGCGCAGTACTCGGAAGCGTTGGTATGGCGTTGCATCATAAGCTCTGCCATACGCTCGGCGGGAGTTTCAACCTGCCGCATGCCCCCACCCATACCATTGTGCTGCCACACGCCCTGGCGTACAACGCCGGCGCTGTCCCGGATGCGATGAGACGGATTGCGCGGGCGGTCGGGCACGACAGCGCAGCGCAAGGTCTATACGAACTCGCACGTGCGAACGGTGCACCCGTCGCACTGAAGGAGATCGGCATGCTCGAGGAACAACTCGACCAGGCCGCCGACATTGCATGCAACAACGCCTACTGGAATCCCCGTCCGCTAGAACGCGGAGCAATTCGCGCCTTGCTGCAGCGGGCATTTGACGGTAGCGCACCACACGATGGGTTGTAGAACGAGTCTCGTCCAGATCCAATGATCTGGCGATCCAGTATTCACCTCAACGCGTCGCAACGTACTCGCCAATGGCGTCTCGAACCCGACCTGATGCAAGCAATGCCCCGGCACGTCGCCCGGCGGAGCTGAAGCGTACTGAGCAGCAGCGTGCTCAGGAAACGCGTTCGGCCATTCTGCATGCGGCGCTTACCGAATTTTCGTCAAAAGGCTTCGAGGTCGCGAGTATTCGTAGCATTGCAGACCGAATCGGGATGCAGCATCCGCTCATTACCTACCACTTTCGCTCCAAAGAAATTCTGTGGCAGGCGGTAGCCGAATATGTATTCGAACGTGTCCGGCAAGAACGCGATGCAAGTCTCTTGAGCCTCGGTCCGGCTAGCGCGGTCGATCGGCTCAGGCTGGCATACAGGGCGCTATTTCGCTTCACCGTGGCGTTTCCCGACTTTCACCGTTTCATACTTCAGGAATCGCTAGGTTCCAGCTCGCGGCTGCAATGGCTCGCCGATGCTTTCTTAAAACCGCTAATCGGTTGGCTGCTGCCGCAAATCCGCGCCGCCCAGCAAGAGCAGGCGTTACCCAACGTCGAGCCGATTGTTTTCCACTATATGTTGATTAGTCTGACGTCGACGCTGTCGGGTTTCGGTCCGGAATTTTCGGCGACCAGTGATCTATCACCGTCCGGTCCGGCACTGGCCGAAGACTATTGGCGCACCGTCGAGCAACTCGTGTTTGGCGCATTGGCATCACGCTAGAAGAGCCGCCGGCCACGAGCAAAACTGACGGGTACGTAAATTGAATTGTGCAGGCGTCTCGTCGTTGACCGTCATTACACCGATCCCGGCGAAACGCCCGCCTTCTGCAATTACTTCGAGAGCACCTGCTTCAACGCCCGGCGAAGCTCGGCTGCAGGATCATTCGGCAACGCGAGGCTACGCCACGCCACATGATGATCCGGGCGGGTCAATACGCAACCACTGTCGCCGATTTCTCGCACGCGAGCCCAGTCGCCCGTGTGGTCCGCATAGGACTGCCGCGGACCGATAACGTGTACGTCAACCGTCACCCCCAACTCCTCACCGACCGTTGATGCGGCTTGAACCCATGCTTCGCCTCCGAGACCGGTGAACAGTACGAATCGCCCATGTCCTGCGAGGTCAAGCGTGGAGTGTTGCCGTCCACGGGCGTCGAAAATCCAGGCATGCGGCAAACGTGCGCCAGGCCAGGTCGTCGCCTGGTAATGCAGTTCACGGTCACGCGTGAATGCCGGTTCGGCTTGCCCATCAGTCAGCGCAGCGCTCGAGTGATAGCGTTGATTCATCTCCACGCCCTGGGCGTCCAGTTCATATCGCTTGAACGCCAACGCTTCCCGAATTTCGTCCCGCTGCTTTTCCGCGGCCGCGCTGGTCCCGCTTCGAGCATGCATATTCGCTTGCAAGACTTCCGCGTCGTTCGATTTATCAATGCCAAGCGCGCTGTAAAGCGGGGCAAATTCGGCAATCGACTGGTTCGCGCGGGTGACGATCTGCTTGGCGATCGGTGCACGCTCAGCCGAATACGTATCCAGAAGCGCGTCACCCGCCTGCCCCTTGATGACCGCCGCGAGCTTCCACGCGAGGTTAAACGCGTCCTGAATCGATGTGTTGGAGCCCAGCCCGCCAGACGGCGGGTGCCGATGGGTCGCGTCGCCCATGCAAAACACTCTGCCGTCGTGCATGCGAGTTGCATACATGTTGTTCACGGTCCA
Organism: Paraburkholderia sediminicola; assembly: GCF_046027825.1. GTDB lineage: Bacteria > Pseudomonadota > Gammaproteobacteria > Burkholderiales > Burkholderiaceae > Paraburkholderia > Paraburkholderia sediminicola_D. The sequence goes on from NZ_JAQQDU010000080.1 coordinate 7,941, forward strand.
GGTATTCGCGCCCAGCAGTTCAATCTCGAGATCCGGCTTGCCCACCAGTTGCCGCGCGATCGTGGTGGCCTTGGCCTCGTCCACAACCGGCGTAGGTTCGTTGATGTCATAGCCCCAAACAATCAACCACTCGTTCCAGGGCCGAACCATCCGGATCAGGCCCATCCCGATACCGCCCACTTCTGCGCCCGGTTGCATGATGGGGTACAACACGGCAGGCCGGTGCGCAACGAATTCAGACAGGTCCGCGCGGAACCAGATATTCATCGACCCCCGCACACCCATCTGCCCTTCGAAAGGCAGACCCGCGTCCTTTGCGACCTTGGAGTTCCCGCCGTCCGCGCCGATAAGGTACTTTGACCTGACCGTAAACTCCTCCCCCGACAATCGGTCACGGCAGCGCGTAAGCACACCCTCGTCAGTTTGCGTATGACTCAGATATTCCGTGCTCATCCGCGCCTCGGTACCGCGTGCGCAAGCCGTCTTGAACAGCAGCGGCTCCATGAACGTCTGTGGCAAATCGTTCATCTTTGTCGGACTCGACAATTGGCGTTCCGCTCTTGACAGCGGATGCAGCCCCCAACTGGGCACCCTGCCAATCTCCTCACCGGTCAGACTTTCGCAGAACACCGTCCCGCCCATCAGATCCTGATCGGTCGCGTACAGGTAAGCCTCCTGCTCCACTTGCTGGCCGAGGTCGCGCAGGACCTCCATGGTGCGCAGGTTTGTGATGTGCGCTCGCGGCGTGTTGGCCAACCAACGATACTGGTTGATGACCATGTTCTTGACACCGTACGTCGAAAGCAGCGCGGCGCTGGCGGAGCCGGCCGGCCCCGTTCCGACGATGAGTACATCCGTGGTTATTTCATACATTCGACACCTCCAATTGTCATGCCTTCGTATCTCGCCACGCCAATATTCTTTGGATACCTAATTTATGGCAAGTTTACGAGTCTCGGTTTTTACGATCCTGTCCGGTTCCCACCAATCTGTCAGGCGGTCTTGTGCGCGGTCAGATTGAGATAGCGGATCATCTCCTCACGCATCGCGAACTTCTGTACTTTGCCCGTAACAGTCATCGGCAATTCATTAACGAAGCGAATATACTTTGGCACCTTGTAGTGAGCGATCTGTCCCCGACAAAAGTCTCTGATTTCTTCCTCCGTCGAACCTTCACCTTTCCGAAGCACGATCCAGGCGCACAACTCCTCGCCGTTCTTCTCATCCGGCACGCCAAACACCTGAACATTCTGTATTTTTGGATGCCTGAAGAGGTATTCCTCAACTTCACGGGGATAGATGTTCTCTCCCCCTCGAATCACCATGTCCTTCAATCTCCCGACGATGTTGCAATAGCCATCGGCGTCGATTGTTGCGAGATCGCCTGTATGCATCCATCCGTCAACGATGCTTTCGCGCGTCTTCGAATCGTCTTCCCAGTACCCCTGCATCACCGAGTACCCTTTTGTACAGAGTTCTCCCGTCTCACCGACAGCTACAGTACGACCATCGAAATCAACGATCTTTACCTCGAGATGAGGTTGAATCCGCCCGACCGTTGTCGTGCGCTTATCTAGCGGATCCGTGGTTGCGCTCTGAAACGACACCGGGCTGGTCTCTGTCATTCCATACGCAATGGTGACCTCTCGCATATGCATTCTGGTCACGACCTGATTCATTGTTTCCACAGGACAGGGCGATCCAGCCATGATGCCGGTCCGCAGACTGCTCAGGTCGAACGATGAAAAGTCCGGATGTCCCAGTTCGGCGATAAACATGGTCGGCACCCCGTGAAGTGCGGTGCAACGCTCTTCCGCGACCGCCGCAAGGGTCGCACCGGCGTCGAATCCTTCGCCCGGGAAGACCATCTGCGCGCCAGCCGACACGCACGCAAGTACGCCGAGCACCATGCCAAAACAGTGGTACAGCGGGACAGGAATACAGAGCGAGTCGGCGTCGGACAGCTTCATCGCCATGCCAACAAAACGCGCGTTGTTGACGATGTTCCGGTGTGTCAGGGTTGCGCCCTTCGGGCTACCGGTGGTGCCGCTCGTGAACTGGATATTGATCGGGTCATGAGGAGAGAGTGTTTGTTCGACGGTATCGACGACCTCACGACCTTTGTCCCGAAGCATCCCCTCTCCGCGCTGCATGACCGAATGGAACGACATGACGCCCGATACGCGCCAATCACCCACGGAAATCACCGTACGAAGCTCCGGCAGACGTGCGGCCCTCACCTCGCCCGGCTGCTGCGACGCCAGCTCAGGCGCTATGTCGAGCAACATCGAAATGTAGTTCGACGTTTTGAAACTCTCAGCAGTGACGAGCGCTTTGCATCGTACTTTCCGTAGCGCGTACTCGAGTTCCGCTACACGATAGGCGGGGTTGATGTTGACCAATACGGCGCCGATGCGCGCTGTCGCGAACTGCGTGAGCAACCATTCGAACCGGTTGGGCGACCAGATGCCGACGCGATCCCCTTTCTCTATGCCCAGCGACAGGAAACCTGCGGCGAGTTGATCGACATGGTCATCAAACTCTTTCCATGTCCACCGTACATGTTGCTCCCGGAATACCACAGCTTGTTGATCGGGAAACCGGCGTGCTGTTTCCCTTAGAAACTGGCCAACTGTCGACTCACTCAACGGAACGTCCGTCGAACCCCTTACGTAGGCGACGCCATCGGCAGGCACCTCGAGCGCCAGGGAACCGGGTAAAGTGTGCATGAAGCCATCCTCCATCGTTGCTGCGTGTTTCTGCCGAAAAGCCCGTCGAACCGGGGTTAAGCAGCGATTGCAAAGCCGCCGTACGTCGTTGGTGAGGTCGGGCCTGCCTACACCGGGGAGCGTCGGGCTATTTCCCGTGAAAAACCATCTCGCCGGGCTCCTGGTCACGGTCGAACGCCTCGGCCGTGTTGGCGAAACCTAGCCTGGCGTCCTCCGTCTTGTACAAGTCCATGCAGACGTCCAGCATGGCCGCATCCGCACCGGGGACGCCACCGCTCGACCACACCTTGAGCAGGGTGCGCGTCGCTGCGTATGAAAGCGTCGGACCGTCGGAGAGGCGTGTAATCAACTCGGCAGCAACACGTTCGAGCGCATCCGGTGCAGCCACGTGCGTCACAATCCCGAGGTCTCGGGCCACGCTGCCGGGCATCGCATCACCCAGCATCGCGAAACGGGACGCGTTGCTACGCCCCACTCGCTCGGCCAGCCGCTGCAGCGCGCCCGCAATGGGCAGCATCGCCGTCGTGACCTCGACGCATCGGAACACCGCGTCGGTTGCCGCCACAATGAAGTCACAGTTCAACGCGAGTTCAAAGCCGCCGCCAAAAGCCAGACCCTGCACCACCGCCACCGTCGGGACGCGGAGCGCCTCGATTGCACGATACGAAGTGTTGATTTCCGCGACGAAGGTACGGAACCAGTTCAGGTCTTTTCCTGGCCATTCGCGCACCTCTCCACCGAGGCTGAAGTTGGGCCCCTCGGCCCGGATGACCAGTACCCGGATGTCGCTTTCGCTGGCATCGTGAACCGCCTCCCGGAGACACTCTGCAAAATGTGCGTCGAGCCGGTTGTAGGGCGGATTCGCCAGGACGATATACCCAACCTTCCCGTCGCGCTCAAAACGTATGCTTTTCATCGCTAACCTCACTAATCAATCAAATTCACCAAGCGTCTGTGACGCTCAGCAATGTTTCGTCACTCAGGCGTTCTGTCCATTAATCGGAATCAATGGGAGAAGCAGATGTGAAGGGCGATCGGCGTCCCGGTAAATCTTGTGAGTGACCGTATTGCTACTGGTTACGTGATACGGAATGTATTCGACATCGGTCATCGCGCCGGTTCCCGTCGGCACGTCCAGACTGCAGATCTCGATACAGATTCGATGGCCGGCCTTGAACTGGTTTGCCGTCGCGAGCACCTGGATTTCATACTTGACGATTTCGCCAGGGGTGACCGGCGCGATCGACTCTTTCGTCAGTTTGTGAAACGGTTCCGCAGGCTTGGACCGGACGGGATCCGTTGCGCGGTATGACGCTTTCAGCCAGCCGCGGGTGAGTTCACGCTCCGGCAAGGTCTCGGGAACCGTGCGTTCGCCGACGCGTGCGGTAACCACCGATACGTCGGGACCCACGTCCTTGAGTACGACAATCCAGTTCGTGTCTGCCTGGTCAATCTCAGCGTAGAGCGTCAGCGAAATGGGACCCGCCACCAACACGTCCTGCGCGAGCGGCTCAGTCATGTAGCGCAGGCGCTCTACTTTGGATGTCTTTTTCAGCGGCATTTGCGTGAAGACATCGGGCTCGCGATGTGCGTTGCCAACTTCCGCCGAAGGTCGAGGGGCGTCGGTGGAAAGCTGCTCCCAGCCTGAAAGGTAGTACTTCGCCCACTGGGTCTCAGGCAAAGGCCAGTCACTACCCGTACGCCATTCGTTGGCGCCCATGACCCAGTAACGGACCGGGGGTTCGTCCATGATGCCCGTGTCGATACCCTTCAGCCAGTAGTCGTACCAGCGGATAACTTCGTCGTGGTACTGATGGAATGGCCGCTCCAGATGCGCAGGGCCCGTAAAGATCAGCTTGCGTGGCTGTTTGACATTGCTGAAGTAATGCTGGGCGCCAAGCCAGTGCAATTTGTATGTGTAAGCGTAGGCACCCGAACCCGTATAGAACGGCACCTTGATAGACTTGAAAATTTCCTCGGCTCGTTCGACAGTTCCTTCCGGCTCCCAAGGGTTCGTCATGATGTGATACATCACTCCCGTGCGCTGCCCCTTCTGCGTCAGGATGTTGTACAGGTTGATGAACATCTTGTAGTCGGGATTGCGCATGGCAGCGCGCCAGAGTTCCTCTTGTGCATCGGGTAAGGTACCCGGCACACCGCGCGGCTCATGCACCGTACTGAAAACGTCGAGCAAGTACGGGAACGTGTGAATCACGCCACCGGGATTGAAGTCCCGAAACCCGAACATACCGCCGTATGCGCTACACGCGTCGTACGGAAAGATTGCCTTGAGCGCGGGATGTCCCTGCGCCGCCGCACGCCATTGTTCACCGGCAAAACCCGAGATCCCTACCATGCCGACCTTGCCGTCGGACCACGGCTGCTGCGTGATCCATTCGATCATGTCGTAATGGTCAGTATTCTCTTCGCCATAGTGGCCTTCCGACTTGGCCGAGCCGCGCGGTTGTGCAATGACGTGCACGTAACCATTGGCGATGAAGCGGCGAGTGTCCCCGGCTTCTATCGGCCCGAACCAGAGCGGCGCATGCGCGGGCTGCGGGGGCAGGACATCCGCGATATCCGGACCCTGAAGATCCTTGTTGTGCAGCGCTGAAGCGTACAGCACGGGATACTTGCCATCCGCATCCGGTCGATAGACGTCTACCACAAGACGAGTTCCGTCCCGCATCGTGACGACGATGTCGCGCTCTTCAATCATGTCTCCTCCTTCGTTGGCCTGTTTGGCGTCAACAGCCAGCCCTTTCAAGGCTGAAAATGTCATTTACCCACCGACACGCGCTTCGCTTTCACTCTTCGAAGCTGCGCGATCCGGCAGGGTCCGTAATTCACTATACTTCACGGTCGTAAAGTATGCAAGACGAACCACACACACGGGATGAAAATTCGAATCCCAAGGGAGTTGCGAGCCTTCGTCGTCTGTGCCGGCACCGGCAAGCAGCGTGTGTAAGATCTCCGCTTGCTGCTAGTGCCGTACCGTCACCGTGTGATGCCGCTCTGCAACGACGGATCACCTGCCGATGTTGTACTGATGCCCATACTCTGGTCGTCCGGCGTTCGTCGTTGTACAGCGAGCACCCGGGCCATGACCGTCATGCAACCACAAGCCATCAGGAGCGGTATCGAGAGCAACGCGCAGGTGAGCAGATAAGGGAAGCCCGATATGACGATCAGACCAATCAACGACGAACCGACAATTGCCCCCAGCCGTCCGAGCGCAACGTTCCAGCCACCCCCGGACGCACGAAGCGCAGTGGGATAGAAGATGCCGGGAATGGTGTTGATACAGATCAGCGGGCCTCCGACAGCCATGCCGGACAGGAAGACCACGCCCGCGTGCCACTGAGTGGCTTCTGACATGCCCAAAGCGATGACAAGCAGCGAGCCTGCGCCGAATGCCACGGAAACAACCGACGCCACGTTATAGCGACGGACAAGGATCGCGAAAAGAACCGCGCCGCCAAGCGCACCGAACTGGAACATTGACGATACCTGCGAGGCGTCGTGCATCGATAGTCCCAGTTGCTTCAGGTGCGTCGGCAACCAGCTTCCTATCAGGAAGAACGCCAGATACCCCGCAAACTCGGTAAACCACGTCAACAGGGTGCCAAGCCGGTACTCTCTACCCAAGAGCGCCCTGCCTCCGCTGACCGATTTGCGCGTTTCCGCGCTGAATAAATGCACGCCAGAGCAGTCTAAAGACGGAAACACTTTGCCAAGGATTCGTTGCGCCTCTTCATTGGACCGTCGACTGGCCACGACGTAGAGCGGCGACTCGGGTACTTGCCATGCGAATAAGGTGACGACGCCGAGCGGCAAGAGACCGCTCAGTACAAGCATGCCTCGCCAACCCAATGTCCCGATCGCCGATGACGTCACGACCCCAGCGGCCGCCGCACCGAAAAGAAATCCACAGTAAGTCGATGCGAGCATCGCTGAGCGTGAACGATCGGGGCTATATTCCGCGACGATCGCTGACGTGGCTGGCATCGCTGCACCGATACCGAGGCCGGTTATGAAACGCCAGCCAAATAGCTGAAATATCGACTGTGCTTCGCTCGACATCACCCCTGCGATTCCAAACCAGGCGATTGCCACGATGCTCACCGTTCGGCGACCGACACGGTCGGCCAGCGTTCCGCCAACGATCGAACCAACCAGGAGTCCGGTTAATCCAAAGGCCACCAGAGGCGAAAGAGCCGCGCTCGAGAGTTGCCAGTGCTGGCTGATCGCAGGCGCGATGAAGCTGATCACAATCGTGTCGAAACCTTCGATTGCAGTCGCTGCGAAGCAGATGGCGAACACCAGCCACTGCCTTCGCCCAATGGGCATATCGTTAAAAATCTTGCGCACATCCCACTGGGCATTGCCTACGCTTTCCATGGCTTGTTCCTTGGTGATCGTCCGCCGGCGTCAAGAGTCAGTCAGATCTCACCTGTCCCTCGACAGCATCGACATAAGAAGTTCGTTAAAAACGGTGGCGAATGCCGACTCGCAACAGACCTTGAGTTTGTCCGCCGGATGGTGAAGGAATCAACGTGATCTGGGCCTGAGTCGCGGAGCCCCCCGCTTTCAGCAGTTCGGCCGCAAAGTAAACGTCTGTCCGCTTCGACAGGAAGTAGTTGGTGTAGAGATCGATTGCCCGATAGATTGGGTTCGAGGAGGTCGCATCGACTTTGCCGTGCGTGTAGATGTACGCCGCGCCGGCGAACAGGAAAGGCGTAATGAAGTAACCGACGTTGGCCTCGTAGTTGTCAAACCGCACGTCACTACCAAGGAAGCCTTTCTTGAATTGCGTCGACGTGTACATGAAGGCAACTGAAGCGCTGCCGATCTTGTACGATGCGCCGACCCCTGCGATGGTTTGGCTCTCCGCGCTCTGCACGTACGGGGCGTAAATGATGCTGTGCGGCGCGATGCTATCGAATGCGGCCGCATACGGATTCTTGATGATCGTATAGGCCGCCGCAACATACAGTGGGATGTTGATCCCTGTGTAACTCAGTCCCACCGACGTCACGCTATCCGTGGAGAATTGTCCGGGCTGCCCACCAAAGCTGTAGAGCGCGCCAAATGTGAACCCGGCAATTTTCGGACTGGCGTATTTGACAGAGTTGTTGATGCGTATGCTTCCTCCAACGTTGTCGACGTCACCGGCATGCGCGAAGTAGACCGCCCAGTTCAATCCGGCCGCGATGGGGGAAAGCATTTCGGCTATTTCCTCATATTGACGCCCAGCCGTGAACGTCCCATACGGGCTTGAAATGCCAACGTACGCCTGTCTGCCAAACAGACGCCCATTGTTCGACAGGCCTCCGCCAGACACGTCAAAGCCGTTCTCCAACGTAAAGACCGCTTTGTAACCGCCACCCAGGTCTTCGGCGCCGCGCAGCCCCCATCTGGACAGTGATCCCCCTCCGCTCTGAAGCAACCAGGCCGAATGGCCGCCTTGATTGCTTGTGTAGCTCAAGCCTTCATCCAGCAGACCGTACAGCGTGACGGAACTTTGGGCGTACGCCACCGCAGGAGCGACACAAAGAAGCGCTGCGGCCCATGACAATCTTTTCATCTCCAGTCCCCTTCGTCGTTTTTAACGCACTGCTAATTGGCACGTCAGAGGTGCTGAAATGAAGGATAGATCTAAATTTTCCATTCGTACAGGATAGTTTGAATAGGAGTATCCCCAGGTATGCTTCACCTGACGAATGAAGAGAGCGAATGTCCGACGCAACCTGGAAGCCGGGACGGATTGAATCTGGCAATGCGTCAGATCGGAAATCGATGGTGACGTCGTGTGGTGTCGACGTTACAAGGACGCCAACTGGCAAAGGGGATGGGGATGGGGATGGGGATGTACTGCAATGATGAAGTGCAACTGACCTCGCACTTGCGGTGTACGCAATGCCCTCTGATCCGCTGTTATGCCGTATGTCAGCCTACACAATGGATCGTGCGCTTGTACCGACTTGGGCGTCACGCCACCGCTCAGCCCGGCGAGCCCGTGAACCGGCATAAAATCAAGGTGCCATCAATTCAGGACTTCTACAGACCTTCCTTAAGACGCGTTGTTGTCATCAGGTCGACGCGCTTCTGGGCGACTCGGAGTTGGCGATGAATTGAGCGACGCGCTGGGAAAACGCGTCCGTCGCCGCGCATCTCAGGAATGCGCGCTTTTCCTCTTCAAGATGGCGCTCGAGGTTATCCTCGGCCGCCATTCCGACAAGCGATTTCGTTTCTCTAATCGCCGCCGCGGGTATCTCTATGACTTTCCGCGCGAGCGCCAGACTGGCATCCTGCAGGGAAGCGGGTTCGGCAATGCTCTGGACGAGCCCCAGCAGCCTGGCCTCGTCTGCACTCAACGAGTCGCGCGTCAGCATGATCTCCAATGCCCTCGCCGCTCCCAATCGGCGCGCCAGATGAAAAGACAGCCCCCCGTCGCTCGATGTTCCCAGCTTGGCGTAGCCGACGACAAAGCGGGCAGTGCTCGACGCCACCCCCAGGTCGCACGCCATGGCCAGCGAAAAGCCCGCACCGGCCGCCGGCCCCTGAACGCTAGCGATCACAGGTATCGGCAAGCGCCGGATCGCCATGATCGTGGTGTTCAGTGCGCTAATCAAGGATTCGAGGTAGGAGTCGGAACGCTGCAACCCGTCAAAAATCTGGCGAAGATCTCCGCCGGCCGAGAATATTCGGCCTCTGGCTTGAAGGATCACCGCGCGATACTTCGACGACGCCTCAATCTCCTGGAGGGCTGCCAGCAACTCATCACAGAACGCCTTGTCGATCGAGTTGGCGCGCGCTTCGTTCACCATCGTAACGAAAGCGATGTCGTCACTTGATGTCAGCATGATTTTGCTTTCCATGTGTCCTTGACCGGTGAATCAAATCTGCAGTCGGATTCAGCTCTGTCCTCGCCCGGGTGGAACGCCTGGACCAACCAGAGTTATCTCCCATTATACTTTACGGTGTGTTAATTTAGTGGAAAATTAGGCACCATGGGACAGTCGGGGCGACTGAGCACTCGGCATGTGCAGCGCAACTTTTGTACGATGAATTGGGTCACTCGTTGTAATGTGTTACTGTGCCGGCCAAATCAACGGTGCACAGCAGGTTCAGCGACGCTCAAGATCCGGGTCGGGTGTGTGATACCTTTGTGACACCTGCCCTCGTTGACGGTCGCGCATCCTGCTACGCTTACAAAGTATTGGCCTGTCAGAGGCGAAAGGCACTGGAACGCAGAAGTAACGAATTTCCCAATCGAGAAATCAAATGGTGGATAGCACAGGTCCCAAGAGCGCTAGCAGCAAAAGCAGACCAACCGAACTCAAACGCGCAGAGCAGCAGCGGTCGCAGGAAACACGCTCCGCGATTCTGAACGCGGCACTAGCCGAATTTGCATCGAAGGGCTTTGAGGCTGCGAGTATTCGCAGCATCGCGGATCGCATTGGGTTGCAACATCCGCTGATCACCTACCACTATCGATCCAAGGACGTTCTCTGGCAGGCGGTCGCGGAGTATGTGTTCGAACGCATCCGCCATGAGTGGGAGGCCTATCTGACCGATACGCCCCCTGCCGAGGCGGCGGACCGGGTAAGACTTGTGTATCGCGCTTTGTTTCGGTTCACGGTTGATTTTCCCCAGTTCCATCGTTTCATGCTCCAAGAGTTCCTTGTGTACAGCCCTCGATTGCAGTGGCTTGCCGACACGGTGCTCAAGCCATTGATCAACTGGTTAATTCCGCAGATTCGCGCGGCACAGAGTGAACACGCTTTACCCCAGGTCGAGCCGATCCTCTTGCACTATCTCATGATCAGCCTGACATCGACCCTGTCTGGATTCGGCCCGGAAATGCTGGCGACCAGCAATGTTTCCGCGTCCGATCCCGCCGTGGTTGACGCCTATTGGCAGATGGTCGAGACGCTCGTCTTTGGCCAGCAACCGGCGGCGCAACGTTCGGACAAGGCCGAATCAGGTTCGGGCAAGCCCGCAAGCCGGTCGCGCGTAGCCGCTCGCGTGAAGAGCGGTTGAAGCGTCGCGATACAACCGCATCGCTAGATCGACCATGCATCCTGGGAATCGTACAGCGCCTTATTCGAGCTGACCGATATGTGGATGTGCTCGGTGTGCGGGCTTGCACCCGCATATTTTCTCCAGGTCCAGGCGGCCACACCACCCACGGCCGAGCTACTGACAATCCGCCGATTCCAGATCAGATATTTGATCCTTGCATCAAGACTGGCGACCAGTGCATCCGCCAGCGTCCCCGCGTCGCAACCGCCTGTCGGGTCGTGCGTGATATCCAGTGCGGTGACGACACCTGTGCTGCCGTCCCTGACCCAGGGGTTGTGGTCAGAATCGCGTGCGGCATGTGCGGCGTCGCCGATTGTTCCATCGCTTGCCTTGCTCCGCGTGAGGGCACGGGCATTGATCTGATCGCGCAATACGAGTAGCGAACCGGCAACGCGCCAGCTCACAGCCCCGGTCGGCTGCTGCGGCGACGTACGATTGATGTCCGGATCAGCTTCCGAATCGTCCCCGCTGTTGGGTGTCGGCAGCTCGCCGATCGATCGTGATTCCGCAGGAATCCGGAATGTTGACGGAAGCGGCTGGGCGATGTCGGCCAGCAGAAGCCAGCCAAAGCAGCTCGGGATATGGTTGTGGTCGACATCTGTGCGCAGTACCCGATACGCCGCCTGAAGTACCGGCCGCGCGTCAGACGGGGCATTTGTGATTAGCCTGGCGATTTCACTGGCCACGCGAAGGCTATTCGCCGCAGTGCCGCCTTCGCGGTAGACGATGCAAAGCCCCCCCTCGGCCTGTGTCTTGCCACTCGTCCAGCTCCGCACCTCCAAAGCAATCCGGTTTCTAACCCAGCGGATCAGGGGTTCTGCGCTTTCCGCGCCGCCATAGAGCGCATCGAATACCTGGATTTCGTCCGGAACATTGTTGGCTAACGCAGGGTTCAGCGCCGCCCCTCCCCCAGAATGCGCGGTCATGATCAGTCTACGGACCGAAGGCGTGGTTGGCAGACCATTGGATGCCACAAACTTGCCAACGCCATAGGCAATCAGGTCCTGAATTCCGGTTGGCGTCGTAAGCGACGGGAAATTGTAGGCGGCTGGATTTCTTGAGGGTTGATCGCCAATGTAGTTGCCACGTGGCAACATGCAGAGCGTCGGTGACGATCGCCCGGGACGCGTATCCGCGGGAGAATCCGGGTTGCCGAAGTCAAGACCGCTGAACCTCTCTTTATTGCGCAAGCTCATCTTGAGTCCGTCGCCGCTGTATCCATGCAGGTGCACGACGACATCAAGGGCAGACGGGTCGCTCATGTCGTTCCATCGAAGTATCAGATCGGGCTGGGTGCCACGGTGCGAAGCCAGCAACGGCGTGTTGCTGAATTCGGCCCGCCCTGCAGCGAAGGCCGTCTCGGCGGCGGGATAGACGTCAGTCGGCTCCAGGGTATCGGGTGTGAATATTGAACCGACATCGTTCGCTGATACAGACTGTGCAGCGGAGGCGCTGTCACGGAATTCCCAATGCCATGGTTCGTCTATCGATGCATTTTGAAAGAACCCATAACGGCTCGCGTTGCCCGCAAGCCACGCGAACAACCAGCTGTCGCGCCAGTGGGAGCGATTGTCCGCGCTGGTATCGGCGCTCATCGATATGCTGTCCTGAACGGTAATGAAGTCGATCGCGAGCCCATTGTTATGCAGGCTGAAACCGGGCGCGGCCAGGCGACCTGAGATATACGCGACAAGCAAATCCGTGGCCGCCGGACCGAACTCGCCCCCTTGTTTAGCTTGACGAGCGGAGCGCGTCTCGGCGTAGTACCGGGGGAAGTTCCGGTTCCAGATTGCCAGTTGGCTTGTTGCCGAACGGTAGCCGCTGACCAAGCCGATCCGGGAGACGCTCGCCGCGGCGTTATCGGATGCCGCCGCCGCGCGAACGTCGGCCAGTAGGCGCCGACATGACTCAGCGGCGGCGGGCCGGGCCTGGATGCCATGCTCGATCTCGGCAAGGTCTGCTGCGGCGACATCGCCCACAAAGCTGCGCGTGCGTGATGCCCGGCTCACCTGAGCGCGGTAGACGCGGCGCATCAGGTCGAGTTGCTCCGCGGACGCGTCGGGCCAGGAGAGCCTGGCGTCGTCGATGGGCGCGCCGTCCGCTTCGCTTTCGTCGCCAGGCGTCACCAAGCCGGGGGCGCCCTGCACGATCACGGCGGGCGCGGGCTGAGCGGTTCCCGGCGGCTCAGCAACCCGCAACAGCACAAGATCCGTCAGGAGGTAGCCCAAGGAGTCCGTGAGGCGCCGCGCAAAGCCCTCGCTGGCGGAGCGCAGCGTCGGGCCAGGTTCTATGACATGAACGTAGCCGCCACCTTCCCCACTTTCCGCATGGAGCCCAGATTCGGCTACCTCGTTCGCATGCAGCAGGCCCGGTGAGGCCACCACGGCAACATGAGCCGCGCCGCCCTCCACCATCCGCAACATGACGTCGCCCGATATGGGTTGTACGGTCAACGTCTCGCCCGGCCTGGCGATAACTTCCCAACCACCGGGCGCCCGGCCCGCGACGGCCGATCGCACCACCGCGCCGGGCGCAGCGAGCACAGTTCCCAGAAGAGACAACCCGGCGGCCTCCGGTTCTGCCTCCGTGCGCCGTGACGCCACAAGTGCATCGGCGAAGCTCGCAAGCCCAGGAGGGTCGGGTACCGCGAACGTGTTGGACGACATGCCTTTATCCTCCTAACTCCTGCACTCAACATCCGTTTCTGGTGGCCACCCATCCATTTCGGTGTCCACACCATTGCAGTGCGATTCCGGCCAGATCACGCCCCAATCGGCTTGCGCGCTGTCACAGCCAGGAGCCGCAGACGAGGCTTCCGCGCGAAGGGGGCTTGTCGGCCGCTCGGGGATCGGGTTGGCGCGCGGCGCGTCCCCGTCCACGCGCGTGCCGCCGTTTCGATTCATCGTCTGGCCCGGCTGCTGCGCGACACCCGGCTCTGCATCCGCGGATGCACGTGTCAGCCCGCTTGCGTTGGCGGTGTCAGCCCGGCGGGCGCGAACCGTAGCGTCTTCCTCTGCTGCAGCCACCGCGTCTGCCACCGCGGCGTAGCCGCTGCCCCAGCCTTCCTGCGGCGTCTCTTCGGCCAGGGGTTCCGCGACCTTGAGTAACAGCTCCCTGGTTCGCCGCACCGGCAGGGGCCGACCGGCCGCTTCGAACATCAGCGCGACCAGGCCGGCGACGTAAGGCGCCGCCATGCTCGTGCCCGACATCCGCGTCAGCAGCGGCGCGTCGGCGCCTGGCGGCCAGGCTGCCGACCGGGCGGACAGCACATCCACCCCAGGTGCGACGAGGTCAGGCTTTAGCCGCCCGTCGCGAGTGGGTCCCCAACTGCTGAATGACGCGAGTGGGCGGGCCATCGCGTGGGCATCGTATGCGCCGACTGCGATTGACAGAAGCCCGTTGCAGATATTGTTTGTCGTCGATCGATCGACTATGTCGGCATCGTCGAACGCCGGCTGGCAGATTGAACAGCCCGGATCTCGTTCGATCCAGCAGTGAAACCGCCCGTCTACTACGTCGACGGCCCGCAGCCGCAGCTGCCAGGCGCCTCGGGGGGCGGTGACGTCGAGATAGAGATGCGCTTCGTTATCGCGATTGTTCGGATCGCGGCGGCGATTATAGAGTCGGCCGACGCGCTTCCCGGCGACGCTGAGTTCCGCGGAGCTACCCGCGACCACGCGCGCCAGCACTTTGCCGGATGGCCCGATTGCCTCGATCGTGATGCGGTCGTGGCCCGAGTACCAGATGTCGATCTCGTGTGCAAACCCGTCCTGCTCACCGGTCTGAAAACCGATCTCGCGAATTTCTCCCGGCCGCAAGAGGCCCTGCGTGTGAATGGGACGATTGTGGTAGTTGCCGGTGCTATGCACCACAGCCCGCCCGGGATGGGCCAAGGCTGCGTCGATAGCTTGCTCGGTTAGCGTGCTGCCGTCATGGGGCCCGGCAATCAACCCCATGCTGAGATTCACCACCCACGGGCGCGGCTCGGCCAGCGTTGCGATGAAGTGGATCGCTTCGACGAGCGCGACCGAATCACCCAGGTGATCGCCGCTCTCCCCGGTTGCGGCGCCCAGATGCACGAACACCAGTTCAGTGTCAGGCGCCATGCCTGTCGGACCGCCGCTGAGCCCGCTGCCTGCCGCAATCGCCGCAGTATGAGTGCCGTGGCACGGCCGCTGTCCGGCGTCGTTCGGGTAGTACGACAGCGCAGCATAGGGGTTCTGCTCGCGCAGAGCGGTGTCGATGGCCTGCCGGTCATGGACGCGACCATAGCCGTAGAGCGTGTTGGACGGCGTGGCGGGTCGCTCGCGCTGGTCCCACAACGCGAGCACACGAGTCGTGCCGTCTGCGTTGCGAAGGTCCGGATGGGCGATGTCAAGCCCCCAATCGACCAGGCCAAGCACGACGCCGCGGCCCGTCTGAGCGAGGTCTTCGGGACGCCGCTCGTCACTTGAGCGCGGCGCGATATCGTCGGATTCGGCGACGGGAAGGTCCAGCCAGTCCGGCACGTACCGGCGCGCCGCTTTCATGCTCAACACGCCTTCGGCGGCGCGCACCGCCGGGATGGAACCACGGCGCACCCGTGCCGTATAAATGGGTGGAAAGCCTGCCACGATCCGCGTGCCGGAGGGAACGTTACCGCCCTCGGTGAGGCGCAACAGCACCGCCACCTCGTCGTCGGGATTGCCCGCCCGGAGCAATTCTTCAAGGCCCGGTTCCATGCCTGATGTCCGTTTTACGTGCCTCGCCGGCACGGGATCGCCATCGGCTCCCGAATCATCGGAAGCCGAACTCACGCGCCGAGCCTACTGTCCTGGCCGCTTGCGTGGCGCGAGCGATTAGTTGCGCTTCTTCTGCTCGGCGGCAGCCGCCTCGCCCGTCTGATGATGGCGGCCCTCACGCTGGGTTTGCGACTCTCCAGGGTCCGTTGCGGTTGTTCCCGTCACAGAGACCGGGTTGGACAGACCGCTGGAATTGGCCGCAACGATCAGAAACGTGTAAGTCGTGCCAGGGCTTAGCCCCTTTACCGTGGTTTTGGTGTTCGGGGTATTCGGTATAGGCGCGCTTGGCTCTGGCCGGCTCTGAAACATGTACGACTGCGCGAGCCCATGCGTGGCGTCGGCCAATGGCGCGCTCCAGGAGAGGTGGATTTCGTGATGCAATTCTGTTTTGCGCGCATCGGCGCTGGTCACAGGCCCGGGTGGAGCGGCTTGCGTCTGAATGCCCTGCAGGCTCGCAGTGGGCCCCGGTGCGCCGTTTGTGCCCAAGGCAAACACCTGGATGTCGTAGGGTGTTTGCTGAGTCAACCCTGAGATCGTTGCGTCGATGGTCGTTGCGACGGTAGTCCCAGTGACTGGCGGCGAAATCAGGGTCCACGCATTGGCGCCGCTCAAGCTGTATTCGATCGCGTACGCTGAGACAGTGCCGTTTGCCGGGGCGGTCCAGCTCAAGGAGATACTGTCGTATGTCGCCCCGGTCGATACGAGATTTCCGACTTGGCCCGGCGGCGGCATTGCAGGCGAAGGCGCAGGTCCAGGCGCAGGCGAAGGTCCAGACGCAGGCGCGGGACTTGGACTCGGCGGCAATAGGACCAGTACCGCGCCTGGGCTCGCCAATTGGCCCGGCACCGTCGTCACGGCAGCGCCCGGCGCCTGGACTTCCGCATCCGCCTCCGCCTCCTGGTTAGCAAGCGTCAGCGTCACACCAAGGCCGAGGGGGCTTGAACCCATGACGGCCCCCAGAAGGCCGTAAAAATTCTGTCGGCCCGGATCTGTGATTCCTTCTTGAGTGGCGCCCATCATACCGAGCGCATAACCTAGCGCAATAGACATGTCCGGCTCCCGCTCAGTTACTTGTTAAGCCCGCCGCTAAGCGCGAGAACCAGGACAAGCATCATCATTGTCGAGTTGTCGCCCGAGCCGCCTCCGCCCAAGAGCCCACCGGAGCCGGAACTGCTGCCGTCGCCAATGCCCATGAACAACAGCATGGGCAAGAGCAGCGACATTGTGGAGTTGCCCGCAGGCTGAACGGTCATGGAGGCGGGAGGAATCGTGAGACTGCCCGTGTAGGTGGATACCGCTCCCGCTGCCCCAGTAGCCTGTATGCTTATCGGAAGTGGAGCAGTCCCGGGGTACGTTACGGTTCCTGCGGGCTGCTGGGTCAAGAGGGGCATCAACGCCGCCATTTGCTGCGTCTGACTGAGGCTGCTTCGAATTTTCGCGCCGTCGTCCTTCCGCGCAGCGGCCTCCTTCTTCATGGCGGCCGCCGTATCCTTGCGCAGCGCCGACGCGGTTGTCGTCACACGCGTCTCCAGGCGGGCGACAGCGTTGGAATTGGTGCGTATCTGGGCACCCACCCGCGCGATCGTCGTCTCGAGTTGCTGCTGAGTCACATATTTTGACGTCGCGCGCTGACGCGCGAGATCCCGACCGCTGGCAACCCGTACCGGCGTACGTGGCCGTCGAGCGGCTTCATCCCACTCGTCCGCCTCGTCCAATTCGTCGGCCTCCAGGAATTCGTCAGCTTCGTCCACCTCACCTTCAAAAAGCGTTGCCATCTTGTCCTCCGTTCCCGTGCTGCTACGACCGCACCACCCCTGAGCGCGGATCAAGTTGCTTCAGTGCCGGTCTGACGATCTTGTTGAACAGCCTCGCATTGATCTGGAACGCCCCAACGCCGCCGTCTCCGCCGCAAACCTGGCAGCCTGGATCCTCTCCCCAGCACACGCGGCAGGCACCCAATGCCGCGGCCAGACTATCGTTGCGCATCCGCAATACCTTCAGCTCGGCGAACATTTTGCGAGCCAGCTGGGCCAGATCACTCACGCCTTCTCGTGCCTCGAGCGGCGGCTCGGACACTTCCTCGCTGTCGACGTCAACCACCTCAGCCGTGGCCAGACGCTGTTGAAGAAGACTCACGACCGGAGCCAACGTAGGGTCAGTGGACGCAAGCGCCGCGAGTTGCGCGGCAGGATCAAGCCCGGCCGTCCCGTCAACACCCAGCCGGGCCAGCAGCGTCTGCATCATCACGTCATTCATCGAGCTCAAGATCGCCCCCTTCCTCCTCGATCAGCTCAATAAGCTCGGCAGCATCGAGTTGATCGTAGAACTCGTCCGCTTCAGTCAACTGCGCGGGCATCGCGCGAGTGCGACGGGGCACGCTTTCTTGCATCAGCGCCATGAGGCGTTCCGCGCGTTGGTCCGGGTTGGCGGGATCGACAGCGAGAACGCCCTCTTGATAAAGGTATTCCGGCAGGCGTCTCGACGGCGCCGCCATCGCCTCGGTTTGACTGAACGCCTTTGAGGCGAGGCTGCCAAGCAAATTGGCGAACGCGCTGACCGGAACCTGCGTGCCAGCGCGGCCAACGGGCACGCTCGCGCTGCCAGCGTTCGGACCCAGCACCATCGACATCAGGGCTTGCATCAGACTGGGTTGGCCTAGCACCTGCACAAGCTGTCCTGCCGCAGGGCTCCCGGGCGGCCCGCCTTGTGGGCGGCTGGGCGGAAGTGGCGCAGTAGCAGTTCCGACAGGCTCATCTGGCCGGGGCGGAGCTGGGGGAGCGCCGTTCGGCCGCGGCGCGACTGGCGGCTGGACTACCTGCAGCGCATCCGTCCCAGGCGGAGCTGGGCGTGGCGCATCCGGTCTGGGCGGAGCCGCGCGTGGCGCATCGGGCCTGGGTAGAGCTGAGTGTGGCGCCTCCGGCCTGGGTGGAGCTGGCGCTGCTGTTCCTGACTGCGCAAGCGCACCGATCGCCTGACCGGCGAGGCCCCCCACCGCCGCCCCAACGGGTCCACCGACGGCGGTGCCTATAGCCGGCAGCGCCACTCGGGCGATGGGAGCCGCAACGCGCGCAACCTGCTGGAGGTCGGAAAGAAACCCCTCGACGTCCGCTGCCTCGACAGGGGTGCGGGCAAAAAGGTCTTCGATCTGCTCGTCAGCTAATGCCCGCAATGGCGGAGCCAGCGATTCTCGAAGACCTGGATAGCGCGTGGGTAGTTCATAAGCGAGTGCAGCCATCAGTGCCCTCAACTATCGAAACAGCCGACACATCGAGTCGGGAGGTAACGAATGCCCGCTCAGGTCAGCCGTACTGAAAAGAGTCGTGTTTTGCACAAAAACAAAATTATTTCAATTCTATTTAATATCATTCTGATTGCAAAGTTTACGATTAAAAATCGAATCATATTTTAATGACTTCCACTCAACCCGCTCCCCAATAGATCCAGAAAACGTTTTAGTCGCTTTACGAAATCGACTTTAACCACCAACTTTTAAAAGGCAAAAGTAGCGTTTTGCCGCATCCAGGATTTTTGAATTTGGATACACTGAAACATGAAGCGGCGATCGGAACGATTTACATGCACCAACATGTATCACCCATGCAGCAAGCATGCTTCGCCAACCGCTAACGCGAGATGTCACCGAGCCACGCCCGGGTGTCTAATTTCAATTGGATTTTCGCTTACAGTTAAGATACACATTTACGCTAGCACTATATTAGGTGCTCAGAAGCGGTTTGAAGCTGAAAAATGTCAGACGGATCAGCCAGCGATCCAGGAAAAATCGGACATTTTTTTAAGCGACTGGCGACATCATCTTGAAGTGGGTGGGCTACGGAAAGAAAATCGCGCCCAATAATATTTTTGATGGATAGAGGGACGCTAGCCATCCACCTGCGGCTCAAGCCTTCTCCTGATCACGTCGATCAACGCACGTACCTTGGACGTCGGATAACGAGTGGGCGGAAACACCGCGTAGATGCCCTTGGGCTTGCCGGCCCAATCAGGCAACAAGCGGACCAGCCGCCCCGCCGCCACGTCGGCTGCAATCGAAAAATCAGTCAGCAATCCGAATCCACCGCCCGCGAGCGTCGCCGCACGTGCTGCATCGGCCGTATTCACCAGCAGAACATTCTCGCACCGTACGCTTTGTCTTGTACCTTTCGCGCGCTGCAGATCGAGCGTGAGTGGATGCGGCAAGACCGACAATGCGACATGAGGCATGGCCGCGAGCGCAGCCGGCGTCTTCGGCTTACCCCACGCATTGATGAATTCCGGGCTCGCGACGATCCATTTGACGAAACCACCGAGCTTCACCGCCCGGTAACCCGAGTCGGCAAGTTGCCCCAGACGGATCGCTACGTCGATACCCTCCGCGATCAGATCCACATAGTGGTCGTTGCAGACCAGTTCGATGTCGAGCTCCGGATACGTTCGGCGCATCTCGACCAGCGCGGGGGCCACCACCAGCGTCCCATAATCGATCGGCGAACTCACGCGCAACGTGCCTCGCAACGGCGCCGATTCCCCCGACACGACCGATAACGCTTCCTCGGCCGCCAGCAAGATCTTGCAACTTGCCTCGTAGAAGGCACGCCCGCTTTCGGTCACGCTGAGCCGCCGCGTGGTTCGGACCAGCAGGCCCGCGCCGATCTCGCGCTCGAGCCGCTGTATGTGCGTGCTGACCATGGTTTTCGTGAGTCCGAGACGCGCTGCGGCCGCGGTAAATGAGCCCGCTTCCACCACTGCAGCAAAAATCGCAAGGCGGTTCAGATTGACATCCCGTAGATCTGCCATTCGCCGATTGTCCATCTTCGATTGATTATGTTTTCTAGCTTAGCAGTCTTCTGCGTTGCGCCGCGAATCGGTACGCTTACTTCATTCCAGTCGACGCTTGTCGGCTTTTCCCGATCCAGGAGCTTGCAATGTCTGCCGCCAAACCCGCCCAGCCGATCCGCCTTCACACCACACTCCGCTCCGGGCACGGACACCGCGTCAAGCTGTTCCTGACCTTACTCGACCTGCCGTTTGAAGTGATCGAACTGGACATGCGTGCCGGCGACAATCGCCGCCCGGAATACCTGAAGCTCAATCCGTTCGGCCAGGTGCCGACGATCGAAGATGGCGATACGGTCCTGTTCGATTCCAATGCGATCCTCGTCTATCTGGCGAAACGTTATGGCGACCCGTCATGGCTGCCGGAAGACGCGCTTGGCGCCGCCGCCGTGCAACGCTGGCTCTCGCTCGCCGCCGGGCAGATCGCTTACGGGCCGTGCGCTGCCCGGCTGGTCACGGTATTCGGCGCGCCACTCAATCTCGACACCGCCCAGAAAATTGCCCTGAAACTGTTCGACGTGCTCGACGCGGAGCTTGCCGACAAAGATTTTGCTGCAGGCGACCGCGTGAGCATTGCCGACATTGCCGCGCATACGTACATCGCGCATGCACCAGAAGGCGGCGTATCGCTCGAGCCGTACCCGAACATCCGGGCATGGCTGCGTCGTGTCGAAGCACTGCCACGCTTCATTGCGATGCCGCAGACCAAAGCCGGACTGATCGCCGCGTAACCTGAACAACGCGCACGCCGTAACCGGCAGAGGCCGATATGTCTCCACTTTCTTCCAGCGCGCCGCGCGGTTGGAACCCCGTCGAGTCGCCCTTTCACGCCGCCGAAATCGTGGCACAGCGACGTGCAGGCGTGAGCGAGGAGGCGGCAGCCGGTAGTCGAGGCATCCGCCGATATATGCCGGATCAGCATCGGCAGTTTTTCTCTGAGCAGCCGTTCATGGTGTTCGGCGGTCTCGACGCAAACGGCCAGCCGTGGGCAAGCTTGCGCGCCGCTCAACCGGGTTTTGTATCGTCCCCTGACGCGCGCACCTTGCGGATCGACGGCGGCGTTTTGCCGGGCGATCCATTGGCTGGCCGCTGGCAGCCCGGAATGATGATCGGTGGCCTGGGACTGCAAGCGCAGACACGCCGACGCAATCGCGTCAACGGCGTCGTGTCGTCGGTAGAGGGCGACACCGTCATGCTCGAGGTCATGCAAAGCTTCGGCAACTGCGCAAAATACATTCAAAGCCGTACGCCGACATTCGTCGCGCGCGGCGAAACCGGCACGCGGACACCCGTCGAGACGGCGACTCAACTCAGCGACGCGGACCGCGCACTACTGGCCAGCGCGGATACTTTCTTTATCGCCAGCGCGAATGTTGGCGAAGAAGCAGGCCCGGCTCGCGGCGCCGATGTGTCACATCGCGGCGGCATGCCGGGTTTCGTGCGCATTGATGACGCCACCACGCTAACAACGCCCGATTTCAGCGGCAATCGCTTCTTCAACACACTGGGCAATCTGCTCCACGATCCGCGCACCGGCTTGCTGTTCGTAGACTTCGCGAGCGGCGACCTGCTGTACGTCGCGGCCCTCGCCGAAATCATCTGGGACGGTCCGGAACTGGCTAACTTCCCCCTGGCGGAGCGCCTCGTACGCTTTCGCATTACCGAAGTGCGGCGCAGCCGCGAGGCGTTACCGTTTCGCTGGTCCGAGGTCACCTATGCGCCGCAGTTCAGGACGCCCGCGTCACTAGCCACTTCACTGCCCGCTCCACCGCTCGAATCACCGTGGAAGAAGCTCAGGATCGCCGCCGTTCACGATGAAACGCCGATGATCCGGTCGTTCTATTTTGAATCGACGGACGGCACGCCGTTGCCGGCGTACGAGCCCGGCCAGTACTTGCCGATCCGCGTGCCGGTCGACGGCCTGGACAAGCCGCTGACGCGCACCTACACGCTGTCCGACGCAAGCAACCGGCAGCAGTACCGGATCACGGTGAAGCGCGACGGAGTCGGCTCCAGCTGGCTTCACGAACGCTTCGCCGCCGGCATGCAGGTCGAAACGATGGCACCGCGCGGCGCATTCACCTACGATTCAGCCAGTCCGCGCCCTGCTGTGTTCATTTCGGCGGGCATCGGCATCACGCCGATGATCACGATGCTGCATCACGCAATTGCAGCCCGTGAGCCGCATAGGCAGCCCAAGCCGCTGTATTTCTTCCATGGCGCGCGCAGCGACGGCGATCGGCCGTTTAGTGCGCACTTGCAGGCACTCGCGTCGCGCCATCCGGCGGTCTCGTTGCACCTGTTCGACAGCGCCGCCGACCCGGCCACTCACGCGCAGTCCGGCACCGTGCCCGGTCGGGTGAGCGTGGCTGAAATCAAGCGCGCCCTGCCGTTCGACGACTACGACTTCTATCTGTGCGGTCCCGAGTCGTTCATGCGCGAGCTGTATGAAGGATTGCGGGCGCTCAACGTCGCTGACAACAGAATCCGCTTCGAGGCGTTTGGACCGGCAACCGTCAAACGCACGCCTGCAATCCCGCTGACGGTGCAGGAAGACGCACAAGGCACGCGGCCCTCAAACGCGCCTGAAAGCGCGCCGGATGGGATCCCCGTGACGTTCGCGCGATCGCACCGCACGGTTCAATGGCGGCCCAAGGACGGCACGCTTCTCGAACTCGCCGAGGCGTGCGGCATCGCCACGCAGTCGAGTTGCCGCTCCGGGATATGCGGCACCTGCTCCACGCGCGTGTTAAACGGCCGCGTCGCTTACGAAGAACCCACAGACGCCACCATCGACGAAGGCCATGCCCTCATCTGCATGGGCCGGCCGGTTGCCGATGACGCAGCCGTGACGGACGGACTGTCGCTAGAACTCTGAATGACGGGCCCGGCATCCTGGCGCAAAATCCGATTACGCATGCTTCAACGCGGGTGAGTTCTGTTTCCGACCGGTAAGGTGAGGCGGATGCCCGGCATTTTCACACCGAATGCCGGTTTTCCCACAGACCGAAAGGTGACGGCTTGCCATGCTGACCACTCAGGCGTGCGGTGGGAGGTTGCCATGTCGGTATATGTCGATGAAGGATTCAGGCCCTGTGTTACGGAATGCGCAACGGTCGCCTTCCGGGTTTGTTTTGACGATCGGGTGCAGGTCTTTGAGGTCAGCGCCGAGGCACTGATGACCTATTGCGGGGCTGCAAGCAAGCGGCGCGAGGATTTGCTCGTCGCGTTCGAAGACTCGCAACTGGAAATATTGAAGGTGGTGGAATGTAAATGGCCGTTTAAACAGACAGAGCCCGTGCGGTTGGGTCTGGACGAATTCCGAATGGTCAGACATTAGGTATGCCAGAATCGCGTCCATGACCTGGATCGCCGCCCTGCCGATGTACAACGTGACGCCCGCGCTCGCTACCGCGTGGAGCGAATGGCTGGACGACGTCTTGCGCAGAGTTTCACCGGCATGCCGGATCGTCGAGCCCGACGAAGAACTGCATGGTTTCTGGCGACGCCCCAACGTCCTGCTCTCGCAAACCTGCGGCTACCCCTTGATGCACGGCCTGAACGAGCAGGTTCAGTTAATCGCCACGCCGCGATTCGATGCGCCGGGCTGCGAAGGCGCGGATTATTCGAGCGTGCTGGTCACGCGGGCGGAGGCCCAGTTCGATTCGCTCGCGGCATGCCGCGGCGCTCGTGCCGCCTACAATCAGGACGATTCGAATAGCGGCATGAATGTGTTTCGCCATGCGGTGGCGCCGCTTGCGCGCGACGGTGCGTTTTTCAGCGCGGTTCTGCGCACCGGTTCACATCTTGGCTCATTGCGAGCGGTAGTCGAGAAGCAGGCGGACGTCGCCGCGATCGACTGCGTGACGTTTGCCTTTATCTGCGATGAATTGCCGGAGCTGGCGCAAAAGGTTCGGCAGATCGGTGTGACGGCGGCATCGCCGGGTTTGCCGTTGATCGCCTCCCACAACGTGCCGGCCGCGACGATCGGGACGCTGCGCAAAGCACTGAACGAAGCGCACCTTGCACAGCCCGAGCGGGCCAAACGCCTGCGTTTGAAGGGCTTTTCGGCGTTGCCGCTCACGGAGTACGAGCGGATCGAGCAACTCGAAAACGAAGCGCGCACCACCGGCTACGCGCGCCTCGCTTGAATCCCGCGGTTAGCCCACATCCAGCACGAGAAGCTGCGCCCCATCGGCGACCTGATCGCCGACCGCATACAGCACTTCCTTAATCGTGCCAGCCGCTGGCGCGCCGATCGTGTGCTCCATCTTCATCGCTTCCATCACGATCAGCGGCGTGCCCTTTTCTACCACCGTGCCTGGTTCGACCAGCACCGCGATCACCTTGCCCGGCATCGGCGCGGTCAAACGGCCTTCGCCGCCTTCAGCGTCCGCGGCATGCGCGAGCAGGTTCTGCCACTCGAACGCCAGCGCTTCGCCCAGGCAGAACACGTGGAACGTATCGCCTTCGATGAAAACGCGCCCTGTTACCCGCGCATCGCCGATCGTCGCGCGGTATTCATGCTGGCCTGTGCCGTTCGACCAAGTGAAGTCCTCGCGCACGCCGTCGTGTTCGAGCGTTTGCGTGGCGCCGTCGCGGGCAAACGTGACCGTGAAAACGCTCTCGCTTTCGTTTCCGCTGCTGCTGTTGTCGATATTGCGCCAGCCGAGCGTCTGCGTATAGCCGCTGTTCAGGCGCCAGTGCGATAGCGCATCCCACGGCGACGCGCCGTGCGCGGTACCGCCCTCGCGCGTCAGCAACGCGGCGCAAGCGAGTGCCAGGGCTTCTTTAAACGGCTTTTTCACCGGCGCGAACAAGAAATCGTGATGACGCTCGATCAAACCCGTATCGAGATCGCCAGTCGCGAACGGTTCGCTCGTGACGATGCGTTGCAGGAACTCGACATTGGTATGCGGACCGACCACTTCACAGGCGCGCAGCGCGCGACTCATACGCGCGAGCGCCTCTTCACGCGTCGCGCCGTGGACGATCAGCTTGGCAATCATCGGATCGTAGAACGGCGTGATGGCGTCGCCTTCGCGCACGCCGCTGTCGATGCGTACCGGCGCTTTGCGGCCCGGCTCACCGATGGAGAATTCGACGCCTTCGGCCATGCGCAGATGCTTGAGCGTGCCCGTGGACGGCAGGAAGCCGCGAGCAGGATGCTCGGCGTAGATACGCGCTTCGATTGCGTGGCCGTCGATTGTCAGTTGCTCTTGCGTGAGCGGCAGCGGTTCGTCCCCAGCGACGCGCAATTGCCATTCCACCAGATCCTGCCCCGTCACCATTTCCGTGACCGGATGCTCGACCTGCAGGCGCGTGTTCATCTCCATGAAGTAGAAGTCGCCCGTGCCGGTCATGATGAACTCAACCGTACCCGCACCGACATAATTCACCGCACGTGCGGCGGCCACGGCCGCTTCGCCCATCTCGCGCTTGATTTCCGCAGACAACCCCGGCGCCGGCGCTTCTTCCAGCACCTTCTGGTGACGCCGCTGCACCGAACAGTCGCGGTCGAACAGATACACCGCGCCGCCGTGACGGTCCGCGAACACCTGCACTTCCACGTGACGCGGCCGCGTCAGATACTTTTCGATCAGCACGCGATCGTTGCCGAAACTGCTGGCCGCTTCGCGTTTGCACGATGCCAATGCCGCCGCGAAGTCTTCCGTGCGCTCCACGACACGCATGCCTTTGCCACCGCCCCCCGCGCTCGCCTTCAGCAGGACCGGATAACCGATCGCATCGGCTTCGCGATGCAGCAACTGCGGATCCTGATCGTCGCCGTGATAACCCGGCACGAGCGGCACGGCGGCTGCATGCATCAATGCCTTCGCGGCCGCCTTCGAGCCCATCGCGGCAATCGCTTCAACCGGCGGTCCGATGAAGACGATGCCGGCCGCTTCGCAGGCATGCGCGAAGTCTTCGTTTTCCGACAGGAAGCCGTAGCCCGGATGCACCGCTTGTGCGCCGGTCGCACGCGCGGCTTCGATAATGCGCTCGACGCGCAGATAGCTTTCCGCCGCGGTCGATCCGCCGATATGCACCGCCTCGTCACAGGCGGCCACGTGCTTCGCGTTAGCGTCCGCGTCGGAATACACGGCCACGCTCGCGATACCTAGCCGCTTGCAGGTCGCGGCGACGCGGCACGCAATCTCGCCACGGTTGGCAATCAGGATCTTGTTGAACATGAGGTGTCTCGGTGAAGTGTCCCGCTCGGGGCTGTGTTGTTCTGGTGAAGCTTGGGCAGCGCTTTGGATTGGCTCGCTTGCCTGCGCTTCAGGTGCGTTTCAATGGCCTTTCAATCGCGCCAGGACGGTGTGCGCTTTTCGAGGAACGACGCGACACCTTCACGGCCCTCCTCACCGGCTCGCGTGCGCGCGATACGCGCCGCCGTGTCTTCGATCATGGCCTCGTTCAACTCGTGACCGGCGATGTCCTGCACCAGTTGCTTGCAGGCACGCACCGCTTGCGGACCGTTTGCGCAGAGCGTTTCAGCAATCTGCTGCACGGTAGCGTCGAGTTGCTCCGCGCTGACCGCTTCACTAACAAGGCCCAGGCGAAACGCCGTCGCACAATCGAACTGCTCGGCGGTCGTGAAGTAGCGCCGCGACGCCTGCTCGCCCAACGCACGGATCACATACGGCGCGATCGTCGCCGGGATCAGACCGAGACGCGCTTCCGAGAGGCAAAACCGCGCGCTTTCCACCGCAACGACGATATCGCACGCCGAGATCAAACCCATGCCGCCCGCGTACGCGTCGCCGTTCACGCGCGCGATCACCGGCTTGTTGCAGCGATAGATCGACGACAGCATGTTCGCGAGCAGCATCGCGTCGGCGCGGTTCTCGTCGTCCGAGTAGCCGGCCATCTTCTTCATCCAGTTCAGGTCGGCACCTGCGCAGAACGCCTTGCCGTTCGCGGCGAGCACCACCGCGCGCACGTCGTCGCGCGCGTTCAACGCAGTGAAAGCCGAAGTCACTTCGG
The DNA here is from genome assembly GCF_046027825.1 of Paraburkholderia sediminicola. Lineage (GTDB taxonomy): Bacteria > Pseudomonadota > Gammaproteobacteria > Burkholderiales > Burkholderiaceae > Paraburkholderia > Paraburkholderia sediminicola_D. Next base: position 35,362 of record NZ_JAQQDU010000080.1, read on the forward strand.
CGATCATTGTTTCGTTGAACGCGTTGCGCACGTCCGGCCGATTCAGCGTGACTGTGGCGATCTGACCAGCGAAAGCAAGATTCAGCGTTTCGTATTGCATCGTTGCAGCTCCTCTCTCGTAGCCCGCCGTCACATTCTGAACACGCCGAAACGCGTGTCTTCGATCGGCGCGTTCATCGTCGCCGAGAGGCCAAGACCGAGCACGTCGCGCGTTTGCGCCGGGTCGATCACGCCGTCGTCCCACAGCCGCGCGCTCGCGTAATACGGGTGGCCCTGGTGCTCGTACTGATCGCGGATCGGCTGCTTGAACGCCTCTTCCTCCTCGGCGCTCCACGAACCGCCCTTGCCTTCGATGCCGTCGCGCTTGACCGTGGCCAGCACCGACGCCGCCTGCTCGCCGCCCATCACCGAAATGCGCGCGTTCGGCCACATCCACAGGAAGCGCGGCGAATACGCGCGGCCGCACATGCCGTAGTTGCCGGCCCCAAACGACCCGCCGATGATCACCGTGAACTTCGGCACCTTCGCCGTCGCCACGGCCGTCACCATCTTCGCGCCGTTACGCGCGATGCCTTCGTTTTCGTACTTGCGGCCCACCATGAAACCCGTGATGTTCTGCAGGAACACCAGCGGAATCTTGCGCTGGCAGCACAGTTCGATGAAGTGCGCGCCCTTGAGCGCCGACTCCGAAAACAGGATGCCGTTGTTCGCGATGATGCCGACCGGATGTCCCCATATATGCGCGAAGCCACAGACGAGCGTGGTGCCGTAGCGGGCCTTGAATTCGTCGAAAGCGGAATCGTCGACGATACGCGCGATCACCTCGCGAATATCGAACGGCTTGCGCGTATCGACCGGAATCACGCCGTACATGCTCTTCACGTCATAGCGCGGCGGCTTCGGTTCCTGCAACGCCACCGGCACCTGCTTCGTGCGATTCAGATTGCCGACGATGCCGCGCGCAATGCCCAACGCATGCGCGTCGTTCTGCGCGAGATGATCGACCACGCCCGACAGACGCGTATGCACGTCGCCGCCGCCGAGGTCTTCCGCGCTCACCACTTCACCGGTTGCGGCTTTGACGAGCGGCGGGCCGCCCAGGAAAATCGTTCCCTGATTTTTGACGATGATCGACTCATCGCTCATGGCCGGCACATACGCGCCGCCTGCCGTGCACGAGCCCATCACGACGGCGATTTGCGGAATGCCTGCTGCGGACAGATTCGCCTGATTAAAGAAGATGCGGCCGAAGTGATCGCGATCGGGGAACACGTCGTCCTGATTCGGCAGATTCGCGCCGCCCGAGTCGACGAGGTAGACGCACGGCAAATGATTCTCGGCAGCGATTTCCTGCGCCCGCACGTGCTTTTTGACGGTGACCGGATAGTAAGTGCCGCCCTTGACCGTCGCGTCGTTGCAGACGATCACGCACTCCTGCCCCGCGATGCGGCCAATGCCCGTGATCACGCCTGCGCCCGGCGCGTCGTTGTGGTACATGCCATAGGCTGCGAGTTGCGAGAACTCGAGAAACGGCGTGCCCGGATCGAGCAGTTTTTCGATGCGCTCGCGCGGCAGCAGTTTGCCGCGGCCCGTGTGTTTGTCTCGCGCCGCTTGCCCGCCGCCCAGCGCGAGTTTCTCGATCTTCGCGCGAAGATCGGCGACCAGCGCTTCGAGCGCCGCCGCATTGGTGCGGAAGTCGTCCGAGCGCGGATTCAGCTTTGATTCGATGATCGGCATTGCTTGGCTTCTCCTGTTCGCCGCTTCTTGTAGGCCTGCGGTGACGCGCTGCGCTGGATCGAGCTCGGTAGTGGGCTGCAGCGTGCAGTGATTCCACCTTGAACCCGCATTGACCCAGCATTAATCCGGCATGAATCCATCCATTAATTCGTTAGGCAGCGCGACGCGCAGTGCTGTGACTCAAGCCGTTTCGGCGAATAGCTCGCGGCCAATCAACATGCGACGGATTTCGCTCGTGCCGGCGCCGATTTCATAGAGCTTCGCATCGCGCCACAGACGGCCGACCGGATACTCGTTGATATAGCCATTGCCGCCGAGAATCTGGATCGCCTCGCCTGCCATCCACGTCGCTTTTTCAGCGGTATAGAGAATCACGCCCGCGCAGTCTTTACGCACCAGGCGAATATGTCCGTTGCCGAGCGTATCGAGTTGCCGGCCCACTGCGTAGAGATACGCGCGGCACGCTTGCAGCGTGGTGTACAGATCGGCGACTTTGCCTTGAATCAGCTGGAATTCGCCGATCGCCTGGCCGAACTGCTTGCGATCGTGGATATACGGCACGACTGCGTCCATGACCGCGACCATGATGCCGGTCGGGCCGCCGGCGAGCACGGCGCGTTCGTAATCGAGACCGCTCATCAGCACCTTCACGCCGCCGTTCAGTTGACCGAGGATATTTTCTTCCGGCACTTCCACGTTATCGAACACCAGCTCACCGGTGTGCGACCCACGCATGCCGAGCTTGTCGAGCTTTTGCGCGACCGAGAAACCCTTCATACCCTTCTCCACGATAAACGCGGTAATGCCCCGCGAATTCGCTTCGAGATCGGTTTTGGCATAAACGACGAGCGTGTCGCAATCCGGGCCGTTGGTGATCCACATTTTCGTGCCGTTCAGCACATAGTGATCGCCCTTCTTGTCCGCGCGCAGCTTCATGCTGACGACGTCCGAGCCCGCGTTCGGCTCGCTCATGGCGAGTGCGCCGATGTGTTCGCCGGAGACCAGCTTGGGCAGATACATTTCCTTCTGCGCTGCCGTGCCATTGCGATGAATCTGGTTGACGCACAGATTCGAGTGCGCGCCGTACGAGAGACCGACCGAAGCCGAGGCGCGCGAGATTTCCTCCATCGCGATCATGTGCGCCGTGTAGCCCATGTTCGCGCCACCGTATTCCTCCGAGACCGTCATGCCGAGCACGCCCAGGTCGCCGAATTTGCGCCACAGGTCCATGGGGAACTGATCCGTGCGATCAATTTCCGCGGCGCGCGGGGCGATTTCTTTGGCAGCGAATCCGGCGATGCTGTCACGCAGCATTTCGATTTCTTCGCCGAGCGGGAATTGCAAACCGGGCAGGTTGCTCATTGCTGTGTCTCCAGAGTTCGTTGGCGGCCGGGCAGCCTGGGTGGGCACCGGCTTGTCTGAGTGCGGCTCAGCGGACGGCGGCGGCTTTGTGGGCCACCCTCATCACCCTGCACGAGGCGCGAAACGTTCAAGCCGCATTTCACGCCAGATTTACGTAAGCGTCAAGTGGTATTTTTGAGTATCACTCATAAACTAGTTGGCATGCGTCTGGAGCCGCTATACAGTGATGGGATCGACGTCACCGAGGCTATTGGCCTCACAAAACTGAACTGGACTCATATGACGGTTGCTCTGAAGGCTGAGTTACCTGCCTCGCGCCGGCAGCCGGCCGGGCGCAAGTCGCAGCAGCGCGTGAAAGAGATCTTGCAGGCGGGTCGCGACGTGTTCTCGGAGAAGGGGTATGAGCGCGCGACGACGGCTGAGATTGCGCAGCGCCTGTGCATTTCCGAGGCGACTGTATTCAGTTATTTTCGCGGCAAGCGCGAGTTATGCGCGCGGGTGATTGGCGACTGGTACGACGAGATCATTGATGCGATCGAGTCCGGATTGCCGCGTGACGGCAATGTACGGCAGCAGTTTGCTTTTATTGTGCGCACGCATTTGCGGTTGATGCTGGTCAATGGCACGGACCTGTGTGCTTTGGTGTTGTCGGAGGGGCGGGCTCGGCATCATGAGTTGAGTGAGGCGCTGACCGAGTTGCAGCGGCGGTATACGGCGCCGTTGATGCGGGTGCTGGCGCAAGGCCAGGAGACTGGGCAGATTCGGGCTGATATGCCATTGAGGTTGTTGCGGTCGATGGTGTTTGGGCCGATGGAACATGTATTGTGGGACGCCACGCTGGCGAACCGGCATATAGATATTGACGCTACTGCTGATCAGTTGATCGACGTGTTGTGGGCGGCTTTGACGCCGCCGGATGTGGCGGTGAGTGCTTTGCAGCAGTTCAGGGCCGAGGTGGCTGAGGCGAATCGGCGGTTTGAAGAGGCGGCTCGGGCGCCTGGCGGTGAGTAGTGGTTTTGGTTTTTTTGCCTGCGGGGGGCTTTTTGCCTGTATGCCTACGGCGTTGAGGTTTGCCTGGCTTGTTTGCCTGCGCGGCGCTTGTTCGTCTGTGTGTCTATGGCGTTGGCCTTTCCTTGATCTGTTTGCCTGCTTGGCGCTTGTTTCTGTGCGCCTGCGGCGTTGGCCTTTCCTTGATTTGTTAGTGGTCTATTAGCGTCGCCCCTGTGCGGGGCAGGCACCTACTTTTCTTTGCCGGCCGCAAAGAGAAGTAG
>NZ_JAQQDU010000081.1:0-36645 GCF_046027825.1 Paraburkholderia sediminicola
CCCGATACCGTGAACCTGCGGATCGACGCCTTCGCGCAGCTTGAACTTGTCGTTCAGCTGGCGGCCGAGGTGCCCGCGCGCGCCTTCGCAGAACAGCGTGTACTTCGCGTGCAGCTCCATGCCGAGCTGGAAATTATCGGTCGGCTCGCCGTCCTTGCCGATACCCAGATTGCCGGTCGCGACACCTTTGACCGAGCCATCGTCGTTATACAGAATCTCAGCTGCCGGGAAGCCCGGGAAAATCTCGACGCCCAGCGCCTCGGCCTGCTGACCCAGCCAGCGCGTGACGTTGGCGAGGCTGATCACATAGTTGCCGTGGTTCTTGAAGTTGTCCGGCAGTGCCCAGGTCGGCACGCTCTTCGAACCGGTTTCGGTCAGGAAGAGGAATTTGTCTTCGGTCACGTCCACCGTCAGCGGCGCGCCTTTTTCTTTCCAGTCCGGGATCAGTTCGGTGATCGCACGCGGATCCATCACCGCGCCCGACAGGATATGCGCCCCGATCTCCGAGCTTTTTTCCAGTACGCACACGCCAATCTCGACGCCTTTTTCAGCCGCCAGCTGCTTCAGGCGGATCGCCGCGGACAGGCCAGCCGGGCCGCCGCCGACGATCACGATGTCGTATTTCATCGACTCGCGCGGACCGTACTGCTCGATCAAAATATCGCTTGCCATAAGTATCTTCTCAGCGGTCCAGGAGCGGGCCGATCGCGATCGACAGCAGTCGTGCACCGGGGCCGAGCGGACTCAGGTCCAGCGCTTCGTGCCGGTGTTCGAGCCATAAGCCGTTCATCGGCGCTAGCGAAACGTTGCGAAGGAGCGAGCTGGAAACCGTCCATGAACCGTCGACGGAGAGCAGCAAGTGGCTGTCCGCCGGCGTAACGCGCAACGAATCGGTATGGGCGCTGACTATGGCGCGGCACGTCTCACGCCGAGTCATGACATTGAGTACCAGAACCGGCTTGACGGCCAACGTCACCCACACATGCAGATCGCCGGAAAACTGCACCGGTTGACCGGCGCGGGCGACTAACTGACCATCCTGCGAATGCAGATCGACTGCTCCATCGTCGAGCAGGATCAGCGTGCGGTCGAAGCCGGGGAACTGCGAAAACTTTGCGGCGCCGCTCAGCGTCGCGAGACTGACGCGCCAAGGCACGCCGTCGTCATTCCCGGCGCCGCGCGCGATGGTCCGTGTGACACCGCCCCCGTTCGCCCAGGGCTCCGGCGTGAGCGTGGTGCAGTTGAAAAAGCGCACAGCCGGCTGCGATGCGCTCGACGAATGCAGCGGCGACTTGTCATTGGCCGACACAGATGGAGCGATCTTCGCGCGGGTCAGATCGGTCATCATTGGCTCGCACCGCCTGTGCTGACATGCGTTTCAAGTGCGCCGACCACCTCAAACAGGTCGCCGACGAGCCCAATGTCCGCGACCGAAAAGATCGGCGCGTCCGGATCCTTGTTGACCGCGACGATGGCCTTCGAGTCCTTCATCCCGGCGAGATGCTGGATCGCCCCTGAGATGCCGAACGCGAGATAGACGTCGGGCGCGACGATCTTGCCGGTTTGCCCAACCTGGGCGCTATTCGAAGCGTAGCCTGCGTCCACCGCAGCGCGCGACGCACCGAGCGCCGCGCCCATCTTTTCCGCGAGTTCGCCGAGCCGGTCCATGTTGTCCTTCGACGCGAGTCCGCGTCCACCCGAGACGACGATTCGCGCGTCGGGCAGATCGCGGCCGGTCTGAGTCGATGCCTGGCGCTCGACGAGCTTCGTCCTGGTGAACCGGGCTACCGGTTCAAGCGCGACACGCGTGGCGTTGCCGCCGCTGTCCGCAACAGGCGAAAACGACGACGCTCGAAACGTTGCGAACGTCACGGCACTGGCGGTGTTCACGTGAGCGACGACGCTTCCCGCATAGAGTCCGCGTACGAACGCGCTCTCACCTTCGACAGCGATCACGTCTGGAATGAATGCGCCGCCGGCCAGCGCGGCGCCGCGAGGCAATGCGCTGCGACCGAGCGTGCGATGACTCGCGGCGATCAGCGAATACGGACCCTGTATCGCGTGCAATTGCGCGGCGAGCGTTTCAGGCACGATGTGCTCATTTGCTTCATCTGCTGGCACAAGCACACGTTCAACCCCGGGAATCTTCTCGGCAAAGGGCGCAAGCATGGCGTCAGTCACGTACACATCCACTGGCAGACCGCGCAGTATGACCGCACCGATGACCCGGAGCGTCGCATTGGCAAGCCGTCCGCCTTCCGTTTCCGCTACGACAAGGCCTCTCATGCCGACACTCCTGTTTGATCAAACACGTGCCGCTCGGCCAGCGCTGCGATAAGCGCGGCGGTATCGGTGACTTTGATCCCCGGCTGGCGAACGGGCGGCTCGCTGAGTTTGGCAATTTGGGTCTGGGGCGCCAGCGCGACTGCCAGCGTGGACGCGTCGACGATCACGAGTGGCTTCTGCTTCGCTTTCACGATGCTCGGCAAGGTCACCCGGCGCGGATCGGCAAGGCGCAGATCGGCACTGACGACAGCCGGGCCTTCGAGCCGCCACGTCGCCGTGCCGGTGTCGTCGCCGCATGTCACCGCCCAGCCGTTGTCTTCCGCAGCAAGCGCGCTGGCATTGAGCGCCTGCGGCCAGTCGAGCAGGGCGGCGAGCATGGCGGCAACTCCGCCGATATCGCCGTCGATGGCCTGTTTGCCGCACAGCACGAGGCCGTAACCGTGAATCGCCATGTGTGTGCAAAGCAGGCGAGCAACGGCCAGCGAGTCGAGCGTGGCAGTCGCAGCCGAGGTATCGATCAGCACGGCATCGTCGGCACCCATCGCGAGCGCCGTGCGAAGCACGTCCAGGCTGGCCTGGGTGCCGCACGTGATGACCGTGACTTTTGCCGCGGCGCCGATTTCCTTGAGTTGCAAGGCTTTTTCAACGGCGCACTCATCGAACGGGTTGAGCGACATCTTGAGGCCAGTGGCGTCGATCGAGCCATTCGCCGCGACCCGCACGCGAACGTTGGCGTCCACCACGCGTTTGACTGGAACCAGAATATTGATCGTCATGACCTGGGCATCCTTTGATCAGGAGACCGCGCCGGAACCGTATTTGCCCACGAGTAACGCACCGCTGGCAAAACGATCGAGCGCGTAGGGCGCGAGGGAAACTTCGGTATCCAAACCGAGTGCATGCTGGGCGAGGATCTTGCCGATACCGGGCGACAGCTTGAAGCCATGCCCCGAAAAACCGAAGCCGACCACGAGGCCTTCGATATCGGCGACCTTGCCCAATATCGGGTTCCAGTCGGGCGTCACGTCGTAGACACCTGTCCACGAGGAAGCAACGCCAGCGGCTTCATAAGCGGGGAAGCGCTCGGCCACCTGGACGCCGACTTCGGCGACGTAGTCCAGCGAGATATCTCCCTGTTCCGTTTCCGGCGAGCTCAGCGTTTCGCCCACCACGCCTTCTGACACCAGCATCTGGCTGCCGCCGTAACTGCGGTAATAGAGCATGCCGGCCGAGCCGAGGTCCTTGAACGCGGGCATCTTGAAAGAGTAGGCGGCGGCATCGCACTCTAGCGCGAGCACAGTGTGACGCTCCGGCTTGACCGGCAATGGCACGCCGATCCAGTTGGCCAATTCCGGCGTCCAGATGTTCTGCGTGCTGATCAGGGTGCCGCAACTGAAGTTACCGGCACTCGTCGCGACGCCTGTGATCCGGCGTCCTTCGCGGATGACGCCGGTGACCGTCACGCCTTCCATGATCTTGACGCCGCGCCGGCGCGCCGAACGGGCAAAGCCGGTCGCCACGAGGTAGGCATCCGCAAAACCCGCTTCCGGCTCATAGCCGATCAGCGCCGCGTCGTCGAAGCTGGCGATCGGCAGGCGCTCGTAGGCCTGCGCCTTGTCGAGCAACTGCACTTCAATTCCCATATCCTGCTGCGCGGCGAGCGAGGCGCGCAGCGGCTCCAGCTTGTCGCCCTCGGGTGCGCAGATCAGATAGCCGCATTTGACGAGACCGCAGGACGCCTCGTCGTCGCCGAGATACTCGGCAAAGTTATTGAATGCCCGCCACGAGGAGCGTGCGAGTTCGACGTTCTGTCTCACCGAATAATGGGTACGCAGCAGGCCGGACGATTGTGACGTGGTGCCTGCACCAATGGTGGCCTGCTCGATAACCAGCACGTTTTGCGCGCCGGCCGCGGCGAGATGGTGGGCAACCGACGCGCCGATGACGCCGGCGCCGATCACGATGAAATCGTAGTGGCTCATGTGGACCTCTGTGTGGGCAATGAGGCAAATTCTATGAAAACACCGGACACGCCAATTTTGTATTAGGCAAACTTATGGCGAACTAATGCAATTCCTCATCCTGAACACCCGCCCTGCGAACCTCGGCACCATGCTGTCGTATCGCACAGGATGACCCGCACCTCACCCACGCGAGCGGAGCATTTCATGAGACGAACCCCCACCCAGATCGATCTGCGCGCGCTACAGGCTTTTGTGGCCGTCTGCGACAGCGGCTCAATGACCGGCGCGGCAAAGCAGCTTGGTGTGAGCCAAAGCGCGATCAGCCAGTCGATCGCCGCGCTGGAGCGGGACCAGGGGCTGACGCTGTTCGATCGCGAGAGCCGTCCGCCGCGCCCGAACGTGGCGGGGCGCGCGTTGCTGGAGTTGGCCGGCCCGCTGATTGAGCATGCGCAGATGGTGAGCGCGCGGGTCGGCGATGCTTCGCATACGGGCAAGATGCCGGTGCGGCTCGGCTGCGTTGATTCGTTTGCGGCGACCGTCGGGCCTGAACTGATTCGTGCGGTATCGAATTCCGAGCGGCAGATTTCGATGTGGTCGGGTCTCACGCCGGGCCTGAGCAAGCAGTTGCACGACCGCGACCTGGATATCGCGATCTGCACGCAGACCACGCTGAATGATGCCCGGATCGTTGAAGTGCCGTTGTTTTCCGAGGCGTTTGTGGTGGTGGTCGCGCGCGGCCATCTGAAGGGGCGCCGCAATATCGACTGGCGCACGCTGGCACTGGAACTGCCCATGATCCGCTATACGGCGCGCTCGGTGATCGGCCAGCAGATCGAGCGTTTCGCGCGGCATCTCGGGATCAACAGTCCGCGCCGTTACGAGTTCGACGCGACGGACCCGTTGCTGAGCCTGGTCGCCGCGCGGGTAGGTTTTGCGATTTCGACGCCCTTGTGTCTGTGGCAGGCGCGCCATTATCTGGACGATATCGCGGTGATGCCCTTGCCGACGAGCCGGCTCGGGCGGCGCGATTTTTTCCTGCTGCACCGCCAGGGCGAGTGGGACCAGTTTGCCGGTGATATCGTCATGCTGACGCGCGGCGTGCTTGACAACGCGATTCAGCCGTCGCTGGCTCGGGCGTTGCCTGATCTGCCGGACGACGCATTGCGCTGAGGTGAGAGGCGGCGTTTCATCCTATAGGGAGCAAGTGAATGAGTGATCTGTACGGCTTGCAGCGAGGCGAAGCGCCCTTGCTGATTTCGATTCCGCATCTGGGCACACAGATCCCGGACGATTTGCTCGAACGATATTCGGACGCCGCGCTCACGCTGGCGGATACCGACTGGCACCTGGACCGTCTGTACAGCTTTGCCGCGAATCTCGGCGCGACTGTACTCGGCGCACGAATCTCGCGCTATGTAGTGGATCTGAACCGGCCGCCGAATGATGAGAGCCTCTATCCAGGACAGACCACCACGGGCCTGTGCCCAAGTGAAACGTTTCGCGGCGAGCAGGTCTACCGCGAGGGATGCGAGCCGGATGCCGACGAAAAACAGCAGCGCGTCGGGCGATATTGGCAGCCGTATCATGCCGCGCTTGCAACGGAGTTGGCGCGTTTGAAGTCACGGCATAAAAACGTGCTGCTATGGGAGGCGCATTCGATCGCGAGCATCCTGCCGCGTCTTTTCGACCGCAAATTGCCGGATCTGAACCTCGGGACTCAGGACGGCCGCACGGCGGCGGCCGAGGTACAGCGTGCGGCTGAGCAGGCGGCCGCCTCAGGCCACTTCACCTGCGTTGCGAACGGCCGCTTCAAGGGTGGCTACATCACCCGGCATTTTGGCGCGCCACAAGCCGGCATCCACGCGATCCAGCTTGAGATGTGTCAGTCCACCTACATGAATGAAGCCGCTCCGTTCAATTACGACGAAGCACGCGCGAGCAGCGTGCAACCGGTCTTGCGCGGCATGGTCGAAGCGTCGTTGCAGGCAGTTCAAACGCTCTAGCCTGAGTTTGTATAAGCGTTGCTGTTGACGCTGCTTAAGTGCATACCTCGTTTTTGTGCAAAGTCGCACCAGCCGCAACACTGGCGTGCACCGCAGTCAGGCCAGCGAGTCGTTCAGTGTCGATGCCGGGAACGCCGTACTACATCGACAGCGTTTATCCGTGGGAATTTTTGATTCACACAGATAAACATGGCACAAACGTTGCATTGATAGTCGCGTCGGTTGTGATGATGGTGGTGAGCGATCAGTCAGCCGCGCTTGACTGCGGATACACAAAGATCGACAGGAATTGAATGGGCGTCTTGATTAGCCGTTCAGGGCCGTGCGGTATCTCTCCCTGAAAGGTGATCGTGTCGCCGGGATGCAGGATGTAGGTTTGCTGGCCGTGGCGGTATTCGATCACGCCTTTGAGCATGTGGATGAATTCGGTGCCGGGATGTTCGAACATGGGGAATCGTTCCGCCTCGTCCTCCATCGTGATCAGGAAGGGTTCGAAGAGTTTGCGCGGACCCTGGTCGTAGGCAAGCAGGTGATAGGTGTGACCGCTTTTGGTGCCCTTGCGAACCACTTCCATGCCGCCGCCTTTTTTGACGAGTTGTGCGCCGCCTTGGGGTACGTCGAAATTGCGGAACAGCATGGAGAGGGAAACGCCGAGCGCCTGGGCAATGCGGTTGAGGACATCGAGCCCCGCGGAAGTCTGAGCGTTCTCGATCTTCGAGAGCATGCCGCGACTGATGCCGGCCTGAGCCGAAACCTGAGCGATGGTCAGGCCGTGACGCTGGCGTAGTTCGCGGATGGTGTTGCCAAGGTAGCGTTCGAGCGGCGTTTTATGGTCTTCACCGATTTGCATGTAGGCCTCACGGAAAAGGAAAGCGTAGCAGATTGCAGCGCCGAGTTACGCGCCAAGAGTTTCATCCGGAGAATCTTTGTTTCTTGCGAATCGATTATCCGGCCGATCGAATACAAGCTTGAAGCACGCCGCTCGCGGCGTTCGAGAGCGTGTTGCATAGCAGGGCCGCGCGGGTGGCGCGTGGCCTTTCCAACCCACGATATATGTAGTTGCAAGGAGTGGCGATGAACCTGAACGATGCGAGCAAGCTGCCGGTCAACGAGCTCGGGTGCGTGCCCCGCTTCGGCTCGGCGGAAGAGGCGCAAGCTTATCTGACGCAGCAGGGCGTGAAGTATGTGCTGGCGCAGTTTGTGGATATTCACGGTGTGGCCAAGGCGAAGTCGGTGCCGGTTAGCCATTTGAAAAGCGTGCTGAAAGCCGGCGCCGGTTTTGCGGGGTTTGCCATCTGGGGTGTCGGCATCGCGCCGAACGGTCCCGACTATATGGCCGTCGGCAATCTGGCGACGCTCACGCCGGTGCCGTGGCAACCGGGCCTCGCACGGATCGTCTGCGACGGTCATGTGGACGGCGAGCCGTGGCAATACGATTCGCGCGTGACGCTGAAGAAGCAGGTCGCCCGCATGACTGAGCGCAACTGGACGCTCTTCACGGGCCTCGAACCCGAATTCTCGCTGTTGCGCCGTTCGGCGTCGGGCTCGCTTGAGCCGTGCGATCCGAGCGATACGCTCGCTAAGCCCTGCTACGACTATAAGGGCCTGTCGCGCACGCGCGTCTTCCTGGAAAAGCTCACCGAATCGATGCGCGCGGTCGGCATCGACGTCTATCAGATCGATCACGAAGACGCGAACGGTCAGTTCGAAATCAACTACACGTACACCGATTGCCTGACATCGTGCGATCACTACGTGTTCTTCAAGATGGCGGCCTCGGAGATCGCCAATGAACTCGGCATGATCTGCTCGTTCATGCCGAAGCCGTTCGCCAACCGTCCCGGCAATGGCATGCACATGCATATGTCGATTGGCGACGGCGAACGCAATCTGTTCTCTGACAAGAGCGACAAGCTCGGCATGGGCCTCTCCACGCTTGGTTACCAGTTCACGGCGGGCCTGCTTGCCCATGCCCCCGCGCTGACCGCGCTGTGCAATCCAACGGTGAACTCGTACAAGCGGCTGGTGATCGGCCGCTCGCTCACGGGCGCCACGTGGGCGCCGGCATACATCAGCTACGGCGACAACAACCGCTCGACCATGGTGCGTATGCCCGGCGAGCGCATCGAACTGCGTTTGCCCGACGGCGCATGCAATCCGTATCTGGCGACCTCGGCCGTGATCGCCGCGGGGCTCGACGGTGTCGACCAGGGTCTGTCGCCGGGCGAGCCGGCTAACGAGAACCTGTACGAGTGGTCGCCCGCGAAACTCTCTGAACACGGCATTGGCGTATTGCCGCAAAACCTCGAGCAGGCGCTCGACGCGCTCGAAAGCGACCGCATGATCTGCGACGCGCTCGGACCGGTTGCCGACGAATTCATCAAGCTCAAACGGATGGAATGGCTCGAATACATGCGCCACGTGTCGGATTGGGAACTGAAGACTTACCTCGAATTTTTCTAAGGAGAACCACTATGTGCGGAATTGTAGGCTTGCTGGTGAAGACGCCGGCACTGCGCGAGCGGCTCGGAGAACTGATGGTGCCGATGCTGATCGGCATGACCGAGCGCGGACCGGATTCAGCGGGCCTCGCCGTATTCGGCAAACCGGTCGATGCAAGTCAACGCAAGCTGAGCATCTACGCGGGCTTTACCGAAGAAGGCGCGGACTTCGCATGGCAGCCGTTGCTGGACGCGCTGAACGCGTCGATGGACGTCACCGCCCGCATCGACTCGAAAGGCAATCACGCCGTGCTGACGGTACAGGGCAACGTCGAGCGCGTGAAGACGTGGCTGGGCGAACGCTATCCGAAGCTGTATTTGCTATCGAGCGGCCGCTCGATCGATCTGTACAAGGACATTGGCTCGCCGTCGCAAGTCGCCGGGCGTTATGACTTCGCGAATCTGAAGGGTTCGCATCTGGTCGGTCATACGCGCATGGCGACCGAATCCGCCGTGACGCCCGATCGCGCCCACCCGTTCACGGCCGGCGACGATTTCTGCCTGGTCCACAACGGCTCGCTGTCGAACGCGCATGGCGTGCGCCGCAAGCTCGAACCGCAAGGCATCCGCTTCGATACCGACAACGATACTGAAGCCGCCTGCCGCTTTCTCGAATGGCGCCTGCGCGAGGGCGATACGCTGCCGGCCGCCTTGCAGAAGGGCTTCGAAGAGCTCGACGGGTTCTATACGTTCCTGATGGGCACCTCGACCGAACTCGCGCTGATTCGTGACCCGTTCGCCTGCAAGCCGGCGGTGGTCGCGGAGAACGACGATTACGTCGCGATTGCTTCCGAGTTCCGCTCGCTTGCCCACCTGCCGGATATCAAGAACGCCAGGGTCTTCGAACCTGCACCTGAGGAGATGTATGTATGGAAAGCCTGACTTTCGACCTGGAGCGCACGACGGTCCGTGAGCTGAATCAGTTTCTGCACAAGCCGGCGAACGAACTGGAGGGGCAGAAGGTGACGGTCGTCACGCCCAACGGTGCACACAACCTCGCGGTTGGCGTGGATGCGCCGGTGCAGGTGACGATTGCCGGTCACGCCGGCTACTACGCGGGCGGTATGAACAAGCACGCCACCATCGAGATCGAAGGCAGCGCGGGCACCGGCGTCGCGGAAAACATGATGAGCGGCAAGGTGCACGTGAAGGGCTTTGCCTCGAACGGTGCGGGCGCTTCCGTGCACGGCGGACTGCTCGTGATCGATGGGGACGCGGGTCTGCGTTGCGGGATTTCGCTGAAGGGCGGTGACATTGTGGTGGGCGGCTCGGTCGGCAGCTTTTCCGCGTTCATGGCCCAGGCGGGCCGCATGGTGATCTGCGGCGACGCGGGCGATGCGCTCGGCGACTCGCTTTACGAAGCGGTGCTGTACGTGCGTGGCGAAGTGAAATCGCTTGGCGCGGATGCCCAGTACGAACCGATGACAGGGGCGGACCTCGACGCCGTGCGTGGCTTGCTGACTGCCGCGGGTATGGACCACGACCCCGCATCGTTCAAGCGGATCGCCTCCGCCCGCACGCTCTATCACTGGAACGCCGACGCGAACCAGGAATATTGAATACACGTTCTCTGAGAAGGTCCCCATGGAAGCCAAACCCGTTCATTTCGCCCGCTTGCAGCAGGAAGAGTCGCAAGGCTACGACCGCAAGACGATCGACTATATCCACTCGGCCGCACAGCGTGGCCTCTACGAAATCCGTGGGCTCGGTGCGAAACGCCGTGTGCCGCACTTCGACGATCTGCTGTTTCTCGGCGCTTCGCTGTCGCGCTATCCGCTTGAAGGCTATCGCGAGAAATGTTCGACCCAGACCGTGCTCGGCACACGCTTCGCCAAAAAGCCGGTGGTGCTCGACATTCCGATCACGATTGCCGGCATGAGTTTCGGCGCGCTGTCCGCGAACGTGAAAGAAGCGCTCGGCCAGGCCGCGACCGCAATGGGCACCTCGACCACCACCGGTGACGGCGGTATGACCCAGGAAGAACGCCGCTCGTCGAAGACGCTGGTCTATCAGTGTCTGCCGTCGCGCTATGGCTTCAACCCGGACGACGTGCGCCGCGCCGATGCGATCGAAATCGTGATCGGTCAGGGCGCGAAACCGGGCGGCGGCGGCATGCTGCTCGGGCAAAAGGTCAATCCGCGCGTCGCCTCGATGCGCACCTTGCCGCCCGGCGTCGATCAGCGTTCGGCGAGCCGTCATCCGGACTGGACCGGACCCGACGATCTGACGATCAAGATTCAGGAACTGCGCGAAATCACCGATTGGGAAAAGCCGATCTACGTGAAGGTCGGCGCCACCCGTACTTTCAACGACGTCAAGCTCGCGGTGCATGCGGGCGCGGACGTGGTCGTGATCGACGGGATGCAGGGCGGCACGGCGGCGACGCAGACCTGCTTCATCGAGAACGTCGGCATTCCGACGCTGGCCGCGGTTCGCCAGGCGGTGGACGCACTCGAAGATCTGAACATGAAAGGCCAGGTACAACTGATCGTCTCGGGCGGCATCCGCACCGGTGCTGACGTGGCGAAGGCTCTCGCGCTCGGCGCGGACGCGGTGGCGATCGGGCAGGGCATGCTGATGGCGCTCGGTTGCAACAGCGATACGTACTTCCAGAACGGCGCGTTGCATTCGGCGGCGGCGGATTACGCGGCGTTGAACACGTCGCCGGGTTTCTGCCATCACTGCCACACGGGCAAGTGCCCGGTCGGCGTGACCACGCAGGATCCGCTTCTCGAACAGCGCGTTCAGCCGGATGAAGGTTCGCGCCGCGTACGGAACTATCTCAAGACGCTGAACATGGAACTGACGACGATCGCGCGCGCCTGCGGCAAGCAGAACGTGCATCACCTGGAGCCCGAGGATCTCGTCGCCCTGACCGTGGAAGCCGCGGCGATGGCGCGCATTCCGCTCGCGGGTACTTCGTGGATTCCTGGGTGGAACGACTGAATTAAGTTGTTTCGAGATTTTTGACTATGGAAAAGTTGAGCGCATTCGACCTTGATTCACCCATCCATCAGGAGCCCAACATGAGCACTCCGCAAAGCAGCACGCATGCAGCGCCAGAATCATCCGGCGGCCTGCGTGCCGGTACTTTAGGCTTTTCCGAGGTGATCGGCCAATCTATCGCGAACCTTTCGCCGACCTTCACGCCATCGATCAACGTGACCGCGATCGCAGCGCTGGCCGGTGCGGGGACCTGGTTGATTTATGGTCTCTCGACGCTCGGGCTGCTGCTGGTGAGTATGAGCATCATCGCGCTATCGAGCCGGATCGCGACGGCGGGTTCGTTCTTTATCTATATCTCCCGCGCGCTTGGGCCGATGGCGGGTGGCATCGCCGGCTGGGGCCTGATTGCGGCTTACGTGGGCACCGCGATGGGGGTTGGCGCCGCAGGCGTGGTGTTCGTGCAGAACGCTTTTTCGGCCTGGGGCATCAATATCCCGTCGTGGGCGATCTACACGATCTTTGTCGGCCTGGCCTGGTACTTCTCGGCACGTGACGTGAAGCTCTCCTCGCGCCTGTCGCTTGCGATCGAAGCCGCTTCGGTGGTGATCGTGGGCGGTGTGCTGATCTATGTGCTCGCCCTGCATCCGGACCATATCGTCGACCATAGGCAACTGGGACTGCAGGGCGTGAGCGGCAAGGGCATGGCACAGGGCATGGTGCTCGGCATCTTCTCGTACGTGGGTTTTGAAAGCGCGGCCTCGCTCGGCCAGGAAACTAGAAACCCGCTGCGCGTGATTCCGCGCGCGGTGATCTGGAGCGTGATCCTGTCGGGCCTGTTCTTTATGTTTGTGGCCTATTCGATGACGATCGCTTACCACGGCGACACAGCCAAACTCGGCGGCGATTCGGCCGTGCTCAGCACCTTGCTCACGAGCGTTGGCGCCTCGCCGCTCGGTCCGGTGTTTTATCTGATAGCCTCGGTTAGCGCGTTTTCGTGCGTGCTTGCGTGCATCAACTCCTCCAGCCGCCTGCTGTATTCGATGGGCCGCTACCAGTTCGTGCACCGTTCGATGGGCATGGTGCACCGCACGCACCAGACACCGTATCTGGCCGTTGCGTTTTCCTCGATCGTGACCTTCGTGGTGTGCATCGCGATGCTCGGCACGGGTCCGCTTAACACCTTCGGCTATACCAGTACGTTTGCGACCTTTGGCTTCCTGGTCGTGTATTTCCTGGTCGCAATCGCGGCACCCGTTTATCTGAAGAAGCAGGGTGAGCTCAAGACGAGCAATGTCGTGTGGGGCGTGCTCGGCGCACTGGCGATGGTTGGCGCGGTGATCGGCAGCGTGTATCCGGTGCCCGATTATCCGTATAACATCCTGCCTTATCTGTTCGTCGCATATATGCTGGTTGGCGCAATCTGGTTGTTGATGCTCAAGAAGCGCTCGCCGCAGGTGCTTGAGAAGATCGGGCATGATCTGGAAACCAGCGACGTGATGACCCACGGCAAAAAGTAAATGAATGAACCCTTCTCCCCGGATAGCTTGCCCGTACCGAACACGGTGCGGATGGCAGACGATCCCGAGAGAAGACCCGCTAGCCGTCGCGGAATGGGCGGCCAGGAAATCGACCTGCAGTTGCGGCCGGAGCGCGGCGAGTGCGCCACCCTCGAGATCGGTTGTGTCTCCTGTCCTGCCCGCAGCCGCGGGCAGGACCACATCAATGAAGACTACGTCGGCGTAATGCTCGGCGATCTGGCCGCGCGGGCTGCGCGTGGCAGCGTGATCGCTCTCGCTGACGGCGTGAGCGGCAGCAAGGGCGGGCGGGTCGCGGCCGAACTCTCGGTGCGGACTTTTATCGATGCCTATTACGGACTGCCCGACACCTTGCAACCCGGCGTGGCCGCTGCGCACGCGCTAGAGGCAATCCACCGCTGGCTGCATCAGATCGGCCGCGTCGATCCTTCACTGACGCAGATGGCCGCGTCCTTTGCGGCGCTGATTGTGCGTCGCGCGACCGCGTATCTGGTGGCGGCCGGCGATGTGCGGCTCTATCTGCTGCGCGATGGCCAACTGACCCAGCTTGGCGACGACGACGTGGTGCCGGTCGCCTTCGGTTCTTATGTGGCGCATGCGGTCGGCATGCTTCCGACGCTGGTGACGCGGATCGAAACCCTTGAGCTGCGCGAGGGCGATCGTTTGCTGATGTGCTCCGACGGGCTCTATCGCCGCGTGCCGATGCGCGAGCTGCAGACGGTGCTGGCGGCGCGCAGTAGTGCGCTCGAAACTGCGCGCCGGCTCGGCGCGCTGGCGGTGACGCGTGGCTCGCAGGACGACGTGACGAGCGCGGTGCTCGATGTGGGCAGTCTGCCTTTGCTCGATGTCGGTTACCTTGAGCGGGTGGTCGGTGCGTTGCCGATTCCGGCCGTGCCCAACGCCGGCGATGTGGTCGATGGATATCTGCTCAAGAGCGTGTTGAGCGATGGCTTCTATTCGCGGATTTTCGCGGGCTACGATCTGGCCGATCCGAACACACCGCTGGCGCTCAAGTTTCCCAAGCCGCGGGTCGAACAGGACGAGAACGTGCGCCAGTCGATCGTGCGTGAGCGCTGGCTGGCCGGCAAGATCGGCGACGATGGCGTGCTTGCGCCGATGCCAGTCGATGCCGACCGGCAAACCCGGCTCTATGTGATGATGCCGCTCGGTGCAGGCATCACGCTCGAAAAACTGCTGGCGGCGCCTCAGCCCATCGCGCTTCCGCGAGCGCTCGAGATCGCGCGGCAACTGGGTCATTCGATCGACGTGCTGAATCGCCGCAATATCTTCCATCGCGATATCAAACCCGAGAACGTGCTGGTGATGCGGGGCGATAGTACGCGCCTGCTCGATCTCGGTTTCGGTTATATGCCGGGCATGCAGTTGCCGGGGCCTGACGTCGCACCGGGCTCGCCCGCTTACATGGCGCCTGAGTTGATGAAGGGCGCACAGGGCGATGCGCGCTCCGAGGTGTTCGCGTACGGCGTGACCCTGTACCGGCTATTCAGCGGCGGCAAGCTGCCCTACGGTTTCAATGGCCGCGTGCCGCTCTATCAGTACCGTCCGGACGCGCCGCAATGGCTCGACCTTGTGCTGGAGAAAGCACTGCAGCCCGATCCGGCGCGCAGGTATCAGGACGTGCTCGAAGTCTGCGCGGATCTCGAACGTTTTTCGAGCGGTCGGGACGCAATGGCGCCGGTTCGGCGCAAACCTTTGCTTGAGAGCGATCCGGTGCTGTTCTGGCAGGTGGTCGTGGTGCTGTTGCTGGCGCTGCTGTTGTGGTCCCTGATGAGGCATTGAGCGAGGTGAGTGGCGCGGCCTCGCCGCGCCACCCGACGCAAACCGCGAGTCATGCTTACGTCGAGACCCGTGCTACTGGCGTTCAGGCGCGGACACGGCTCTTGTCCGGATCGTAGAAGATCGGCGCCCCGACCTGGGCCTCAATGCGTTTCTGATGACCGTCGACCTTGCCGATCTCGACGCGTGTCCCCGCTTCGGCATGGCTGATATCGATCCGGCACAGCGCAATGTTCTTGCCGAGTATCGGAGAACGCACACCGCTGGTGACCACACCAATCTGTGCGCGCCCGTTGTGCACGCAGTCGCCGTGATGCGCCGGTTCGTTGCCGGCGAGTTCTAACCCGACCAGTTTGTGTCGCGGATGCGCGCTTCGGGCAAGCAGAGCGTCACGGCCGATGAAATCGTCGGCCTTGCTCTTCAACGGTACCGAAAAGCCGATGCCCGCTTCGAACGGATCTGTTTCGTCGGTGAACTCGTACCCGGCGAAGATCAGACCCGCTTCGACTCGCAGCATATCGAGCGCATTCAACCCGAGCGGGACGATGCCGAGCGGTTGCCCAGCGGACCACAGACGGTCCCAGACGCGCTCGGCATCCTGCGGATGACACCAGACTTCATATCCCAGTTCGCCGGTGTAACCGGTGCGCGAGACCATGATCGGGCAGCCGTCGTAGCCGTCGAGTCTGCCGACCAGAAAACGGAACCAGCCAAGGTTTTCGAGCGGCGGCTGACTGGCGGGCGTCCACACGATCTGCTTGAGCAACTCGCGGCTGAGCGGTCCCTGAACCGACAGATTGTGAATCTGATCCGAAGCGGATTTGATCCACACCTTCATGCCGAGGGCCGCTGCCTGTTCGCGCAGCCAGACACCTGCGTAGTCCTCACCACAAATCCAGCGGAAATTGTCGGGGCCGAGGCGCAGCAGCGTGCCGTCGTCGAGCATGCCGCCGTGCGGATAGCACATGGCCGAATACACGACCTGGCCAATGGCCAGGCGTCGAACGTCGCGCGTCAGGCAGTATTGCAGCAGGGCTTCCGCATCGGGGCCGAGGATCTCGAACTTGCGAAGCGCCGAGAGATCCATCATCGCCACCCGCTCCCGGCAGCCGAAGTACTCTTCGTTCGTGCCGAAACCGTCGTACTGCGTGGGGAGCCACCAGCCGCGATAGTCGGTGAAATGGCGGGTGAGCGCCGAGGTTCTGGCGTGAACGCCCGACTCGCGAGTCAGGACCGGTTCGGCATCGGGTGTGATTCGGGTAGCCATGGCAATGGAGAAGCGTTCCTTGTTCGGATAGACACGGATCTGGATATCGGTCGGATTCCAGCCGTTAGCGGGATCGATGTCGTCGGGACAGGACGAGCTCACGCAGACGAGATCGGTCAACGCGCGCATCAGCACGTAGTCGCCGGGACGCGACCACGGTTCATCGAGCGTCATTTGCTGATGTGCGTTGATGCCGGTGTTGAAGAAGAAATTGATCGCGGGCCAGCCGGGGCGCGGCGCCACGTTGAAATCGGCGAGGGCGCGGCTCATGTTGTCGCTGCAGTTGCTATGGCCGAAGTAGCCCTGGCTTTCGTAGTAGCGCGCCGCGCAGGCCAAGGCAAATGAATCGTGACGGCCCACGGTGTCGCGTACGACTTCGAGCATGGGTTGCATCTGGCGGTTGAAGAACTTCGAAAACAGACCGGGCGCGGGATAGGCGTTGCCGTTCAGCGTTCTCGTCACCGTCTGGTCGAGATCGAGTTCCTCGTTGCGATCGAGCGCGGCCAGATCGAAGGCGACGAAATCCGAACATTGCCGTCCAGCGACGTCGAGGACCTGAATATATTCTCCTGCCCGCACGGTGTAGGCGGTGGCCGTACCGGGCCGGATCGTGAAGTCGTTCAGCGCGTCCGCGAGCGGGGCGGCAAGCGGCGGCGCGGCAAGCAGCGTGGGATTCGCGCGATCGACGGTGAGGCGCAAGCCGGTGGGCGGGTTCTGCATCTCGATCGTGGTGGCCGACCCGGGCGCGGCGACGATGACGAGCAGAGCTTTAGTGGCAACGAATGTGCGTGTAAAGCCAGCTGGTGTATCGCCGTTCCAGAGTTTTGCCGCGGGCTGTGACGCGCCGGTGTCGATGCGGCGCTTTAACAACCCGGTCAGCACGGACGCGTTTTGCGGATCGCCACGGCCGTTGTGCAGGAGCGTCGCAATGAACGATGCATCGGGCGACGGCATTAATTCGAGTGCGGCGAGCGCGGCGTTGCCTTCTGCGTCGAAGGCCATCAGTTCGCAGGGCTGCCGGCCTTCGATGTCCACGATGTGCAGCGCGTCGCCGGGTTTGAGCGCCACCACCGTCAGACCACCGCCCGCCACGCGATATCGCTCGTGTCCCGCTGCGCGGGCAAACAGCGCCGGCTCCGCTGGACGCGAGCTTGTGGGTGTACGTATCAGCATTATCTGTCCTGGGCGTGGCCCTCAGTGGTCGGCTTTCAGTGTCTGAACGGGTTCGTCCAGATAGGCCCGCATCGAGTCATCAAGGGCCGACAGCCACGGCGTGTGATGCGGCGGCGACTGCGTGCCGGTCATCAACGATCGGTACGACTTGTTGCGATAGCCCATGATGTCGTGATGCTTGTCGTGTTTCCATTCGAGGAACGTGCGGTTCACACCCTCGATGTCGAAGTTCGGGTAGTCGGTGGCATCGAGCAGATCCTGGATATAGCTGCCCTGAAACTCGAACATTTCCTGATTCGTGACAAGCTTTTCTTCTTTTGCGCGCCATGCCAGGCTGTGCGATGTCATGTCCGCTTTCGACGGAAGCGCAATGCGCCCGAGAATCACATCGCGTGCATACCAGGCCTGAGCGTCGAACATGTTGAACGAATACCAGAGGTCCTGCATGCCGAGATAGATCAGACCCGGATTGTTTTCCCAGAAAATGCCCTTGTAGAGATTCAACGGCCAGAGACGATTGCCGGTTTTCAGGCGCAACTCGTCAGTCAGGAACGGGAAGTGATGCTGGTAACCGGTACACAGGATGATCGCGTCGATGTGCTTATGGGTATCGTCGGCGAAGTAGGCGGTGTTGCCGCGCACGCGCTGCAGCAAAGGTTTTTCTTCCCAGTTGTCGGGCCAGTGATAGCCCATCGGCGCGGTGCGATAACAACTCGTGATGCTCTTCGCGCCGTATTTGTAGCACTGTGAGCCGATGTCTTCCGCCGAATAGCTGCTGCCGACCAGCAGCACGTGCTTATCCTTGAACTCAAGTGCGTCGCGGAAATCGTGCGCATGCAGAATGCGGCCGCCGAAATTTTCGAAGCCGGGAAAGGTCGGCGCATTCGGCGTGGAGAAGTGGCCGCACGCGTTGACGACGTAGTCGAACTCCTCCTGCGTAGTCGAGCCGGAGGAAAAATCTTGCGCGGTGACGGTGAACTTGCCGGTTGCTGCGTCGAAGCTCACATGGCGTACCGGCGTATTGAAGCGGATATAAGGCCGCACGCCGGCTTTGTCGACGCGTCCGCGAATATAGTCCCACAGGACCTCGCGCGGCGGATACGAGGCAATCGGTTTGCCGAAATGTTCCTCGAAGGTGTAATCCGCGAATTCCAGGCATTCTTTCGGACCGTTGGACCACAGGTAACGATACATGCTGCCATGCACCGGCTCGCCATTCTCGTCGGTGCCGGTGCGCCACGTGTAATTCCACATGCCCCCCCAATCCTTCTGCTTTTCGAAGCAGACGATCTCGGGAATCTCGGCTCCTTTTTCTCTCGCGGACTGAAAGGCGCGCAATTGCGCCATGCCGGAAGGGCCCGCACCAATGATTGCTACACGTTTCTTCATGATCTTTCACTCACTCTATCTGTTGCACGACAACGCAGGATTTCCCGCTGCGCGGGCTTTGCCGACACCGATTTCAGAGACTGACCTTTTGCCGCCAGCACAGTGTTTCTCATCAAAAAACCTATCGTCATTGGACCGACACCGCCCGGTACCGGCGTGATTGCGCCGGCCACACGCGAGACGCTCTCGAACTCAATATCGCCCACCAGGCGCGTTCTACCGTCGATCTCGATGCGATTGATCCCTACGTCGATCACGGTGGCGCCCGGTTTGATCCAGCTTGCGTCGATCATTTGCGCGCGCCCGACGGCAGCAACCACGATATCGGCCTGGCGGCACAGTTCACGAGCATCGACGCTGTGCGAATGAAGGATCGTTACCGAGCAGTTCGCCTGAAGTAGCAGCGACGCCATCGGCTTGCCGACGATGTTGGAGCGGCCGATAACCACGGCGTGCTTGCCGGACAGGTCGCCAAGCGTGTGTTCCAGCAGGAACAGACAGCCGCTCGGCGTGCACGGCGTCAATGCGGGTTCGCCGAGTACCAGCCGCCCGACGTTCTCACGGTGAAATCCGTCCACATCCTTTTCCGCGGCGATCGTGGCGATTACCGCGCCCTCGTCGATCTGCTCGGGCAATGGCATCTGCACCAGGATGCCGTTCACTCTGGCGTCGCTGTTCAGCGCCTCGATCAGCGACAGCAAGGTAGCCTGCGCCGTGTCGGCGGGCAGCCGGTGTTCGACTGAACGGATTCCGACTTCGCTTGCACGCAGCAGCTTGCTGCGGACGTAGACATGGCTTGCGGGATCGTCGCCCACCAGGACGACAGCGAGCGTGACGCTCACGCCGGACGCCTGAAGCTTTGCGACGTCTTCCTTGACCGTCTCGAGCAAGCCCGCTGCGGCAGCTCTGCCGTCAATGAGTCGAGCCGGGTTCATCGGAAAATCACCGTGCGGTCGCGGTTGAGGAATACGCGATGTTCCGTGTGGAACTTCACTGCGCGTGAAAGCGCCACGGTTTCCGTATCGCGCCCGATCGCAACTAGACCTTCAGGTTGCAGGACGTGATCGACACGCTGCACTTCCTGTTCGATGATCGGTCCTTCGTCGAGATCGGAGGTCACGTAGTGAGCGGTCGCGCCGATCAGCTTGACGCCGCGTTCGAAGGCCTGGTGATAAGGCTTCGCGCCCTTGAATCCAGGCAGGAACGAGTGATGGATATTGATCGCGCGGCCGGCGAGCTGCTTGCACAGGTTGTTGGAGAGAATTTGCATGTAGCGCGCCAGCACCACGAGCTCGGTCTCCGTATCGGCCACGATTTTCAGCAATTCGGCTTCCTGCTGATCCTTGGTTTCCGGTGTGACAGGAAGATAGATGAAGCGGATGCCTTCGCGCTCCGCCATCGGTCGAAGATCCAGGTGGTTGGAGACGATGGCAGTGATATGCATGTGCAACTGGCCTTTGTGATGCCGGTAGAGCAAATCGGCCAGGCAATGGTCGAACTTGCTGACCATCAACAGCACTTTCATGGGTTGCGCGGCACTGTAGAGCTTCCACTGCATCGCGAAGTCGTTCGCGATGTTGCTGAAGTCCGCGCGGAGCTTATCGATGTTGCCCGTCTTCGCTTCATTGAAGCGGAAGACCGCACGCATGAAAAACGTACCACTGGACTCGTCGTCGAATTGCGCCAGTTCGCTGATATAGCACCCCGATTGCGCGAGATACGACGAGACAGCCGCGACGATGCCGGATGTGGCGGGACAACTGATTGTCAATACGTAGTTCTGAGTCACTGCGATACTCCTGAAATTGCGTGAGAGACCCAATGGGAGTCCGTCGGCGGATCAGCCGAGCGCGGTGCGCTTTTTCTTTTCGGGATCGTCGAATGGCAGTGCCGCGGCACTTGCATGCGCTTTGAACTTGCCGCGCACTTCAAGCGGCGCGCCGAGGCGTGCGCTATCCACCTCAAGTCGCGCGATAGCCATCGAACGGCCCGTGAGCCGCGAGTACATGCCGCACGTGACGACGCCGACCTGCCTGCCGTCGCTCCACACTGCGTCGCCGCCGCTGGCCGCATCGGTTGAGTCGATCAGCACACCGAAAATCTTGAAACGCTCCTTGCCTTGCAGGCGGAAGTGTTCGCCCGCGCCGCAAAAATCGGTTTTGCCTGGCGACACCGTAAATTCGAGTCCGAGTTCCCACAGCGTGTCGCCCGCTTTTTCGTTTTCGAACGGGTACATCTCTGAGTTGTCATAGGGGAAAAACAGCAGGTAGCTTTCCACGCGCAGCCAGTCGAGCGCGGTGAACGCGCAAGGAACGATGCCGAACGCAGCGCCTTTGTCGAGCACGGTGTCCCAGATGAAAGGCGCGTCCGCAGCCTTGCAGAAAATTTCGTAGCCGCGCTCGCCCGTATAACCGGTGCGTGAGATCGTCACCGGTTTTCCGAAGAGCCGCGTTTGCAGGTGATGAAAATAGGGCAGGTCGCGAATTCCCGGCACGTGTTCCGCGAGGAAATCCACGGCGGCAGGGCCTTGCAAGGAAAGATCGTGGAGGTCGTCGTCGAACAGGACGGCGACCTGCCGGCCCTGTGCTGAGCGAATCAGGCGTTCATAGCCGGTTCCCGCGCCGTGCACGACCATGAACGCATTCGGTCCGGTCCGGTAGACGATACAGTCGTCGATAAACTTGCCGTCTTCGTTGAGGATCGCCGCATAGACCGACTTGCCTGGGTACAGCTTGCTGATGTCGCGGGTGGTCGCCCAGTTGAGCAGGCTTTCGGCGTGCGGGCCGACGTAGTGGACCTTCTTCAAACCGGATACATCCATCAGGCCGGCCTTGGTGCGAATCGCCGCGTGCTGATCGGCAAGGTTACCGGAATAGGTCCAGGCGGTGCCCATACCGTTCCAGTCTTCGAGGTTCGAGCCCAATGCCCGATGACGGTCCGCGAGTGCGGAAATGCGCCATGAATGTGCCATGTCTGTTACTCCCAAGGTGAAGATGTGAATGCGTGCAAAGTCCGGCGGATGTCAGTTGCCGCTATCGAACTGACTCAACCAGTCGACCAGCGTTTTCCGATAACGCGTCATGCCCTTGTAGTCGGCAATCGGTTCGGGCAGGTCACGCAGCACGCGATGAAGACGGCTTGCCCACGTAGCGTTGCCGACAAGTTCCGCCATGCTGGCGAGATACGTGCGGATACTGAACATCAGGGCGTTGCTTCTCGGTAGTCGCGCCATGAATTGCAGCTCGACGCGCAGATGCACAAGCTCAGCGACGTTCTCCGGTGTCACATGGCCGCGCTCGGCGCCCCATAGGTGGTAGGTCTCGGGCGAGGTATCGAGGCGCGGGTTGATGGTGAGCGTCCAGTTCAGACGGCGTACCGGACGGTCGACCTGGATATGCAACAAATACTTCAGCGCGCGATCGAAGATGCCCATGTCATGCGCCAGCGGCACTGGCGAATGCCATTGCTTGAAACTCATACCGGCATCGAACGCGAGCGACCAGTCGGCCGGCCCGGTGATGACGCCTGCATCCATGAAGAGGTCGTCATTTCGCTGATCGAGCAGCGCGATGTCCCCTTGCGTTTGCCGCATGACGTATTCGAGTGGCTCGCAAGGCAGTGTCTCGGCGTCGCCGAAACGGAATGTCTGCTCGATGCCGAGCGCGAGATTGCGCCAGCGCCAGTGGTCGCCGGCGCGCGTTAGCGAAAACAGGTCCGGATAGTCCAGAGCGAGATGCTCCATGATCATTTCCAGCGCGTCCCAGGAGGCTTTCTGCATGTGGGGCATCGCCATGCTTCGGCGTGAATCGTTTTCCAGAACGTGGGCGCGCTCAGCCACTTCGGAACGGTAATGCTCGTCGATATCGAACCAGTGCTCGAGGACTGAACCAGGATCGCGCGACGTGGCTGGCTCGATGTTCACCGAATACATGTAGGCATCTTCGGGAAACGGAAAAGGAAAACGGGCGATCGCGGCGTCGCTGTTGCGAAACGTAAAGGCTTCGCGATAGCGCTCGGCGGGTTTCAGAATTACGCTCATGAGACGTTCCTCATAGATCCAGAAAAAGGGAGGTGCTGTGAGCACGTGAGACACACGGCATCAGATGCGTGGCGCGATCGGATGGACTAAGGACCATGTCGCGGTGGTCAACATCGCCTGCAATGTGGCGGGTCGAACATTGACCGCAGACACCCCCGCGGCACAGATTCGGGATGTCCACTCCGTTTGCTTCGAGCGCTTCCAGCAAGCTCTGGTCGTAAGCCACGTCCAGCCTCAAGCCGCTGCGCATCAACGTCACCACGAATGGGGTTCCCGGTTGCGGTGCGC
The DNA here is from genome assembly GCF_046027825.1 of Paraburkholderia sediminicola. GTDB lineage: Bacteria > Pseudomonadota > Gammaproteobacteria > Burkholderiales > Burkholderiaceae > Paraburkholderia > Paraburkholderia sediminicola_D. Next base: position 23,189 of record NZ_JAQQDU010000081.1, read on the forward strand.
TAAACGCTTCCCAGTGCACACGACCGTCGGGCCAGCCGAGCGCGCGAGCCGTGTCTCGTACGGCATCCAGCAGTTGTTGTGGACCGCATACGTAGACATGAGCACCCAACGGCCTGCCGCGCAGCACTCGTGTGATATCGAGGCGCGCGTATTCACCGTCGTAGCCGTGGAAGCGACTGCCCAGTCGCTCGCTTAACTCGGAGCGGTACGCATCGGTCAGTCCGTGACGGTAGGCGTAATGCAATTCGAAGTCAGCAGCGTCGCGCTCCAGTTCGGCGACATGCGCGAGGAACGGCGTAATGCCAATGCCTCCCGCAATCAGGATGTGAGCGCGAGCGTCGGAATGCAGCGAAAACAGATTGGCCGGCGGCGTGATGGTCAACGTCGAGCCTTCGTGGATTTGCTCATGCATGAAAGCGGAGCCGCCACGCGAATCGTCCTGTTTGCGCACGGCGATGCGATAGGTCGACACGTTGGCCGGATCGCCGAGCAACGAATACGCATTGCGTAGCGGACGCTCTCCGAGTGGCAGGCGCACCTGAATATGGCTACCGGAGGAGAACTTAGGCAGGCGACCCTGAAGCGCGCTGAGGGTAAACTCGCGTACCAGCGGTGTGAGCAGCCGGGTCGCTTCGACTCGAACTTCGATCTGGTTCATGCGCGTCGCTCCAGGTAAGGGTGATCCGGATCGGCACAAACGCCCAGATACGCCCCCGCGCGCTGCGAGAAATGCTGGCGCACGGACAGGTTGATTCCACATCCGGCGCATTCGACTTCGCGCAAAGCGTCATACACGTGCGACGCGCAGCAGTGCACGCAGTAGACCGCGCGCGGCGTCGCATTCAGCTCGGCGATGATTTCTTCCGGCAACATCCCCGCCGCGCCCGCGACGCTCCTGACTCCCCCGATAAACGCTTCGTCTCCGCATACGTAGAGGCGCAAGCCGATTGCCGCGCCATCCAGGGTCGCGAGAAGACTGCGCGTCAGTGCGTCATGGGTTGGAAAGAACGACGCTGGGAAAACTGTTGCCGACCTATCGCCTTGTACGAGCAGCGTGACGAGACCTGGCGCGCGTGGCAGTGCAGCCATGAAGGCCGCAATCCTCGCGAGTGCTTCGGCCTGAGCGACTACAAGGTGCTGACTTGCCGCTTGATGCGGCTGCAGTACTTGATAAAGCGGAAGACTCCTGGGCGAGCCTGGTTTACTCTCATGCGTCGGGGTCATGTCTTCAGTCACCGGTTCTGTCAATGCGTATAAGCGCATGGAAAATGTTTTGCTTCAAATGCGTGCATCTGGATCTGAACTAAAACGGGGCGTCTGCTCCATTCGGGTGCGTCAAAAAAACGGCCAAATCCATAAATCACTCGAAAAATTCGTATTCCCCACAAGCGAAATAGTTTCTCAACGGAAAACGCAGTTCAATCACGACAACGAGGTATGCCCAAAGTAGTAGTGCTGAGAACGGCACATTTCTTGCCTTTAAACAGGACCTTTTTTGATGGGATGCTTTGCATGGTGGTGAGTCGGACCCTGATGCCGCGACGCGCATCCTCACAAGCGACTGGCGAGGTCGATAACATCGACGTGTCAGTGCGTTTCCGCGATGCGCTGGTGCGACTATTCGTCGATATCGCTCTCGACCCAACCTCCAGCGAGCCGTTGCGGAGCTTTCTTCGTTGGCTCGAAGCGGAGATACCCGGGAGTGTCGTGTCGCTCGTGGCCGGGGGCGAAACGTTGCTTGCGGGAGCAGACGCCGCCGTTATTTCGTGTGATGAACCTCGCGACTGCGCGCTAAAGGAATCCCGTTCCGGGGCTTCGAACCTGTTGTGTCCGGCGTGTTCGCGCGAGGGCCGCACGCGGCTGGTCTGGAGGTCCGGAGCCGCCATGCTTCTGCTTGAACTGTCTTCGCCTGCCAGTCAGACGCTTAAAACTGAAATCAGCAATGCAGGGCCGGCGCTCGGGGCCGCAATCGAGTTGATCAGCAGCATGAGACGACGACAGTACCTTGCGGACGGTGGCGCACGGGCGCTGATCCGCGAGCTTCACGATTCCGTTGCGCAACAGCTCGGCGGCATGTCCTTCCTTGTCAGCCGGGTGCAGCAGCAGACGCGCAAGCCGGAGGTCGTGGAGCCTCTGCTCGCGGAATTGCGAACCGCGATGACGCGACTGCAGCGCGACGTTCGTCAGTTGATTACCGGTGCGCGCCTGACGCTCGAAGGACGTTCGTGGCGGCAAGCGCTGGTTGATTCGGTCGAAGAGTTTTCGCGTCGTTGCAACGTGGTCTTTGAGCTGGATAACCGCGTGCCCGACATTGAACTCTCGCCGGAGGTTGCGCTGCATGCGTTGCAGATCGTGCGCGAAGCCTTGTCGAACGTGGTGCGCCACGCCCATGCACGACATGTCCGGATCGAAGTCACCGACGCTCCTGACGGCGCATTGTGTGTGAGCGTGGTGGACGATGGCGTCGGTTTGCGACCCGCGTCGGTAGAGGAGAATCACTATGGTCTGGAGATCATGCACGAGCGCTCGCGCGCGATAGGCGCGAGGCTGCTGATCGAGAATGTGCAGCCGAATGGCACGCGGGTACACCTGCTTGTCCCGAATGATGCTTCCAGGGGGGAACCCGCTGATGGGTCCAACAACATTGCTTCTGATTGACGATCACCCGCTGTTCCGGCGCGGCCTCGCCGAGTACTTCAACTCGACCGGGGAATTTCAGGTGGTCGGCGAGGCTTCCAGCGGGCGGCAAGGTATCGCGCTCGCGGAGCAGTTGAAGCCGGGCCTGATCCTGATCGATCTTCATATGCCCGGGCTTGGCGGCCTGCAGGTGCTTGACGAATTGAGCCAACTCGAAATCCCGAGCCGCAAGGTCGTGCTCACAGCGTCGCTCGATCGCCGCGAGTTATTGAGTGCGCTGCGGCTCGGTGCTGACGGGTACATGCTGAAAGAGACCGAGCCGGATGACCTGCGTCTCTACATACGTAACTGTGTGCAAGGCGTGATCGTGCTCGACGATTGCCTGGTCGCACTGCTCGCAAAAGACGACGCGTCGGAGGGCGAAAGAGGCACGCGTCATGTGGAACTGACTGAACGCGAAGCGCAGACACTGGCGCTCATCTCGGACGGCATGAGCAACAAGCAGATCGCCCGGCAGTTAGGTATTAGCGACGGCACCGTTAAGGTCTACGTGAAGAATCTGCTGCGCAAGCTGGACTTGCGTTCCCGGCTCGAACTGGCGGCGTGGGTGCACCGCGACGCTCTCGCGCGTCAATGAAAAGGTAGACAAGAATGCAAGATATTGCTGTTGCAAGCGAATTTGCCGTCCCCGCGGCGAGTCTCGATGCTTATCCGGTCGCGCTTGTGCAAGTCGATGATGAAGGCTGCATCCGCCGTGCGAACGCTGCGTGGACTGAGTTGATGGAGGCCAGCGGGATGGCGGTCGGGATGGCGACATACGTGCATCCGGAAGATCGCCTGATCTGGCGCGCGATGCTGGACCGCCTGCGCGGTGAAGCCGGTATCTGCATTCGTGAGCGGATCCGTTTCGTTCATCCTCGCGGTCAGCTTCGCTGGCTGGAACTGGCGTGCCGGCGGCATGGAAACGCGTTCTTCATTTCAGCGTTCGATAGCACGGCGCAAAAGCGTCACGAGACTTCAATCGAAGCGAGGCTGCGCAGCGCAATCGGACTCCTGAACGGCGTGCCGGGTTTGATTTATCGTGGCCGCAACAATCCCTCGTGGTCAATGGAGTTTGTCAGCGACGGATGCGAAGAATTGACGGGCTATCCGGCCGCATGGTTCGTCGATAATCGCGATCATAGTTACAGCCAACTGATCGTGCCGGAGGACGTCGATTACGTCTGGCGTGAGGTGCAGGAAGCGCTGGCGCATCGCAGGCCGTTCGAGCTGAGCTATCGTATCCGCACGGCGAATGGTGATCTGAGAAAAGTGTGGGAACGCGGCATGGGCATTTATTCGGCCAGCCGCGAGGTGTTGGGTATTGAAGGCGCGATCTTCGCGGTGCGATGACCTTGGGGTTCACCCGTATGGCGCGGCGAGCGGCGCCATACGGGCGTTCTGTGTTCAGTGCTGGCGCGTGCTCACGTCGTGATCCAGTGGCATCCGTAGACGACCACTACGCCAAGTACCAACGCCAGATACGGCAGCAGGCCTGCGCGTCGCATTGTGTTGGAGTTCGCCAGATCCATATCGTCGAGCATCGCGTCCGGGAAGCGGCCTTTGTCCGTCACATAATGACGCCAGATGAACACTGGCACGATCAGCGCCGCGAAAACGATGCCGGAAATCAGCGTGCCTTTTCCCCAGACGTCCGCACCAAGGCCCATTAGCGCGAGGTTCACGAACGAGAGCCCGACGCCCGCACCCAGTACCCATTTAGGTGCCCTGAAAGGGCGCTCCCATGTAGGCCGGTCGAGACGGTGAATCCATGCGGCATTGAGATTCAGAAAATTGAAAATGATGTAGCCGACATTGGACATCGCGAGTACGACAACATAATCGGACATCAGCAGCAGCACGAGATTGAAAACGAGGTCGGTCCACATTGCGCGGGTCGGTGCGCCATTGTGGTTAACATGCGAGAGATAGCGGGGTAGCCAACCGTCGACGGATGCCTGGTAGAGTGTGCGCGAGGAGCCGGCCATCGAGGTCATGATTGCGAGCACGAGCGCGAATACCAGCATTGGCTTCAAAAGCAGTTCGCCCCAACTGCCGGCATGGACAATTTTTGCCATCGCCTCCGCAACACCCATGCCGCTGTAAATTCCCGGCGACAGAATGCCGTCATAGATGGCGGGCTGCGTAACATTCCCGGCGGCATCTTTTACTTCGGGCGAGACCAGTTGACCGAGTCCGAGTGCCCCCTGGAATGCAAGCGGGACGAGCGTGAAGAACACCAGGCATAAGAGGCCCGAATAGAGAATTGCCTTGACGGTGTCGCGGCGAGGATCCCTGAATTCACGCGTGTAGCAGACTGCTGTTTCAAATCCGTAGGTGGACCAGGCTGCGATAAACAGTCCGCCTGCCATCAATTCAATGCTGCTCAGATTCCACGTGCCATCGATCACCCGACCACCGGCATCTTTTGCCAGTGGATAGAGTGGGAACAGATGGTTGATTGGCAGATCGCCGGTTAGGAGGGGATAGACGCCGACCAGCAATAGCGGCAGTAGCGCCGAGACCGCAAGAATCATCTGAAGCCGCGCGGCGTGGAGAATACCGCGATGCTGGATCGCAAACGTCGTCAACAGGATCGCCGCGCCAATCACAAAGGTGGCATTGATCCGCAGACTCAACCCACTTGAGAGCCAACCCAGATCGATGAGGGTAATCTGCCACGAATTGATCGCGGCCGTGGCCGGAAACAGCATGTTGAGCACGTAACCCGCGCCCAGTCCGGAGCCGATGGCGAGCACGGGAGACCATGCGAACCAGTTGCACCACACGGATAGCGGGGCGATGAGTTTGCCGTAGCGTACCCACGCTATGGCGCCATATACCGATGCGCCGCCGGATTTATGGGGAAACAGCCCCGCGATTTCCGCGTAGGAAAAAGCCTGCATGAAACCGAAACAGATCGACACCGCCCAGATGATCCATGAGGGTTTGCCGACTGTCGCGGCGATCGAGCCAATTGAGAACAGCACCAGCGCCGGCACGCCGCTGGCTACCCAGAACGCGCCTGCCCAGCCAATCTTTCTATGAAGTCCTGTCGCATCTCCAGACGCGGCAAGACGGAGTTCCTGACCTGCTTCGTTGATCGAATTCATGTTCTCTCCCAAGAGTGTCTTCACGCTGTGCGACATTCATCGGCCAATATCGGCAGATCAAGTCTCGTGAAGAGGTACTCCTTCGGAGGGAGATGACGGCGTTCCGTGTACCTGGTCGGCACAACCACAGCGGCGCGACACAGGGCATAAGTGCCGGCCGTGCCGCACTGCGTGGTATCAGGTCAACCGGATGATCGTCGATTTGAGTTCGGTATATTTGTCGAGCGCATGCAGCGAGTTATCACGGCCGTTCCCGGATTCCTTGAATCCGCCAAAAGGGAAATTCATATCGTCGGTTTCCTCGTAGCCGTTGACCCACACCGTGCCGGCGCGCAATCGACGTGCGGTCGTGTGGGCCGTTGTCAGATTAGCGCTCCAGACCGAGGCGGCGAGGCCATACTCGCTATCGTTGGCGAGCGCTACGGCTTCATCGATTGTGTCGAACGTCAGGACCGCAAGGACCGGGCCGAAAATCTCTTCACGCGCGATTGCGATATCGGGATGCGGGCAGTCGAACACGGTGGGCTCGACGTACTCCCCTCCGCTCTTCGTCAATGCACGGCGTCCGCCCGTCAGTAACGTGGCGTCCATCTGACCGCGCTCGATGTAGCTCAGCACCCGGCCCACCTGCGAAGCGTCGATCATGCTGCCCATCTTTGTTTCCGGCGACAACGGGTGCCCGGGCGCATAGGATCCGGCGGCCGCGAGCACGCGTTCGATGAAATCGTGTTTGATCTCGCGATGAATCAGCAAGCGCGAACTGGCGGTGCACATCTGGCCGGTGTTGTAGAAAATAGCGCGTGCCACGGTCTGCGCCGCGCGATCGAGATCGGGGCAATCGGGCAGCACAAGTTGCGGTGATTTGCCGCCGAGTTCAAGCCAGACCCGCTTGAGGTTCGATTCAGCGGCGTAACGAGCGATCTTGCGGCCCACCGCGGTCGAGCCGGTGAACGCGATGCAGTCGACATCGTGATGGGTGGCCAGGGCTTGACCGACGTCTCCAAAGCCGGGCACGACATTCAGCGCGCCAGCAGGCAGTCCGGCCTCCAGCGCAAGTTGCGCGAGTCGAAGCGCCGATAGCGGCGATTTTTCGGACGGTTTGAGGACCACGCTATTGCCGCATGTGAGTGCGGGTGCACATTTCCAGACCGCGATCAGCGCTGGGAAATTCCATGGCACCACCGCTGCCACAACGCCCAGTGGCTCATGGGTGACTAGGCCAAGCAGATGCTGGGCCGTAGGTGCGACTTCCCCGGCCGCTTTGTCGATCGCCTCGGCAAACCAGCTGATGCAATACGCACTCGATGGGATGTCGGTTACCGTCGTATCAGCAATCGGCTTGCCTGTATCGAGCGTCTCCAGTAGCGCAAGCTCGTCCGCATGCTCGGACACCAATTCGGCCCAACGAAGCAGGACGCGTTTGCGCGCGCGGGGCTCCAGAGCGCTCCACGCGCCGCTCTCGAAGCATTTCCGCGCGCTGCGGACCGCCAGTTCAACCTCAGGGTGGCCGCAACGGGCAACCTGGGTCAATTCGCGTCCGTCGATCGGGCTGACACAGGGAAATGTCGCGCCATCGTGCGCATCATGCCAGCGCCCGTCAATGAAGGCACGATTCATGATCTCGAGATGGGTGGCGAGGTTGCTCCAGTATTCCTGGGTTTGACGCATGCAGATTTCTCCTCTTTGGACGCGGCAACTTCAGCTGCGCGTGTTTGCGCGCCCTATAGCGATGACTCGCCCAAGGCCGGCAGGTAGCGGCGCATTGGCGTGCGCAGTGTGAATCAGGTCCAGCCGTTGCTGCAGTTCGTCCGGGAATGACGCTGCGCGAGCCGAGCGCATGTCGACGTACGTTTGCAATTGCTCCGCGGCGGCGAGTAGTTTTCCACTAGTAGCGTGGTACATCTCATGAAATACGTGCAGCCGTTTATGATCCCAGGCGATCAGGCGCAGCGTTAACCGCAATGGCTCGCCGAGCTGAACTTCGTGGAAGTGGCGCATATGCGTCTCCAGCGTATAGATGGAGTAGCCTCGCGCGCGATAGTGGTCGTCGATGCCGAAGTAGCGAAAGAAGGCATCGCTATTGTCGCCAAACACAAACAGATAGCACGACTCGCTCATGTGCTTGTTGTAGTCGACCCATTCCTGCTTGACCCGGCATTGATGCAACTCTAATGGAGTCGCGATCGGCGCTGTCAGGTCGAACGCCTGGGACTGCTGTCCTTCGTAAGCCGAGCGCAGTCCATGCGCGGGCTGATCGTACTCGGGGTTCACGGCGATGGTTCTCCGGACAGGTTCGGCGATGCGAACCGGATTAGGCGATAGCGCCTGGGACAGACCGCATGGTTAGGGCATCCGGCGGCGCATGAATCGTCGGGGTGGAATCCGACGTTTATGCGCGCGTGAGCGGTCCGATCTCAGCGGGTGAGTACGACTAGTGCATCGACGGCCACCGCTCCGTCCTGTTGCACCAGTAAAGGGTTGATGTCCAGCTCGACCAGGCTATCCGCATGGGTCTGCGCGAACTGTGCGATCGCCATGATGTTGCGAATCGTGGCGTCCAGGTCGACGGGAGAACTTCCGCGGTAACCGGTGAGCAATGGACCCAGCTTGAGCCCCTGCAGCGCCGCCCGGATATCTTCATGCCGGACCGGCAGCAGTAGCGTTGCCGTGTCGCGCAACAGTTCGACCAGCACACCGCCTGTGCCGAGAACGAGCGCCAGGCCGAAGTTCTCTTCGCGCTTTACGCCGACGATCAACTCCAGCAACGGCTTCGCGGCCATGCGCTCCACCAGCACCCGTTCGACCGCGACGTTCGGCGCGTAGCGCGCGACGCTCTGCGTCATCTTCTCGACTGCTTCGGCGACGGCCTCGCGCGATTCGAGCTTCAGGGCAACCGCTCCGGCCTCGGTTTTATGCGGCAGATCGCTGCTGACAACCTTCACACACACCGGGAAACCAAGCCGCTCTGCGGCATCTGCCGCCACGCCTGGTGTGACCAGTTCGCTGGCCGGGACGCTGAGGCCGTATTCCGCGATCATGCGCTTGCTGTCCCACTCGTCGTACACGCGAGATACCGCCGTGCTGTCGCCAGGCTGCAAGACCGGCAGGGAAGAGAGGCTGTCGGTTGCGAGAATGCGGGCGCGCGTGGTCGCGTACCACATCGCGGCACCGATCGCCGCCATGCCTTCCGCGAGACCCTGCAACGGGGCGATGCCCGCGCTCGCGATCCGCGCGGCCTCGGCGGGAGGCATCAGGTCGGGAAATACGGAGATGACGGCACCCGTCACGCGGTGCTCGCGCGCCGACGCAGTGAACGCATCGGCCGCGATGAAACAGGCGTCCCGTTCGCCGGATTCTTCTTTCGGATAATCGAGGATCATCGCCGCCGCGCCCGGCGCGATGCTAAGCATCGCATCGCAGCACGCGCGCATGGCATCGGCACTGCCCCAGGGGGCGGTCGTGAAGTCGAGCGGATTGGCGATCGTTGCATAGGCCGGTAGGACTGCCTGCAAACTCGCCCGTCCTTGCTCGCTCACGGGCGAAAATTCAATGTTGTGCGCGTCGGCCAGATCCGCTACGAAGCCGGCATCGCCACCGGATGTCGCGAGCGCGGCAAGGCCGCTGCGTTCCGGCACACCGCTTACGGACAGCAGCTTGAGCGTTTCAGCCATGCCCACTGGGTCCTTCGCGCGGATGATGCCAAGCCGCTTGAATAGCGCGTTGTACAGTTCGTCCGAACCCGCGAGCGAGCTGGTATGACTGAGCGCCAATTCCGCGCCCAGTTCGGAAACGCCGCTCTTCAGTGCGACGATGGGCACACCGCGCGCGAGCGACCGGGTGGCCGCCTCGCTAAACGCACGCACGTTTTTCAGGCCTTCGAGGTGCACGCCGATGGCCCGGACGCGCGGGTTTTCGAGGAACGCGTCAATGAGCTGCGCCACGTCGATCAGCGCCTGATTGCCGACACTCACGAGATAGGCGAAAGGCACATTGCGCGCGCTCATCGAGAGGTTGTACGCGAGGTTGCCGCTTTGCGTGATGACCGCCACGCCAGACTCGACTCGGGCCGCGCCGTGCGCGACCGGCCACAGCGCGCTGCCATGCAAACCATCAAGCAGGCCGTAGCAGTTCGGGCCCAGCATCGCCATGCTGCCCGCGGCTTCGGCCAGACTAGCCTGTAAGGCACCGCCTTCGGCACCTGTCTCAGCAAAGCCGGAGGCATACACGATGGCGCCGCCCGCTCCACGCGCGGAGAGTTCCCCGACGACGCGAGTGGCGTGCACGGCCGGCACGGCGAGGAATGCCGCATCGGGTGCATAGGGGAGGTCGGCGACGCTGGCGTAACAGCGAATGCCCGCGATTTCGGTATGGTTCGGATTGACGAGCCAGATGTCGCCGGTGAAGCCGAAGTCGCGGCAACGCTGTATCGCACTCGCGATCTTGAGGCCACCGACAAAGGCGATGCTCGAAGGATTGAGAAGGCGGCTCAAATTCGCCGCACGTTCACTGCGGCCTGCGCCGGCCGGTGGGTTTGCCATGGTTTGTCTCGAGAATGTCATGACGCGATGCGGCGTTGTGCGCCGCTCGGGGTTCGCGCCGGCCTTCGTGCCCACGGGTGCTTCCGGGCACGAAGCCGAATGCCGATTGCTACTAGCTGTACTGTCTGAGGATTTCTTTCGACAGAATGTGGCGCTGAATTTCGGAGGTGCCTTCCCAGATGCGCTCGATGCGCGCATCGCGCCAGAACCGCTCGATCGGAAGTTCGTTCATCAGGCCCATGCCGCCGTAGATTTGCACCGCGTCGTCGGTCACGCGGCCGAGCGTCTCCGAGGCGAAGAGTTTCGCCAGAGCCGCGTCGCCGTCTGTCATCGTGCCTTTGTCCAGCTTGTCAGCGGTGTAAAGCATCAGGAGTTCCGACGCGCGAATGCCGGTCGCCATGTCGGCGAGCTTGAACGACGTGCCCTGAAATTCGCCGATGCGCTTGCCGAACTGCTGGCGCGTCGCGGCCCATTCTGCGGCCATTTCGAATGCGCGCTGCGCGCGCCCGACGTTGTTGGCGGCGACCATCACGCGGCCTGCCGTGAGCCATTCATTGGCGAGGTCGAAACCGCGATGCTCTTCGCCCAGAATCTGCGCGGCGCTGACGCGGCAGTCGGTGAAGAAGATCTCTGCCTGATGGTATCCACGCAGACTCGTGCAATGCGGCCCGCGGTGGATGGTCATGCCGGGCGTACCCTTGTCGATGAGGAAGCTGGTCACCTGCTTGCGCAGACGGCCGCGTACTTCTTCTTCGCCCGTCACTGCGAACAGGATGACGTAGTCGGCATTCTCTGCATGACTGATGAAGTGTTTGCTGCCGTTGATCACATAGTCGGAGCCATCACGCACTGCGCGGGTACGAATACCCATTGCGTCCGAACCCGCGCCGGGTTCGGTCAAGGCGAAGCAGTCGATGCGCTCGCCGCGCACCGTCGGCAACAGATAGCGTTCGATCTGCTCGCCCTTGCAGGCCATGAGGATCTTGCTAGGACGGGCAACGAACACCTGAAGTGCCCAACTCGTGCGGCCGAGCTCGCGTTCGACGAGTGCCTGCGTCACGTAGTCGAGTCCTGCTCCGCCCGCGCTTTCCGGCATGTTGAACGCGTAGAAACCGAGTTCGATCGCTTTCTGGCGGATCGATTGTGCCAGCTCGTGTGGGACATGATCGGCCCGGTCTACGGCGAATTCGTGCGGCTGCAGCTCTTTTTCGACAAAGCTGCGCAGCGACGCCACCAGCATTTCCTGCTCGTGTGATAAAGAAAAATCCATCAGATTATCTCCCTAGAAATTGAGGGCGGCGGCCTTCGGCAGCGGCCCGAAGTGCTTCCTGTCCGTCTTCGCTATGGCCGCAGGCGATGCCGGCAGTCAGTTCCTTCTCGAGCTGCTCGGCGAGACTGTGAGTGAGCGAACCAGTCAACAGTGTCTTGACGTGGCCGAATGCGACGCTGGGACCGCTTGCCAGCCTGCCGGCAAACTCGGCGACCTGACTGCTGAATAGTTCGTCGTCGATCACTTCGGAGACGAGGCCAACTGAGTAGGCGTCGTGCGCGGACCACTTGTCGTTGAGGAAGACAAACCGTTTCGCCACGTCGGGACGGGCGATCCGGGGCAGAAACCAGGTGCCGCCCATGTCAGGGCTGTAACCCATGTCGGTATAACCGCAGCGCAGCGAGGCGGACGCGGCGGCGATACGGAAGTCGCACGCGAAGGCGAGATCAGCGCCCGCGCCGACTGCTGAACCGTTCAGGGCCGCGATTGTCGGGCGGGGAAAGGCGGCCAGCGCCTGGACTAGCTTGTGTGCGCGATCGGTCCAGCCATAGGTGTCGAGTTCGCCGCGCGCTTCAGCCTCTGCCCATTCATCCAGGTCGGCGCCGGAGCAAAAAGCTTTGCCCGTGCCGGTCAGAACAAGACAGCGCACCGCAGCGTCGTCGGCGTATCGGTCCAGCAGCACGTTTAACCGATCCAGATGCGGACAGGCGAGCGAGTTGCGGCTGGCGCGGCGGTCGAGACGGATCGTCACAACGCCGTCGGCCTGCTGGACGTCGATGTCGGCTATTTGCATATCGGTGCTGTCTCCTGAGGATTGGCCCTGCGCGTTGTCCCACCCGGGACTTTGCTACTTGCAGGCTGTATTTCGGCATAGTATAAATTTAACTAAATGAACGTTCAACCTGAAAAGAAATTGTTTTTGCAATTCTGACGGCGCTGTAGGTGGTGCGCGCCACCGGTGGCGCTGCGGCCAGCAGCACCGTTTCGTCGGACCCCAAAATTGTTATCCGGAGAGATTTGTCCAATGAATGTATTGATCGTTCACGCACATCCTGAGCCGCAGTCGTTTACGACGTCGATGCTCAGGCAGGCAGTACACGCGTTGAGTTCGCAGGGGCATGAGGTCAATGTGTCCGACCTTTATGCAATGGAATGGAATCCTGTCGCGAGCGCGGCGGACTTCGGGGGGCGCAAGAACGAGGGCTACCTGACCTATGCGCTGGAGCAACGGGAGAACGTCGCAACGGGCTCGATCGCGCCCGATATCGCCGCCGAACTCGACAAACTGCTTGCCTGCGATTTGCTCATTTTCAGCTTTCCGTTGTTCTGGTGTTCGGTGCCGGCCATCATGAAAGGATGGATCGATCGCGTGTTCGTGTCGGGAAAGGTCTACGGCGGATTGCGTTTTTACGACCGTGGAGGAATGCGCGGCAAGCGTGCATTGCTTGCGTACACGTGTGGCGGTCGAGACTTCATGTTTGACGAGCAGGGCGTGCACGGCGAGATGGATCTAATGCTGCGCCACATGCTGCGCGGCACGCTCGGCTATGCGGGGTTCAAGGTCTTGCCGTCGTTTATCGGTTACCACGTGCCGTACATCGAACAGGCTGAGCGCACTGCGTTGCTGCAGCGTTACGGTGACTATCTGACGAAGCTCGATCAGCTGCAGCCGTTGGCCTTGCCGACTCTCGACGCCTTCGACGAGCAGATGCGGCCGCGCGCGGTGGTGGCGCAACGCGACGTCATCGCCTGATCTTTAGTTAGCGGAGAAAGAGAGCGTGAATATCAAGGTGCTGGTGGCGGTGAAGCGGGTGGTTGATTACAACGTGAAAGTCCGGGTGAAATCGGACGGCACGGGCG
>NZ_JAQQDU010000082.1:0-35659 GCF_046027825.1 Paraburkholderia sediminicola
AGATAGGCAAAAGAAAGCTGCTCGACCCCCCTGCTAAGCGGGTCTCTCGCACAGTAACGGTAGTGGTGCATCTGGAATCCGTGCTCTCGCACATTCGGCGTGAGTGACAAGGCCGTCATACTTCCGGCGGCGCTGCGCGCGCCGAAGCGCGTTTCTTGAACCGGCGATGCGCGTGCGGAACGGCACTTCTTAAAACCGCCCGCTGCGGTTTTTCTCCCGCAATTTGATCTGCACCACGGCCGCTTGCGTACATCGCCATCTAATTGCTAGGGCACCTCGCCGAGGCGAAGCCGATGGCCCCCACCGCGCCCGAACGAAGCCCCCAGGTTTCCCATGCAGACCCATCCGCGACGCACGCAGTGCGGAGTGGGAGCTGATGATTGCTTTGTCACTCACGCGGAGTGTGCGGGGGCACGGATTCCAGATGCACCACTACCGCAACTGCGCGGGGGACCCGCTTAAGAACTAGCGGTGTAAGCCGCTTTCTTTGCTTATCTTTCTTTGCGGCGGCAAAGAAAGTAAGTGCCGCCCCGCACAGGGGCGACGCTAATAAACCACTAACAACTCAAGGAAAGGCCAACGCCGTAGGCAAACAGACGAACAAGCGCCGCACAGGCAAAAACATCAAGAAGAAGAAACAGAAACCTGATACCCAAACCGACTAACAGTCTCAATCCTAACTTCCGGCACATCATCAGAAAGCTTACGCCGCAACCTCGACACGACAAGATTGACACTAGAAGGATCGACATCCTCCTTCTCAGGCCAGGCATACCGGATCAATTGATCCCTCGCCACAGGCGCATTAACCTGCCTCAGCAGGCATTCAAGCAAAAGAAACTCCCTCCGTGTAACGGCAACCCGCCGCCCACCACAAACAAGTTCCCGAGTAGCAGCATCCAAAGCAGGCCCACCTACCGCGGGCAACAGCGAAGCAGAGACAGAAGCGGAAGCAGACCCGCCCAAAGCCCCCCGGGCGCCCCCACCCCCGACCCGCTGCAAAGCGGCCATCCGCTCATGCATTTCAATAAACGAATAAGGCTGACAAAAACACGCATCCGCGCCGGCGCGCAAAACCTTGGTGCGATCCTGGGCAGTAGCCGCCCCGAGCACAGCAACAATCGCCGCCCCACTCCCAGCAGCGGCAAACTCCCCAATAAACCCCTGCAAGGAGGAATAAGACCCAACCTCAAGCACCATCAACACAATCGCATCGAACGGTTCCTGCGAAGCAAGAAAAACCCCGTCCCGCAGATCATCGGCCCGCTGCAAACTATGGGCGCTCTCTTGCAGCGCCTTGAATAGCCATGCAGCTTCCGGATGAGAAGGCCCAACGAACAGAACGCGCATTCACCACCCTGTCAGGATAAAGAGAGCGCACAATCTCATGCAAGCGTCCTCGACCAGCATTCAATCGAAATCCGGGTGCCAGGCTCCGCATTGCCGATCTTCATCGTGAAGTCGTGCACCCGCATCACCGCTGAAACGATGCTCAAACCCAGCCCCGAACCACTCAGATGCCGCGTACTTTCCCCACGATAGAACCGCTGCAGGACCGCATCGCGTTCGTCCGCGGCGATGCCGGGTCCATTATCGACAATATCGACTTGCGGCCCCGCCGAAGTCTGCCGAAGTTCCATGCGCACCACTCCACCTTCAGGCGTGAACTTGATCGCGTTATCCACCAGATTGCTCAATGCTTCGAACAGCAACGCACGGTCGCCATGAATCGCATCGGCCGGTTGTACATGCACGGATAGCTGAATCGCGCGGCTCTCGGCGAGCGGTTCGTAGAGTTCGCCGACTTCCTCCACCAGCGTCTCCAACTGCATTTCGCCAAATCCACCGCGCCGCTGCAGCGTGCCGATCTCGGAGATACGCAACATCGCGCGAAACCGGTCGAGCAATGCATCGGTCTCGATGCGCGCGCGCTCTACCAGTTGCGACAGCGCGGCGTCGTCGAGCGTCTGGGTGTGCTCCGCCGCACGTGCAAGCAAGGTTCGTACATGCGCGAGCGGCGTGCGCAGATCGTGCGCAATGCCATCGCACGCGCCTTTCACTTCATTCATGAGGCGCTCGACTTCCGCGAGCATGTGGTTCACGAGGTGCGCGAGCATATCCACTTCATCGCGTCCACCAATCGGCAAGCGCTGCGCGAGATCACCCTGCGCAATGCGCTGCGTGACCCGCCGGATCGCTTTCAATCGACGCATCTGCCGCACGCTCAGCGCCAACCCGCCCGCCACGCCCGCAAGCAGGCATACGAGCCCGCCGCCGACCAGCGCATTGATGATGGTTTCGCGAATCCGCAGAATATGAGTCAGATCACGCGCGATGACGAGCGTCGAACCGTCCTTGCGCCGCTCGGCCATGGCGCGGACAACCGGCGCCTGGTCGTTACGACCCATCGCGAGCGCGAGATCAAGGGTCTTGCCGGTGCGATTGGTGAGCAGCGTCGTCGGATACACCAGCACATCGCCAGCCACCAGGCGGCCGTCGGCATCAAACAGGCCGTAGTAATTGGTGTGCATGCGCTCGTGTTCGATACGGCGATGAATCGCGTCAGCAAGGCCGGAATCAGGCAGCGAATCGAAGTAGACCAGTTGCCAGTCCATCACCTTATCAGTCTCGCGCTCCATGTCGCCGGTCACGGCCCAGCCGATGTAGCCCAGCAGCACCATCACTGAAAGCGAAAAAATAACGGCGTAGACCGATAGCAGGCGAAAGGTCGTGGAATGCCAGCGCCGCCCGAGCTCGGAGGTGGCCGGGAAGGTTGTGTCCATCAAATTGGTCTGCTCATGCGAGGATGTAACCCGAGCCGCGCACGGTCTGAATCATCGGCGTGACGCCGGGCGGGTCGATTTTTTTGCGCAGCCGGCCCATGTGCACGTCGATCAGATTGGTGCCCGGGTCGAAGTGGTACCCCCACACGGCTTCGAACAGCATGGTGCGCGTGATGGTTTGCCCCGCGTGCCGCATCATGTATTCGAGCACGCGATATTCAGTAGGCAGCAAGACGATCTCTTCGCCGTCGCGCTGAACCTTGCGGGAAATCAGATCGAGTTCGAGCGGGCCGACCCGCAGATGCGTTTCGAGGGGTGTGGCCGGTGTCTGGCTGCGGCGCAACAGGACCTCGAGACGCGCCGTCATTTCTTCGGGGTCGAAAGGCTTGGTCAGATAATCGTCGCCACCGGCGCGCAAGCCACGCACCCGTTCATCCACATCGCCCAGCGCGCTCAACATCAGCACCGGCGTTTGAATGCCGATGCTGCGCATGGTGGTGAGAATCGTGAGGCCGTCCACGCCCGGCAGCATGCGGTCGAGCGTGATCACGTCGTAGTCTTCGCTGATCGCGCGCGCCATGCCGTCGCGGCCGTTCGCGACCCAATCCACGGTGAAGCCACGGCTTTTCAGCTCACCGACAATCTCATTCGCGGTAATTTCATCATCTTCGATCGTCAGTACTCGCGACATGATCATTGCATGCGCCGCAGCCAGCTCTACCAATGCAAGCGGCGGGCACGACCGGTTATCAGTAGAAGGACATGATGCCATATTCGGCTTGCGCGTTCAGAGTACGGGCGTGCGATTCGACGGATGTCGCCGCTTTACCCAGTACCTGCCTGCAGGCTACGCGCGGTCGTATAGCGGACGAGCGTCCGTTTCATGAAGAAAAATTTAAGTTCGCCGCGGAGCTCTGAAACCGGCCGGCTGAACGATAAAACAAATTTCATTTTCCCGACGCCGCTCCGGTAGGCCGCCTCAACTAGCCTACTGCCATCCCGCTGATTCTTTGCGGTCCGACTCGAACCCTATCGTGGATGGTATGAAAATGAAACTCGCAACCAGAACCCTCGTCACTACCCTTCTGCTGATCGGCAGCGCTTCGGCGATGGCCTCGCCCGGCCTCACGCAGCAGCAATGCAACGACTATCCGTTCAAGCAGCAGAAGAGCGAAGTCACGCACAAGCAGTTGATGAACGAGCTCAGCGAACTGGAAGCGGTCGGCTACAGCCCCAGCAATGACGACGACGAATACCCCAACGATCTGCAACAGGCTGAGCAGAAAGTGCAAGCCGAATATCGCGCGGACTGCATGCCGGTCGCGCATGCGTCGGCCACCGGTACGCAAACGCCGGCCGGTACAACGCCCACTCAAGCGGCGAATCAGCCGGCCGGCTGAACGCCGCGTATGACACTGAGGGCAGCGGTGCCCTCGCGCGGCGTGGGCACCGTAACCTTATCGGCCGTTCGTCAAACGGCCGCTTTCGCTCGTCTCCCGGCGCGCGCGCCGCTCGTCACGCTTGCGCCGCAGCGCCGCGAGCCGCCGTCTGCTATAGGTGACCGAGGCGACCGCATGAAACGCGACCGGCGCGAACACGAGGCCGAACAGCGTGGCCGCCAGCACCCCGCCGAACACACCGGTGCCGATCGAGCGACGGCTTTCGGCGCCCGCACCGCTCGACACCACCAGGGGCACGACGCCCAGCAGGAAAGCCGCCGAGGTCATCACGATCGGCCGGAAGCGCGCGGCGGCTGCTTCGGTCACGGCGCGCGTCAACGGCAGGCCTCGGCGATACAGATCGCGTGCGAACTGCACGATCAGAATCGCATTCTTCGCCGCGAGGCCGATGACCGTAATCATGCCAACCTTGAAATACACGTCGTTGGGCATGCCGCGCAGCAACATCGCGGCGACCGCGCCGATCACGCCGAGCGGCACGACCATCAGCACGGCAAGCGGGATCGTCCAGCTTTCGTACAAGGCAGCCAGCGCCATGAACACGGCCAGCAACGACAAGCCAATCAGCAACGGGGTGAGTTGTGCCGCCGCGGTTTCTTCACGGGCTGCGTCGACCCAGTCATACGAGACACCGACCGGCAACGAAGCGGCAAGCCGCTCCATCTCCGCCATCGCCGCGCCCGAACTGTAGCCGGGCGCAGCGTGGCCACTCACGTCCAGTGACGGATAGCCGTTGTAGCGCGTCAGCATTACCGGGCCAATGCTCCAGTGACGTGATGCGATCGCGGACAGCGGCACCATGCCGCCGGTCGAGTTCGGCACGGCGAGCGCCATCAGATCGTCTTCGGTCATCCGAGTGGCGGCGTCGGCAGAGATCATGACGCGGCGCATCCGGCCACCAGCGGGAAAGTCGTCGATATACGTCGAGCCGAAAGTGTTGCCCAGCACATCGGCGATGCGGTCGAACGGCACGCCAAGCGCGTACGCCTTCGCACGGTCGATGACGAGTTCGACGCGTGGCGCATCCGGCAGATCTTCCGAATGCACCGAAGCCAGTATCGGGCTTGCCTTCGCCTGTGCGAACAGTTGCTCGCGCGCGGCCTTCAACGCATCCAGCCCGACTCCGCCGCGATCTTCAAGCCGGAACACAAAGCCGTCCGAATGCCCGAGACCGGGCACCGACGGCGGCAATTGCGCTTCCACATCACCGTCGAGAATCTTGTCGAATTTCTCGTTGAGCCGGTCGCGCAAGGTCATCGCATCGGTGTCGCGCTTGCCCCAGTCTTTGAGTTCGACGAAGCCCATCGCCACGTTCTGGCCGCTGCCGCTAAAGCTCCAGCCGATCACACTGGTGACGTGCGCGATCGCGGGCTCGGTGCGCAGGATCTTTTCCATCCGTTCGACCACCGCGAGCGTACGCGCCTGCGTCGCGCCGGCCGGCAATTGCACCATCACCTGCAACTGGCCTTCGTCTTCGCTCGGCAAAAAGCCACCCGGCATCTGCCAATACAGCGCGGCGCACACGCCGACCAGCACGGCATAGATCGCCAGCATCGGTCCGATACGCCGCAGCGTACGCGCGGTAAGCCCGCGATAGCCGCTCGCGGCCCGGTCGAAACCCGACGTGAAACGGCTCGCCGCTCGCGCTGCGAAGCCAAGCAGGCCGCGGCGGGCGTCACGCTCTCTCACCGGGTGCTTGTGCGCCTTCAGCAGATTCGCGCACAGCGCGGGCGTCAACGACAAAGCCATGAACGACGACACTAGCATCGACGCGATCATCGACACCGCGAACTGCCGGTAGATGCCGCCGACGCCGCCTGGAAAGAACGCCATCGGCACGAACACGGCCGTCAACACCGCGGTCACGCCAATGATCGCACCGCCGATCTGCGACATCGCCTTACGGGTCGCCTCGCGCGGCGGCAGGCCCTCTTCTTCCATCACGCGATGCACGCTCTCCACCACCACGATCGCATCGTCGACGAGGATACCGATTGCAAGCACGAGGCCGAACATTGTGAACACGTTGATCGACAGCCCGCAAACGTACATCGCGAGAAACGCGCCCATCAGCGTGACAGGAATCACCACCGTCGGCACCAGCGTGTAGCGCAGATCGCGCAGGAACAGCCACATCACGAAGAACACCAGCGCCACCGCTTCTGCCAGCGTGACGAGCACCTCACGAATCGCAATCTGCACGAAATGCGCGTTGTCGAACGGAATTTCGACGGCAACGCCCGACGGCAAGCCCTTCGATAACTCGGCGAGGCGAGCGCGGATCGCGTTGGACGTTTCGAGCGCATTGCCGCGAGGCCCGAGTTGAATGCCGACGGTGGCCGCGGCCTTGCCGTTCAGGCGCGAGTAGTACGAGTAATTGTCGCGCCCAAGTTCGACCCGCGCGACGTCGCGCAGGCGCACCGCCGAGCCGTCGGGCTGCGCCTTCAGCACAATCTGTCCGAATTCGGCAGGCGAAATCAACTGCCCCTTCACACTGACCGAGGCCGTCAATTGCTGCCCAGGAACGAACGGTGCGTCGCCTAGTGTGCCGGCCGTCACCGTGGCGTTCTGCGCAGCGATGGCGGCGTTCACTTCCGCCGCTCCGAGGCCGTACTCGCGCAGTTTCATCGGATCGAGCCAGATGCGCAGCGCTTCGTCGGCGTCCCACAACTCCGCCGCGCCCACGCCCGGCGCGCGTTTCAGTTCGCGCAACACGTAGCGGCTCAGGTAGTCGCTCAGTTGCACGGAATCGCGTGTGCCGTCGGTGGAGGTCAGCGCGACCAGCATCAGAAACGTGTTGGCCGCTTTAAATACGCTAATGCCTTGCTGCACGACCTGTTGCGGCAAACGCGGCTCGACCTGCTTCAGGCGGTTCTGGATGTCGACCAGCGCCAGGTCCGGATTGGTACCCGGCGCAAAGGTCGCGTCGATCTCGAGATTGCCGAGGTTGTCGCTGGTCGTTTCGTAGTACAGCATATTGTCGGCGCCATCGAGACTCTCCTCGATGATGCTGCCGACGTTGGCGTCCGTCACTTCCGTCGCCGCGCCCGGATACGTGGCGCTGATCACGATGCGCGGCGGCGCAAGACGCGGATACTGCGCCACCGGCAGTTGCGGGATAGCAAGCGCGCCCGCCACGACAATGGCGAGCGCGACGATCCATGCGAAGACCGGGCGGTCGATGAAAAAGAATGGCACGCAAAAAATCCGTTCAGATTGCCTGGTGGCGCGGTGCGTCGACAAGGCGGGCCATATGCAGCACGTCGGCCAGTATGCCGTCGCGCATGGCATAACCGCGCGAGCGGCCTTCTTCGACAAAGCCGAACTTGCGGTACAGCGCGATCGCCGGCGCGTTGTCGGAAAACACCGTGAGGTCGATGCGGCGCAAGCCGAGCGATGCATCCGCGCAGTCGGTTAGCCCTTGCAGCAGCGCTGAGCCGACACCGCGCCCATGATACCCGTCGTGCACGGCCAGTCCTAAATGCGCGCAATGCGCGCGGCTGGGCCGGTACACCGCCAACCCGGCGTGGCCGACCACGCGCCCGCCGATGGTCGCACAGACGTTCACGCCGCCTTTAATGCGCCGCTCGTACCACGCCTTGAGCTGTTCAGGGCTGCGGTAGCCGACCGACAGCGTGCCGCGCCGCACGCCGGGCAGGCTCATGATCTCGGCGAACGCATCCATGTCGGACGATTCGAGCGCTCGAACCATAATACGATTGTCGAGCACCGCAGCGCTCTGCAACGTTGCTTCTTTCATAGTCTTATTCCGCCGCGAAGTTGGCTGATGATGACGTCGACATCCACGGCGCCGGCTCACGCAGCCGCGCCATGAAATAGCAGTCGATCAACACGCCACGGCGCAACACCGCGCCCCGCTGATGCGCTTCGATCTCGAAGCCGAACTTGCGGTACAGCGCAAGCGCCGCATGGTTATCAGCGAAGACGAGCAACTCGAGGCGGCGCAGACCGAGCCAGTTGTCGGCCAGATCGAGCAGTTCCGTCATCAGCACAGTGCCGATGCCGCGCCGGTGCCATTCGTCGTGTACACCAATGCCGAGCGTCGCGGCATGCGCGCGGCGCCCTTTTAAAGGCGTGAGTTCCGCTTCACCGACCAAGGTGTCGCCGACCATCGCAGCGATCGCGATTTCGGGCGCCGCGAGTTCCTCCAGGTATTCGCGTGTACTCGCAATCGTCTGAAACGGCACGTGCGGATTGCCGTTCACCACCGCCGGCAACTGCCGCATCGCGTGGTATTGCTCCGCGTCGGCCACACGCAACGCACGCAGCGTCAGCCCCTCGGGTAGATTCTCAGATTCAGGTTTTATTTTTATGTCTTGATTCATAGGCTCATAACGTCAATTCGAATGACCTCGTCAGGATGCCTGGCAGTTGCATGCCACCCGTGGCGCGCTCGCCCCAGGTGGAGTCGCTCAATAGCAATTCCGCTTGCGCGCCGAGTTGCTCGAGTTCGCTGCCGAGCAGGCGGTACAGGCTGTCGTCAAAGCGCATGGCTTCGAGCGGCGCGACGATCTGCCCGTTCTCGACCCAGAAGGTCGCGAAGCGCGTCATGCCGGTCAGGCGGCAATTCATCCGGTCCGAAAAATTCACGTACCAGAGATTGCCGATGTAGAGACCGGTATCGAGCTTTGCCAGCACGTCCTCTTCCAGCAAATCGCCCGCTTGCATCGAGAGCGTTGCCGGCGACTCGTCCGCCAGCGCACCGTTCGGCGTCAAGCCGTACTCGCGTGCGCTACGGGCATTGGTCAGACGTTCGGCGCTACGGCCGGCCTGGATCAACGGGACGCTTTCGCGCAGGTAGCCGTCGTCGTTGAAGCCGGGTGTCATGCCGAGGTTCAGATCTTCGCTGATCGTGACGCGCGGGTCGACTACGATTTCTCCCACATGCAGCTTGTACAACGGGCTGCGCGAACTCGCCTGGGCGCGGGCGGAGAAACCGCTCCATGCCGTCACGCCGAGCAATTCCGCGAGCGCTGCGGGTGCCAGATATGAGCGATAGCGTCCCGGTTCCAACGTGCGCGGTGTGCGCGCAAGCACGGAGAGGCGCGTTGCGGCCTGCTCGACCTTGCTCGCGAAAACAGCATCGCTCCAGTCGTCGCCCGCGTAAGTCGTTTTGATTGCGCGGCCGCTCGGGTCGTATAGCGACCAGCTGAAATTGAAGTTATCGACTTCGTACCAGCCGCGGCTGCCGTTCATGGATGCGAAACCGCGCACGATCGTGCCGCCCGCGTAAAAGCCGACGAAATCCAGCCCTTGCGCGCATTCGGCAACCGTGCGCAACAAGCCACCCGGCTCGGGTAACTTGCCCGAACGTTGCGTGGCGCGCTGCCAATGCGACGTGTCGAACAACAGATGCGGGTCGTCCGCCGCACCGCGCAGGCTCTCACGCAAGGTGGCGAGCGCCGCGCTCACGTCGTCCAGATCCTGTTGCAGATCGCCGCAAACGGTCAGCGTGGAATAGGCCTGACGTGCGCCGTCGATCAGGCGCAAGGTCAACTTGCCTTGCGACACGCTACCGATCTGCCGCACCTTTCCCGAATTGAAACGGATAAAGTCCGACTGTTCGCCGGCAAATGAACTCAGCGTGGTTTCCGCCCCTTGCTGCAAGCCTTCGATGGCATCGGCCAGTGACGTGAAATGCTGCTGCCAGTCGATCGACGTAGCGGAGCGCGAAGAGATGAATTGACTCATCAGGCGCCTCCGAACACGTCGATGTTGGTGAACACGCAAGCCGGCGAGGCGTGGCCGACGCGAATGATCTGCGCCGGTTCGCCCTTGCCGCACATGGACGTGCCGTACACCTCACGCGTCCCCGCGTCGCCCACCGCGCTCAGGCTGCGCCAGAAATTCGCCGAGACGCCACGGTAATTCGGCTGTTTGACGATCTGGGTGAGCTTGCCGTTTTCGATCAGTTGACCGAACTCGCAGCCGAACTGGAATTTGTTGCGATGGTCGTCGATCGACCAGGACGTATTGGTGCGCATCAGAATGCCGTGTTCGATGTTGCCGATCATCTGCTCCAGCGAACTCTCGCCGGGTTCAATGTTCAGATTCGCCATCCGGTCGATCGGCGGGCGGTTCCAGTTCGACGCGCGCGAGTTCGCGACGCCAGCCATATGCGCGCGTTGCTGCGACAGCGCGCCGCCGAGCGGACGTTCGAGCACGCCGTCGCGGATCAGGTATTGCTTGTGCGCTTCCGTGCCGTCGTCGTCGAATGCGTACGAGGCGGCTTCCTCGCGCAGTTCCGGGTCGAAGGTCACGTTCAGCAGTTCCGAACCGTAACGATACGAGCCGAACATTTCTTTCTTGACGAAGCTCCAGCCGGCGAAGTTGCGCTCGTCGCCAAGAATACGATCGAGTTCGAGCGGATGGCCGATCGATTCGTGAATCTGCAGCATCATCTGATCGGGCATCAGCAGCAAATCGCGCTTGCCAGACGGGCAATTCGGCGCAGCCAGCAATTGCAGCGCTTCATTGGCGACGCGGACACCCGAGCCTTCGAAGCCGAAGCGTGTCAGCACTTCCATGCCGCCCTGCCCCAGGGTGCCGTAGTTGCCGCCGAGGGTACGCACCTGCGTATCGCCGTCCGCGTGGGCGGCCACGCTCAATTGCGGCATCACGAACTGGAACTGCTGATCGATGCGCACGCCGTCGCCGGTCATGTAGAGCTGATCGGTATGCGTGATCTGCACCGCCGCGACGCGTTCGACAATCCGTGCATCGAGATTCGCGCCCGCGCATTCCACGGCGAGGCGGTCTAACCATTCAGCGCGGCTCGGCAACGCACGCTGCGCGTTCGGCGACACATAGTGGCCGCTCACGGCTGGCCGCGCCACTTCGCGATGGTCGATCAACGACAAGGTGGCGCTCGCTTCCGCCCGGGCCGTGGCAAGATCCAGCGCTGCCTGCAAACCGGCGGCACTCAGATTCGCGGTGGCGGCATAACCTGCTCCCGCGCCCACCCACGCGATCAGCATCGCGCCGCGATCACGCACCGTGCGCATAGGTTGCGCGATGTCGTTGCGAATCTCGTGATCGTCGATCTGTTCGTCGACAATGCGCAGCGACCAGAACGCCGCGCGGCTCGTAAGCGACCGGGCGGCTTGCGCCCAACGTTCGTCAATCATTAACGGTTCCCGTATGAGTCTATGTTGTCCCCGCCGGCGACACGATCAGCGACGACGCCAGCAGCGACTGGGTATAAGGATGCGACGGCGCGTGCAACACATCGAGTGTGTCGCCGGCTTCAACAATGCGGCCTGACTTCATCACGATCACGCGATGCGCCATGGCTCGCATCACCGCCAGATCGTGCGTAATGAACAAATAGCTTAGCTTGTACTTTTTCTGCAGATTTGTCAGCAGATTCAGCACCTGTTTCTGGATGGATACATCGAGTGCACTGGTCGGTTCATCGAGCACCAGCAACTCCGGCTCGACCGCGAGTGCTCGCGCAATCGCAATCCGCTGGCGCTGACCGCCGGAAAACTCGTGCGGATAGCGCAGCATCGCGTCCGCGGGCATGCCCACTTCTTCCAGCAGACTGCCTATGCGGGCGCGTCGCGCCTTCGCGTCCATCTCGGGCTGATGCATGGTCAGCCCTTCGCCGATGATCTGCTCCACCGTCATGCGTGGCGACAACGAGCCGAACGGGTCCTGAAACACGACCTGCATGCGCGAATACAACGCACGGCGGGAGCGCGCGGTTTTCAGCGTAGCGAGCGGCAGACCGCCGATATGAATATGGCCGGCGGCCGGTTGCTGCAAGCCGAGCACGGTGGCCGCCAGCGTCGATTTTCCCGACCCCGATTCGCCGACGATGCCAAGCGTTTCGCCGCGCCGCACGCTCAGATCGACGTCATGCACCGCGCGGAAGGTGGAGCGCCCGAACATGGAACGCCAGCCTTTCGCGGAGGTGCCGTAGTCGACGGCGAGCCCCTGCACTTCGAGCAAAGGCCGCGCATCCTGCTCGACCGGGTCCACCGCGCGTTGCGGCTCGCTGTCCAGCAGGCGTTGTGTGTAGGGATGCTGTGGATTGGAGAACAACGCCTCGGTCGTATTGGTTTCGACCAGCACGCCCTTCTCCATCACCGCGACGCGCTGCGCGAAACGCTTCACCAGATTCAGGTCATGCGTGATCAGCAGCACAGCCATGCCACGTTCGGCCGCTTCCTGCTCCTGTAACGCAATCAACAGATCGACGATCTGCTGACGCACGGTGACGTCGAGCGCGGTGGTCGGTTCGTCGGCAAGCAGCAGGCGTGGCCGGCACGCGAGCGCCATCGCGATCATCGCGCGCTGCCGCTGGCCGCCGGACAGTTGATGCGGAAAGCTGTCGATGCGCCGTTCCGGCTCGGGAATCCCGGTGCGTCTGAGCAACTCGATGCCCCTCTGGCGCGCCGCGTTCGGCCGCAAGCCTTCGTGCAGGCGCAAACTTTCGGCAATCTGCTTGCCGATCGTGAAGAGCGGGTTGAGCGCTGTCATCGGCTCCTGAAATACCATCGCCACGTCGGCGCCGCGCAGGCCACGCATCTGCTGCTCGGTTTTCTGCAGCAGATCTTCGCCGTCCAGCAGCATGCGCCCGCTCAGATCGGCGTGTTCGACAAGGCGCAGAATCGACAACGCAGTGACGCTCTTCCCGGAACCCGACTCGCCGACGAGCGCAACGCGTTCGCCTCGCGCGATCGAGAGGCTGAGTTCATGCACGGCGACCTTGTCGCCGAAACGCACGGAGAAGCGGTCGATTTCCAGCAACGGCCGCTCGATTGGCGCTTGACTCATCGCGGACCTCCGCCGAAAGCCGAGCCGCGCTTGCGCGTATCGAGCGCATTGCGTAATGCATCGCCCATGAAGGTCAACAGCAGCAGCGTGATCACCAGCGCAGCGAATGCCGAAATCGAAATCCACCAGGCATCTAGGTTGTTTTTGCCTTCCTGAAGCAATTCGCCAAGGCTCGGCGTCGGCGGCGGCACACCCAATCCAAGGAAGTCCAGACTCGTCAGCGACAGAATCGCCGCGCTCATGCGAAACGGCAGAAACGTGATCACGGGCGTCAAGCTATTCGGCAGCACATGGCGCCACATGATCTGCCAGTTCGAGAGCCCCATGGTACGCGCTGCCCTCACATAATCCAGCGAGCGGTTACGCAGGAATTCGGCGCGTACGTAGTCGGAGAGCACGAGCCAGCCAAACATCGATAGAAGAATAAAGAGCAGCCATAGCGTCGGCTCGAAGATCGACGCGAAGATGATCAGCAGGTAAAGGTCAGGCATCGAGCTCCATATCTCGATCAGACGCTGGCCGATCAGATCGGTGCGTCCGCCGTAGAAGCCCTGCACCGCCCCCGTCAAGACGCCAATCAGGACGCCGGATACCGTGAGCGCGAGCGCCATCAGCACCGAGAGCCGGAAACCGTACAGCAGCCGCGCAAGCACGTCGCGGCCGTACTGGTCCGTGCCGAGCCAGTTGTTTCTCGTGGGCGGAGCCGGGTACGGATGGGCCGCGAAGTAGTCGATCGTGTCGTAGTGGAAATGATTCGGCGGATAGATCGCAAAGTTACCGTTCGATTCGAGCCGCGAACGAATATACGGATCGAGATAATTCGCGCGCGCCGGAAAATCGCCGCCGAAAATTCTCTCCGAATAGTCTTTTACGATGGGAAAGTAATAGTGCCCGTCATAGCGGACGACCAACGGACGATCGTTGGACAGCACCTCGCCGAGCAGGCTGATGGCAAACAACGATACGAAAATCACGAGGCTCCAGTAACCGAGCCGTTGCTGCTTGAAGCGCAGCCATGTACGCCGCCACGGAGACGGCGACGCCACGTGCGCCGCACCGGACAGATCAGCGGTCCAGGCGGTTGAATTGGATGCGGGGGTCGACGAGGACATAGCAGACGTCAGCAATGAGTTTGGTTACGAGGGCGATCAGCGTGAACAGAAACAGCGAACCGAGCACGACCGGATAGTCACGGCGAATCACCGAGTCATACGAAAGTTGGCCCATGCCGTCGAGCGAAAACAGGGTTTCAATCAGCAGATTGCCGTTCAGGAAGGCGCCGACGAAGGCCGCCGGCAAACCGGTCAGCAAAGGAATCGCCGCATTGCGCAGCACGTGTTTCCACAGTACGTCACGCTCCGGCGCTCCTTTGGCGCGGGCGGTCAATACGTATTGACGTCCAATCTCCTCGAGGAAGGTGTTCTTGGTCAGAATCGTGACGATCGCGAAGTTGCCGACCACTGAAGCAGTGACCGGCAGCACGATGTGCCACAGGTAATCGAGCAGCTTGCCGAAGGTACTGAGGTCGCTGAAGTTATCCGATGTGAGGCCGCGCATTGGAAACACCTGCCAGAACGTGCCGCCGCCGAACAGCATCAGCAACAGCACGCCCAGCACGAATCCAGGAATCGCATAACCGGCAAGCACCAGGACACTGGTCACGGTATCGAAGCGTGAACCGTTGCGCACGGCCTTCGCAATGCCTAACGGCACCGATATCAGATACGTGAGCATCACCGTCCATAAGCCGAGCGTGATCGACACCGGCAGCTTCGATTTGATGACGTCCCACACACTGTCATGCTGATAATAGGACTGGCCGAGATCGAACGTCGCGTAGCGTTTGAGCATCAGGACGTAGCGCTCGAGCGGTGGCTTGTCGAAGCCGAACTGCTTCTTGATCTGCTCGAGCTGCTGCGGATCGACACCCTGACTGCCGTGATAGCCACCGCCACCCGCCCCCGCCTCTCCGCCACGGCCAGCGCCGTGGCGGAGTTGCGTCATCACCTGTTCGACCGGCCCACCCGGCACGAACTGCGTGACGACAAAGGTCAGCGTGACCACGCCGAGCAGTGTCGGCACCATCAACAGCAATCGTCTGAGAATGTAGGCAAGCATGCTGTTCCTTGTTCCTCAGTGGGCCGTGGCCGTGGTTGAACCCGCGGACTGCGCCGCCTGGGTGGGTTGAGTCGCTTGTGCGCCCGGCGTCTTCGCGTACCAGTAGTTGATGACCCAGTCTTCGTATTGGTAGGAGTTCGGCACGATCTTCGGAAAGCCGAGGGTGGTCTTGTAGCCAATGCGCGCGTCTGGTGCGTAATACTCCGGCACGAGGTAGAACGAATAGATCAACACGCGATCCAGCGCACGGGTCGCCGCTTCCAGATCGTCGAGATTCGTAGCGGAGAGTGCCGAGTGAATCAGCGAATCGACCGCCTTCGAACGGATACCCGTGTAGTTCTCGGAGCCGACTTCGGACGCAGCCGCACTGCCGAAGCGACGCGTCAATTCAGAGCCCGGAATCGTCACCGGCGGATAGATGAAGGTGGTCATGTCGTACTCGAAATTGTCCAGACGTTTCTCGTACAACGCGCTGTCGATTTCACGCATATGAGCCTGAATGCCGAGCATGTCGAGCGCCTGCATATACGGCAGGATCAGACGATCCATGCCGGGCTGGTCGTCCATGATCTCGATCGTCATCGCCGTACCGTTGGCGTCGCGCAATGCACCGTCGCGATAGTGCCAGCCGGCTTGCGCCAGCAGATCGCGCGCGACGCGCAAATTGCCGCGCAAGGAATTCGGTGGAATCGTGTCGGGTTGCTTGAGCATCGGACCGAACACTTCCGGCGGCACGCCGCCGCGCAGCGGTTCGAGCAGCGCCAGTTCCTTGGGGCTCGGCATGCCGGTCGCGCCGAACGGACTGGCCTCGAAATAGCTGTTCGTACGCCGGTATTGGCCGTAGAACATCATCCGGTTCATCCAGTCATAGTCGAGTGCCAGCGTCAGCGCGTGGCGCACGCGTGGATCCTGGAACATCGGCTTGCGCATATTCATCAACATGCCCTGCATCTGCGCGGGGCCGTCGGCAAATTCGCCCTTCTTCAGGAGCCCGTTGCCGAAGTTCTTGCCGACATATTTGCGCGCCCACTGCGTCGCACTGTATTCGACGATGACGTCCGCATCGCCCGCCTTGAAGGCTTCGAGTTGCGTGTAATGGTCGCGGTACAGATTGAAGGTGATGCGCTCGAAACGGAACATGCCGCGTCGCGACGGCAGATTCGCCGCCCAGTAGTCAGGGTTGCGGCGATACGTAATCTGCTTGTCGTTTTTGCGTCCCTCGATCAGATAGGGGCCGCTACTGATGGGTGGCGTGGAAGAGATCTGACCGAATGGCGGACGTTTTCCGTTGGGCTGCATCCCCCACTTCGGCGAGAAGATCGGCAGGTCGCCGGCAACCAGCGGCGCATCGCGTTCGGCATGCTTGAAATCGAAACGGATCGTGTTCTTATCGATCACGGTCGCGTCTTTGATCACCGAGAATTGCGCGTTGAAAAGGGGCGACGCCTGCGAACTCGCCAGCGTATCGTACGAATATTTGACGTCGGCGGCCGTGATCGGGTCCCCGTTCGAAAAGCGAGCCGCGGGATTGATGTGGAACGTCGCTGACGTCAGATCCGGCGCGACTTCAACATCGTCGGCAATCAGCGGATACTCGGATGCCAGTTCGTCCCAGCTACGCTGCATCAGCGTATCGAACATCAGATTCTGAATGTCGGGCGCAGGCGCGCCGCGCAGAAGAAACGGATTCAGTGAATCGTAGGTTTGCAGTTCGTTGTAGTTTTCGAAACTGAGCGTGCCGTTGGCCGGTGCGTCAGGATTCGCATAATCGAAGTGCGTGAAATCAGCGGGATACTTCGGTTGATCGTATTGAGCAATCGAAGGGGCTGCATGCACCGGTGCAGCGAGTGCGCCGAGCAGCGCGAAAAGCATCGCGGCTGTCAGCACGGCTCTTGAGTTGAGGCGGGCAAGCATGGTTGTCCTCATTGAACCAGGTTGGCCGCAAGCAATTGCGCAATGACGCCAGCAAGCGCCCGCGAATGCTGGAACATCACTTGTTGCGTCATCGCTCGATACGGATGCTCCGGTTTATGACCAAAGGCACGATTCATCCGGTCGCGGTAGCTAACCGGCTAAATACGTCCGAAAGACTTGCATTTCCAGGAAACCCGCTCCGGTTTTCAACAGTGAAAGACCGGAGCGGAACCGTTCGTCAGGCGTGAGGGATCAGGCGATCAGAACTTGTAGGTTGCGCCGATCTGCGCGTAACGGCCGATAAAGTTGTAGAGCGACGTGTCGTAGCCCGTCTGGTAATACGGGTACTGCACGAAGTTCGGGTCATACGGCGGCGCACGGTTGAAGATGTTGTTGATGCCGCCATACAACGTCCAGTTCTTGAAGCCCGTATAGCTTGCCGTCAGGTTGAACACGCTGAACGAGCCGATTTCCGTCGGGATGCCAGCCGTGCCGAACAACGATTCCATGGTGGTATTGGCGTACGGCCCCGTGTAATTCCACGTCAGCGCGGTATTCCACTTGCGATTCGGCGACTGCCAACTGACGGTCGTGTTGCCCTTCCAGCGCGGGAACGAACCGCCGAACGACAGGGACAGGGAACTGTTGTTACCCGCGGCGTCGGTTGCGCCGTTAGCAAGCCCCGGGGTCTGGAAGTGCCAGATGTAGCCCCAGTCGGTCGAGAGCGCGAAGGTACCGACCTTGGTCGGCAATGCCTGATGGAAGTTCGCCTCGAAACCGTCAGTATGCAGATACGAGAAATTGACCAGTTGCGAGTTGACGTAGTCGATCACGCCGGAATTCGGATCGCGGACCACGTTTGCCGGGTTGTTCGCGTTCACCGTCGGCTGAAGCGGCGCGATACCGATCACGTTCGTCACGTCAATCTTGTACCAGTCGAAACCCAGGTCCGTATTACGCGCGGGCGACAGTTCAAAGCCGATGTTGTAGTTCTTCGTACGCTCAGGCTGCAGATTCGGATTGCCGTGCATCAGTTCGGCAACGTCGACATTCTGGCCGTACTGCGCGCTGGCCGGATCGGTATCGATCGCCGCCTGGTTCCCCAGCGACGCGCCAGGCGAGGATTCGACCAGCGTCGGCGCGCGGAAACCGCGGTTGTACGATGCATAGGCCGTGAATGCTTGCAGCGGTTGATAGCGCAAAGCAAAGCGCGGCGAGAACGCGCCACCGAACTGGTTGTAATGGTCGTATCGGCCGGCCTGGCTGAAAGTCAGGTTCTTGATGATAGGAACATCGATCTGGTAGTAAACCGCTGCCACGTTCCGGCTTGCGTCGGCCGATTGCAGAGGAATACCGGCAATCAGCGTCTGGCCCGTGTCCACGCCCGTCGGATTCGAGATGGATTCGCTTTGGTGCTGGAACTGCGCACCGAAACCGACGCCCACGTCGCCTGTCGGCAGGTGGAACAGATTCGGCGTCGAAATCGTCGCGTCGACTACGTCGAGCTTCGATATAGCCAGGTATTCCGGGTTACTGAACAGGCCATCGAGGCCGTTCGGCGTTGCCGCGGGATTGGCAAAATCATAGCCTCCGGCCAGAATGTTCTGATACGCCTGCGCGTTCATCGCATTCGTATCGGTCACCGCAACGACGCTCTGCGAATGGCCGTAGCTGGTCGCCCAGTTCCAGCTACCCCACTTCGACGTGTCGAACTGACCTTTGAGGCCCGTCGAAAAAGCCCAGAAATTCGAGGTCGACTGCACACCCACGGGCGTGTTCGGAAACGTGTAGTTAAGGGGCGTTGCGACGCCGTACGGATTGTACGGATTGGTTGCGGCAACCGTGTTGTTGTTGGCCACCAGACCCGTCGCAGGCGAATACGAAAGCGGTGAACTCAAGCCGCTGAAGTATGCTGCGCCAGTCGTGATCGAGCTCGTGGAGTAGCTGTCCCAAATGTCAGCGTAAGCCTGAACGTCGTCGTTGATCTTGAAATCGCCGTGAACCTTCACGTTGGCGTGCTGGCTCTCGGGGGCCAGCGAATCGAGACTGCTGGTGTTGTAACCGCAAGCCGTGCCGGGCTGAAAAGCAGCCGTGGTCGAGGTCGCGGTCGAAATCGTCTTGCCACCGGCGCAGTTACCCACGGCTGCCGGGCCGTTGCCCGTTAGCCAGTAGGACGTCGGCTGGTTGTTCCCGTACGGGAAGATCTGACTCGAGGTCGTATCGCGCTGTGAGAGGTCGATACCGCTCGTGTGGGCGTAGCTGGCCGCTGCCGTGATGTTGTAGCCATCGGAGGTCAGGTTGCCGATGCCACCCAGAATATTGAATTTGTCCGTGCCCGCGCCGCCGTGCTGCGCGCCGCCCAGGCTGCCGTCCAGTTGCAGACCCTGATAGTCATGCTTGGTGATGATGTTCACCACGCCCGCGATTGCGTCCGAACCATACTGCGACACTGCGCCCGTCTTCACGATCTCGATGCGGTCGATCATGTTGAGCGGCAGCGAGTTCAGGTCGACGAACGAATCGGTAAAGTTCGTGTTGAGCGCGTAAGGCGCCACGCGCTGACCGTCGATCAGTACCAGCGTGTACTTTTCGCTCAGACCTCGCAGCGCGATACCCGCGCCGCCCGGTGCGGTGCTGTACGTGTAGTTGTCGCCCCAGCTGCTTGCCGAGTTGGCTGCCGTCGAACGCAGGAAGTCTGACACCGTGGTCGCCCCGCTCGCCTGGATATCCTTCTGCGAAACGACCTGCATCGCCTGGAAACCGGTCTTGTCGGTTTGACGGATCAACGAGCCGGTGACTTCGAACTTCTTCAACTGCTGGACGTTGCCTTTGCCCGTCGTTGTCGTGGTGTTATCCGCCGACGACGTTGCCGCAGCGCCCGATGCCGCAGCGGCGGGCGCGGGCGTGCTCGTCGTCGCCGTACCCGCAGCAGTGCCCGGTGTGGCCGGCTGGCTTTGCGCAAACGCCGGTACGGCGATTGCGGCTGACAATGCCAGTTCAGCCCAGATTATTCTTTTGATGGCCAGCGCCAATGCCCTTTGTTTCATTTTTCCCCTTCCCGCTCGTCAATAAGGCCACTGCTGTGTGTGTGAAGAGAGATCTTGTGAACCTCTCACTCGATATACGGCGATCGTGCGCCGCGCTCCGTTAAAGCTGCCCCGCACTTCTGCCCGGCAAACCGGTCAACAGCGCACCGGATTGCACAGACAGGAGGACGAGGAACTTCAGATTCATGAATATCGGACTACTTATTTATTACAAACGAAATGCGCAGCGCTTACCAATTGTTTTCACTTTTACTGTCGCGGTTGATGGTGGTTGGTCAACGCATTTCCCAATTCACCAAACCATCATCGAACATTAAGTTATGCTTACAAATACTGATAGACTGCTTTCAACGAAAACACAGAGCAAAGGCACTTAGAACAATCTTGGCGTACCCACCCACACCACCACCGCTTCTTCGCGGGCCGTATTGGACCAGGAGTGCGGCACGGTGGATTCGTAATGCGCGGTGTCACCGGCCTGCAATACGAACGTTGTACCTTCTAACGTGAGGGATATCTGGCCGCTCATCACGTACAAGAACTCTTCCCCTGCATGCGTCGTGACTTCCGATGGGTTCTGCCCCACCGGCATCCTGACGAGAATCACTTCCAGCTTGCTGCCGACCGACAGGCTCGTCAGCCGTGCAAAGCGATTCGCGGTTCCGTCGAACCCGAAGTACTTCAGCTCACTGCCTCTGCGTACCGACTTGTCTTCAGTTGGCGTGTCAACGAAGTACTGCACCGTCACACCTAAAGCCCGAGCAATGCCCACTAGCGATGTGATCGAAGGCGTTGCATGACCTCGTTCCACCTGCGACAAGAAGGGCTTAGAGATTCCCGCAGTCGTTGCCACTTCATCCAGCGTGCGCTTGAGTCGTTGCCGAAGCGCGCGGACTTTACTTCCTATAGAAACTGCGACCTGTGCCTTGTTATCGAGTGGCAAAACCATAGCAAGACAGAATCCCGTAGTCAAAATTAGTTTGATAAATCTAAACTATGTTTCATTGAATGCAACGTCCTCCCAAAGGCATGCGCGATAGAGACACTTCGCAAGATGGGACATATTGGAAACAGGGTGCCGTTACTTCGACGCCACCAGCACCCACAAACGGGCGAGGTCGGCCGAACCGTCGGTGCCCTTCACAGCACGGAAGGTTTGCACTGCGCGCGCTTTATCGCCTGCCATGTAGTAGGCCTCACCGAGATGCAATTGCGCCTGATCCGGGTGATCGATTCCGCCCTTCGCGATCGCTACATCCATGGCCGTAAGACCCTGCTTCGCCTGCCCCGCAAAGACCTCGTTGAAGCCGACGTCGACTGGCGCGACCGGATTCGCGGGATCGGCCGGCGCTTGCATCCGTTTCGCGGCGAGTGCCTGCAAACGCTTCTCGCGATCCGCCTGCGCATCGTGGCCCAGAACACCTGACGCAAAACCCTGATCGATGACCTGCTTCCCTTCGGCCGTGGTGCCCGCCACGATCGCGAGTTGCGTCATCTCCATGTAATCGTCGGCGGTGGTGAGTGAACCCGTCGCGCGGCGCAGCCGGTAGGTATCGATATCGAGTGCCGACGAATAGCCGGGTTTGCTGCGAATCGCGTTGAACAGATCGTCCCAGTAAGACTGCTTCGGATGATAGGCAACCAGCTTTTCGAGCGTACTGCGGAATGTCGCGTCATCTTTCACACGTTGCGCGCATGTGCCGAGCAATTGCAGTTGCGACTCGTCAGGTGCGTGACCGGCGTGCACTTGCGCATCGATGCTCGGCTTGAGCAGGCTCACCACATTGCCGCAATCGTTGGACAGGTAGTAAGACTGCACCAGCAAAGTGTGCATGTCGGGATCGCTGCCGCCCGACTTCAGGTAGCGCTGTGCTACCTTCGCCGCCTGCGAATAGTTCTTCTGCTGGAAGTAGATGCCAGCGAGCGCCGCTGTGGTGCGCTGCTCGTCAGCACCGGTCAGATGCCCTGAGCTCAGCAAAGTCTCGTAGGCCTGGGCCGCCACACCGGATTCGCCGGCCGCCGCTGCCGCAGCGCCGCGCATCTCCTGAATCATGGTGCTTTCGTAGGGCGTCTTGCCCGGCACAGCGTCGGCCTGATCGATCTTCGTCAACGCATCCTTGTACTTGTGCGCGCGATACAGATCCTGCGCGGCGTTCAGCGGCTTCGCCACATCCGGCCGCAAGGTGTCCGCGGCATGGGACGTGACCGGCAGCACGACGAGCGCGGACAGTCCTCCGATAGCGGCCGCGATGACGGCGCGCTTGAACCGTTGATGGATCGTTAGCATTCCACTTCCTTATTGCATGTACTGCTCGTTGCCGATCAGACCGATTTTCGTCGCACCCAGTCGTTGGGCTGACGCCATCACCGCCGCGACATCCTTGTACGGCACCAGCTTGTTCGGCCGCAGATGGATTTCTGCCTGAACCGGCTCGGCCGCTACCTGCGCAAGCTTGGACTCGAGCGCCGCGCGGTCCGGCACCGGTTGACCGTTCCAGGTCGTGGTGCCATCGAAGTCGATATCGATCTGCACCACTTCCGGCTGCGTGATCGGCGGCGGTGGATTGCCGACCGGCAAGTTCATCTTGATGGCGTGCGTCTGGATCGGAATCGTGATGATCAACATGATCAGCAACACCAGCATCACGTCGATCAGCGGCGTGGTGTTGATATCGACCATCACATCCGGTTCAGCGCTGCCACCCGACGATACGTTCATTCCCATGGCGGTCTCCTGTCAATCGGACCCGGTGCTTTAACACTTAGTCCGATCCCATGCAAAGCTAGCCCCCGCGCGCGGGCGGCTCAGTAATAAACGAGACCTTCGCGATACCGGCGCGCTCGCACTCGGTAATGACCCGGCCGATGAATTCATAACGCGCGCTCTGGTCACCGCGAACGTGCACTTCCGGTTGCGGCGTCATGACCGACACGGTTTTCAGGCGTGCCAGCAACGTAGCGGCATCCACCTGCTTCTCGTTCCAGAAGAAATCGCCGTCGCGGTTAACCGCAATGACGATACTTTTGGGCGTCGTTTGCAGCGGCTGGATCGTCTCCTTCGGCAGTTGCACCGGCACCGTATGTGTCACCACCGGAATCGTGATCAGAAAGATGATCAGCAGAACCAGCATCACATCGACAAGCGGCGTGGTGTTGATACTGGAGATGACCTCGTCGTTATCATCCTGCCCAACGCTCATAGCCATGACGGACTCCGCTTATTGGGCCAGCGCTGCTTCACGAGCCGAAGCGCGTGCCGAGCGTCGGCTGCCGGCGAGCAAGACAGTGTGCAGTTGTGCGCCGAACGCGCGAACCCGCTCCATCACCGACTTGTTGCGGCGAACCAGGAAGTTGTAGCCAAGCACCGCCGGCACGGCGACTGCCAGACCGATTGCCGTCATGATCAGCGCTTCACCGACCGGACCCGCCACCTTGTCGATCGACGCCTGCCCAGCGATACCGATTGCCGTCAGTGCGTGATAAATCCCCCACACCGTGCCGAACAGACCGACGAACGGCGCTGTCGAACCGACCGTGCCGAGGAAAGCCAGACCGTCCTGCAGACGATTCGACACGTTGGTGATGGCACGCTCGACCGAGGTATCGATCCACGTGTTGCGGTCGACGGCTTCGAGCAAGGCTTCGTCATGGTGTTCGCCGGCTTCGATCGCCGTTTCGGCGATAAAGCGGAACGGCGACGCTTCGTCGAGCAGCTTCGTGCCTTCGACCAGCGACGGTGCAGTCCACAGTTGCTCGTCGGCACTCTTCGCACGACGGTTCGCACGGAACTGCTCGAAGAACTTGGTGATCATGATGTACCAGCTGCCCATCGACATGAGCACCAGCAGAATCAGCACGAAGCGTGCGACGAAGTCGCCGTTCTTCCAGAGCGCGCCAAGACCATACGGGTTATTGACGGTTTCGGACGTGGCCGGTGCCGGCGGCGGTACCGCTTCATCTGCGGCCGGGGCGGCCGTTTGCGGTGCGGCGGTGGCGGGCGCCGTAGCCGACGCGGTGGCGTCGCTAGCTTGCGCGTGGGCCATGTGCGGTGCCACAAAGGTATCCACCGTGGTCACGGCGAACAACAGGGTTGCCGCCAATGCGGCGAGAGTACGCTTTTTCATGCCTGCTCCAAGTTCATTAGTACAACTTCTAAACCAAGACTGATAAATCGCTACCGGTACCGAACAGCCTGTGGGTTTCAGTTCAGGTTAAACGAGAACGGAACTTGCACACGGACAGCCTGGCCTTGGGAAACGCACGTGAACTGCTTGACCGCGTTGAACGCAGCGCGATCGAGTGAGGAATCTTCCGAAGACTTGGCAACACGTTCATTCGTAATATGGCCCTGTGGGTCGACGACGAATTCAACCAGCACATCACCCGTCACGTTGTTCTCCTGCGCTTCCTTCGGGTAGCGAATCGACGAACGGATCTGATCCGAGTTCGGGCACACCACGCCGACTTCAGTGCTCACCGGCTTGCTCGGCGCGGGCGGCGCCGGCGGTGCGGCCGCCACGGCGGGTGCCGACACGACCGGTGCGGACTGGTGCGTAATGGTCGGCTGGGGCGGCGTTTGCACCTGCACTTCCGGCGGCGGCACGAACGGCGGCGGCGGCGGTGCGAACTTCGGCGGCGGCAGTTGCACGGTGGGCAACGGCGGCGGCGGAGGCGGCTTCACCGGCTCGATGATTTTCGTTTCGATAGGATGCTGGATGACCTGCACAACCTTGGTGGCAAGGCCGTTGATGAGTGCATAGATCAACACGATGTGCAGCAGCAGAACCACTGCGATACCGCCGAAGCGGCGTACTGGGTTTTGCTGCTTGCGCCCAAACTCACGCGGGCGACCTGGCCTCTCCATACGGGCCGTTACTGCCGGAAATTGCCCTTCGACTTTCGTACCCACCTTTACTCCTCCGGCGTGAACCGTCCATTTCTGTCACTGCAGCGCGCTTACATACGGCAACCAACATTCACTTCAGATGATCGCACTCGCGCCCATGCCTGTAGTTCGCATTCCTACATTTAATCCATAGGGACCAACCCTGATTCATCGGCACGGGTGCAGTCGTACGACGCCGCAGCGGCAATTCGCATCAGTCGAACGGTCATCTAAGTAGAACTACTAATAGATGGCGTTCGACCCGCTCATTTCCGTCGGGCATGAATGGCTGGAGACAATTCGATCGAAGCGCGCTGCGACTCCTGAACTTTTTGCGCGATTGTCACCTGCGTTTCATGGGAGGCAACAATAGCAGGACAAAAAATGCGGGGTCAAACTTTTTTTGATGGGAACATACTAAGTTTAGAGAGGTCACTCTAACTAATACCGTATTCGCGTCGTTTTAAAAGAATAAGCGCACGTCGAACGGAGGCGAGCACACCTTGCGCGGCTCGCTAATTGGGACACAGCCGCTAATGCAGCGGCCCATGGCACGCCATGAGCCGCTGACAAATCCGCTGGTAATACATAGCGCGAAAGCCCGCCCGGCGGGCCTTTCGCGATGGCTGCGTGGCAACCGGCGCGGATCGCGAACAGCATGTCTAACGTGATGGTCGAGCACCAGCGGAGGGCTGGCGTCGAAGGCGAGAAGATAGCAGAAGGAAAACTGCGTTTGAAAATCTTTTTAGCGGTATTTACGACACTCTAAATACACATTTCAATTACGCCATTTATATAATTACAAATATATTCCAATTAATTACATATAGCCGACGAGAGCGATAATGCCCGGCTTGGACTCGCCGGGCGCCTCGACACCGCGCATTTGTAAAACTCGAGTGGAAGTTGGCTGCGCGTCAATCAACGCGAGCGGTCATCCAGACTGAACGACCTGGCCGGAGCAGCGCAACGTCGATTGCGCCGCTCCGATGTCTCAACCGTTGGTTCCCTCGGCCACCGCCCCGGCATTGTCGTTCTGCGTTCGCGCGAGCACGGGACGCAATGCTGCGCCGGTGTGGCTGGCGGCGACACGAGTCAGACCTTCGGGATCCGTAGCGGCGACAATCGTGCCGCCACCCACACCGCCTTCCGGGCCGAGATCGATGATCCAGTCTGCCTCTGCAATCACGTCGAGATCGTGCTCGATGACGACGACGCTATGACCGCCATCCGCGAGACGATGCAGCACGCGAATCAGCTTCGCGACATCCGCCATATGCAAGCCGACAGTCGGTTCGTCCAGCACATACAACGTGTGAGGCGCCTTCTGACCACGCCGCGTGATGTCGTCGCGCACCTTGCTCAATTCGGTAACGAGCTTGATACGCTGCGCTTCGCCGCCCGACAACGTAGGCGAAGGCTGGCCGAGCGTCAGGTAACCGAGCCCGACATCTTTCATCAATTGCAATGGATGCGCGATGTTCGAGATCGGCGCGAAGAACTCGACGGCTTCGTCGATTTCCATGGTCAGCACGTCGCCGATATTCTTGCCGCGCCACGTGACCGCCAGCGTCTCCGGGTTGAAGCGCTGCCCGTGGCAAACGTCACACGGAACCTTCACGTCGGGCAGGAAGCTCATGCCGATGGTACGCACGCCCTGCCCTTCGCACGCGGGGCAACGTCCTTCGCCGGTGTTGAACGAGAAACGCGATGCCGTGTAGCCACGCGCACGCGCTTCGAGCGTACCGGCGAACAGCTTGCGGATCGCATCCCACACGCCGATGTAGGTCGCCGGACACGATCGCGGTGTTTTGCCGATCGGTGTCTGATCGACTTCGAGCACACGGTCGATGCTTTCCCAGCCTGTGATCGAATCGCACCCCTGCCATGCATGCGTAACGTTCAGCGGTGCGCGCGGCGCCGTGCGCGCCAACACGCTCGAGCGCCGGTTGGCCGCCGGCTGGGTCTCGGCCGCCGCACGCGCGCGCCGCGTGGCCGGCGACGACAACACCGAGCGCCCTACGGCATCCAGCAAATTGGCCATCAACACGTCGCGCGCGAGCGTCGATTTGCCCGAACCGCTCACACCGGTCACCGCCACCAGCCGTGACAGCGGAATGCCGACGGTGACGTTCTGCAGGTTGTGCAACTTGCCGCCATGCACCGTCAGCCAGTTCTCCGGCACTGCGGCTACGCGCTTGCCCGCCGCAACCACTTCGCGGCGCGGCTGCAACGGATGCACGATCGGATGAGCGAGGAACTGGCCGGTCAGCGAATCGGGCTGCGCTGACAGATCGGCTACGCTGCCCTGCGCGACCAGCGTGCCGCCGCGTTTACCCGCGCCCGGCCCGATATCGATGATGTGATCAGCACGCCGAATCGTGTCTTCGTCATGCTCGACCACCACCAGCGTATTGCCCTTTTCGCCCAGTTTTCGTAAGGCGTTGAGCAGAATCTGGTTGTCGCGCGGATGCAGGCCGATGGTCGGTTCGTCGAGTACGTAACACACGCCTTGCAGGTTGCTGCCCAGTTGCGCGGCAAGCCGGATACGCTGCGCTTCGCCGCCTGACAGGCTCGGCGCCGCGCGATCGAGACTCAGATAACCGAGCCCGACTTCCTCCAGAAATTGCAGACGGCTGCCGATTTCGCTGACCACGTCGCGCGCGATTTCCGCGTCCCGACCGGTCATCTCCAACGTGTCGATCCATGCGCGCGTGTCGGACACCGTCCATTGTGCGACGTCGACAATGGCCTGCTCGCCGAACGTCACCGCGCGTGCGGTTGGGTTCAACCGCGTACCGGCGCAATCCGCACATGGTTCGTCGACGAGACCTTCCGGTTCCTGTTCCTCGGACGGCAAGCTCTGCTCGCGGCCGCGGTTGTCGTCGACGATTACCGTGTCGTCGTACGCCGCGCGTTGTTCGCGCGTCAACGCGAGGCCCGTGCCGACGCACGTCGTACACCAGCCATGCTTGCTGTTGTACGAGAACATGCGCGGGTCGAGTTCGGGATAGCTCGTGCCGCATACCGGGCAGGCGCGCTTGGTGGACAGCACCTTCACGGTGCCGAGTTTCGCCGTGGGATGGCCGCCACTGATCGCGTCGTGCAAACCGTCGAGCGGCGCCAGCAGATGCATGACACCCTTGCCGATTTCCAGCGTCTGGTCGAGCGCCTGACGCAGTTCCGCTTCGTTGTCCGGCGACACGACAAGGTCGGTCACCGGCAACTCGATGGTGTGCTCGCAGAAACGATCGAGCTTCGGCCACGGGTCCACCGGCACGAACTCGCCGTCCACACGCAGATGCGTATTGCCGCGCGCTTTCGCCCACTTCGCGAGATCGGTATAGACGCCCTTGCGGTTCACAACCAGCGGCGCGAGAAAACCGACGTGCTGCCCTTTGTGATCGCGCAGCAATTGCGCCGCGATCGATTCGACGCTTTGCGACGTGACCGGCGTGCCGTCGTGAATGCAATGTTGCAGACCGAGCTTCACATACAGCAGGCGCAGGAAGTGCCAGACTTCGGATGTAGTCGCCACCGTACTCTTGCGGCCGCCGCGCGACAAACGCTGTTCGATGGCGACGGTGGGCGGAATGCCATACACCGCATCGACCTCGGGCCGCCCGGCCGGCTGCACGATGGAACGTGCGTACGCGTTGAGCGATTCGAGGTATCGGCGCTGCCCTTCGTGGAACAGAATATCGAAGGCCAACGTGGACTTGCCCGAGCCGGACACGCCGGTAATCACGTTGAACTTGCCGTGCGGAATATCCACATCCAGCGCTTTCAGATTGTGCTCGCGCGCATTGACGATGCGCACCACGTCCTCGCCTTCGATAGCCCGCCGCGCACGCGCCGCGCTCAGCGCTTTTTGCAGCGGGATGCCTTGCGACGCCGGATCGGCTGCGGCGTTCATGGCGCGGTCGTATTGCAGCAGTGCCTCGCCGGTATGCGATTCCGGGCAGAGCTTGACGTCTTCCGGCGTGCCCGCGCACAGCACCCTGCCGCCGCCGTCACCGCCTTCAGGACCGAGGTCGATCAGCCAGTCGGCCGCACGGATCACGTCGAGATTGTGTTCGATCACGATCAGCGAATGGCCGCTCGCCAGCAGTTTGCCGAACGCCTGCATCAGCTTGGCGATGTCGTCGAAATGCAGGCCGGTGGTCGGCTCGTCGAACATGAACAGGCGCTTTGCGACCGCCTGCTTCGCGCTGCGCGCGGTGCGCGCCTGCGCCGACTCCGCGAGGAAGCCGGCAAGCTTGAGCCGCTGCGCTTCGCCGCCGGACAGCGTGGGCACCGGCTGGCCGAGCTTCACGTATTCGAGACCCACGTCGACGATCGGCTGCAGCACACGCAATACTTCAGCATCCTTGGAGAAGTAAGCGGTGGCTTCGCTTACCGTCAATTCCAGCACGTCGGCAATGCTCAAAGCACGCGCCGGCTCGCCGCGCTCGATTTTCACTTCGAGCAGCTCGGCGCGATAGCGGCGCCCATCGCAATCCGGGCAGCGCAGGTAGACGTCGCTCAGGAACTGCATTTCGATGTGTTCGAAACCCGAGCCGCCGCAGGTCGGGCAGCGCCCGTCGCCCGAGTTGAAGCTGAACATGCCGGGGCCGTAACCGCGTTGTTGCGCGAGCGGTGCCTTGGCGAAGAGCTTGCGGATTTCGTCGAAGGCGCCGACGTAGCTGGCCGGATTCGAGCGCGCGGTCTTGCCGATCGGCGACTGGTCGACGAATACCACGTCAGTGACCTGGTCGGCGCCCGTCAGGCGCTTGAATGCGCCGGGCGATTCGGTGGCGAGACCGAAGTGCCGCGCCATGGCCGGATACAAAACGTCCTGCAGCAAGGTGGATTTGCCGGAGCCCGACACGCCCGTCACACAGACGAGCCGCTGCAGCGGAATCTCAACGGTGACGTCACGCAGGTTGTGTTCGGTTGCCCCTTCGAGCACGATGCGCGGCGTGCTTTCATCCACCGGACGCTGCGACCAGTGCGCCGCGTCCGCCACATGCCGGCGACCACCCAGGTATTCACCGGTCAGCGTGCCAGACGAGCGGATCGCCTCAGGCGCGCCGTCGTAAATGATCGAGCCGCCGCGCTCGCCTGGCCCCGGGCCCATGTCGATCAGACGATCCGCCGCGAGCATCACCGACGGATCGTGTTCGACCACCACCAGCGTATTGCCCGCGTCGCGCAGCCGATGCATGGCTTCGACAATCCGGTTCAGATCGCGCGGATGCAGGCCGATGCTCGGCTCGTCGAGCACGAACAGGGTTTTGGTCAGTGACGTGCCGAGCGCCGTGGTCAGGTTGATCCGCTGCACCTCGCCGCCCGACAGCGTACGGCTTTGCCGGTCGAGTGTCAGATACCCGAGGCCGACGTCGCACAGATATTTGAGGCGCGTGCGCACTTCGGCGAGCAACAGCTTGAGTGCGTCGTCGAGCAGTGCGCTCGGCAGGTTGATCTCGTCGAAGAAACGCCGGATGCGCTCGATCGGCATCAGCATCAGATCGTGCACCGTCAGACCCGGCAACGCCTCGAGCTGCGCCCGCGTCCACTCGACGCCGCGCGGCATGAAGCGCTTGTCGGCCGCGAGCACCTCGTCCGCATTCTGCCTGTTGCCGAGGCGCCATAACAGCGATTCCGTTTTCAGCCGCGCGCCGCCACAGGTCTCGCACGGCGTATAGCTGCGGTACTTCGACAGCAGCACGCGGATGTGCATCTTGTACGCTTTCGATTCGAGATATTCGAAGAAGCGTTTAACGCCGTACCAATGGCTTTGCCACTTGCCGTTCCAGTCCGGCGAACCGTTGATGACCCAGTCGCGCTCGGCGTCCGTCAGCTCGCCCCAAGGCGTGCCGCGGCGAATATCCGCTTTCGCCGCGTAGCGCATCAGGTCGTCCTGGCACTCTTTCCAGGCCGGTGTTTGCATGGGCTTGATCGCGCCGTCGCGCAGCGTCTTGCGTGCGTCGGGAATCACCAGACCGAGGTCGACGCCGATCACGCGGCCGAAACCGCGGCAGACTTCGCATGCGCCGTAAGCCGAATTGAATGAGAACAGCGCCGGCTGCGGATCCGCATAGCGCAGGTCGCTCTCGGGGCTGTGCAGGCCGGTTGAGAAGCGCCAGATTTGCGGTTCCGGTTCTTTCGCCTCCGGCGCCTCCGGCGCCTCCGGCGCGGCAGGCAGCACGTAGATGTTGACGCGGCCGCCACCG
Organism: Paraburkholderia sediminicola; assembly: GCF_046027825.1. Taxonomy (GTDB): domain Bacteria; phylum Pseudomonadota; class Gammaproteobacteria; order Burkholderiales; family Burkholderiaceae; genus Paraburkholderia; species Paraburkholderia sediminicola_D. The sequence goes on from NZ_JAQQDU010000082.1 coordinate 31,225, forward strand.
CGCTTGAGCGATGCCTCGATCGCTTCGACCACGCGCGGCTTCTCGACCGCGCTTAAGCGGAAGCGGTCGGCCACCACGTCGAGCAGCTTGCGCTTGCCGGTGGGCGAATCGACTTCGCGCTGGGCCTGCACGCGCGTGTAACCGCTCGCGGAGAGCCATTGCTCCACTTCCTGCTCGGACGCCGTGTCCGGCAATTCGACAGGAAACGTGACGACCAGCCGCGGATCATGCTCCGCAGTACGCTCGAGCAGCTCGGCATAGATCGTTTCGGGCGTGTCGTGGCGCACCTGCAGCGCCGACTTGCGATCGAACAGTTCGGCCGCACGCGCGTAGAGAAGCTTCAGGTGATCGTTGAGCTCCGTCATGGTGCCGACAGTGGAACGCGAACTCCGCACCGGGTTGGTCTGGTCGATCGCGATGGCAGGCGGCACGCCGTCGACCCGGTCGACTTGCGGCCGGTCCATGCGGTCGAGAAACTGCCGGGCGTAGGCGCTGAAGGTTTCGACATAGCGCCGCTGCCCCTCCGCGTACAACGTGTCGAACACGAGGCTCGACTTGCCGGAGCCGGATGGGCCGGTGACGACCGTCATTTCACCGGTTCGTACGTCGAGATCGACGTTCTTCAGGTTGTGCTGGCGCGCGCCGCGAATGCGGATTAGGTTATTGGAAGCCAATTTTTCCGACCGTCTGAATGAGTGGACCACCTCTCACGGACGCCTCGCGACCGCGCAAGTTCGGGATACCCGGCCAGCGGGAGGACACGCCAAAGGCCAGGTTGCAGCGGGATACTATACTGTATATTTATACAGGTGCGACCTGAAGGTCGCTATCACAACTGTCGTGCCGATAGCAATCGGACAAGACCTGCTGTTCTGCCAGCAGTAGCCTACTCGATCGTGCGTCGCCGGTAACGGCGGGGTGCGGAGCATCGAGGACACCAACCGGGGTCGAGAGACCTAGTCCGAGCCGTGAGGCAGAGGCGACACCTGCAAGCATCAATGCGGGAGCCGGAAGGGCTCGGGTGGCATGGTTAACGAAAGTGAATTCTCGCAAGCGTCGTGAATACAGTCCAGCCAAAGATGCTGTCAGGCTGAGGGCAAAAGCTATGCGATCGGGTGCGGACAGTCTGTTATGGACGCACGCAGAACATTGTGTCGCCGGCGTAAAGAGGGAACCGTCGCCATCCCGTTGCGATAGCGGAACAGGGTAAGCCCATCTCGCCGCCCCCTGGGCAGGCCGACCGCCAGGAAAGCTGTTGGCGGAGTGGGTAAAGGAGGTTGGAGAAAGCGAATGCCGGGCTGTAATGGCGTGGATACGGGTTGAGACATTACCCGACACGAAAGTGGGCAGACTTCCAACTGGTCTCTCATCACGAGATAACCGGCATGATCCTTGAGGGCTGGAAAGCAAATGAACGGGCAGTCGACGTGTGCACTGGCCGACCACGCACTGTCGTGGCACAGCATTGACTGGGTCAAGGCATACAGCGTGGTCAAAAGAATGCAGGCGCGTATCGTGAAGGCAACCAAGGAAGGCCGCTGGAACAAGGTGAAAGCCTTGCAACGGCTGCTGACCTGCTCGTTTCACGGCAAAGCTCTAGTCAGTATGACTTTATATGGACGCCTCCCTTTTTGCGAAGGTTTTTCATGTGCATGACTTGATGGGGCGGTTGCTGCTTTATATCCGGCCTGTTGCAGCCAATCATTCGGCTGCTGGCCCCGATGAAATCCGCTGACTCCCACCTCATTTCCGTGTCGAGCTAAAAGCTCTTCGTCATACCCAGGTTTAGGGAGTCCCGGTCCGACCTATCTTGTCATTGCACGCGATTGCCAACGCAACCTATCGACTTGCCACCTGTGAGAACAGCTCCTGTGCAACGCAAATTCTTTAAAGAGGTTTTGAGCTCACGTACTCCCTCGCGTACTGCCTGTCGTGGGCGAGAAGTGCCCAGATGGTTCTTGCGATTTTGTTAGCTAGCGCCACGATTACCACGTTGAACGGTCGGCGTTTGCCGAGCTGCTCGACCCATGCGCCAGCCCTGTCTGGATGTCGCAGCACACTACGGGCGCCGTGGATCAGCAGCGTTCGCACGTAGGTGTCGCCTCTCTTGCTGATACCCAGCAGTTGAACCTTGCCCCCAGAGCCCGTTTGTTTGGGCACCAGGCCGAGCCAGGCGGCGAATTCCCGACCGGAGCGAAAGGCCTTCGCGTCGCCCATCGTCGCGACAGCCGCCGTGGCGCTCAACAAGCCGACGCCCGGTGTCTGGCATGCGACGTCGTCTTTCATCCATGCCTGCAGGCGTTGTTCGATCCCGGCAATTTGCCGATCCAGCCCCGTCAGGCCACTCCACTGCTCCCGCAACGTATCGATCAGCATGGCAGGCAAACGATCCGACAGCTTTGCCAGAATTCCCGGTATCGCCTTGTCCAGGGCCTCGCGGCTCTTGCCCATCACTTCGCCGTACTCGGTCAGCAGGCCTCGCAGACTGTTGATCTGCATCGTGCGGAACTTCACCAGTTGCTGCCGCATGCGGTGCAGTGCCAGCACGGCCTGCTGCGCTTCTGTCTTGACCGCGACCGGCTTGCTGGGTATCTGCGTGGCCATCCAGATGGCGCGCGCATCCGCTGGATCGTTCTTGTTGCCGATGTTGAACGCCTTGACGAATTTCGGCGGCATCAGCTTCACCAGGTGACCCATCTTCGTGAGCTGGCGAGCCCAATGCTGGGCACCGCCACACGCTTCCATTCCGATCAGGCAAGGTTCCCGGTTCGCGAGGTAGTCGAGAAACCTGTCTCGCTTGACTGACTTGTTGACAACTTCACCTGTGTGCGGGTCGACCCAGTGCACCTGAAAGACGCTTTTGGCGATGTCGACGCCTATGGCCGTATGGTTCATGGCAGACCTCCTCCGGTTGGCTCTGAAGACCTCAATGATCTTCCATTCCGACCGTACCGATACGGTCGGTCCGTGAGTGAGTATGTGTGTCTGTTCATCGCTTCCACCACTCGCGGGGTGGGAGGCGTCCATTCCATTTCCGTGAGGCAGAGGCTGGCCCGCCGTGATAAACCCAACGCGGGTTAGCATTTCTGCCAGAGCCGCACGGTGTGGACAGCGCCACACCCGGTGATTTCCGGCACGGAGGCCAGCATGGAAAACGATAGCACGGTGTACGTTGGACTGGATGTTCACAAGGAGTCGATCACGGTCGCCTATGCCCTCGGCTCGGGTGAGGTCGAGGTGCTCGGCAAGACCGGGACGACGCAGGCCGACATCGATCGGCTGTGCAAACGCCTGCAGTCCAAAGCGCGCCGCATACGCGTCGTCTACGAGGCGGGCCCGTGCGGCTATGGGCTTTACCGTCAGCTCGTGCACAAGGGCTTCGACTGCATCGTGTGCGCACCGTCGCTGATTCCCAGAAAGCCGGGTGAACGTGTCAAGACGGATCGACGCGATGCAGTCAAGCTCGTGCGCTCGCTGCGTGCCGGCGACCTGTCAGCCGTGTACGTGCCCACCGTGGACGATGAAGCGTTCCGCGATCTGGCACGTGCGTGGGTGAGCGCCAAAGACGATCTGAAGCGCGCCCGGCAACGGCTGAAGGCCTTCCTGCTCTCGCATGGGGTGCGCTATGCGGGCCGGGCCGACTGGGGTCCCGCGCACCGGCGCTGGCTGAGCGCGTTTTCGTTCGACAGCCTTTGGCAGCAACTGGCGTTCGACGAGCTTCGGCGCACGATCGAGGACCGTCTCGCGCAATGCGAGCGTCTCGAAGCCGCGTTGCGCGAGGTGGTCGTCAACTGGCGCTTCTATCCGGTCGTCCTCGCCCTGCAGACGATGCGCGGCGTGCAGTTCACCACGGCGGTGGGCATACTCGCCGAGCTGGGTGATCTGTCACGCTTCGCGCACCCCCGCCAGCTCATGGCCTGGCTCGGTGTCACGCCCTGCGAGCACTCGTCGGGCGACAAGCGCCGTCAGGGCAGCATTACCAAGAACGGCAACAGCTATGCCAGCAAGCTGCTCATCGAAGCGGCCTGGAGCTACCAGCACCCGGCCCGCGTGAGTCCCGAGATCCAGCGCCGGCACGAAGGCATTCCGAAGCCCATCGTTGATCGCGCCTGGGACGCGCAGGTTCGCCTGTGCCGGCGTTATCGCAAGCTCGTCGCGCGCGGCAAGCAGAAGAACATCGCGGTGGTCGCGGTCGCCCGCGAACTCAGCGGGTTCATCTGGGACATCAGCCGGCTCGCAATGTCGCTCGCCACACCGCGCGAGGAGCTCACCGCATGACTCGACACCTGAGTAACCCTGACCTACCCTGACAACTGGAGGAGGCGTTTCCTGAAGGCGGCGTAGCCCCGGCACACGAGCAACCCGCGACACAGCTACGCAACGGATTGCATCCGACTTGCGGCTCTAGATAGCGGCAGGCTCATCGGGCGGACCT
>NZ_JAQQDU010000083.1:0-35025 GCF_046027825.1 Paraburkholderia sediminicola
CTTAGCAGGGGGTTCGAGCCGCTTTCTTTTACCTACTTTTCTTTGCGGCAGGCAAAGAAAAGTAGGTGCCCGCCCCGCACAGGGGCAACGCTAATAATCCAATATCAAATCAAGGAAAGGCCAACGCCGTAGGCATACAGACAACAAGCGCCCCGCAGGCAAACAATCCAGGCAAGGCCCAACGCCGCAGGCAAACAGACGAAACAAGCGCCGCGCAGGCACCCCCAGCCTGAACAGGCAAAAACCCAACCCTTCCACGAACGTGGACATCCCCCACCCATCAGCAGAAAACCCAAACCTTTGCCACAATGCCCCATCGCGCGAAAGCGCCCGAAACATCAAATGAAGAGAAAATGATCCCCTTCTCGGTTCTCGACCTGGCACCGGTCGCCGCAGGCGCCACCCCCGCCGACGCGTTCAGAAACACCCTCGACCTCGCCCAGCACGCGGAAAGCTGGCACTACCGCCGCTTCTGGCTCGCAGAGCACCACAACATGACCGGCATCGCCAGCGCGGCCACCGCAGTGGTGATCGGCCACGTCGCCGGTGGCACAAAGACAATCCGCGTCGGCTCCGGCGGCGTCATGCTGCCGAACCACGCACCGCTCGTCATCGCGGAACAGTTCGGTACCCTCGCCTCCCTCTACCCGAACCGCATCGACCTGGGCCTCGGCCGCGCACCCGGCACCGATCAGAACACCGCCCGCGCGCTGCGCCGCGATCTGCAAAATAGCGCAGAGTCCTTCCCCGACGACGTCGTCGAGTTGCAACGCTATTTCGCCGACCCCGTGCCAGGCCAGCGCATTCGCGCGGTCCCCGGCGCAGGTCTGCATGTGCCGCTGTGGCTGCTCGGCTCGTCGCTATACAGCGCGCAACTGGCTGCGGCACTCGGTCTGCCGTTCGCGTTCGCGTCGCACTTCGCGCCCGATTCACATGTTCACCGCGCTCAAGGTCTATCGCGAACAATTTCGTCCGTCGGCGACGCTCGATAAGCCCTACGCGATGGTCGGCGTCAATCTTTTCGCAGCCGATACCAACGAAGAAGCGCGGCGTCTGTTCACGTCGCTACAGCAGCAGTTCATCAATCTGCGGCGCGGCACGCCCGGTCAGTTGCAGCCGCCAGTCGAGCGGCTTGAAGCGTCGGAGATGGAGTTGAACGGCGTCGCGCATTCGCTCGCCTGCTCCGTGATCGGCGATCGCGATGTGGTCCGCGAAGGACTGCTATCTGTTATCGATCAGACGGGCGCGGACGAATTGATGTTGACCGCACAGATCTACGACCACAAAGCGCGGGTGCGGTCGTTCGAAATCGGCGCGCAAGTACGCGAAGAGTTGGGCGCCGTTAAGTAACAACGCCGACAAGTAACAAGAAGGGCGACCTGTATCAGTAAAGGCCGCCCTTCTTTTTTCGCCGATTGGATGGCTGCCCTCAATACATGAACATCGGGTCGCCCCGCCGCGTTCATCACCACACCCGGTCAGGCCATGCGAGTTCAAGCTCGATTCAAGGCTTCAACTCAAGCTCACGCCCTGGCTCGAAATTCGGCCAACACTCAAACGGCGCGCTGAAACTCACCGATTAGCCGGCACCGCCGCCAACCCATCCAGCAGCGCCTTATGAAACGCCTGTGGGTCCTGCATCTGCGGTGCGTGCCCCAATTCGGCGAATTCGACGAGCGTCGCGTGCGGAATCGCCTTGGCAGCAGCCTTGCCCAGTTCCGGGTAATGGCCGATCTTCGCGCGCACCTCCGGTGGCGCGGCATCCTTGCCAATCGCGGTCGTGTCCTTCTGGCCAATCAGCAAAAGCGTCGGCATGCTCAGGTGGCCCAGTTCATACACCACCGGTTGCGTGTAAATCATGTCGTACAGCAACGCGGAATTCCACGCCACGACCTGTTTGCCCGGGCCCCGGTACATCCCGGCAAGCATCTGCACCCACGGTTCATAGTCGGCGCGCCACTGGCCGGCGTAGTAGGTCGCCTGCTCGTAGCGGCGAATGCTGTCTGCAGTCGTCTTCAGCTCGCGCTCGTACCATTGGTCGACGGATAACGACGGGACACCCTTCGCCTTCCAGTCCTCAAGACCGATCGGATTGACCAGCACCAGTTGCTGAGTCTCATGCGGATACATCAGCGCATAGCGGATCGCAAGCATGCCGCCGGTCGAGTGGCCGATCACGGTCGCGTCGGTCACGCCAAGCGATGCGAGCAACACATGCGTATTGCGCGCGAGTTGCTGAAAGCTGTACTGATAGTGCTCGGGCTTGCTCGATTTGCAAAAGCCGATCTGGTCCGGCGCGATCACCCGATAACCGGCGTCGCTCAGACGATGAATGGTCGCGTCCCACGTCGCCGCGCAGAAGTTCTTGCCGTGCAGCAACACAGCCGTGCGGCCGTTCGCGTGCTCCGGCTTGATATCCATGTACGCCATATGCAGCGCCACGCCTTGTGACGTGAAGTCGTACTGCTCGACCGGCGCCGGATAGTTGAATCCCTGCAACTCGGGGCCGTACGCCGGGCCGCTGTTGTCGACGGCGGCAGCCGGCCCAGCGCCGCCTGCCGTGGAACCCGGCTGACTAGCGGGACTAACAGGACTAACGGCACTTACGGGACGAACAGGACTAACAGAACGATTCGCAACGGCCCCGCTGGCTGGCGTGGCGGCGAAAACACCTGGCGCGGCGGCGAGCACGCAGGCGCTCAGCATGGCGAACAAAGACTGGCGGCGAAAATTCATCGATCGTTTTCTTGCAAAGAGAAATCAACGGGAAGCATGCAGGCCGCGCGCGCTAGCAAGCCAACGCCCGAACCCCGTTCGGAGCGGACGATTCTACGACGCGCCGCCAGACTGTGCAGCCGCGCGCGCAGGCTCATAGCGGCACCGGCCGGTGTGGCACGCATATTGCGGCGGCTCACCTCACGCACAATGTGTCGTGCCGCACGGAGTCGCCCCGTGCATGGGTTGATCGTGCGCAATGCGGGTGCGCGAGCGGCATCCGCACAATTCAGACTATTCGTCCGCGGCAAATCAGTGCTAGAACTAGCAGACGGACCGCGAAGACGGACCCGCCTGGCAGCACGAATCAATGGCAGCGCGCAGCGGAACAGAACAAGGCGAACAGGACATCCGGGGCATACTAATCAGGAGACAGACATGGAAACTCCGGCACGGCTGAACGATCTGCAACGCACTACCCTCGCCATCGTCCTCGCGGGCGGACGGGGCACGCGGCTCGGGCCGCTTACCAACAAGCGCGTCAAACCGGCGGTGCACTTCGGCGGCAAATACCGGATCATCGACTTCGCGCTCTCCAATTGTCTGAACTCCGGCATCCGGCGCATCGCTGTCGTCACGCAGTACAAGGCGCACTCGCTATTGCGCCACCTGCAGCGCGGCTGGGGCTTCCTGCGCGGCGAATTCGGCGAATTCATCGACCTCTGGCCGGCGCAGCAACGTGTGGAAGGCGCCCACTGGTACCGCGGCACTGCGGACGCGGTGTTCCAGAATCTCGACATCATTCGCTCGATCCGGCCGAAATACGTGGTGGTGCTGGCGGGCGACCATATCTACAAGATGGACTACACGCGCATGATTGCCGATCACGCGGAAAGCGGCGCGGATTGCACGGTCGGCTGCATCGAGGTGCCGCGCATGGACGCGGTGGCCTTCGGCGTGATGGCGGTCGATGAAAACCGCCGCGTGACCGGCTTCGTCGAAAAACCCGCCGATCCGCCCGCCATGCCGGGCCGCCCGGATTCGGCGCTCGCCAGCATGGGCATCTACGTGTTCAGTGCCGATTACCTGTATTCGCTGCTTGAAGAGAACATCTCGAGCGTCGAGACCGAACACGACTTCGGCAAGGACATCCTGCCGCGCGTCGTCACGCAAGGCACGGCGATCGCGCATCCGTTCAGCATGTCGTGCGTGTCGTCGGACCCGACCGTGGAGCCGTACTGGCGCGACGTCGGCACGATCGACGCCTACTGGGCAGCAAACCTTGACCTGGCCTCCACCATCCCGACGCTCGACCTGTACGACCGCAACTGGCCGATCTGGACGTATCAGGAACAGTTGCCGCCCGCCAAGTTCGTACGCGACATGAAAGGTCTGCAAGGCACCGGCAACAATCTGATCGTCTGCGGCGGCTGTGTGATTTCCGGTTCGCAGATTTCCCGCTCGGTGCTGTCGTCGAACGTGAAAGTGAGTTCGTTCTGTAATATCAATGAGGCAGTCTTATTGCCGCAGGTCACCGTCGGCGCGAGCTGCCGGCTGCAAAAAGTGGTGATAGACCGCGGCTGCACCATTCCGGACGGCACGGTGATCGGCGAAGATCCGGTGAGCGACGCCCAACGCTTCTATCGCACCGAGGACGGCGTAGTACTGGTCACGCCCGAAGCGCTGCGGCAGAAAGGAACGTGATCCTCGCCGGGACGGCAAACGCACGGGCGGGCATTGCCGCAGTCCGTCTTGCCGCGTAAGCAAAGCGTACGCACACCCGCACTAACAGGAACGAGACCGAGCCTATGACGATTCGCGCCCTGCACGTCGCAAGCGAGCTGTATCCCCTCCTCAAAACGGGCGGTCTCGCCGACGTCGCGGGCGCGTTGCCGCCCGCGCTGATCGAGCGCGGCGCCGATGTGCGGGTGCTGCTGCCCGGCTTTCCGGCGGTGGTCGCCGGTTTGACCGACCTGCGTCCGGTGGCGCAACTGGGCCGCCGTTTTGACTCGCCGGGCGTCACGCTCGAACAGGGCACGCTGCCGTCGAATGGCCTGATCGTCTATGTGATCCGCGCGGGCACGCTGTATGACCGGCCCGGCAACCCCTATCTGAACGACGAACATGTGCCGTACGGCGACAATGCGCAACGCTTCGCCCTGCTCGGCTGGGTCGCCGCGCAACTGGCGCAGCACCTCGACCCGGCGTGGGCGCCGCAGATCGTCCACGCGCATGACTGGCATGCCGGCCTCGCGCCCGCCTATCTGAAAGCGGCTGAACGGCAGCACGGGCGCTCGTTCGCGCGCAGCGTCTTCACGGTGCACAACCTCGCGTATCAGGGCGTTTTTCCGGCGCACCAGTTCGGCCAGCTGGCGCTGCCGGATGACTTCTTCAGCATGCGCGGCGTCGAATTCTATGGACAGTTGTCGTTTCTCAAGGCAGGCCTCTATTACAGCGACCGCATCACTACCGTCAGCCCGACCTACGCCCGCGAAATCCAGACACTCGCCCAGGGCGGCGGGCTAGACGGGTTGCTGCGCCATCGCTCGCACGATCTGAGCGGCATCCTGAACGGCGTCGACTACTCAGTGTGGAATCCCGCCACCGACGCCTTGCTCGAAGATCACTACACGGATACCCGTCTGGCCGGCAAACTGGCCTGCAAGGAGGCGCTGCAGAAGCGCTTCGGCCTCGCGCAAAAAAGCGATGCGCTGCTGTTCGGCGTGGTGAGCCGGCTGACCGAACAGAAAGGCCTCGACCTGCTGCTCGAGACGGTCCCGGAGATTGTCAAACGCGGCGGCCAGCTCGTGGTGTTCGGCACCGGCGACCCGGCGCTCGAAAACGGTTTGAAACGCGTGGCGCACACGCATCCGGAATCGGTGGCGGTCGAGCTGGGTTTCGACGAAACACTCGCGCATACGATCATCGCCGGCAGCGACGTGATCGCGGTGCCGTCGCGCTTCGAGCCATGCGGGCTGACGCAACTCTACGCGCTAGCTTATGGGTCGCTGCCGCTCGTGCATTGTGTCGGCGGCCTGGCGGACACGGTGGTCGACGCGTCGCTCGAGAATCTCGCCGACGATCTCGCCACCGGCTTCGTGTTCGAACGATTCGAGCCGACGGGGCTGACGGCGGCGATCCGCCGGGCGTTTGCGCTCCATGACCGCCGCACCGAGTGGAAAGCCGCGCAACGTCGCGCGATGCATCAGGATTTCGGCTGGAGTGCCTCCGCCGAGCGCTATCTGGCGCTGTATCGCGAACTCGTCTGATTCCACGCCGTCCTTTTGATGGTTCGGCGCAACAATCGGCCCAACAACACGGGGCCGGATCAACTCGCGTGTGACAAACTCATGTATTGTTTCCTGAGTATGCAGATCACGCGTTTTTCTTGCACCATCTGATACAGCCACGCCGCTTCGGGCGCCCGGCCAAGGCCGGTTCGTTACCGCGGCCATCTTTCCGTTCTCATTGATCGCGCATGATCGCTTGCGCGGGCCACACCATGACGAAAAACGTTCTGAGCATCCAGTCACATGTCGTCTTCGGGCACGCCGGGAACAGCGCGGCCGAATTTCCGATGCGCCGGCTCGGCGTCAACGTCTGGCCGCTCAATACCGTCCAGTTCTCGAACCATACGCAGTACGGTCATTGGACCGGCGGTGCGATCGAGGCTTCGCAAATGGAAGCGCTTATCGAAGGGATTGGCGCGATCGGCATGCTGCCGCGCTGCGACGCCGTGCTGTCCGGCTATCTGGGCACGCCCGAGCAGGCGCAAGCGGTGCTGGAGATCGTCAAGGCCGTGAAGGCCGCCAATCCGCGCGCGTGGTACTTCTGCGATCCGGTCATGGGTGCCGCGAGCGGCTGCAAGGTCGAGCCGGGCATCCAGGAATTTCTGGTGCGCACCATGCCGGAGGTGGCCGACGCCATGGCGCCGAACCATACCGAGTTGCAACGTCTCGTGGGCCGCGAGATCGACACGCTCGAAGAAGCCGTGACCGCGTGCCGCGAGGTCATCGCCCGCGGACCGAAACTCATGCTGGTCAAACATCTGCTCGACCGCAACAGCCCCGCCGACCGTTTCAACATGCTGGTCGTCACCGAGCGCGAGGCCTGGATGGGGCAGCGTCCGCTCTACCCGTTCGCGCGGCAGCCGGTGGGCGTCGGCGATCTGACGAGCGCGGTGTTTGTCGCGCGCACGCTGCTGGGCGATTCGATCCGCGCGGCCTTCGAGCACACGCTGGCCGCCGTGAACGCGGTGGTGAAAGCGACGTGGCAGGCTGGACGCTACGAGCTGGAGCTGGTGGCCGCACAGAACGAAATCGCGCAACCGCGTGAATGGTTCGACGCCTGGGTCGCGGAGACGGCGTAGGCGCCTGGCATCCAGGCGCGGCTCGACACGCACCGGTGCACCCCGTCAGTTGCCAGCCGAACCCGCACCCGGCGCGCGAGCCACGTTTGTCAGCGGGGCGTCCTATAATGCGTGCCGCGTGGGCGAGGCAATCACCCGCCCGCACCGCATTTTTTCAGGCATCCGGTATCCGGGCGCCCGGCATGCTGGCGTCCGGGCATCTGGCGTCCGGGTGTCAGGCATCCGGCATTCAGCAGACGAGGCATCGATGGACGGTTATATCCGCAGCGAGCGGGAAGAATTTTTTGAACAGTTGTGCATAAGCGTCGACGCGGACGAAGCGCACGAGCAGGAAGCGATCGAGTTCTTCGAGAACCAGTTCGACCAGGCCGACTTCGATCCCGCACAGTGGCTCGACATCGCGCTTTACTATTCGCCGGCGGTGGCGCGCGGCATCGTCGAGATGGTGACGGCCGACGACAAGGCGCGCAGCAACATCGCCGAAGTGATCGCCGACAACCTCGACATTTCGTACGGCGAAGACGAGTGCCAGAAGTTCGCCGAGACTATCGAGTTCGCGTTGAACAACGGCGTGCCGGTGGATATCGACCTGGTGCTCGACGGCTGCCAGCGCGCGATCGACGATCTCGATACCTGGGCCGACGACGAGACCAAGGCGCCCCTCCTGCGTCTGCGTGAAGAGTTGCTGCGCCAGCAAGGCGAGCATTGAAGGCGTTGCTTTAGCGGGTGGCCAGTCGTATTTAGCGCTTCGGCCGTTTCTTGCATTATCGCTGGCACGGTCGCGGAAATCTGTTTCCGTGACCGTGCCGCCGCAGTCAAACCGGCGCGCTCGCGCCGGTTTCCTGAGCCGCTTCTGCCGGCCGCCTCCCCTTCGCTTCTTCAGCGGACAGGGTCATCCTCCTTTTTAAGCATATGCCGTAATCCGCACCCGCGCTCCGCCGCGGACCGGCCGCCAGCCTAAGCACAGCGCGGCCTATGCCGAAATGCTCATTCAAAGCGTTGTGAACTGCCAAGACGGTCGCAAATTGGCTTTCTATATTCGTGCCAGATTGACCGGCATGTGAACGCCTCTTCGCGTCGCCCAAGTTGCGCGTCGATCCAACGTTACCGTCTTGCCGCTTTCACACCTGAAACTGTCGATGGAGAAAGACACCATGAGTCTTCGCAACACGCTGAAACCGCTTGCTCTGTTTGTTGGCGCTGCCTTCGCGATCGCGCCGCTGGCCAGTTTCGCCGACGACCTGCCGGTGAAGATCGGCTTCGCCGCGCCGCTGACAGGCGCCAATGCAGGCTATGGGAAGGATCTGGAAAACGGTGTCCGGCTTGCAATCGAAGAAGCCAACGCGCAGAAGATCAAGATCGGCGACAAGGTCGCGCAATTCCAGCTCGTCTCCGAGGACGACCAGGCCGACCCGCGCATCGGCGTGCAGGCCGCGCAGAAGCTGGTTGACGCGGGCGTATCGGCGGTCGTGGGCCACTTCAATTCGGGCACGACGATTCCCGCCTCGCAGGTGTACGAGCAGGCCGGCATTCCGGTGATCGATCCGGCCGCGACCAATCCGACCATTACCGGACGTGGCTTCGCGAACACCTTCATGGTGATTTCCACCGATGCGCAGAACGCCGGCAACGCGGGCGTCTACGCCGTAGAGGTGACGAAGGCTAAACGCATCGCGATCATCGACGACCGCACCGCGTTCGGCCAAGGCGAGGCCGACGAGTTCGAGAAGGCGGTGAAGGCGCATGGCGGCAACATCGTGACGCGCGAATACACCGACAATCACGCGGTGGACTTCAGCACGCAGATCACCAAGATCAAGGCGGCCAATGCGGATCTGATTTTCTTCGGCGGCCTGGATACCCAGGCGGCGGGTTTCGCGAAGCGGATGAAGCAATTGGGCGTGAACGCGCAACTGGTGGGCGGTGGCGGCGTGATGGACGAGGACTTCATCAAGCTCGCCGGCGACCCGTCTGAAGGCGCGATGGCCTGGGAATACGGCCGACCGTTGGCGCAATTGCCGGGCGGCAAGGACTTTTCCGCGAAGTTCAAGAAGCGGTTTGGAGTGGATATCCTGTCGTACGCGCCGTTTGGGTATGACGGGGCATGGGCCGCAATCAGGGCGATGCAGCAGGCCAAATCCACCTCGCCAGCGGTTTATCGACCTGTTCTCAAAGCGATCGATTACGACGGCGTGACCGGGAAGATTTCGTTCGACAACACCGGCGCGCTGAAGAGCGGCGCTTCCACGCTGTACCAGGTCAAGAACGGGGCGTGGGTTCCGATCGTGACCAAGAGCGGAAGTTAAGCGTCTTCTTTTACCCATCGCGGCGCGGTTGTTCGTGCGGCAGTGGCGGTGCTTTTTACCGCCGCTGCCACTGGCACCGCCGATGCCACCCGTGCCTATTTGACAACCTTCACCACCACCTCGGCATCGAGATCCCGCTCGATGCGGACCAGATCGTCCTTCACGCCGGCAAATTCATCGGCCGAGCACATCTGATGCCCAAACGCGGCTCGAAGGTGTCGCCTGACCTGCAGGACCCGCGCGGCGGGATCGAACACGTAGCGGGAAGAAAATTCGAAGAAACGATCGTTCACCGTGGCATCCGGCGGCACGTCGGTTACCCGAACGAAGCGCGGCAGCGTCATTTCCAACGTCTCGTCGAAGTTCCCGCCAACGCAAGCCCATGGCTGCGTTCTGGCAGGCTCCGCGAGCCACGCCTGCACCTGCCCCGCCATTCCGCCGGACAAGCTCGTCAAGGCCGGTACGGCGGTCGTGCCGTCGGTCCAGACAAAGTGCTCGACCGTTCCCTGCATCGAGGTGGAAAACGGTCCGTCTGTAGCGGCCACGTCGCTCGTGCGCAACTGCGCGGTGCCATGCAAACCGGTCAGCAATAGACGATTCGCCGCGATCTGTTGCGTGCGCTGCCGTGTTGCCCGCCGAAACGTGTTGCGTTCCAGCTCCGCGGTGTAGCCGTCATCTTCCACGCGGTAAGCGTAATTCGCCGCCCCATTCTCATCGACGTCAATTTGCAGGCGCGCCGTCCGCTCACGCAACTGCGTGGCCGGCGTACGCGATAACACGCCGTCGTCGACCAGCAGAACGGGTCGGTCCATCACGCCTGGCGGCAAATACCCAAAAGCGACGCCACCCGCCGTCGTATCCGCATACAGCGACAACTCAGGAATCCAGACAATTGCGTGATTGATCGCGCTTTCGCCATACCCCGGCACGGACGGCAAACTGTAGTACGGCCCGAGATTGAGCAGCACGGCCTCGCTGTGGATGCCTACCGCAGCGAGGAGCGCGCTGTACAACGCGACGTGATCCTTGCAGTCGCCATAGCGGTTGTGCAGGATGTCGATCGCCCTATGCGGGATCGCCGCCGTCTCGCCGAGAAACAGCGCGACGTAGCGAATATTCAGGCGCATCCAGTCGTACAGGATCCGCGCTTTCGCGCGCGGGTCGCCGGCCTCGGCGGTCAGGCTCTGCGCGAGTTGCACGATCGCCGGGTCGTTCATTGTCGCGTCGGCAGCAGGACCGCGATAACGCACGGCGAAACTCGCGAAGTCAGGCACCGTCGACACCATCAACCGGTCGCCCCAGTTTGCATAGCCCACTGCACCCGCTTCGAGCGGCGCATACGGACCGTGCCGGTAGTCGAACTCGTAGCGGGTGCGTCCGTTTTCCGTGACGGGCGGCAGCGCGATATAGCCGCGCGCATCGGCATACAGCGGCACATCGGCGGGCAGGTCGAAGATCAGCCGCTGCATCTCGACGGGGTCGCGCGTCGGTTCGACCAGGTACGCGAACGTGCCGGCCTGCAGGGGCTTCGAACGCGTCTTGCGAAACGCCAGATGCACGCGCGAGCCAGGTTCGACACCCGGAAAGATCACCGTGCGCAATACCCCGTCTTCGAAACTCGGCGCGCCCGCCGAGCGGGGTTCCTGCACGTCGCGGATCGCCTCGGGGCCGACCGGATGCGCGACACCGTTCGGGTCGATCGTTTCCGCGCTCAGTAATTGAACCTGCTCGATGTCCTTGTTGAACCACACGTAGCGTTGCGCGATATCGTCGACGCCGCTCGTCGTGTTGGCCCGCAGGACCGTGTCGTCGTGTTCTTCGACGGACCCGTCTTTCTGGATCACGAAGAGATGGACGTCGCGCTCCGTCGTCGAGGGCGAGAGGTCGTCGCTGGAGGGGCTGGTGGTGCTTGCGGAACCGCCCTCAGCCTGCGAGGCGGCTGCGCACCCAATCAGCGCCAATGCGGCGGCCAGCTTCATTAACGCAGCACACCGCGTCATGCACCACGCGCCCTGCCCCGCGCGCGCCACGCACGCGGACTCGACGCAAACTCCGCGCGAAACGCGTGATTGAAATTCGACAGATCGTTGAAGCCGCAATCGAGCGCGATATCGACGACCTTCGCGCTGTCGTCCTGAAGACGCAGCGCCGCCGCCCGCAAACGTGCCCGCAGCACATATTGATGCGGCGTCACGCCGGTCACACGCTGGAACGTGCGCAGGAAGTAGAACTCGCTCAGGCCTGCCGCGACAGCGAGGCTCGTGAGCGTATGCGGCGCGCCAGGCGTCTCGTCGATCAGGCGCACGGTCTGAGCCACGCGCGACCAGGCTGCGGGGCTTGCAGGCGATTCCGCACGCGTCAATGCGCCCGCCGCCCTGAGCGTCGAGACGGCCAGTTCGACCGCGAGTTCGTCCCACACCGCGTCGCCGGTATCCGAAGCGCCGGCACAGGCCCGCGCGATCAGCGGGGACAACGCGGGCAGCGACGGAACGCGCGCGCGCCTGAATTTCAGATTGCCGCTCGCGATGCCCGCGTCCGCGGCAAGCCGCTCGAAGTACGCGGGTGCATAGCGAAAGGCGATGCAGCGATCGCCGGCCGCATGCCGATGGCCGCACTCGAAACAGTCATCCGGATTGCCGAGCAGCAACGCGCCGGGGGTGAGCAACTCACGCCCCGTCCCTGCCCGGTAGCCGAACGCACCGGCCACCACCATCGCGATGCACACGCCGGCGTGCCGCTCTTCGAACGGCTGGTCGCGTGGGCCGAAGGTGCAAAGGACGTCCGCGACGTCCCAGCCGCCGCCTTGGGCCAACGGGCGCGCGGTTGCGCTGCCACGCGTGCCTTCCCGTGCGCGTTGCGCGAGCGCCTGCTGCAAAGTGACGGCAATTTTCCCCAAGATGCACCTCGGCTGAGTCCGTATCGTCGTTTTAGCACATCGGCGGCCGGCGCGGTTTTGGCCGTTCCGGCGATGGCGCTGTCACCGAACCCCCGAAGGAGCGCACACACGATGAACATGCTGGACGACACCCTCGAGCGCGGTTTTCACGCCGCGTTGACCGCCCCGGCGCGCGCCGCCGATATCGATGCCGCCGACGACGTCTACGGCTGGCTGATCGGCAGTTGGGACATGGACGTGCTGCATTACCGCGTCGACCTCGGCAACGCGCGCCGCCGCGGCGAGATCCATTTCGGCTGGGTACTGGAAGGCCGCGCCGTACAGGACGTGTGGATCATGCCGCCACGCAGCGAGCGCCATGCGGACCACGCGCCCGCCGACACCATGTACGGCACCACGCTGCGGGCGTGGGACCCGGCGCTGCGGGCGTGGCGCGTGACCTACCTCAATCCGCGGACCGGTCAGCGCGATGAACTGGTAGGCCGGCGCATTGGCGATGATCTCGTGCAGATCGGCACGCACGCTGACGGCACACCGATTCGGTGGAATTTCACCGATATCACGAGGGATTCATTCCGGTGGACCGGCGTCGCGCTGGCGCAGGACGGCGTGACGTGGGCGCTCGAGGCGGAGTTTCACGCGCGGCGCAGGCGTCAGGTTGCAAACCGGTGACCTGGCGATCAGGCGATCAAGTGCCTCGAGCCTGCGTACAACAACAACGCGCTACTGCAGGCATCAGTCCCCTTCTCCAATATGCCCGAGCAAAGCCTGCAGCCTCTCCACATGCCTGAGCAGCAAGTGCCGATGCTTTTCGATCTGCTCCAGCCGGCCGGCCAGGTCAGCCTGAATCGGGTCGTCGAGATCGGCAGCGGCAATCACGTCCTCCACTTTCGCTCGCATCGACGCAAGGTCCACCGGCGCATGACTCAAATGCCGCTCGAAACGCCGCACGTCCTGCATGGCCAGATCACGAACTTTGCGGAAGTGGGCCTGACGCCGATGTGCTTCGGCGTCGATCGTTTCTTCTTCCACGCGCTTCGGCGGTGCCTGGCCGAAAATCGGCTCGGGCGGCCGCAGCACCGTCTTCTTGCGCACCGGATGCGCCGTGCCGCGAAACCGCGCTAGCGGCTGTTCATTGTCAATCGCCGCGCGCGCGTTGGCCGGTATGTCCTGCTCCGTATGCGGCGCGTTCATCCAGCCATTCGGCAAGCCCGTCACGGCCTCGATCCCGCGCACGAACTCTTCGCTGAATTCGCGCTGGCCGGACAGCATCAATTTCAGGTAGCTGGCGGAAAAGGTCATCATGCGCGCCAGGCGCGTCGCGGCGCCAATTTCGCGGGTCAGCAGCACCAGGTTCGCTCGCCAGACCGGGAGCAGCAATTCGTCGGAATCTTCCATCGCTGGGTCTTCCATCTTTTTGCCCGATGTATGGATGACGCGCTCGCACACGTCATCGTTCTGAAAGGGTAGTCGCTTCAACGCATGGCACGCAATGCCCGCGCGCATGTTGCGACTGTCGGCGTGTCGAAATGACACGCTACTGCGCGCCGCTGCCTAGGGATAAAACGCCACGAAGCACGGCGTTTTGAGTTGACCCATGCATTCGGTCAGCGTTCCTCCGCTGCGTGCGCGATGTGTGGCATCCTTCCGAACCGTTGCGGCACGCATCGTGCTGTAACGTCTGCACCACCACCATGATTTAAGGATTTTGTAATGAAGAAGATTGTTCTTGCCATCGCAGCAACCGTCGTCGCCCTGAGCGCAATCGCTCCGGCCCAAGCTTACGAGCATCATCACCCCGTATGCCACAAGGTGCGCGTCCACCATCACTGGGAACGTCACTGCCACTGATCGGTGTGCAGCGCCGCACACGGCGCGTATCGAAAAGCCCTGCCACGAGCGGGGCTTTTTTGTGGCCACTCCGCTTCCACGAGGCGTAGGTCAACCTTTCAGCGAAATCTTCAACGCTCTATACGTTCGGCGCGAAAGCCGCAGCATGCAATCACGGACACATGCTGTTACACCTTTGCGGTGTGAGCCGACGCGGCCACGGCCTCGCGGAAGGCGAAGCGCGGTGAGCCGCGTGGAGAAGATGAAATGAGGTGAATACTGGCGATGCCAGCGACGTCAAGCTGCCGCCGCTAAGCTGCCGTGGTCAAACTGCGCTCACGCGCGCCAGCGCCGTCGACACCAGTTCTTCCAGCAAAGGCTCGATTTTCGCAGCCAGCTTTTCGTCATACGCGTACGGCATCTGCTCTTCCATATACGTAATCTGCGATAACTCGAGCTGTACCGCATGCACACCCTGCGCAGGCTGCCCGTACTGCCGCGTGATATACCCGCCTTTGAACCGCCCATTGGCGATAGCAGAATAACCGCCATGCCGTTCGACCACAGCAGCCAGTTCCTCGCCTAATCCCGCCACCGCGCTCACGCCGTTCGACGTGCCGAAATTGAAATCCGGCAAACGTCCCTCGAAAAAACGCGGCACGTGCGAGCGAATCGAATGCGCTTCCCACAGCAGCACCTTGCCGTGCTTCGCCTTCAGCGCGGCGAGTTCGCCCGTCAGTGCGTCGTGATAGGGCTTCCAGTAAGCATCGCGCCGGCGGGCGACTTCGTCGTCGGTCGGCAGATGGCCTTCGAGATATAAAGGTTCCTTGTCGAAGGTATCGACAGGCAGCAAACCGGTGGTGTCCTGCCCCGGATACAGATTGGCGCCATCGGGCGGACGGTTCAGGTCAATCACATAACGCGCGTACGTCGGCGCCAGGATCGACGCGCCCATGCGTTTCGCAAACGCGTAGAGACGGTCGAGGTGCCAGTCGCAGTCGTCGGTGCGCTGCGCGGCTGGCGTCATCGTTGCGGCGATATCGGCGGGGATTTGCGTGCCCAGATGCGGGATCGAAATCAGCAACGGCAGGCTTCCCTGATGCAGCGATAAAACCGGCGGATTAGTTGCAGTAGACGAAGCAGTCATGTCAGTCCGGAATCGATGGGATCGATAAAAGTCGAAGGCTCAGTTTAGTCGGCAATTCACGCGCACATGTCGCTTTCGCCAGTCGCCGTCGCAAGTCACTTGAGCAAATCGGCGAGCGCACCACGATAGTGCGCGTAAGCGCCCTCCTCGTCGCGATGCTGGCGGTTGTCGACGACCTTGTCGCCGCCCGTGTAGACGTCGCGAATCGGCGACTCGCCATGCTCGCAGAATACAACGCCCGAGAGCCAGGCGTCCGGCCCGTGCTCGGCGATGCTCGAATGATCCGGATCGAGTACCAGCCAGTCGGCACGGCGGCCGGCTTGCAAGGCACCGACCGAGCGACCCGTGGCATGCGCGCCGCCGTCGAGCGCGGCAGCAAACAGACGGTCGGCCACGTGCGTGGCCTGCGACGAAGCCAGCACATTGCGCTGCCGGCGTGTCAGGCGCTGGCCGTACTCGAGCAAACGCAATTCCGAGCGCCAGTCGACGCCGATATGGCTATCCGAACCGACGCCGATGCGCCCTTGCGCGTCGAGATATTCGTGCGCCGGAAAAATGCCGTCACCGAGATTGGCTTCAGTGGTCAAACACAAACCGGCGACCGCGCCGCTTTTGGCAAGTGCCAACGTTTCGTTCGCATCGACATGCGTGGCGTGCACGAGGCACCAGCGGCTATCGACGTCGAAGCGATCGAGCAGCCACTGCACCGGGCGTGCGCCTTCCGTTTCGAGGCAGGCGTCGACTTCGGCGGTTTGCTCCGCGATATGGATGTGAACCGGCGCGCTGCTATCGATACCGCTCAGCAAGGCACGCAACGAATCGGCCGATACCGCGCGCAATGAATGCGGCGCGACGCCATAGCGCAACGCAGCGCTCTCAGGACGCGCCGCGCGCACCGTGCCGAGCAGATCGAGCAGGCTCTCCGGCGTGTTGATGAAGCGCTGCTGATCTTTACGCGGCGCGCGTGAACCGAAACCGCTGTACTGATACAGCACGGGCAGCATCGTCATGCCGATACCGCTCGCCGACGCCGCATCCACCACGCGTTGCGCCAGTTCCGCCGGATTCGCATAGCGGCTGCCATCCGGAGAATGGTGCACATAGTGAAATTCGCAGACCGACGTGTAGCCCGCTTTCAACATCTCGATGTACAGCCACTGCGCGACTGCGGCGAGTCCTTCCGGCGTGATCCGCGCGGCAAAGCGGTACATCAGATCGCGCCAGCTCCAGAAGTTATCCGTAGCGTTCGCACGATACTCAGTCAGGCCAGCCATCGCACGTTGAAACGCATGCGAGTGAAGATTCGGCATGCCAGGCAACACCGGGCCGGCAGCTTTTTGCACACCGTCAGGAACAACCGCCGTATCGGGCATAACCGATGTCAGCATGCCGTTGGCGTCCCATTCCAGCAGCACATTGCGGCGCCAGCCGTCGGACAGCCAGGCGTGATCGGCGAATAGTGATTGTTGTGTTTGCATCATCTCTCAGGCCCTAGCTCAAATCACGCCGCGTATAAACCGTCTCTCCGGCGCGCACGACTCGCGCGCACAACGGACGTCCAATCCAGTAAGCCAGCTCAGCAAGCGTTGCCACCGACCACACCGCGAAATCCGCCGCGCGCCCGGCTTCCAGCGAGCCATGTTGATCCGCCTTGCCGAGCGCACGCGCCGCATGCGACGTCACGCCTTGCAGCACTTCGGGCACGGTCATGCGGAACAGCGTGGTCGCCATATTCATCATCAGCAACAGCGAGGTGGTGGGCGAGGTGCCGGGATTGCTGTCGGTGGAAATCGCGATCGGCACCTGATAGCGCCGCAGCAAATCCAAAGGCGGCAATTGCGTCTCGCGGATGAAGTAGTACGCGCCGGGCAGCAGCACGGCGACCGTACCGGACTCCTTCATTGCGGCGACGCCGGCTTCGTCGAGGAATTCGAGGTGATCCGCGGACAGCGCATGGTGACGCGCCGCCAACGAGGTGCCGCCGCCATTCGACAATTGCTCGGCATGCATCTTCACCGGTAGCTTGTAGCGCTCCGCGGCCTGAAACACGCGCTCGCTTTGTTCCAGCGAAAAACCGATGCGCTCGCAAAACACGTCGACAGCGTCGACCAGGCCCTCGTCGGCCAGCGCGGGCAGCATTGTGTTGCAGACTTCGTCGATATACGCATCGGCTCGTCCCGCGAATTCCGGCGGCAAGGCGTGCGCCCCGAGAAACGTCGTATAGACCGACACCGGATAGCGCTCGCCCAACTGGCGCGCGACGCGCAGCATCTTGCGCTCGCTGGCGAGATCGAGGCCATAGCCGGATTTGATTTCGATCGCCGTGACGCCTTCGGCAAGCAGCGGTTCGAGGCGCGCGGCCGATTGGCGGAACAGCGAGTCTTCATCGGCCGCACGGGTAGCGCGCACCGTCGAGACGATGCCACCGCCCTGCCGCGCAATTTCTTCATAACTGACACCCGCGAGCCGCTGCGCGAATTCGTCCGCGCGCTGGCCGCCATACACCAGATGCGTATGGCAATCGACCAGACCCGGCGTCACCCACGCGCCGTGCAAATCTTCGCGCGGCCATGCAGCGTATTGAGCGGGTAATTCAGAAGCCGCGCCGAGCCATGCGATCGTGTCGTTTTCAACGGCAATCGCGGCATCGGGCAGCGTGTGTTCGGGGTCGCCCTGGGGGCAAAGTTTCAGGTGATGCCAGACGGTTTGCTTCATCGCGTGCTCTTTGCAGCTCGTTGCGTGTCTGTGGTGGTTCGCGGCGCGCTTGGCCAGGCTTTATTTGCCAAGCATTAAGCGTGCGCGCGAACCGTCGTCATCATTGCGGTGATCACGTGTAGCGGATGCTGATCGCGAGCAATGCGCCCGTGCCTGTAACCGCGCATGACAGCGCGCGCGGTGTGTCGATGCGCAGTGTGTCGTCGGCTTCAAGCACGTGCGGTTGAACCTCGCCACCGAGCGTGACCGAAACCGAACCGCTGGCGCAGAACAACAGCACCACGTCAGCGGACAACGTGTGTTGCGTAGCACCGCGCCACACTTCAGTTTCGCCGACGGCCGCGCCACGGCGGACCATCAGGTTGAAGTCGCGCGTGGCGCCCTCAACGAGGCGTGCGTCGATTTGCGCTTCGCCCGCAAACTGCGCGATATCGAGCGGCTGAGTCAACGCGAGCGTATTCGTCGTGCTGGTTTCAACCTTCTCGTCGAGCAACATCCCCGCGCCGGACAAAAGCACGAGCGTGCGATCGATGCCCGCGAAACGCGAGAACGGTCCCGCTTGCGCCACGTCGGCAATGCTCACGCGCCACACGAAGGCATCGAGCCCCGCGCCCGCGGGGAACGCGGCGACTTCACGCGTGACGCCGCCGCCGTTCTTCCACGGCGCCGCCACGAGGTCAGCGCCGCGGATGAGCGTCGTGGTTGCCCTATTCTCGACAACCGCCACGATCAGCGGCCCAGCATCGGCAGATTGAGGCCTGCCTCGCGCGCCGTTTCCTGCGCGAGTTCATAGCCCGCATCCGCGTGACGCATCACACCGGTCGCCGGATCGTTGAACAGCACACGGCCGAGGCGCGCCTTCGCCGCATCCGTACCGTCAGCGACGATCACGACACCCGAGTGTTGGCTGAAGCCCATGCCGACACCGCCGCCATGATGCAGCGAGACCCACGACGCGCCGCCGGCGGTGTTCAGCAGTGCGTTGAGCAGCGGCCAGTCGCTGACTGCGTCCGAGCCGTCTTTCATCGATTCGGTTTCGCGATTCGGGCTTGCCACCGAACCGGTATCGAGGTGATCGCGGCCGATCACGATCGGCGCCTTCAGTTCGCCGTTCCTGACCATTTCGTTGAACGCCTGGCCCAGACGATAACGATCCTTCACGCCGACCCAGCAGATCCGCGCCGGCAGGCCCTGGAACGCAATGCGTTCACGCGCCATGTCGAGCCAGTTGTGCAGATGCGGATCGTCGGGGATCAGTTCCTTGACCTTGGCATCGGTCTTGTAGATGTCTTCCGGATCGCCCGACAGCGCGACCCAACGGAACGGGCCCTTGCCTTCGCAGAACAACGGACGGATATACGCCGGCACGAAGCCCGGGAAATCGAAGGCGTTTTCCACGCCCATTTCCAGTGCCATCTGACGAATGTTGTTGCCGTAATCGAGCGTGGCCGCGCCGCGCTCCTGCAGCGTCAGCATCGCCTGCACCTGCTTGGCCATCGACTGCTTGGCGGGCAATATGATGCTGTCCGGCACGGTTTTCTGACGCTCGCGCCAGTCTTCGACATTCCAGCCTTGCGGCAGGTAGCCGTGAATCGGATCGTGCGCGCTGGTCTGGTCGGTCACGCAATCCGGCGTGATGCCACGCGTCACGCATTCAGCGAACACGTCCGCTGCGTTGCCGAGCAGGCCGATCGACACCGGCTTGCCTGCTTTCTTCGCTTCTTCAAGCATGGCGAGCGCTTCGTCGAGCGTTGCCGCTTTCTTGTCGACGTAACGGGTCTTCAGACGGAAGTCGATGCGCGACTCGTCGCATTCCACCGCGATCATCGAGAAGCCGGCCATCGTCGCGGCCAACGGTTGCGCGCCACCCATGCCACCCAGGCCGCCCGTCAGAATCCAGCGGCCCGACGGATCGCCGTTAAAATGCTGGTTCGCCACCGAGAAGAACGTCTCGTAGGTGCCCTGCACGATGCCCTGGCTACCGATGTAAATCCAGCTGCCCGCAGTCATCTGCCCGTACATCATCAGGCCCTTGCGATCGAGTTCGTGGAAGTGTTCCCACGTTGCCCAATGCGGCACCAGATTCGAATTCGCCAGCAGCACGCGCGGTGCGTCCGCATGCGTCTTGAACACGCCGACCGGCTTACCCGATTGAATCAACAGCGTCTCGTCTTCGTTCAGGTCCTTCAGCGAGGTGAGGATCTGATCGAAGCAATCCCAGTTACGCGCGGCACGGCCAATGCCGCCGTACACGACCAGTGCGTGCGGATGCTCAGCGACTTCCGGGTCCAGATTGTTCTGGATCATCCGGTACGCGGCTTCCGCGATCCAGGTTTTGCAGGTCTTTTCCGCGCCGCGCGGTGCGCGGATCGTGCGAGTCGGGTCCAGACGCGGGTCGATGTGTTTCGGGTTGTTCATGGTGGCCCTCGGAATGCTTGAAAATGTTCGGGAGAAGTTCTGGGAAATAAGACTTAAAAAGCGGCGAAATCAGAAATGTCCGGTGAAGCGATAGCGGCTGCCGGGATGCCAGAGATTGGCGACCGAAGCGACCTGGCTCTGCGACCACGTGCGCCGATGCAGCACGAGACACGGTTCCAGTTCATCCATCGTCAGCAGCTCACGCGTATCGGCATCCGCAGCCAATGCTTCGATGCGGTACTCGACGCGCTGCAGCGGCGCAACGCGCACCAGATACTGATTCGGCGTGGTGTTCGTGAAGTCCTGCAACGCGTACTCGGGCGCGACCGCCGGGTTGACCCAGCGTTCTTCGAGTTGCACCGGCTCGTCGTTTTCGAAATGCAGCACGCGTGAATGAAACACCGGACTGCCCGCGCTCACCTGCATTTCTTCGGCAAGCGCTTCGTCGGCAATGCTCGCGCCGATGTGCAGCACCTTCGCCTGATAGCGATGACCGCGTGCGACGATTTCGTCGGAAATGCTGCGGATCGCCACCAGCGTCGATTCGTACTTGGGCCGGGCCACAAAGGTGCCCGAACCCTGCACACGCGTCAGCACCTGCTCCGAGGTCAACTCGCGCAACGCGCGGTTGACCGTCATGCGCGCGACGTTGAATTCGCGCGCGAGCTCGTTTTCGGAGGGTACCTGGTCGCCTTCAGCCCATTCACCCGCATGAATGCGGCCGAGGATGAAGTCCTTGATGCCCTGGTAGGCCGGTGCGTTCATGGGCTTGATTAGCGTGCTTATACGTGTTGTTCGAGCTTACTGTTCGGACGCGAACGAGAACGGGCTCAGCTTCGCGATCGTGCCGTTTTGCACGAGACGCGTGACGGCCTCGATATCCGGTGCGAAGTAGTGATCGAGCTCGTAATGCGCGACGTCCTTGCGCACTGCGTCCATCGCTTTCTGCAGGCTCGGGCTGGTCTTGTACGGCCCGCGCAGATCGACGCCTTGCGCAGCGGCAAGCAACTCGATCGACAGGATGTTCGCGACGTTTTCGGCGATGTCGCCGAGCTTGCGCGCAGCGAACGTCGCCATCGACACGTGATCTTCCTGGTTCGCGGACGTTGGCAGCGAATCCACCGATGCCGGATGCGCAAGCGTCTTGTTCTCGGACGCGAGCGCGGCAGCCGTCACGTGAGCGATCATGAAGCCCGAATTCACGCCACCGTCGCGCACGAGGAACGGCGGCAGACCCGACAGCGTCGCGTCGATCAGGAGCGCGATGCGGCGTTCGGCCAGTGCGCCGATCTCGGAGACAGCGATCGCGAGATTGTCGGCTGCGAACGCGACCGGCTCAGCGTGGAAGTTGCCGCCCGACAGCACTTCTCCCGTGTCCGGGAAAATCAGCGGATTGTCGGAGACAGCGTTCGCTTCGATCAGCAGCACGTCGGCGGCATGACGCATCTGGTCGAGGCACGCGCCCATGACTTGCGGCTGGCAGCGCAGGCTGTACGGGTCCTGCACCTTGTCGCAATCGGCATGCGAAACATTGATCGCCGAACCGGCCAACAGCGAACGGTAAGCAGCGGCTGCGTCGATCTGACCTTGATGGCCGCGTAGTTCGTGAATGCGCGCGTCGAACGGCTTGACCGAACCCATCGCGGCATCCACCGACAACGCGCCTGCCACCAGTGCGGTGCGGTACAGGTCTTCGATGGCGAACATGTTGTAGAGCGCGAGTGCGGTTGAGGCTTGCGTGCCGTTCAGCAGCGCCAGACCTTCCTTCGCTTGCAGCGTGAGCGGCTTGAGGCCGGCCAGCTTAAGACCTTCGGTAGCCGGCATGCGCTCGCCCTTCGCGAGCACGTCGCCGACGCCGAGCAGGGTTGCCGACATATGCGCGAGCGGTGCGAGGTCGCCCGATGCGCCGACCGAACCCTTGACCGGGATCACCGGCAGCACGTCGGCGTTGTACAGCGTGATCAGCGCTTCCATCACTTCGCGGCGGATGCCCGAGTGGCCGCGGCCGAGGCTCGACAGCTTCAGCGCGATCAACAGACGCACGACCGGGCGCGACATCGGCTCGCCCACACCGACTGCGTGCGACAGCACCAGATTGCGCTGCAGCAGTTCGAGCTGGTCATGCGGAATATGCGTGCTGGCGAGGCGCCCGAAACCCGTGTTGATGCCATAGGCCGGTTCGCCCTTCGCGGCGATATCGGCGACGGCTTTGGCACAGGCGTCGATGGCGGCGTGGCTGGCGGGATCGAGTTGCAGCGCGACATGCTCGCGTGCGATCTGGCGCAGTTGCGGGAGGGTCAGGTAGCCGGGCTTCAGAATCATCATGGTGTTGTGTCCTGTCTTGTCTATACAATTCAAGAGGAAGTCTAGCGGCGTCCGCTTGTATATACAACTTGTTTTTGCAGCTTCCGGCCTAGGGGTTTCCATTAGGGCTGGGTGCTTGCGAGGCATGCCTATCGCGTGAACCGGGGTTTTGGGCGGTCTCGCACGCCACACCGCATTCGTTCGTCGCGACAGATAACTTGTATATACACGTTCAAAATGGATGGCGGCAAGCGGACAAAAAGATTCAACACGCCGGCCGTGGACGGCCGGGGGCGGCTGGGTCAGTTGGGGCGGCCAGTGCGCCCATTCCCCTGCGCGCCAGTGCCCCCCCGCCTCGATGCGCCTCTTCAACAGTTATAGGAGAGCACACTGACGACGCAAAAAAGCCCGCGCTCACACGAGCCGCGGGCTTTGCTTAAACGCACTACAGGCGGGGGATTCGCTAGAGCCGCACCCGCGCCGCCATAAAATCCAGGAAGCACTGCACGCGCCCCGCCAGCGACGCGCTCTGGTAATACACCGCACTCACCGGTTGCCGCTCATCCACCAGCACGTTGCCGAGAATCGGCACCAACCGTTCTTCGCGCACGTCGGCCGCGGTCATGAAGTCGGCGAGACAGGCGATGCCCCATCCCGACAACGCCAACTGCCGCAACGTCTCGCCGCTTGATGCGGTGATCGCCGGCTCGATCTTGAGCGGCTCGGATTTACCCTTCGCACCTGCCCGTAGCGGCCAGCGATTCAGATGCTCCGGCGCATTAAAACCAATCAGCCGGTGCGCCAGCAACGCCTCGACGGACTTGGGCTCGCCGTACTCGGCCAGATACGCCGGACTGGCGAGCACCCTCAGCTTGCTGCTGCCTAAAGTACGCGCGTGCAAGGTCGAATCCTGCAATGCGCCGATGCGGATCGCGATATCAACCTTCTGTTCGAGCAGATCGACGATCCGCTCGTTGCTGGTCAACTCCAGACGAATCTCCGGATACAGCGCCGAAAACGCCGTCATATGGGGCGCCACGCAATGAAGCATGAACGGCGACGCCGCATCGACACGCAAGCGCCCCGACGGGCGCTTGCGGCTTCGCGTGACGGATTCCTCGGCGTCTTCCATCGCGTCGAGAATCGCCCGCGCCCGCTGCAAAAACGCCTCGCCCTCTTCGGTGAGTTGCATGCGGCGCGTCGTGCGCCGTACCAGCTCGGTGTCGAGTTTCTTTTCAAGGCGCGTGAGCGCCCGGCTCACGCCCGACACGGTCTGCCCCAATTTCTCCGCCGCCGCGGTGATCGAACCGCTGTCGATCACCGTGACGAACACCAGTAACTCGTCGGTAGAAGTCTTCATTATTGATTTCAAATCAAGATTGATTTGAGACTAACACGCTTTTTGCGAGAATCAAGACGGCGGATACTGCGTGCACGTCATCGTGTTTCCAGTGTTTCCACCCTAGGGAGAACGTCTTGAAGATTTTCATTACAGGCGCAAGCGGCTTTATCGGCGGTTCGATCGCGGCGCACCTCGTGCGCGCCGGCCACCAGGTGCGCGGTTTGATCCGCAACCACGAACACAGCGTTGAGTTGCAACGCCTCGGTATCGAACCCGTCATCGGCACGCTCGACGATCGCGACCTGCTGATCGCCGAAGCACATGCCGCCGACGCAGTCATCAATGCGGCGAGCAGCGACCATGAAGGTGCGGTGAAAGCGCTCATCGACGGCCTCGCCGGTTCCGGCAAGCCGTTTCTGCATACGAGCGGCTCGAGCATCGTCGGCGATGCGTCGGGCGGCGAAGTGGGCTCTGAAGCCGGCGAGGCACGCATCTATCACGAAGACGCCCTCCCCACGCCGACAGCGGATAAAGCGGCACGCGTCGCCATCGATCAACTCGTGCTCAACGCGGTGCAGCAGAACATCCGCTCGGCGGTTCTGTGCAACACGCTGATCTACGGTCACGGCGCCGTGGCGGGCAGCGCAAGCGTGCAGTTGCCGCGGCTCGTGCGTCAGGCGCAGAAGAGCGGTGTCGTGCGGCACGTGGGCAGCGGTGGCAACATCTGGTCGAACGTGCATATCGACGATGTCGCCGAACTCTATCGCCTCGCGCTGGAGAAGACGCCGGCGGGCACCTTCTACTTTGTCGAAAGCGGCGAAGCGTCGTTTCGCGACATGAGCGCTGCGATCGCCCGCGTGATGAAACTCGGCAAGCCGCAAGACTGGCCGCTTGAAGAAGCGCAAAAGGAATGGGGCTACGAAATGGCTTCGTACGGACTCGGTTCGAACAGCCGCGTGCGCGGTGAGCGCGCACGCAAACTGCTCGGCTGGCAGCCCAAACGTAGCTCAGTGATCGACTGGATCGAGCACGACATGATGTCCCCCAAGGGGACTTCTGTCGGGGCGTAACCCGAGGGGGCTTCCTCTGGGCGTCGTCCAGGAGGACGTCCTCCGGGGCGTAATCTGTGTAAGCCCAGGCGTTGCAAATCCGTAAGCTCGACTCGTTAGAATCCGGCTCACGTTATAGCGTGATTCGACGATACGAGTCGCGCGTGAGCCCGGATTTTATCGATGACCTTGGCGCTGAATTTCTACTGGCTGACCAACCTGCTGGCGATTCTTTTCATCGTGGCGTGCCTTTACGATGCACGCTACGACGAGTACGGCACGTTGACGCTGGCAGCCGCCGCGATGAGTCTTATCGTGATGGCGATTGAGGTGTTCCTCAGGCCCGCTTTCGATATGGCGCTTTGAGATTGACGCTGCGCGACGCAGCGTCATTCGTTCTAACTCGCGCTTCACCTCGCCACTAATCGATCATCACCAGCAGAAGCGCGAGCAGCGGCATCAGACCGCGACTTCCGGCGGCGCCTGACGGAAACAGCGTGTGATCCAGCCGAGATAGCACAACCCCAGCACGAACCATATTGCACCGAGCACCAGCGCGGTTTTCTCGAGGCTCACCAGCAGCCAGATATCCGCAACCGCACCGGCCAGCGGAAACAGCAGACCGCCGATCACGCCCATCGAGTTCGCACTGCCCTTCGCGTTAAAGAACTGCCGGATCACACACAGATTGACCGCGGTGAACGCGAGAAACGCGCCGAAATTGATGAACGACGTCGACGTCGCCACATCGAGCTTCAACGCGACGAGACCGATTGCGCCCGCGATCGCGATGTTCAGCGCCGGCGTCTTGAACTTCGGATGCACGAAACCGAAGATGCGCTTGGGCAATACTTCGTCGCGTCCCATCGCGTACAGCAAACGCCCCACGCTTGCCTGCGCCGAGATGCCGGAGGCGAACTGCGCGAGAATCAGGCCAGCCAGAAACACCGTCACGAAGATATCGCCGCCCACTTTGCGCGCGACTTCGAAGGCGGCCGAATCCGGGTCCTTGAACACCGCACCCGGGTGCGCGAGTTGCACCGTGTACGCGGCGATCACGAAGATCGCGCCGCCGATCAGTGCAATCAGCACGATCGCGCGCGGCATGGTCTTTTCAGGTGCGATGGTTTCTTCGGTCAACGTCGACACCGCGTCGAAGCCGAGATACGAATAAGCGGCAATCGCGGCGCCCGCCATCGTCGCCGAGAACGGCACATGCGGCTTGAAGAACGGTTCGGCCGAAATCAGACCGCCGGGGCCGGCCGCCGCAGTCACATAGTGGCAGCACAGCACGACGAACAACGCGACAATCGCGAGTTGCACGACCATCAGCACGATGTTGAAACGGTTGGCGAGTTCAATGCCGAGAATGTTCAGCGCACTCGTCAACACAATGAAGGCGACGATCCAGATCCAGCTCGGAATGTGCGGAAAAGCGGCGCTGAGATACGCGGCGCCGATCAGCCAGATCACCATCGGCAGGAAAAAGTAATCGAGCAAGGTGGCCCAGCCGATCATAAAACCCAGATGCGGATTGAAAGTTTTGCGCGTGTATGTATAGGCGGAACCCGCCACCGGGAACAGCCGCGCCAGCTTGCCGTAGCTGAGTGCGGTGAACGCGATCGCGATGAGAGCAATCAGATACGCAAGCGCGGCGGTATCGTTGCTGGCGCTCGCCAGCACACCGTAGGTGCCATAGACGATTAGCGGCGCCATATAGGCGAGGCCGAACAGCAAGACTGAAGGCAGGCCGAGCGTGCGCTTCAGATGCGCACTTTGGGGCGCGGCAGGTGCGCCCGCGCGCTCGGTGGGGGATGTGGGGGTCATGCGGTGTCTCCTCTTGATAATGGGACGAGCGTCGCCGCGGGCGGCGTTGAACGCGTCCCGGTCGAGCTTTGTCGATCAGACTTGCTGGATGCGCGCAGGTCGCGCCGATGGTTTTTTGCCTGACGTGGTGCGCGAATGCGCGGGTATAGGCTTATTTAGGCTTATATGCGCCTGCACCCGTGCACTTGCGCGCGCACCTTAACGCGCGCGGATCACACGCGCACGTTGCCCGTGCTCGCCGTCCACCGTCGCGAGGTCGAGCGCAATGCGCGCATCGTGCAGATAGCGATAATGTTCACGCGCGCCTTCGAGACGCGCCGGATCGAGCGTGGCGCGCAGGACTGTTTCTTGCTGCCCGGCGTCGCACACCACGTCGCCGAACGGATCGATCAGCGCCGATTCGCCGGGGAACGTAAGGTCGTCGTCACCCGAACCGATGCGATTCACGAGTGCCGCGAACATCTGATTCTCCATGGCGCGCGCCACGATCGCCCGGCGATGCACGGGCCCGAATGGGTTCATATTGCCGTTCGTCACGATCAGCAGGTCAGCGCCCAGCGACGCCACGGCCCGCGCCGTTTCGGGAAATTCGATGTCGTAGCAGATCAGGAGTCCAACGGTCATGCCCTTGAAACTGCACACGTCGTAGCGCTCGCCCGGTTCGAACACGCCGACGTCCGACGCCCACAGATGCGTCTTGCGATAACGCAGCACAATCTCGCCGTGCTCGTCGACCAGCACCGTGGTGTTGAAAAAGCGGTTGCCGTCACGCTCGGCGAGCCCCACTGCTACGGCTACGCGCGCTTCACGCGCTGCATGGCGTACGGCGGTCAGCGACGGCCCGTCGATCGGTTCGGCCGCATCGCCGATGGTGTCCCGTGTCGGAAAGCCCGACAGCGTGGTCTCCGGAAACACGATCAGATCGGTTCCGGCCGCGCGCTGGCTGATGGTTTGCAGTACGCGTTGCACATTTGCACCGCCGACGCCCACCGCGCCATCCACGATTTGGATCTGTGCCAGTTCGAGTTGAAGCATTCTGTCTCCTGTGTCGACCAGAGTTAGTGCTTTAGCACTTACTCTGGTCCCATGCAATCTGCGGTCGACCAGAGTTAGCGCTTCAGCACTTACCCTGATCCCATGCAAAATGGTTGCGGTCCTTGCCGTTCTGCTTCGCGTTAAATAGCGGCTGTTGTCAGACCGCCCGCGTTTCAGGTTGAGCCTATTATTACCAGACATATTTTTGTTCGTAATTACCCAGCAGGGTTACCCTCAACGGAGCACGCATGGAACTCGAATGGCGCGATCTGGCCTTTCATCGTGAGATCGGCGCGGTTATCGAAGCACTCGACAGCGCGCAATTCTGGACCCGCCTCACGCGCGCGCTCGAACGCTATGTCGTGTTCGACAACTGGGTCGCCCTGCGCTTCACGGCAGGCGTGGCGCCGCTTGTCTGCGCCGAATCGCCGATGCCCGACGGCACCGTGGATACGATGTTCCAGGACTATCTCAGCGCGCTTTATCAGCTCGACCCGTTCTATATCGCCGCGACCGGGAAGCCTGCATCGGGCTTCGTCACGCTTGCGGATGTCGCGCCCGACAACTTTACGATGACCGACTACTACCAGCGGTACTTCAGAAAGAACATCGTCGGCGACGAAGTGCATTTCAACTACATGATCGACGCGCGGCACACGCTGGCGTTTTCGCTTGGCGCCACGCAGCGCTATGGCGAGCGCGATCTGTCGGTGCTCGCGCTCTGCGCGCCATGGGTGATCGCGCTGCTGCGGCAGCGCTTGCCGTATGAGACATTCGACGCAGCGGAACCGGCCGCGAGCGACGTGGTGACGGGAACAACAACCGACCTGGGCGCAGCGGCGGACGCACCCGCCTACGCCGCACGCTTCGAGCAGGTGTCGTCGGTGAGCGGCCGCTCGTCACTCACCGCGCGCGAAGTGGAAGTGGCGATGCTGACCTTGAGTGGATTTTCAACGCGCGCCATCGCGGAGAAACTGATGATCTCGTTCGAGACGGTGCGGGCGCACAAGAAGCACATTTATACGAAGCTCAACGTCAACTCGCAGTCGGAGTTGTTCGCGCTGTTTTATGAGGCGGGACGCAAAGGGGCATGACGTCCCGTTGTTTGCCGCAAGCGCGCGCTATCGTCGCGCGCTTGCCCCTGATTTGACACGCTATGAATTGCACGCGGCGCAAGCGCTTTTCGTGTTCTCTTCGTAGCGGTCGTGGTGCTTGAGCCACTCGCCCATATTCTTCTTCTCCTCGCGGCCTTTCGGCGTGACGTCGAGATGCGCGTACGTGCTGAGGAACTGCTCGCCGCCGCGTCCGTAGGTGGAATACGTGTGATAGACGTCGCCGGCTTCGTCCTTGTAGAACACGCTGTGACCGGGGAGCTCGTCGATACCGACATCCTGCTCGGCGAAGTTGTAGAACACCTTCTTGCTGGCGACTTCCTCGGGCGTGAACGACACGTGATAGTCGAAATTGAAATCGCTCTCACTCGACGACACCCACGGAAACTTCCAGCCCATCCGTTTCTTGAACGCCTCAATCTTCGCGAGCGGCCCACGCGAGACCGCCACGTACGATACGTCGTGATGCTCAAGATGCGTCAGGATGCCGTCCATGTGATCCGAAACAAACGAACACCCGAAACAGCCCTCCTCCCAATCCGGGCCCAGCATGAAGTGATAGACGATCAACTGGCTACGGCCGTCGAACAGATCGGCGAGTGTCTTGCGGCCTTGCGGCGTATCGAACAGGTAGGTCTTGTCGACCTTCACCCACGGCAATTCGCGGCGTTTGCGGGCGAGTTCGTCGCCAGCGCGCGTGTACGCTTTCTCTTCGACCAATAGCGCCTTGCTGGCGGCCAGCCATTCTTCCCTCGTACCAATCCGGTGTTGCGGATCCATGTGCGTCTCCTTCTCTGCATCGTGCAGGTTCGATAGAGCAAAATCAGGGCGAATTCAGGTGCACTGAGGTGAACTCAGGCGAAGTAGCGTTCCGGCGAATCGAAGCCACCCCTCCAGCCGGATTGGTGCAGATACCGCATCAAGTAGCGCCCGTCCACGCGCGCACCCAGTTCCGCATGAGTCACCGCGGCATCGCTCGCACACATCCACTTCATGAGTTGCGCCGCTTCCGTAGAGGCGCGGAAGACTTTGGCGGGCGCGGCGTTGATTCGGCGCTGGAGGGTAAGGCTGGGTTTGGTGGACATGGGGTTTCCTCTTCGACGAAAGCGGCAAGACGATCGAGTGATTCGGACCAGAAGCGCTGATAACGGCCAAGCCATTCCATGGCCTCCTCCATCGGCCCGGCGGACAGGCGGCACGCCACCGTCCGGCCGGTTTTGCTGCGCGTGATGAGACCCGCCTCGGACAGCACGTCGAGGTGTTTCATCACCGCGGGCAACGACATCGCAAACGGCTCGGCGAGTTCACTGACCGACAGATCGCTCAGTTCGGAAAGACGCGCGAGCAACGCCCGCCGCGTCGGATCGGACAGCGCGGCAAAGGTGCGATCGAGTACTGCTTCATTAAACTTAACCATGAGGTTAAGTATAGAAACACGCGTAGGGATGTCAAGGACAGGTGCGTGCTTTTCTCAAAGCGCGCAGGAGGAGGCGAAGGGAACGCTACAAAAAAGATACGCGACGCATCGCAGAAAAAACCCTGCAACACGTCGCGTCAAGGTGGAGAACAACCGACTACACGTTCGAGCAAGGCGCCAGATAAAACGCGCCCCGCTCTCGCGTTACAGCAAATCGCGTAAAACGCAATCCGACAGAATCAGATCGCCCAACCGCCAAGATAGAAGCCAACCAGCACGACAGCGATGACAACCGTGCCGACGTTCAGCTTGCGATACTCGCCGCTCACAACGCGGCCGATCACCAGCGTCGCGAAGCCGAGCATGATGCCCGTCACGATGTTCGCGGTCAGCACGATGAACACGGCGCACATCAGACCCGACATCGCGTCGACCATGTCGTCCATGTGCAGCTTGCTCACGTTCGAGAGCATCAGCAGACCGACGTACATCAGCGCCGGGGCCGTTGCATACGAAGGCACGAGGCTGGCCAGCGGCGAGAAGAACATCACCACCAGGAACAGCAGGCCGACCACTGCCGCCGCCATCCCGGTCTTCGCGCCGGCTGCAACGCCGACCGTCGATTCGATGTAGGCAGCCGCCGGTGCACCACCGAGCAGGCCCGAGAAGATCGAACTCAGCGAATCCGCCGTCAACGCACGGCCGCCGTTGATGATGCGACCGTTCTCGTCGAGTTGACCCGCCTGGCCGGCAACGGCGCGAATCGTGCCGGTTGCGTCGAACACGGCGGTCATCACGAGTGCCAGCACGCTAGGCAGAACCGCCATCGACAGCGCGCCCTTGATGTCCATCGCGCCGATCAGCGAAGCATGACCCGGTGCGCTCAGCGAAGGCACGGCGAACACGCCGTGGAACGCCACCGCCGGATCGATCACGAGAGCGATTCCCGAGATTGCGACGATCACGATCAGGATCGAACCCGGCACGCGACGGCGCACCAGACCGAAGATCGCAGCCAGACCCGCCACCGACATGATCGCCGGCAACGCCGTGATATTGCCGAGTGCGACCGGCAGACCAGCGCCCGGATTCTTGACGACCAGACCCACGTCATTCGCGGCGATCAGCAGCAGGAACAGGCCGATGCCGATCCCCGTGCCGTGCGCGATGCCGGTCGGCAGATTGCGCAGAATCCACGAACGCACGCCCGTCACCGAAATCCCGGTGAAGACCAGCCCCATCAGGAACACCGCGCCGAGCGCGACATTCGGATGCAGACCTTTACCGAGCACGAGGCCGAACGCGGTGAACGCGGTCAGCGAAATCGCGCAGCCGATTGCGATCGGCAGACGCGCCCACACACCCATCAGCAGCGAGCCGAAGGCGGTCGTCAGACACACGGCAACAAACACCGCACTCGTGTCAAAGCCCGCTTTGCCGAACATACCCGGCACGACGAACACGGAATAGACCATCGCGAGGAAGGTCGTGATGCCCGCGACAATTTCCGTACGCTGCGAACTGCCGCGTGAAGAGATTTCGAAGTAGCGGTCGAGAAAGCCCTTTCCGTCGAATGATTCGGCGCCGACTTCAGAAATCGGTTGGGCTTGGGGTTCCATCATGATGAGTGCCTCCTTTATCAGCGTGCTGAAACGGCCCGTTTTCCGGCCGCCATCAGGTTCGTCTCGTTGCGTTGATCTAATGTGGTGTGGCAAGGTTTGAACGTCGGCTTGCGATGCGTCCACAACCCGCATGCTCCGTTCTTCTTTTGCTGTCCCGAAATGTAGGGCAACAGGATTATGTCTCCCATCGCATGAATGGCATGCCCGGCATGTCACGATGCTTATATCGTTTAAGGGACGGCAAACCACGGGGTCGCTCCGCGTGTTTACACCTACGGTTTGTCATGAAGTTGTGAGAGGGTTTTGAGGGGTCCGGATTGAGAAAACCCGCAATAAACAGGGGGTAACAACGCTCAACAAACATGCGATGAATGCGCAATGCGGCATGAACCGGACCTCGGCTGCACCTGTCAAAAAGCCTGCAAAACCGGGCCGCCCCGGTGCCACGGGTTACACTCTGGCCCTTACCTGACTTAACTGCGTGACTTGCTGCGGCGCTCCACAGCGCCCGTCCGCACTGGCCCATGGAGTCCCTCTTGATGAGCGGCGGTTTTTCGCGTCCTGCCGGGCGTCTTCTGATTCTTGCTGTGTTCGCTCTGTTCGCGCTGTCTGGTTGCAGCCTGCTGTGGGGCCCGCAGCAGGCGCCGATTGTCGATGCTACGGTCATGCCCGTCGAGCCCGCGAGCGCCCCTGTGGCCGCCACCGCGCCGGAACCCGTCGAGACTGAGGCGGCCGAACCCGAGCAGCCGAAGAAGCCGAAGAAGCCCGTCGTCAAGCCGCGCAAGGTCGAACCTCCGCCGCCGGTCGTCACGCCCGCGCCGCCCCCGCCCGCCCCACCGCCGCTGATCGTGCTGCGCACGATCGAGCGCAGCGAGGCGCGTACGCTGCTCGATAGCGAAGTGCAAAAGCCCGACGGCAAGGTAGTGGGCCGCGCGGTCGACATGATCGCCGATGCGAACGGCAAGCCGCGCGAGATGGTAGTCAATCTGCAAGGCTTCCTCGGCGTCGGCGACCGCAAGGTCAATTTCCCGTGGGGCGCGTTCCGCTTCACGCCGACCGCGAAGGCCGCGCCGATCACGCTCAACGCGACGGCCGCGCCGACGCCTGCGGCAAAGTCCGCTGCCGTGCAATTACCGCTGATCGATGCCGATGTCGAGCGTTCGAACGGCGCCAAGGTCGGCCGCGTGATCGACGTGCTGATCGACGCCAACGCGCAGCCGCAGGCCGTCGTGCTCGACGTCAACGGCATGGTCAGCACCGAGCGGCGCACGATTGCCGCCAACTGGTCGGCGCTGCGTTTCGTCATGAAAGACAAGGAACTGCATCCGCTGATCGATCTGAGCGATGCGCAGATCAACGCGACGCCGCCGTACGCCAGCGGCCAGCCAGTCCGTGCGGTATCGCCGGCGCCGCCTCCCGCTCCGGCCGCTGTATCGCCCGCCGCGCCGGCTACTGTTACCGCGGGCTCCAACGCACGGGCGGCCCGATGATAGGCCGCACTCTGGTTAATGCGCGCAGCTTGCGCGCGCTCGATTGGTTGAATTTTTTCGTCGCAAACGTGCAGACGGGTTTCGGGCCGTTCATTGCCTCGTATCTCGCTTCGCACAAATGGACGCAGGGCGAGATCGGCATGGCGCTGTCGGTCGGCACCATCAGCGCGATGGTGAGCCAGGTCCCGGGCGGCGCTGCCGTCGACGCGTTGCGCAACAAAAAAGGCGCTGCCGCCTGGGCGATTGTCGCGATCATCCTCAGCGCGGTGCTGCTGGCCGCGAGCCCGACTGTGCTGCCCGTGATCGCCGCCGAGGTATTCCACGGCTTTGCCAGTTGCATGCTGACGCCGGCGCTGGCCGCGATTTCGTTTGCGCTGGTGGGGCGCGCGAATCTGGGCGACCGGTTGGGACGCAATGCGCGCTGGGCGTCGATCGGCAGTGCCGTCGCGGCCGGGCTGATGGGTGTATTCGGCGAATACTATTCCCCTCGCGCGGTGTTCTGGCTGACTGCGGCGCTCGCCGTTCCGGCGCTGTTTGCGCTGACGATGATCCAGCGCACCGACACGATTGAGTTGCCGAAAGCCGGGCCGACACCTGAACAGATCGAACGGCGCGAGAGTCTGCGCGAGTTGTTGCGCGACAAGCGCATGCTGCTGTTTGCGGCTTGTATCGTGCTGTTCCACTTGTCGAATGCGGCGATGCTGAACCTTGCTGCTGGCGAAGTAACCGCCGGCATGGGGGACAACGTGCAGCTCGTGATTGCCGCGTGCATTATCGTGCCGCAGGCGATTGTGGCGATGATGTCGCCCTGGGTTGGGCGCTCTGCCGAGCGGTGGGGCCGCAGGCCGATTTTGCTGCTGGGGTTTTCTGCATTGCCGATCCGGGCGTTGTTGTTTGCCGGGATCAGCAGCCCTTATTTGCTGGTGCCGGTGCAGATGCTGGACGGCCTGAGCGCCGCGGTGTTCGGTGTGATGCTGCCGTTGATTGCCGCCGATGTCGCTGGCGGGAAGGGGCGCTATAACCTTTGTATTGGGTTGTTTGGGTTGGCGGCTGGGATTGGGGCGACTTTGAGCACGACTGCTGCTGGGTTTGTGGCGGATCATTTTGGCAATGCGGTGAGTTTCTTTGGACTTGCTGCTGCGGGCGCGTTGGCTGTTTTGCTGGTGTGGGCGGCGATGCCCGAGACAAGGGATTCCGCTGCTGCGGAGGGGGCTGCGCCTGTGGCTGATGGGGGGTCGGCGGTTAGATGAGGGCGGGTTTTGGTTTTGGTTTTGCCTGCGCGGCGCTTTGATTCTGTGTGCCTGCGGCGTGGGCCTTCTCTTGAGCTGGGTTCTTGGCCTTTCCGTGATTTGTTTGCCTGCTCGGCGCTTGTTTTTTGTGTGCCTACGGCGTTGGGCTTTCCTTGAATTCTTAGTGGATTATTAGCGTTGT
>NZ_JAQQDU010000084.1:0-34500 GCF_046027825.1 Paraburkholderia sediminicola
TACAGACAACAAAGCCCGGGCGCAGACAACCAGATCAAGAAAAGCCCAACACCGCAGGCAAACACCCAAAGCGCCGCGCAGGCAAAAAAACCCCTTCAATCAATAGCCTTCCCAGCAGTCTCCCGCATAAACGGCAACGGCAACAACGACACAATCCCACATCCAATCAAATACCAGGCAGGAGCCAAATTACTCCCTGAAATCTGAATCAACCAGGTAGCAAAAAACTGCGCAAACCCACCAAAAATAGAGACCCCTAAACAATAAACAATCGACATCCCCGTAGCGCGAATCTCGCGCGGAAACATCTCAGGCAACATGACGATATTAGGCACCGCAGTAAACGCGACAAAGACAGCCAGCACCGCGACAACCGATAACAGCACAGGCACCGTAGGCGTCGCATTGATGATCATAAAAGCCGGATAGACAGCGGCAATCAACAACACCCGAGACACCCACAAAACCCGCTTGCGCCCCACGCGATCGGACAACGCCCCCGCAAACGGCGAACAGATCACCGTCACGATCGCCGCGGTCCAAGCGGCCCACAACGCCGACGACATCGGCAAATGCAAAATCCGAATCGCGTAAGTCGACAGATAAAACAGCACGATGTAGTTCGCCGCCGTACCACCAATCGTCGTCAATACGCCCGTCGTGATCACGCGTGAATGCTCGCGAAACAGCTTGCGAACCGGCTGTGCATCAGGTGCCTGCGCGGCCGAAACAGTACCGTCTTCCACCCCCGGCAACGTTTCGTCCAGATGCCGCCGGATGTAAATGCCAATCGGCCCCATCGCCATGCCAATCACAAACGGCACGCGCCAGCCCCAGCTCTCCAGTGCGGCAGTAGACAACGCCGCCGCCAGCGCGACGCCCAGCAGCGAACCACAAACAGTGTTCAATCCCTGGCTCACAAACTGCCAACTTCCATAGAATCCACGCGTCTTGTTGCTGCCATATTCAAGCAGCAGCGATGTCGATGCGCCGATCTCGCCGCCCAGCGCGAAACCTTGAATCAATCGCGCAAGGATCACCAGTAACGGCGCAGCGATACCGATCGCCGCGTATGTCGGCGCGAACGCAATGATCGCCGAGCCGAGCGTCATCAGCCACAGCGTGAGACTCATCGCGGCCTTGCGCCCGGCGCGATCGGCGTACGCGCCGAGAACAATGCCGCCCACCGGCCGCATGATGAAGCCGACGCCGAACGTGCCGACCGCCAGCATCAATTGCGCGAGCTGCCCTTCCACCGGGAAATACAGCTTGCCGATGATCGTCGCGAAAAAGCTGTAGATCGTGAAATCGAAAAACTCGAGGCCGTTGCCGAGCGTGATCGCGGCGATCGCTTTGGCGTGGCTCGTGTGTTTGGCGGGCTGCATGGCGGACGCGTCGGCGAGATTCAACGCGTCGGTGCCCGCGGGTTGCGGTGTAGCGGAATAGTCCATCTGTGTCTCCTTGGTGCCCATGACGATGCGGGGCTCTGCGGCCGCTTTGGCAAATATCCGGCCTGCGCCCGGCCAGCCTCAGACGAGGAACGTCTGTGCGAGCCGTACCCAATACGCCGCGCCGGTGGCGAGGCAATCGTCGTTGAAGTCGTAACCCGGGTTGTGGACCATGCAACCGCCCTCGCCGTCACCGTTGCCGATGATCAGGTAGCTGCCCGGGCAACGCTCCAGCAGGAACGCGAAATCTTCACTGCCCGTCAGCGGCTGCATGTCGGCGATCAAGCCATCTTCGCCGAGCCAGTCGAGCGCGACTTGCCGTGCGAGACCGGTCATCTCTACATCGTTGACGAGCACCGGATAACGGCGCTGATAATCGACGTGCGCCCGCGCACCGAACACCGCCGCCTGTCCGCAGGCGACCGCCGTGATGCGCTCCTGCAAATAGTTACGAACCTCGGGCTTCAGCGCGCGCACGGACAGCCGCATCTCGGCGGTTTCGGGAATCACGTTCGGTGCGTCGCCAGCGTGAATCGCGCCGACGGTGATGATCGCCATGTCGAGCGGCGCAATGTTGCGCGATACGATCGACTGCAACGCCAGCACGATCTGCGCGCACACCACGACCGGATCGACCGCCTTGTGCGGCACCGCGCCATGACCACCGCGACCGGTCACCTTGATGATCACCGTATCGGACGAAGCCATGAACGAGCCCGGCAGGAAGCCGAACTTGCCCGTCGGAAAACCAGGCATGTTGTGCATGGCGAAGACGGCATCGCAGGGAAACTTGTCGAACAGGCCGTCTTCGAGCATTTTCTTCGCACCGGCCTGCCCTTCTTCAGCGGGCTGGAAAATCAGGTTCAACGTGCCGTCGAACGATTTCTCCTGCGCCAGATGCTTGGCGGCCGCCAGCAGTATCGCGGTGTGGCCGTCGTGGCCACATGCGTGCATCTTGCCGGGGACGGTGCTCGCATAGGGCAGCCCCGTGGTCTCGTGGATCGGCAGTGCGTCCATGTCGGCACGCAGGCCGAGTCTGCGCGTACCGGCGCCTACTTTCAGCTGCCCTACAACACCGGTCTGGCCCAGCCCGCGATGCACGGTGTAGCCCCACTCCTGCAAACGCTCGGCGACCAGGTCGCCGGTAGCGAACTCTTCGTAAGCCAGTTCGGGCTGCGCGTGGATACGGCGGCGCAGCGCGATCATTTCGTCTTCGAGTTCGGCGATGCCCGCCGGGATGGCCATGGTGTTCACGATGTCGTCTCCGTCTATGAAAGCAAGGGCCCAGCATAACGACGACGATTTTCCAGCGGCAGGCGTAGAATCGTTGCGGTGGCAACCTGTGGTTGCCATGCTTCTACGGGTTTTCCAGATGAAACTGCATCAACTCAGTACCTTAGCGGCCATTGCGGATACCGGCAGTATCCGGGCGGCGGCCCGTTCGCTCGACCTTTCGCCGGCCGCCGTGACCAAGGCCATGCGCGAACTGGAGGCCGATCTGCACGCGCCGCTGCTGGTGCGCGGCGCAAGCGGCGTGGCGTTCACGGAGTTCGGCCGTGCGCTGGTCGTGCATGCCCGGCTGGTGCTCGGCCAGTTGCAACGCGCGGAAGCGGAGATTGAAGCAATGCGCGGCGCGGCGGCCGGCAAACTGTCGATCGGCGTCACGCCGTGGGTGGCGCTGACTTTTCTGCCGCCGACGGTGCAGCGGTTCCGGCAACGCATGCCAGAAGTCCAGCTTGAATTTTTCGAGGGTCTGTTGGCAGTCGTGCAACCCCGCTTGCGCGATGGCAGTCTCGACTTTTCGATTGGCCGTCCGCCGCCTGCTTCGCCGCAATCGGAGTTTCACAATGTGCCGCTGTTTTCGACGCATTCAGCAGTCGTCGCGCGCCGCGATCATCCGAAGGCGGGTTGCCGCACGCTGCTCGAACTCGAAGACGCCGAATGGGTGCTGAACTGGGATCCCGCAAGCCGCGAAACGATTTCAGACAACGTGTTCCGCAAGCGCGGCATGAGTGTGCCCCATACGATTCATCTGGCGCATTCGCTGGCCGTGGTGCTAGGTCTGCTCGCGCACACCGACATGCTGAGCATCTTTCCGTGGCCGCTTGTCGAGGTGACCATAGCGAAAGAGAAGCTGTGGGCGTTGCCCTTGCGCGAAACGGTGGACGAAACCATCGTCAGCATCACATCACGCCGCGGCG
This sequence comes from Paraburkholderia sediminicola, assembly GCF_046027825.1. Classification (GTDB taxonomy): domain Bacteria; phylum Pseudomonadota; class Gammaproteobacteria; order Burkholderiales; family Burkholderiaceae; genus Paraburkholderia; species Paraburkholderia sediminicola_D. The sequence goes on from NZ_JAQQDU010000084.1 coordinate 3,650, forward strand.
CGCCGACAAGTCCGGCCGCTGAGTGTTTCCTGGCGTGTTTGCGCGAAGTCATCGACGAAGGCGCACGCTCGCCGGACCCCGAGCTGCGCCGCCTGTTTCATTCGATCGAACTGCTGCTGTAGTGGCGTGACCGTATGGCGTCGTTGAGCGACGTCGCGGGCTCGCGTCATTTCGTCGTGCTCGAAGTGGCACGGTACGGTCACCGCAGTCCAGTCATCTGCGAGGCTACCCTGGCTGTAAGCTGAATCGCATGCACGCCCGCTATGCTTCGAGTGCGCAATGGCACGCCGCCCTGCCGCTATCTCGATCGACCGTGACCCAGAATCCCGACAACAACGAAGCCGACTGCAAGACACCCCCTCCAGGCGCGTCAGCGGGGCATGCCGGCGACAGCGCCTCGCTCGATCCGTCCCGTCACCGCGCCCTTGCTGAACCCCGGCGTACCGACGGCGACGAACTGGGTGCCGTCGCTCATCTGATCGCCGCCCACACGCTGGACGCCTACGCCGCTGCGGCGCCCGACGCCAGCGCCTCGAATCTCTGCGATGTCGCGACCGGATACTTCATGAAAGGCGATCACGTCATCGCCGAGTACTGGTACCGCCTCGTTCTGACGCTCGATCCGCATGTCGCAGTGGCCTGCCAGAATCTGGCTGCCATCCTCGCCAGCGTTGGACGCGTCTCTGAAGCCGCCGCGTACCGCGAGCGTGCCTACCGGATCCAGCGCGTCTTTGTCGAGGGCAGCGGCACGGAGCGGCGCCGGGTGCTGATCCTTTGCGCGGCACACACTGCCGGCAACGTGCCGTTCGATGCATTGCTGCCCGGCACGACCTGTTACCGCATCAAGTACGCGATCGACTACGCCGCCGACGAAGAAGACCGTCAGCTACCGCCCTACGACCTGGTGTTCAACGCGATTGGCGATGCGGATATCGCCGCCCCGCTTGCGGGACGGCTCGCGCGCTTCGTCTCGCGTTGCGCACAGCCCCTGCTAAACCCTCCCGCCGCTGTCGCACGAACCCAGCGGCACATTACCGCGCGCCTGTTCGACGGGTTGCCGGACGTGCAGGTGGCGCCTTGCGTACAGTGCGATGCCGCGCCGGCTTCACGCGCCGCGCTTGACGCCCTGCTCGCGGCGGGCGGCATCGACTTTCCGGTGCTGGCGCGTCCCGCCGCTACGCACGGCGGCGACGGATTGACGCTATGCGAAAACCGCGCAGCGCTCGAAGCGTGGCTGCCGACACAAGCCGGGGTGTTCTATCTGACGGCGTTTCGCGACACTCGCAGCGCCGACGGTTTCTACCGCAAATACCGGATCATTTTTGTCGACCGGGAGCCATTTCCCTACCATCTGGCGATTTCGCCGCACTGGATGGTGCACTACTACTCTGCCGACATGGAAGACCACCCGTGGAAGCTGGAGGAAGAACAGCGCTTCCTCGACAATCCGCGCGCCGCGCTCGGCGAGCGAGTGATGAGTGCAATCGTGGCAATCGGCAAGCGGCTCGATCTCGACTATGGAGGCATCGACTTCACGGTGCTGCCCGAAGGACAGGTGCTGGTCTTCGAAGCGAACGCGACGATGCTGGCGCACTTCGAGCGCGAGACCGGCACCCTCGCCCACAAAAATCCCTACGTGCAACGTATCGTCGATGCATTCGAGCGGATGATGTCGCGCCATGCCGCGACCTGAACGCCAAGCTGCCAGGTTTGCGCGCTACGTTCGCCCGCTACACCCGGCTTACTGGCCAGATTACTGGCTGGAAAGATGCTGGCGCAGAAATGGCACGAAGCCGTTTTGCGCCGGAGCGATCTGCTTGACGCAATCGTCGTAGTCGGAGCCCATCGCGCGATCCGGACCATACATGCCACGACACTGCGCATACAGCGTGATCGTCGCGCCGCTGCCCTTGGCCACGCGCGTGGCCGAAAAGACCGCGTGCCCCGAGCGGCTCGGAACGTCGGTCTCGATCGCTGCGGCATCGGCGCGAACGATCGATGTGGAAGAATGTGCTGCTACGTAGTCCTTCGTGAGCGACCAGGCCCTGTCGCACTGCGTCTGATCCGCGCACGCAATCGCGGCGTTACTCTGTGCCGTATCAAGCAGGCTCTCTGAACGGGTAAAGTCGCGCGCCTCTGCCTCTTGTTTTTCGGCGGACATGCAGCCACTCAGGGCAAGCGCAGCAAACGCGATAGCGATAGTTGTTTTCACAGGTTCAAGATCCGATGGCGAATTCCGGTGAGGATTATAGACGCCCTCAACCCGCGCTCTCAGGTTCAGAACAACCATCGGGAAGCTGCCGGCGCGGTGATGTCCCTCACTGCCCGCATTACTTTCGTTATGCTTGCGCGGCTCAGTGACGTCACTAAGGGACATCACTGAGGGACATCGCCGAGCCACATCACCGACCGGCGGTCACGCAGCCTCAATCCGCGTAGCCGACCACGCCCTTGATCTCCAGAAAGTCCTCCAGACCGAACTCGCCGTACTCGCGGCCATTGCCCGATTGCTTGAAGCCGCCGAACGGCGCATCGGGACTGTAGTCCGCGTAGTTCAGATAGATCGTGCCGGTACGCAAGCGCTTCGCCACGGCATACGCATGCTCGATCGACGCCGATTGCACATAGCCTGCGAGACCGTAGAGACTATCGTTAGCCATCGCGACCGCCTGGTCTTCGGAGTCGTAGCCGAGAATCGACAGCACCGGTCCGAAAATCTCTTCGCGCGCGATCGTCATGTTCGGTGTGACATTGCCGAATACCGTCGGGCGTACGAAGTAACCATCCTTCAAGCCTTCAGGACGCCCCGGACCACCGGCCACCAGCGTCGCACCCTCTTCGATACCCACGCCAATCAGCCGCTGGATCTTGTCGAACTGCTGCTCGCTGATGACCGGGCCAAGATCGACACCCTTGGCATCCGCGGGACCGACGACCAGCGCTTCAGCCGCTTCCTTCGCATACGCCAATGCCTCTTCCAAACGTGCGCGCGGCACGAACATGCGGGTCGGCGCATCGCACGACTGGCCACTGTTGTCGAAACACGCACGTGCACCGCGCATCACAGACTGCTTCAGATCGGCATCTTCGAGAATCAGGTTAGCCGATTTGCCACCCAGCTCCTGATGCACGCGCTTGACCGTATCCGCCGCGGCCTTGGCGACCTGCACGCCGGCACGCGTCGAACCGGTGAACGACATCATGTCGATGTCCGGATGACGCGACATCGCCTCACCCACCGTCGCGCCTTCGCCGTTGACGAGGTTGAACACGCCGGCCGGCACCCCCGCTTCGTCAAGGATCTCGGCGAAGAGGATGCCGGAGAGCGGCGCGAGTTCCGAGGGTTTGAGCACCATCGTGCAGCCGGCCGCGAGCGCGGGCACAACCTTGGTGGCGATCTGCAAGGCCGGCCAGTTCCACGGCGTAATCAGCCCGCACACGCCGACCCCTTCCTTGCGGATCTGAATGCTGCTCTTCACGTACTCGAATTCAAACGTGTCGAGCGTGCGGATCATCGTCTCCAGATGCGCGACGCCGGTCCATGCCTGCGCGTCATTCGCATATTGCAGCGGTGCGCCCATCTCGCGGCTGATCGCGTGCACCATGTCGTCGTAGCGCTTGCGGTAGACGTCGAGGACCGCTTGCAGCAAATCGATGCGCCGCGCGATCGTCGTCTCGCTGTAGGCCGGAAAAGCACGCTTTGCCGCTGCCACGGCGCGATCGACATCGGCCGCGGTGCCGAGCGAAATCTGCGCGAAGGCAGTGGCCGTGGAAGGATCGATCACGTCGAGCGTGGCAGCATTGGCCGGATCAAGCGGAGCGACCCATTGGCCGTCGATATAAAACTGTTTGGCGTGTTCCATGGACTGAGTCCTTTACATGAATGTGTTAGGTCAGAGGGTGGGCCGCAAATCGCGCCCCTAGCGGTATCGAATGCCTTACATCGACGCCGCTCAATCTGAATGTCTTCAAATCGAAATTCATCGCTACGCAGCTTTGGCTCAGACTCCGGTTCTGCTTCGATTCCGTCATCGAATCACATTACCCAGGAGAGACACATGAGCACCATCACTTTCACCCGCATCGACGCTAAGGGCCCCGGCGCTTCTGGCCTGAACCCTGCCCTGCACGATCCCGCCGACGTCATTCTCGACGGCGCCAAGGCCCCGCACGCCCTCAACGCATTCTCGGACGCGACCAACATGCTGTCCGCCGGCGTGTGGCAATGCGATGCGGGCACGCTGAAGCTGGCCGACCTGCCGATCCACGAAGTCTGCGTGCTGATCGAAGGCGAAGTCGTCATCACCAGCGACAACGGCCGCAGCGAACGCTATACCGCCGGCGACGCCTTCATCCTGCACAAGGGCTTCTCGGGCACGTGGCATATGCCGGTGGCGACCAAGAAGTACAGCATCGTGTACTGCGGTTGATTCACACTGCATCACACCGTTGCCTCAACAAGAACCGCACCCGTTAAGGTGCGGTTTTTTTATTCTGGCGGCAATCAGTAAAAAACCGCCAGACAAATGAACACCCTCGCGACACCCTCCACCACTACATCGGGAAACCCAGCGCCTTGATCGAATTAATCCACAGACGCCGCCAGCCGCCGCGATCGTCGGCGCCGTCGAACGCGTTGAAAGTGATCTTCGCGGCGATCCAGCGCAGCGGTTCCGGCGGAATGTACGACGGCCCTTTGCGCGAAATATCGAGCGACGTAATCAGCGTATCGCGATTCCACAGCATGTCGAGGCCCATCTTCGCACCGAAGCGGCTGCCAGCCACGCCAAAACCCGTATAGCCCGCGACGAACACGCTCTTGCCGCCGTGATAGCGGCGCGCGAACACCGCGCCGCGTGAGCAGTAGTCGATTGGGCCGCCCCATGCATGGGTGAAGCGCACGTCGTCCAGTTGCGGGAAGGTGCGATAAAACGCTTCGGCGAGCTTGTAGTAGGTGCTCTCGTCACGATCCGCTGCCGGATTCGGATCGCCGCCGAAGTGATAACTCACACGGCCGCCGAAGATGATCCGGTTGTCTTTCGTGAGACGGAAATAATTGAGCTGCGTACGCGTATCGTAGATGCCCTGGCGATTGTGCCAGCCGATGCGCGCCATCTGCTCGTCGCTCAAAGGCGCGGTCGCGATGATGTGATCGCGCACCTGCATCACGCGGCGCTTGATGTCGGTCACGCCCACATCCGCCGTACCGGTACCGAGCAGCACGCGCGGCGTTTCGATGCGGCCCGATTGCGTATGCACGACCATCGTCGCGCCGCGATCTTCCATACGCGTGATCGGCGAGTGTTCATGCAGACGCACGCCGAGTTTCAGCGCGGCGGCTTTCAGACCCCACGCGAGCTTCGCCGGGTGAATCGTGCCGCTGCGATTGCGCGACCACATCGCGCCCGCGAACAGCGGCGAATCGAGTTGTTCGCGCGCGCCCTTGCTGTCGAGCAGCACGACATCATGCCCATGCGCCACGTGCAGCTCGTAATCGCCTTTCAGATGATCGAGGTGGCCCGGATCGACGGCAACCGTCATCTCGCCATTCCATTCGACGTCCGCTTCAATGCCGTAACGCGTCAAGGATTCCTTGAAGCCGTCGAGGTTCTCCTGGCCCAGCTTTTCCAGCACGTCGAGGTCTTGCGGAAAGACCCGCGTCGCGTTCGGCAGACCATGCATCACCGACGTGGAAACGATCCCGCCCGGACGGCCCGATGCGCCGTAGGCCACCTTCCCTGCTTCGACCAGCACGACGTCGAGCGACGGGTCCGCTTCTTTCGCCTGAATCGCGGCCCACAATCCAGTAAAACCACCGCCGACCACCACCAGATCCGCGGAAGTCGGACCGATCAATTCCCGTTCGACAGCCGGTGCACGCGGATTGTCCAGCCAGAACGGAAACAGCTTTACACCTTCAAACGCGCGCTTTACTGACTCGCTCATCTTGTTTGCCTACTCAACTTGAATACCATTGCATGTATTGCGTAACTGTTGCGTCGGTGCGGCCTTAGTGCGGCTTCGGCGCAGATGCGGTGCAGCTTCCAAAGCCGCCTCGATTCTGCCTCGGGGCAGTCTGACCGCGCCCGCCCCGAGCGCCGCGAACCGCACGATCAACCCGCGTCCTGCGTGTCCAGCGCTTCTTCGCGTTCGCGTTGCGCGGCGCGCTGCTGCGGTTGCGACTTCGTTTGCGCCTTCAATTGCGGCTCACCAGCCTTAAGCTTAGTCGCCGGCACCACCGGATGCACGATCACATTGCGCTGCGAACCGCTACGCAACCAGCGGCGGCCAAGCGGCCCATACACGCCATCCGGTTCAGGAAAGCACTGTAGCAACCCGATATACAACGCGCAGGCAAGCGTCAGCGACACCGGCATGCTGATGTCGAGACCACCGGCGAGCTGCCCAAGCGGACCGACGAACTGATCCGGCAAATTGACGAAGCACAGGCCGATCACCGCGCTCGGAATCCAGGCGCCCATTGCGCGCCAGTTCCAGCCATGCTTGAACCAGTAATGACCGCCACGGCCGCCGCGATTGAACACCTGCAGATCGTCGGACAGGTAGAAGCCGCGCCGCGTCACGAAACCGATAATCATGATCACCATCCACGGGCAACTGCAGACGTTGATCAGCACCGAGAACGTCGACACGCTTTCGACCAGGTTGAACGCGAAGCGGCCAAGAAAAATGAAGCCGATTGCGAGGCTGCCGATCAGCAGCGTCGCCCGCACGCGGTTCAGAAACTTGGGAAACATGCTCGACATATCGAGCCCGGTGCCGTACAGCGCGGTAGTTCCCGTCGACATCCCGCCGATTATCGCAATCAGGCACACGGGCAGAAAGAACCAGTTCGGCGAGATCGCCAGCAGACCGCCCACGTAGTTGTTCGACGCGATGAAATCCGGCGCCTTGCCGGCGATGATCGTTGCAGTGGCGAGGCCGAAGAAAAACGGCACGAAGGTCGCCAGTTGCGCGAGCATGACCGCGAGGATCGTGCGCTTCTTCGGCGTGTTTTGCGGAATATAGCGGGCCCAGTCGCCGAGCGTGCAGGCGAACGACACCGGATTGCTCATCGCAACCAGCACGGCGCTCACGAACGCCGGCCAGAAACCCACCGAGCCGAGCGCGACCTTGCCGGCGTACGCGCTATCGAACGCCCCGGCGAACGCCGCGATACCGAGCACGAACAGCAGACTCGCCGCCCATACGGCGATCTTGTTGACCCACAGCATGAAGCGGAAACCGTAGACGCAGACGGTGAGCACCAGCACCGCAAAGAGACCGTACGCGAAGCTCAACGTCATCCAGTTGACCGGCAGGCCGAGCAGATGATTCGCACCGCCCACGAGCGCATCGCCCGAACTCCACACCGCCAGCGAGAAGAACGCGACCGCAGTCAACACTGCAAGAAAGGAGCCGACGATCCGGCCATGAATACCGAAATGCGCCCCCGACGAAACCGGATCGCTCGTGCCGTTGCGCGGGCCAAACAGGCCCATTGGCGCGAGGATGCACGAACCGATCAGCACGCCGAGCACGATCGAATAAACGCCCGCCTTGAACGACAAACCGAGCAGCACCGGAAAACTGCCGAGCACCGAAGTGGAAAAAGTATTGCAACCGCCGAACAGCAAGCGGAACAGATCGATCGGCCGCGCATAACGCGACCGATCTGGAATGCGTTCAAAACCGAATGTTTCAACTTGGGTGATGCTGTCACTGCTCATTGTCTCCAACTCCTGTAACGGCCAGGTCTCACTCACAATGGCTCGCCACGGGGATGTGGCGTCCACTTTTCTCAGATGTCTGGACGTCACTGTAAAGACAATCGGCGCAGGCAAAAATATCGCCAGCACAACCTTTACTTCGATCTCGGTAGATGTAACCGGAAAGCCCCGTCAAATAAGGCTCTGTGGCGGCCACGGGGGGCTGCGTAGGAAGCTCATTCCGCCCTCGGAACGCGCAAACGTCGAAGCGAATAGCGAGAATCCGCGAGTGAAGACTAACTTGCCTCGCGCGCCTGACGGCGCCGTTTCGCCGCGGCAACCGTCGGCAGCGGCACCGGCACCACACCGGACATGCCGTGCTCGATCAGAAAATCGCGGAACAGACCGGCGACATGCGGCAGGCGTTTATCGGACACGTGCATCACGTACCAGTCGCGCTCGATCGGATTGGCGGGCAGGGGCAGCAACGCCAGCAGCCCCGCCTGAAACTCCAGCGAACACGCATGCAACGACAGAAACGCGACCCCCAAGCCCGCCTCGACCAGTTGCTTGATCGCCTCGTTACTCGAGAGTTCGGAGCCGATATGCAGCTTGTGCCCAGCGAGTCGAAACAGATTCTCGACGGTCGAACGCGTGCCCGAGCCCCGCTCCCGCACGAACAGATTCGCGGTTTGCAGATCGTCCAGCGACAGGCGCTTTTTCTTCATCAGCGCATGGGCGGGCGAGGCGACAAATGCCATCGGATGCTTCGCGAAAGCGGTCGCCACCGTACGCAATTCGCGCGGCGCGCTGCCCATCACCGCGAGATCGATCTCGTGCGTGGCCAGCATACGGATGATGTCGGCGCGATTGCCGACCTTGAACTGCACCTTCACCTGCGGGCGCAACTCGGTAAATCGCACCAGAAAGGGCGGAATCAGATATTCCGCGGTCGTGATCGCACCGATGCGTAGCGTGCCGCCCTGCTCGCCATGTAGCGCGGCGAGATCGTCCGCCGCGCCGTTCCATAGATCGAGGATTTCCAGTGCATAGCGCGCGAGGATCTCGCCCGCCGCGGTCAACTGCACGCCACGGCCCACCCGCTGCAACAGAGGCGCCCCCGCAGACTCTTCGAGCAGACGCACCTGCAGCGACACCGCCGGTTGCGTGAGCTTCAGTTCTTCGGCCGCGCGCGACACGCTGCCGAGCTTCGCGACCGTATGCAAAGCTTTCAATTGACGGAACGTGGCGGTTTTTAACATAAGTGAAAACCTATATGTTCTGTATAAACATTAAATTGTGCTGCGGTTTCCGCCGATTCTATACTGGCCCTGACAGATGAGGCCGATGAATACCGGGAATAGCCCGCAAACTTTCACCGGCCCAGCACAGATAACTTCAGGAGGATACGGATCATGGCCGCAATCGATCAGCAGGAAGCCTCTACCACGCAACGCAGACAGCAAAGGCAGCAAACGGCTCAATCGACACCAGCGGCGGCGCATCGCGTCGTGATCGTCGGTGGCGGCGTCGGCGGGCTGGGGCTCGCTACGCGCCTGTCGGAAACGCTCGGACGCGCCGGTCTCGCGCAGATCGTGCTGGTGGATCGGTGGCCGACGCATTTCTGGAAGCCGCTGCTGCATGAAGCCGCGTCGGGCCAACTCGATCCGGCCACGCATCAACTGCAATATGCGGTGCAGGCGCAACGGCATGGCTTCGAATTCGAACAGGGCGAACTCGCCGCGCTCGATCGTACAAGCCAGAACATCACGCTGAATGCGCTCCACGATGCCGACGGCCGCGAAATTCTGCCATCACGGCAGCTTGCATTCGATACGCTGGTCCTGGCCATGGGCAGCGTCACGCAATACTTCGGTGTGCTCGGCGCGGCCGAATACGCCTTGCCGCTCGAATCGGTCGCCCACGCGGAAGCGTTTCGCCGCAAGTTGCTCGATGCCTGTCTGCGGGCGAACCATGCGCGTCGCGCGCGGACCGCGCAAGCGGACACGCCGGTGTCGATCAACATCATCGGTGCGGGCGCCACAGGCGTTGAACTTGCCGCTGCGGTGCGCGACACGGTGCGTCTGCTGAACCGCTATAGCCCGTTTTCACTCGATCCCGTGCGCGACTTCCGTATCCGGCTGATCGAAAGCAGCGAACGCGTGCTGCCCGCCCTATCCGAAACGATTTCGGCGCGCGCGCAAACGATGCTCGGTAGTCTTGGCGTCGAAGTGTTGAACGCCACGCGCGTCACCGAAGTGCGCGCCGATGCCGTGCTGACGAATGAAGGCGCGCCGCTCGCCAGCGATATCGCGATCTGGACTGCCGGCATCGCGGGGCCACCGGTGTTGCGCACGCTGGACGGCATCGCTGTGAATCGCAATGCACAGGTGCAGGTGAACCGCACACTGCAATGCACGAACGACGCGAACATATTCGGACTCGGCGATTGTGCGGCCTGCCCGACTTCTGACCACGCGGACGTGTTTCTGGCGCCGCGCGCTCAGGTCGCGCATCAGCAAGCGTTGTTTCTGGCGCGTGCGCTGAAGTGCCGGATCGCGGGCGAGCCCTTGCCCGAGTTCGTCTATCGCGACGCCGGCACGTTGGTGGGTTTCGGCCGCGAAGGCACGATCGGCAGCGTGAGCAACAGCTTGCTGACGCAGCCGGTGTTCGTCGACGGCTGGTTGGCAACCGCCGTCTACAAGCTCATCTATCGCCGCCATGTGATGACGTTGACCGGCTTCGCACGCATGGCGCTCGATTCGGCAAGCCACTGGTTGCGCAGACGCGTGCATCCGGTGATCCGGCTGCATTGAATGTTGCGAACGCGGGCGGCGCCCTTCAGAAAACGCCGCCCGCCCGACGCTCAATCCAGAAACTCCGTCGCCCGCTTGCGGAGCACCGCGCCGAAATCGTCGAGCCAGCCGATCGACAAGCGCCAGCTCTGCCAGTACAGATCGATATCGATATGCTTGCCGGGCGCCATGTCCACTAACTCGCCGCTGGCCAGATGCGGCGCGATCATCCGTTCGGGGCACATGCCCCAGCCCAGGCCCGTTACGCAGGCGCGCAAAAAACCCGCGACGTGCGGAATCCAGTGCAAGGGCGGATCCAGATCCGCTCGCGTAATGCGGCGCATGAAGCGCTTCTGCAACTGATCCTTCGGATTGAAATCGACGCACGGCGCGCGCTGCAGCGACTCGCGCGTGACGCCATCGGCAAAATGACGCTCGAGAAACGCCGGCGTGCAGACGGCCAGATAGCGCATCCGCCCGAGGCGTGTCGAGCGGCAGCCCTGCACCGGCTCCGCTTGTGTGGTAACCGCGCCTTGCACGCTGCCATCGCGAATCCGCTGTGCAGTGTGATCCTGATCGTCGATGACGAGATCGAGCAGCATCTCCCGCTCCACGCAGAACTGCGCCACCGCGTCGATAAACCAGGTCCCCACGCTGTCGTCGTTGACGGCCACGCGCAATGCCGGCCACGGTTCCACCAGCGCGCCTGGCAACGCCGGCAGGCGGCCGGTCAGCTCCGCTTCCAGCAATTGCACGCGTTCGGTATGGCGGCACAACAGCGCGCCCGAGGTGGTCGCGACACACGGCTGGCCGCGCTTCACGAGCACACTGCCCACCCGCTCCTCCAGCAGTTTGACCCGCTGGGAGACGGCTGAGGGCGTCACATTCAGTTCGCTGGCCGCACGATCGAACGAACCGTGCCGCACCACGGCGGCGAGCGCGTCGAGCAGCGCATAGTCGAGCATTAGCGTTCCTTAATCTGCATTAAGTAAATTAGCTTCTCTTATGAGAAACAAAACCGCAGACTAGCCTCGTTCGCTTCTCCCGTCTACTGGATCGATTATGAATTGGCTGTCTTTTTCCCACGGTGCCGCCCTGTGCGCGTCGCTGATCGTGACAATCGGCGCGCAAAACGCCTTTGTGCTCCGTCAGGGCATCATGCGCTCGCACGTCGGCAAGATCATCGCGCTGTGCGCGCTGTCGGACTTCATCCTGATCGGTGCGGGCGTCGGTGGCGCGTCGGTCCTGGTGGAGCGCTATCCGGTGTTCGTCCACGCGATGCTGTATGTGGGGCTCGCCTATCTGGCCTGGTTCGGCATCAACGCGCTGCGCCGCGCGGTGCGGCCGGGCCATGCGGTCCTGGATGCCAATGCAAGCAGCGCGGCGCCGGGCAAGGCACCCGTCCAACGGGCAATGCCGATCATCCTGATGACTTTGGCCTTTACGTGGCTCAATCCGCACGTGTATCTCGACACCTTCCTGCTGATCGGCACGGCTGGCGCGCGAGAACCGGAAGGCGCACGGGTGGCGTTCGCGCTTGGCGCGATGGCCGTGAGTGGGGTCTGGTTTATCGGTCTGGGATACGGCGCGCGTGCGCTGGCGCCGCTGTTTCGCCGGGCTACGGCGTGGCGAGTGCTGGATGGTGCGATTGGCAGCATGGTGTTGCTGCTGGCGGTGACGCAGTTGCGGTAAACGCAGGCAAGCGCCCTGATTTCTCTCAGGCACTGGTGATCCCGCAGTCGCATTGAACAGTGACGGGCATCCTCACTCCCAACCGTTGCCGACGTTCACAAGTCGCGGCACCGCCCAGCCCCTACTTCTGCACCTGCTGCATGCCAAGCAGATCCTGCACGAGTTGCGTCGACACATAATGCGGCCCGTCGAATAGATAAGTCCGGTAGCCACGATACGCAAGCAGTTGCGGCGACAGTTCGGCAGCCGTCGCCGCGCGGAATGCACCGCCCTGGGCAGGACGGAATGCCTCGGCGATGATCCGCACACGGTCCTTGCCGAGCCGCGCGGCCAGCGCGTCCGCATATTCACGCGCAGCCGCCGGGCCGCGCGCATAGACACCACAACCATCCTGCAGAAACACGCCGACATCGCGCGGCAGCCAGCCGTCCAGCCACGCCGCTAATGCCGGACCGCCGATATTCGAGTTGTCGTAGACGCTGATCCACAGCGGCCGCGGCAGCTTGTCGAGCAAAGGCGCGAGCGCCGTAGCGTCCTTCCAGGTCGGATCGACTTCAACCGGAAAATAGTAACCGTCGATATGAACCGCCGGCCGCACGGCCACCAGTTGCTTCGATTGCTCGACCAGTTGCGCCGCTTGCGCACGGGCCGTGGTTTCGTCGAAACGTCCGGCGAGACCGACGATCACATTGCGCGCCCACGGTTCGCCGCCAATTCGCGTCCAGTCAGGCAGACGTTGGGCCGTTTGCATAGCGGTACCGGGCAGAAACGACGTGCCGTCCACCGCCGTCCATTGCACCAGCAGATCTGTCACACCGAGGCGGTTCCAGTCGCCATGCGGGTTGACATGATCTTCGTCGAGCTGCCAGACCACGCCCTGCGCCAACGCTCCGGCGTCGCCGGAACCTGGCGCTGAGCAGCCATACACGAGCGCGGCGCACGCGCTCGCAGCGAGCAGCGCGCGGCGGCGTGGCGAGACCGGCTCGCCTTCCCGGGTCTGAACCTCGTGTGAATTACGCATTGTGCTGGCGCTGTGCTTTGAGATGAACGTCACGATAATCCTGAGCAAGTTGCGCGCGATCGATCTTGAAGTTGACCGATACCGGCAGGGACCGGCACGCGAGCAATTCTGACGGGATCATATACGACGGCAGGCGCGCGGCCAGCAGCGCCTTCCAGTCGTGCAGCGCGTCGGGCAGACGGCTATCGTCGCTGCCGGTTGCAACGAACGCGACAACGCGCGCGACCGAGCCATCCGGCCGCTGCAACGGCACAGCGGCAGCGCTCGCCGCACCAGGCAGCGCGCGCAAGGCTGCATCGATCTCCATGAGTTCGATCCGGTAACCGCCCATCTTGATCTGATCGTCGATACGTCCGTGGCAAAACAGCAGCCCGTCGGCATCGACCGCGCCCAGATCGCCGGTGCGAAACGCCCGTTTGCCGTTATGGGTGAACACGCGCGCGGCATTCAGGTCTTCGCGATTTAGATATCCGCGCATCACGTGCGCACCGGCGATGCACAACTCGCCGTCATCGACGAACACCTCGGCGTCGCGCTTGGCGTAGCCGATCGGCAGGCGTGCATGATGCGCGAGCACCGCATCGTCGACGACGATCCAGGTGGTCGCCACCGTAGCTTCAGTCGGTCCGTACGTGTTGATGATCCGTGCGGCCGGAAAGCGCTGTCGCAGTTGCCGCGCGAGTGTGACGGGCAGCACTTCGCCGCAGAACAGAAAGGTCCTGAGCGCCGGCAGGCCCTCTTGCGAGAACTGCGGATTGAGTAACTGCTGCTGCGCGAACGACGGCGTCGACACCCATGTGGTCACGCTATACCGTGCGAGCGTGGCGAGCAACGTTGCGCCCTGCGCCGTCAGCGCACGTGAGGCGAGCACGACGGTGCCGCCGAGCGCGAGCGTGCCGAATACTTCGTACATCGACAGATCGAAGCTGAACGGCGCCTGATTCAGGAACACCGGCGCGTCGCCCAGCGCGAAATCGGCCGCCATCCAGCCGGCCAACGCAGCGACGCTTTCCCGGCCGATCTGCACGCCCTTGGGCTCGCCGGTCGTGCCCGAGGTGAACAGCACGTACGCGAGATTTTTCTCGTGCAATGCCGGCGGTGCCGATGCGGATGCCGTTGACGCTGTTGCCGTTGACGCCGATGCCGAAGCAGTCGACGCCGTTGCCGCAGCCGCCAATGCCGAAGCAATTGACCCCGCTGCCGCTGCCGTCGACGCAGCCGCTGATGCCACCGCCGCGACCGGCTCCGCCGGCACGCCCTGCCCGTTCAACCCAACGAAGCGTCCACCCTGCGCGTCAAAGTACGTCTGCGCGCCGAGCGTGCTCGCGATGCGCAGCATCCGCTCATCCGGGTAGATCGTATCGACCGGCACGAATGGCGCGCCAAGCAGCAACGCCCCCACCATCGCCACAAAAAAGCCAGCCTCCTTGTGGCCGCGTACGATCACCGGCACATCCGCGCCAAAACCGTGCTCGCGCGCCTGCGCGGCCCATGCGTGCGCCTGCTCCGCCAACTCGTGCCAGCGCAACGCGCGATCGGCGCCGATCACTGCCCACGCGTCGGCGCGCACATCGGTGTCGACAAAACGGCTCGTGCTCAGATCGAATCGCATGGTGCGCCTAGCGATTGGCGGCGATGAAGGAAGCAAGCGTATTCACGGACGCCAGATGCTCGGCGATCTCGGTCGGTGGAATACGCACGCCGAACTGCATCTCGACACCCATCACGATTTCGACGGCCAGCACCGAATCGACCAGCCCCGTCTCCAGCAGCAACTCATCATCGCGTACAAGGCGCAGGACGACGGATTCGACCAGTGACGCGACTTCAGCGTGCAGCGTTTCGTTTTGAGTCATTGTGTTGTCCTCGTGGAAATGTCATTCCGGCAATCAGAACTGGAAATAGAGAAAACGCACTTCACCATGCAACTGCGCGACGCAGAATACGAGCACGCCGAGCATCGCGACGGTCCAGCGCAGCGACGGCCGCCATGTCAGTGCAGCCGGCAGACCTTCGGCCGCGCGTTCGAGTGCCGGCGAGAAACGGCCCATCAATTGATGTGAATTCGGCGTACACCAGACGATCGCGAGCAGTGCGGCGATCTGCAACGCGAGCGTCGAGCGGCCGGCGACCAGATGCAGCCACCCGGCCGGGCCCATGTTTGCCGTACCCCACGCGGGCCAGTCGAGCGTTTCGACACCGTGCAGACCCGCCATACCTTGCAGTAAGGCGAACGCATCGCCGACGCCATGTGCGCGGAAAAACGCAAACGCGACCAGCGCGGCCACAAAGGTCAGCAGGACGTTGCCCGCATGGCGAACGCGTGCCTTGAAACCCATGGCGATTGCAGCCGCGGTCCCAGCGGTTCCTAACACCAGAGCCGGCCCTGCTGTTCCCGCTGTTCCCGCTGTTCCCGCTGTTCCCGCTGTTCCCGCTGCAACCGCGCCGGTCGCGCGCGCCCCACCTGCCCGCGCGGCTGCCGCACGCCACGCGCGATAAGCGTGGTTCACGGTGAGATACGACGCGTGCAGCAACCCGTAAATCAGATACTGCAAGCCCGCGCCGTGCCAGATGCCGGCCAGCGCCATCGTGTAGAACGTCGGCACGGCGACCGTCGAGAGAAAACCACTCGTGGAGCGTTGCGCGAGACGGCCGATCGGCAGGCCACGCAGGGCACGGCTGCGATTGATCCGCATCGCCATCGGGTAGTACAGATAGGCAGTCAGATAACGCGTGAGCGTCATGTGCCAGCGCTGCCAGAAATCGATGATGCTGGCGGCCTTGAACGGCGAATTGAAGTTCAACGGAAAGCGCACGCCGAACATCTTCGCGAGGCCCACGGCCATATCCGAATAGCCCGAGAAATCGAAGTAAAGCTGCAGCGCGTACGCAAGGCAGGTGCCCCACGCCGCCAGCCACTGCAATTCGTGCGCCGCGGCGAAGCCCGCGTCGGCGAAGGGCGCGATGGTATCGGCGAACAACACCTTCTTCGCAAGACCGATGGTGAAAACAAACGCGCCGATCGAGAGATTTTCCGCGCGCAGCTTATACGTGGCCGGCTGCGCAAACTGCGTCATCATTTCCTTGTGATGCAGGATCGGCCCCGCGATCAGATGCGGAAAGAACGTGACGAACTGCACGTAGCCGAGCGGGTCGCGCTCTTTGACGATCCCCGCATTGCAATCGAGCAGATAGCCGATCTGCGTGAAGGTGAAGAACGAAACGCCAAGCGGCAGGATCACGTCCTGCATGCCGTGCGCGAGCCAGTCAGCCGGCGCAATGCCGCTCGCGTGCACGAGCGCGGTGAGCAGCGTCGCCAGATATTTGTAGCGCACCAGCAGCGCTAGATCGGCGGCAATCGCGAGACCGAGCAGCCAGCGGCGGCGTGCCGACTGCGCGGGCGCCGCGACGATCGCGCAACTCATCGCGTAGTTGAACACGATCGACGCGACCAGCAAGCCGACGAACACCGGATTCCACCAGCCGTAGAACACGATCGACGCGCCGCAAAGCCATGCCGCTGCGGCGCGCGGCATGCGTTGGCCAAGCAGGTAGTAGCCGGCCAACGCAGGCGGCAGGAACAGCGTGAGGAAGATGAATGAATTGAATAGCATCGGGATCAGTCCTGCTTCGCTGGCGCGGCAACGACGCCGACTGGAGTCGTGGCCGCACCGGCGCCCGTAGCCGTGGCCACGGCCGAAACCGCAGTGGCGGTGGCGCTAGCGGCTTCCGCTGTGCTTTGAGCAGTTGCTAACGCGGGCGCCACATCGACCGGCATCGACAGCGCGTCTTCCGACATTTCCCAGATCACTACACGCACGCTCTTCGGCCATGCGGCGCGCTCGCGCCAGACCGCCTGCAACGCGCGATCAAACTGGCCGTCGTCGAGGCTGACGTTCCAGACTTCGCGACCGAGTTGCTCGCCGAGACGCTCAGCAAACGCGCTGCGGCGCGAGAACGAACTGCCCGCGAGCAGCACGTCGGCGGCCGGACCGTCGTCGAGCAGGCCGCCGCTGCGTTGCGCCTGCAACGTTTCCGCCGCGACGACATCCGGCGCCGGCCGCCAGGCGTCCGGCACGTCATTCAGATTCGCTAGCGTCAGCAGATCGCCGATGCGCGGAGCGGGTTGCGCCGTCGCATGCGTGAATGTTGTGTCACCGGGTTTGCCGAGCAACGGCAACACCGCAGCGCCAACCACCTGTGCGGCGGTTTGCGCACCTTGCGCATTCCAGTGCACATCGGTACGGAAAAACGCCGGACGTGCGGCTTGCAACGCCGGCAGCAATTCGACGTGCGCAATATTGCTTGCGGTCAGCGCGCGGTTCCAGACGTTCAGACGCTGCGTCATCCGCGCGTCCTGGCGGAGCCCGCACAGCGCTTCGCTTTCCACGCGCGCTTTGTCGGGCACCGTCACCACCACCAGTTGAATCCCGGCGCTGCGCAACGCGTCCGCGTAACGATGTAACGAGGCGATACGCGCATCGGTTAGCGCGTCGCCGCCGTCGTCGCGTTCGACAGGATCATGCCCCGGCTGCACCGGCGCGCGCAGGCCGTCCGCATAGAACAGCCAGCCCGGACAACCCTCGCGCACCTGATGCCCGAGGTCGCCGAACAGGCGGTAACGCGCCGCCGCTT
The DNA here is from genome assembly GCF_046027825.1 of Paraburkholderia sediminicola. Taxonomy (GTDB): domain Bacteria; phylum Pseudomonadota; class Gammaproteobacteria; order Burkholderiales; family Burkholderiaceae; genus Paraburkholderia; species Paraburkholderia sediminicola_D. The sequence goes on from NZ_JAQQDU010000084.1 coordinate 21,502, forward strand.
GCCAGCGATGCAACGACCGCGCGTAAGGCACGTCGATCGCGCGGTCAAGGCTGTGGCCGAGACTGCCGTCGCGCCAGCCATGCACATCGAACGACGCGCCGTTGCGCGATTGCATGACCAGCGAGACCAGCGCACCCGCGCAACCGAGGCCGAGCAGCAGCGCGACCAGCCACGCAACACGCCGATGCGCACGCGCGAGCGGCTCGGCGAGTGGCTCTTGCGCCGCTGCCGCGTGGCCATGCGCCGCGCCGCCGTCCTTGCCCGCCGTGCCTGCCGGGGTACGGGCCGTCGCGCGCTCTGCTGTGCGTCCGACTGACTCGCTCATCAGGCAATAGCCTTGCTCAGGCGGGCGAGAAACGCATCATCGGCCATCACCGACGCCGCGTCCCATTGGCCGCCCGCGCTCGGCAGATTCATCATCTGCCCTTCGTTGAATTGCCAGACGATCGCTTGCGGCGGATTGGCCTTGAAGGCCGGCGATTCCACGTAGTTGAGCAGCGTCTTCCACGGGCCGGTGTCGCCGAAGGTCCACGTCAAACCGACCGGGCGATCGATTACGTTCGAGAGTTTCTGCGGAAAGCCGAGGTACGGCTGGACCATGCTGTTGCCGACCACCTGCACGGCCGGTGGTCCACCGTCGACGAGACTCGACGACGCCACCACCGTGCGCACGATGAAATGATCCTTGCCCACCGCCTTCTTGCGCTCCGGCGGCAGCAGGGCCGCGAGGTCGCCATAGCGGACTTCCTCGTTCCACTTGCCAAGCCGGCTGCCCGCACCGTCGGCGCCCTTCAGCGGACCGGCCGCGGTAAGGCGTTTGGCGACGCGCGCCGCGACCGCTTCGGCGGAGTGGCCGCTCCAGTGATAGTCGGCGCGAATGTACTTTTCCTGCGCGGGGTCGACCGCGGCGATCGCGCCGTCGCCATCGACCATCTGCAGGCCGAGCGAGCCGGCATGCGCGCGAATCGCCGCGTAGCGGTCGGCGACACCCGCGGACATCGCGGTGCCGTCCGGCAAGTTCTCCGGGCACGAACGGGCTTTCAGCGGGGCGATTACGATCACGCTGTGAATGCCGCGCGCCGCCAGTTTGTCCGTCGCCTGGTGAATCAGATCGACGGCTTTCAGACAGGCGGGGGTCGCGTCATCAGTCAGACTTTCCCAGCCGGGATAGAGCCACAGATTGCGACCTTCGATCACGCTGGTCGACGCCGTTGCAAACGCGCAGCGCGGCAGCAACGATAGCGCGCCGCCGAGCGGCGCCGCGGCCAGGGCGAGCAGCAGGCGACGACGGCCGCTGTTGAGTGGTTCGGCCTGGACGGACGGTTGGAAAAGCGAACGGCTGGAGTCGGTCATGTCGTGAATTCCCCGTGACTGATTTAAAGCATCTCTCGTGTGGAGCAACGGCGGCGCCGCGCGCGACAAAGCGCGGCCCGCATTGCGATCTTCTCTTGGTGTTCCCGCTTCTTCTTGCTGCAATTTCTTGCTGCTACTTCTTGCTGCTACTTCTTGCTGCTACTTCTTGCTGCCAGTGTGTGCCCGCTCAATTGGCGGCTGGCGGCCAAGCAAGCGCATCGCGCGCGCCGCTCAACACCGGCTTTGCGGCATCGCCAGTGACGAACAGGCTGTAGCTGTCGCCGGCAGCGAGCGTCGGCAACGGCAGCGCCGCGCTGGCCGCGGTGCCGCACTGCCCCACCAGCTTCGCGCTGACTGGATTGATGGCGCGCGCGTCCTGCGCACCCGCGGCCACTTGCGCAAACACCGTCGGACCATTGCCGTCCACGCCGATCTTCGCGCTGCAACCTTGCGCGAAATTGAATGCGCGCAAGGTCGCCTTCAGACCGTCGACCCGCTCATAGCGACCGACGATCCGCGTCGCATACCACCCCTTCGCGTCATGACGCAGCGCGACGGTGACGGCATCGCCTGCACGGGGCGGTGCATTAGCCGGTGCATTAGCCGGTGCATTAGCCGCCGCATTGGTCGAACCAGCGGCATCGGCCAGAACCTTGCCGTCGACCGTGACGCGTGTCGGCGTGCCTTGCGTCAGCACGCTAAAGCGCGTGACCGCACCGGGCGCGAGCGTCTGCGGCACCTCGCTGCCTGCGAGCGCGACGCGCACCGCCTGCGACGACGCGTTCAGCACGCGCAGATACGACGCGTCGGCGGGCGGTTGCGGTCCATACAGACTCGCGACATCGTCCGCCGCTGCATGCGCCACGCTTGCCGACAGCAGCGCGGCTGCGGCCACGATCGCTGCCATCGTTGCTGCGACCTTCGATTTACCCAAGCTGATTCTTTTCATTTGATTCGTCCGGATTCAATACGAATAGATCGCGCCGAAGAACACGCCGCGCGCACGGTCATCGCCGCTGATCCTCCAGCGGTACTGCACCGACAGATCGACATACGAGCGCGGCGAGTCGTATTTGCTGTCGCGGAACCAGTAGCGCGTCGAAATCCCCACACCCGCGCCAAGCGGAATGCTGTGGTCGATGCTCGAGTCGTAGTCCGCACCGATGACCGCATACGGAAACACCGTCCACTTCGGGCTGTAACGGTCCATGCGGTAAGTGCGGCCCACTTCGAGATTGGTGGTCGCATAGACCGAGCCGGCGTTCAGGTAGGCACCGGTCTCGGCATAGATCTGTGCGGTCCACCACGACGGCACATCCACCCGGCGCTCGATGCCGTAGCCGCCCGAATACGCGAGCCGCGCAAGCCAGTCGGGATTGACCTGTGAGCCGATCGGAATGATCCGTTCGAAGGCGACGATCGCGTCGATGTCGGCAAACGGCTTGGCGCGTGCGCCGACGGTGGCTTGCAAGGTATCCACACCGCTCGCGCCACCGTTCTTCACGCCGAAACTTTCATAACCGCGCGCGTAAAGCTCGAACATCCGGTCGCCGAGACTGCCGAACGGACGCCAGTAGGCTTCCACGCCGGCCTGCCAGTTATTCGACGTGCCCGGTGTCGGCGACGACGCATAGCCCGGCTGCATGCCCGCGCCGCGATAGTTGAGCGACGCGTCGAAGCCCCAGTTGCGGGTAGCTTCGGCGTGCGCGCTGCGCATCTCGTTCAGTTGCGCCGGTGTGGCCGGTGGCGTGCCGTCGTCGGCCGGCTTGGCGCTCGCGTCGATCGCGCGCTCGAAGTACTGGGCGGCTTCGCGATTGCGGCGTGCCTGGACTGCCGCATAGCCCGCATCGGCGTCAGCGCTGGCCGGCAAGGTCCCCGCCTTGTCGGCCATGCGGAAGCGCTGGTAGGCAAGCTGGTTGTTGCCGGCACGTTGTGCGATATAGGCGGCCGTCAGGTCGGGCATGGCGTCGAGCATGCCGGCATCGATCATCTTTTGCGCTTCGCGCGTCGCTGCGGCTTCGTCGCCGGCTGTGCTCAGCGCGTTGATCAGTTCCACGCGATGCTGCGGATCGTCCGGCGCCGCCTTCACCGCTTCGCGCGCATAGCCGACCGCACCGGTTTTGTCGTTCGCGGCTGCGGCGGTCGCCGTGGCGCGCGCCGCCTTGAAGCCGGGATCGGCCGCGTAGACATCGCAGCTTGCGCCGAACTGATCGACGACGCAGTCGATAACCGGGCGTCGGGCCGGGTCGAGCGAAGGTGTCGGTGTGCTAGAAGCAGTCGTTGCATTCGTCGCGGTTGTCGCGGTCGCTGTGTTCGACGCATTCGAGGCACTCGACGCATTGGCAACTGCCGGCGCATGCGCCAACAATTGCCGCGCCTGATAACGGCGCAGCGCGATCGGCGGATCGGTGTCATCGCCATTCATCTTCAGCGGCGCCAGCAGATCGAGCGCGCGTTGCGGCTGTCCCTCGGCGATCCACACATCGGCGATGATCACGCGCGCCACACGCTTGTTGCGTTGGGTCGCGTCGTTGGCATGCTGCGCTTTGGCGAAATCCGCCTCGGCCTCCGTCGTCTTGCCCTGCGCGGCCAACGCATAGCCACGCAGCGTGAGCGGCATGATTTCCGTATCGTCGGCAGCAATGGCGTCACTCGCCGCAGCCTGCACGCCCGGCAGATCGTTCGCGGCGAACAGCACGTCGATCAGCTGAATGCGGTAGCCGACCTGATCCGGCGCATAGGCGACCGTTTCGCGCGCGAGCGCGGCGGCTTGAGCGTAGTGGCCTTTCCTGAACGCCGCATACGACGCACCTGACGACTTCGGCGCGAGCCGGTTGCCGATGAAGCTGCGCCGCAAGCGCAGTTCGTCGCTGTCGCCGAAGCGTTGGGTTGCATCGAGGTCGGCCTTCCACGCGTCGGTGTCCTGACCGGCCGCGCTCGCTGCATCGATCAGCAACAGGCGCAGGCGTAGCAGGTCGGGACGCAGCGAAATCGCCTCGTTCGCGTACTTGACGGTGCCCGTGAAGTCCTTCGCTGCATAGGCCTTGTAGGCCTGCTGCGCGGCCGTCAACGCGGCGCCGGTCAGCGCGTCCGGGTCAGCCGGCTGCTGCCGCCCGGCACGTGCGACCGCGCGGGTCGACGCGTTTAGCGCATCGATCTGCTTGCGACGCGAGACCAACGCCGGATCGCGGCCGATCTGCGCGATCGCGTCGCCGAGCGAGCGGCTGGCTTCGCCATAACGGCGAAGCGCTGCGAGCGAGTTGGCGAGCAGCACCCGCAGCGACACGACGTCGGGACGCTGGCGGATCGCTTCGCGCGCCCGCGCGATTGCACCGGTATAGTCGCCGCGCCCATAGGCGGCATATGCTTCCTGCGCCACCCGATAGGCGGCGCCGTTCAATGGCAGCGCATTCTGTTCGGATGGGGCCGCCTGAGACGCAGCCGCCGTGCTCTGCGCATACACCGCGCTGCTCAGGCACAAGGTGCCCGCCACCATTGCAGCGGTGACGGCACGCAAGGTGAATGCGGACGCCACAATCGGAGCCGTAGTTGAAGCCGCATTTGAAGCTGTAGTTGCAGCGCACGCGGACGCGGAAGCGGCCGCTGAGTCAGAAGCCGAAGCCGCCAACGAAGCGCGCGCCATCCACGCACGCCGGGTGAAAAATGAATCGATCATTCGGATGCCGCCAGAGCGCCCTGAAGGCGGCGCTGTTGCTGGATTACGTTCTCGAGTGCGGCACGCGAGATCACGTCGCGCGCCACCATGTAGTCGCCGATCAGGCCATGGCGATCGGGGCGGTAGTGCTGCATCGCCGCTTCGAAGGCCTCACGGCGCACGTGGCCATGCTCGATCAGCAGATCGCCGATCAGCGGCACGCTGCGTGCAGGCACATGCACGGCGGCGGCCGGCGATGCGTCCGCTGACGCACCTTCCACCGCGCCCGCTTGCACGCCCTCGCCCGCCAGCGCCGCGATCCCGACGCCGCGCAACACGCGCAGCCCCGCCGCGATCTCGCCCTCACGGACGATCTCCTGCGCAACCGGTCCCTCGATCAGCGCGCTCAATTCCGCAAGCACCGGTTCGGAGAGCGGACTCGCGGTCAGCAGAATCGTGCGGCCACCCGCGGCGTCGACCTGCGGCAACACGCGATGGCGCACGATCGCTTCGAGCGGCAACCGCTCGGCGTCGTCCTTGGTGCGTTCGAGCACCGCGCGGCCACGCGGCAGGTCAGCCTGAAAGGCGATCGCTTCCGCAAGGGTTTCCTCGTCGAGCCAACCCTTGGCCATCAGCACACGGCCGAGCGGCGCCTCACGCGCATGGCTTTCGCCGAGCGCCTGTTCGAGTTTGTCCGGATCGATGGCTTGCCACGAGAGCAACAGTTCACCCAGACGCTGGCGGCGATTGTTAAAGCCGTCGGCGGACGGGAAGTCATGCATGGTCTTGTCCCATGCCAGACGCTTGCCAGTCACGAGGTGCGTGAGGAACATCTTCCACGCACGCGACACCGCCATGAAATTGATGAAGTTGCCCACCACCATGCGCGGCACGGACAGCACGCCGTGCTCCCAGCCGTACAGGAGGGTCACGAAATAGATCCGCTGCACGACGCGCAACAGCAAGGCCCAGCCGTTGGCCCACAACAGCACTTGCAGCCACTTCGAATCGGCGAACGGCGAGGCGATCAACTCCGGCATCCAGCCCAGCAGATCCGCGCCGGCGAAGAGCAGAAACTGGATCACCAGCGCATACGCGATGATGCCGACGAACGCGGTGACGATGCCCTTGCGATCACGGAACAGCAGATAGCGATTGGCAAGCGAGCCGCTCCAACCGGTCTGCTTCCACCCTTGCAAGCCGATGCCGAGCGTCCAGCGCGCACGCTGCCGATAAGCGGTACGAAACGTATCGGGGAAGAATTCGCGCACGCACAGCGGCATCGTCACGGTGATGTCGCGTTCGCGGCCGAGGCCGAACCACGCCTTGCGGCGCGTCGCGAATTGCACCGGAAAGCGCGCGAAAATCGACTGCATGCCCATCTTGCCGAGACGCGCGCCGACGTCGTAGTCCTCGGTCAGGCTTTCGGTGTTGAACGGCTGATTGTCGGTTTGAGCGTTCAGCGCGAGCAGCGCGCGCCGCGAAAAACACGTGCCGACACCCGCCGACGGCACCGAGCCGACGAGGCTCTCCCGGACCACGAGATCCTTCGCGTGCCATTCGGCGAACTCATCCATATAGGTGCCGGCCACGAGTTCGAACCAGTTGCGCTCGAGCGAGGCCACCGGCAACTGGATCATGTCCTTGCGCGGCAGCAGGTAATTAAAGAAGCGCAGTTCGACCGGATGCAGGACGTCCTCGCTATCGTGCAGCACCACGCCGGCGAACTCGATGCCGGCCTCGGCCTCGTACTTGAAGATCGCCTGGATCACCCAGTTCAGGCAGTCGGCCTTGCAGGTCGGACCGTCGTGCGGCACTTCCACGCGACGCAGCTGTTTATAGCGGCGGCGCATCCGTTCGACCTCGGCGATGGTTTGCGGGTCGTTCTGATAGGTGCCGACGAACACCACATAGTTGCGGTAGTCCATCACCCGCACCATGTCTTCGATCATCGCCGCGACCACGTCGTATTCGTGCCACGCGGGCACCATGATCGCGATCGGCTGCTCTTCGCGCTGATATAGCTGTGCGCTGGTGAGCGGCTTGTAGGTGCGCTGCACCGTGAAGCGGCGATAGAGCGTGCGGGTCCAGTACCAGGCGTCGATAAACAGATCGTCGAGGCTGGACAGCAGGATGACGAAGGCCACCAGCGCCGCGACGTATTCGAGCCCCTGGTAATAGTGGGCGACCGCGTAGCCCACATACCATTTGATTAGCGCGAGGCTCACGACTTGTCCTGATTCCTGCGGCGCGCCACGTTGGCGACCAGCAGCAACACGATCAGCAAGCCGACGAGGCCCGCCGGGATACCCCAGCGCACCCAGCTCTGCATGAACCACGGGCCCTGCACGTCTTCCGCGTCGACTACTTCGCCCGGATGGCGCGTATCGAACTGGCGCAGCGTGCCGCTGCCGTCGACGATCGCGACGTCGCCGCGCGACAGTTGCAACGACGCCGGCAGGATTGCCGCCGTGTCGCCCACCGTGCGATACGCGATCCCCGACACGCTGCCCGACTTGACCGCTTCGATCACGCCGACGCGATTCAGACCCGACACGTCCGCCAGCATCTTCCCGGACGCGTCCGTGAGCGACAGGCGGTCTTTCGACAGGCGTGCGAGGCTCTTCTCATCGGCGAGCGTGACGTCGGCGGCGAGGAAGGCGCCCTTCGGGCTCAACGCCTGGCCGTCAGGCGCGACGCTGAAGTTCGCACGCGTCGGCGCAATGCCGCTCGCGTTCGCCAGTCGCGCGACGCGTGGCAGCACTTGCATGGCGTCGTTCAGATACGAGGCCGGCACGATCACATTCGCCTCCGACGCGAAACGCGCCACCATGCCAATGAAGTCGTCGCCGATCTTCGCATCGGTGAGCGTCAGATGGCTGCTCGGCAGCACGGCAATCGGATGGCCCTGGCCGCGCGGCTGGCAGCCGCCTTCCGGCTGACGCTGGAACACCACGCGCAGCAGGTTGCTCGGCGCGAGCGCGTAATGCGGCACCCGCGCGGTAATGCGCTGCGGCTTGCCGTTGGCGGTCAGCAGTTGCGAGCCGATCAGCACGTCGTTGAAATAGACCGACGCGGTTTGCGCGGTGTTGTTCGACGTCGGCGATGCGGCCACGTCGAGCACCACGGTGCCAGGCAGCTTGCCGTTGCCTGAGGCCGCACCCAGATCGAAATTCGCGTCCCAGGTGGCGCGGCCTTGCACGTCGAGCGTGCGCGGCTGGCCGCCCAGCAGCGACAGCGCGATCTCGTCACCGTGCGAGTTCGGCGCGGTGTCGATCTGATGAACCACGAGGCGGCTCGTCACGTCGATCGGACGCCACGTGCGCGCGAGGACCGCGACGCCGTCGTTATCGCCGACCACGATCGCGGTTTGGCCGCCGAGATGCGCAAGGCGCACTTCGCCCGAGGCGAGCGGCTTCGCGATCGGATCGTTCGCGCGGGCACGCCATGCATCGAATGCCTCGCTCGCGCCAGGCGCGGAACTGACCACCTGTTCACGCAAGGCATCGAGCGAGGTTTTCAGCGTGTTGCGCACGGTATCGTCGGCGACGATCACATCCGGCGCGAAAGCCGAGCGCGGCGTGAGCGCGATCAGGGCGCCCGCTTCCGCCGGGTTCGCCAGCTTGTGCGAGCCGCCCGCCGCCAGCGCGGCAAAAGCCGGAACCGCGCGCAGCGGCGCCGGCACCGCGATATCGCTCAGATCGACCGTGTCGCCCACAGCCGGCCATGCCCGCGTTGCCGGCGCGCGGCCTTCGCGTTGCAGCAGCGCTTCGACGCGCCAACCCGCATCGAACGCCGGCGCGGCAAGCGTACGCGCACCGAGCATCACCACCGGCTCATGCGGCAACGCGCTCCATGCGCTGCGCAGATCGACGATCGCATCCGGATCGTAGCGATAGGTCAGACGCGAAGTCGGCGCGATGCGCCAGACGTTGCCGATCGCCGTCTGATCGGAACAGACGTTATCGCTGAGTACCGACGACCAGTCGAGGCCCACGCGCACGAAGCCGCTCGGCCGTGCCGCGCCGTCCACGCCGAGACTCGCCGACGCATCACCCTGGTCTTGCGTCGGGCTGCGCGACAGCACCGGGGCGCCGTCGAGCGACACCAGCATGGTCGTACGGCCGCCGTTGCCGCGCAGATAGCTGCCGTCGATCTGCAAGGCCGCATCGCTCAAAGACACCCCGGCCGGCACCGGCAGATACAGCTCCTGACGACCGTCCGGCGCATGCAGCACGACCGGATCGCGCATCCCCAATTCAGCCAGCGACACCGTACGCGTCGCGAGGCGGCCGCTGCCGAGTTGCGCGAAGCTGCCTGCGACGTCGGCCGGCTGTTGAGCATGGGCCGTCGCGGCGAGCAACAGCAGCGCAGCAAGTGCATTCAGGCGGGGGAGCGCGCGGCGGCGCATTGGCGTATTGGAGGTCACGTGGTCTTGTCTCGTAATAAGCGCGCAAACGATGAAGCTGATTTGCACTGCATGGATTGTCTGGAACTGCGATCCCGCCTGGTGCGGGTAACCTCACCGGTTGGCTAGCCGATGGTCCTGCCGGTGGTTGTGCAACGTCGCTCCGAGGGTGTCCAGCCGGCGTTCGCGGTACTGTCCGCGCCTGCCCGACGGCTCAGGTGCCCAGGCCTTGATGTGCGATAGCCACAAGCGGCGCCACCTGCCGGAAAGACCCACGGCCGAGTCTGCCTGCCCTGCCCGCCTCTGCGAGCGTTTGGCATGCGGCAGAACGACGGCCTGCGTGAAGCTACTGCACAGCTTCGTCGAGCTGAACGCGCGCAACCTGGCGAGCCTCGCCGATGTCGCCGCTCACGAACTCGTCAAACGGACGCCCGGTCAGGGCAGCGACGATCCGTTGCGATGCATGGCCATCGCCGTACGGATTGATGCAATGTGCGAAGTTATCGCGCTCGCTCGCGTCCTCCAGCAGGCCCGTCACCGCGCGCACGATCGCTTCGCGCTCCGTGCCGACGAGGCGCACCGTGCCGGCCGCCACCGCTTCCGGACGTTCGGTCACGTCGCGCATCACCAGCACCGGTTTGCCGAGCGCGGGCGCTTCTTCCTGCACGCCGCCCGAATCAGTGAGAATGATCGACGCGCGCTGCATCAGGCGCACGAAGCCGAGGTAATCCAGCGGATCGATCAGATGAACGTTGCGCGCCGTGCCGAGGGTTTCCTGCACGGGGCCGCGCACATTGGGATTCAGGTGCACCGGATAGACGATCTGCACCGTGTTGGTTTTGGCCAGGTCAGCGAGTGCCGCGCAGATGTTCGCGAAGCCCGCTCCGAAGCTCTCACGGCGATGGCCCGTAACGAGCAGCACCGGCAGCGCGCCATCGAGGAACGGTAGGCGTGCGTCGAGCTCGGCACGCAGTGCCGCGTCGTTGTCGATGCGTGTGGTGGTGAGGTTCAGCGCGTCGATCACCGTATTGCCGGTGACGATGATCTTGCCGTGCAACGCTTCGTGCGCGAGGTTCGCTTTTGAGCTCGCGGTGGGCGCGAACATCAGATCGCTCATCACGTCGACCACGCGGCGGTTCATCTCTTCCGGCCATGGCTGCATCAGGTTGCCGGTACGCAGACCTGCCTCCACGTGACCGATTGGAATGCGCCGGTGAAACGAAGCCAGCGCCGCCGCGGATGCGGTGGTCGTATCGCCATGCACCAGCACGCGATCGGGCTGAACGGTTGCGAGCACGTCGTCGAGCGACGCGATGAGACGCGACGCCAGGCCGTTGAGGGTCTGGTTGCCGGTCATCAGGGCGAGATTGTGATGCGGCTTGATCTGGAACAGATCGAGCACCTGATCGAGCATCTGCTGATGCTGCCCCGTGACGCAGACCACCGATTCGATGTCGGCGTTGATTTCCAGTTGTTTGACTAGTGGCGCCATTTTGATGGCTTCCGGCCGCGTGCCGAAAATCGACAAAATCCTCGTTGGCATAGGTCCTCGATTTCTCTATGAATGTCTTATTGGCGGCGGGCGATGCGGGGGACCGCATTAATATCGCGAACCCTCAAACTTACCGATCTGACTTGCCCGTCGCCGATATTTACCGGCAGTTCCCGGATACGCGGGAACGAATCGATCGGATGCAATAACTGCCGACTGGATTCACGCGAACCTCGTTTGAACGAGCGGCCATTGATAGTGAATCGCCGCGCATTCTAACGCGTATTTCCGCCAATTTCGCGATAGATATGGTCTATGTGTTGCACGTAGACCACCGCCGGAGCGGTTTGAATCCGGGATTTTGCCGACGTAGCCGGGTGATTAAGGCGCCGCAAACGTTTTCCATATATTTTTATCGAAGCGTTAAATATCGCCTGACATTCTTCAAATCCGTAAATGTTAAATGTTATTTAACGATCGAATTGCCTGATTTGTATAAATTTAATCATCTGCAAATTAAGACGGCGCAAACGTTATCTACGGACTGGTTAACACTTCGGCAATACCATGCGCTTCCCGCACGGGTTGACTCTGCGTCTCACTTACCGGATTCGCGTTCGATTTCTTCGGCCAACTCGGCGATCTGTGACTCCGCGAATACGCGGATGCCGTGCTGTTGCAGCAGCGCGACAGTGACGCCGGTCGCGGGATGGGTTTGGCCGCTAAACGCGCCGTCGTAGATGAAGGTGCTGCCGCAGGAGGGGCTGCCGTCGGCGAGCAGTGCATAGCGGCAGTTTTCTGCCTTGGCGCGGTTGAGCGCGTGGTGAGCGCCGGCGATGAAGAGTGCGGTCACGTCGGTGCCGGTGTTGTCTTTGATTGCCGCCTGGTGCGTGAGGACGTCGGCGCCTGAGCGGCGCAGCTGTATTTCCGCCGGTGGGCGCGGGGTCGGGAAGCCGGCCGCCACTTCAGGGCAGACGGTGACGAGGCGGCCCTCGTCGCGCCAGCGGGCCAGCCACGCGTCATGGGTGGGTTTGGCTTTGCCGTTATAGCGGACGGGGTGGCCGGCGAGGCAGGCGCTGACCAGGATTTTTAGCATTAAAAGTGAGGGGGTTGCCCTGCGGGGCTTGGGGTTTGGGTTTGGTTTTTGCGGTTTGGGGATTGTAACGGGGTTTGGTTTGCTATTTGTGTGAGGGGTGGGTTTGGGGTTTTTTTTAGTGGTGCAGATCTTTTTTGCCTTTGGCGGCGGCATGGGGGGGGTTGCCTACGGCGTTGGGCTTTCCTTGAGCTGTTTGCCTGCGCGGCGCTTGTTTCTGTATGCCTACGGTGTTGGCCTTTCCTTGATTTCTTAGTGGTCTATTAGCGTCGCCCCTGTGCGGGGCGGGCACCTACTTTTCTTTGCCTGCTGCAAAGAAAAGTAGGCAAAAGAAAGCAGCTCCAACCGCTAATTCTTAAGCGGGTTCCCTGGCTTGGAGGGGATAGTGGAGCATCTGGAATCCGTGCCTTCGCACCTTTATCGTCAGTGACAAAGGAGTCATCAGCTCCCACTCCGCACTACGTGCGTCGCGGATCGGTCTGCCAGGGAAACCAGGGGCTTCGTTCAAGGGCGGTGGGAGCCATCGGCTTCGCCTCGGTGCGGACAGGTTGCCCAGGAAACCAAGGGCTTCGTTTGAGGTCCGTGGGGGCCCTCGGTTTTGTCTCGGTGAAGTGCTGAAAAATATAGCTGCTTCGGAACGTGCCACTTGGCGCCTCGAACGGCTGGCAAGTCGCGCTAGCGCGTCCAGGTTTTGAATTCGCACTTCGAATGAAACGCCAGCGCATCGCCGAAAAGTTGGTGAGGCAACGGCGAGCCGCGGCGTCGAGCGAGGCCCACGCGCCCAACGACCAGATGGTTCTGTGAAATACCCTTCGGCGCGCGCAGCGCCGCCGGAAGTATGACTGCCTTGTCATTCGCGCCGAATGTGCGAGAACACAGATTCCAGATGCACCACTACCCCCTCCAAGCCAGGGGACCCGCTTAGCAGGGGGTTCGAGCTGCTTTCTTTTGCCGATATGACTCCTCGTGTCAAGGGGTCGGTTTTGTGGTTTTCCGAA
>NZ_JAQQDU010000085.1:0-34315 GCF_046027825.1 Paraburkholderia sediminicola
CTAGTAACTGACTCGATAATCCATGTCTATGCACGGCGTCCGGTGGCATGACGGGTAGCTGAGGTGGCGTTTGACTTGCAGCTTTTCAATGTCGAGCGGCGTATGCAGAAAACCGGCAAAAAGTCGCGAATTCTCTGCTCTGCTGTATCTCCGGGGATCGCCGCCAATCGCAATGCCAGCGCGGCAGACAGCCGGTTTGGGCGCGTCGGGGAGGCGTTTTTCCGGAGGCGTGACGGTATACTTGGCGCGGAAAACGACGGTATACCGTCAAGTATACCGTCACAATGACGTAGATTTAGCTGGATTTGGCGAGACGGCAGTAGACGCTGATTTTTGAAAAATCGAATTATTTCAACGACTTATAGCCGTCCTGAGACGTGCTGAGCATCCGCTCCACATACCGCGCGATCAGGTCGATCTCCAGATTGACCTGCGAACCCTCACGCAAATTCTTGAGCGACGTCACCTGCACCGTGTGCGGAATCAGGTTGATCGAGAATTCGCAGCCGTCGTCGCGATCATTAACCGAGTTGACCGTCAGGCTCACGCCGTTGACCGTGATCGAGCCTTTGAAAGCCAGATAGCGGCCGATCTCGCGCGGCGCCAGCACGCGCAGTTCGTGCGATTCGCCGACCGGCGCGAACCGCGTGACCGTGCCGAGTCCGTCCACGTGGCCGGACACGATATGGCCGCCGAGCCGGTCGTGTGCGCGCATCGCCTTCTCAAGATTGACTTCGCCCGGCTCGCCCAGACCAACCGTGCAGTTCAGACTTTCACGCGACACGTCCACTTCGAACGAATGCGCGGCTTTTTCCACGACCGTCATGCAGGCGCCCTGGATCGTGATGCTGTCGCCAAGCTGGACGTCTTCCAGATCGAGGCCACCGGCTTCGACGTTCAGGCGCACGCCCGCATCGCCATCGGTGCCGAGGGGTTTGACTGATTCGATGCGGCCGACTGCCGCGACGATTCCTGTAAACATCGTGCTAATCCTTGATCAATTCGAAGTGGGTGGGGGGGCGGAATCCGTCCCGGCTTCAGGTGCCGGTTGCGGCTCGGCGTGAGGCACAAAGCGGGCGAGAATCCGCAGATCGTCGCCGATCCGGTCGACCGCGTGGAAATTCAGTTGCATGCGACCTTCGAGCGTTTCCGGCGCGTTCAGATTGAACATGCTCATCGAGTCTACGCCGAGCAGGCTCGGCGCGAGATAGACCAGCAGTTCGTCGACGCAGCCTTCGCGCAGCAGCGAGCCGTTTAGCTTGTAGCCCGCCTCGACGTGCAGTTCGTTGACGTTACGCTCGCCGAGTACTTTCAACACGGCGGGCAGGTCGACCTTGCCCGCCGGGTTCGCCAGTTGCACGATCTCCGCGCCACGGTCGCGCAGCGCGTTGGCGCGTTCCGTATGACGTTCATCGAGATTGCCGCAGAAAATCAGCGTGGGCGCGCCGGCCAGGATCTGCGCTTCAGGCGGCACGTCGAGCTGGCTGTCGATCAGCACGCGTTGCGGCTGGCGCGGCGTGTCGACGGCACGCACGGTCATGCGCGGATCGTCTTCCCGGACGGTGCCGATGCCCGTCAGGATCGCCGATGCGCGGGCGCGCCACGCGTGACCATCGGCGCGTGCAGCTTCGCCGGTAATCCATTGGCTGACGCCTGACGGCAAGCCGGTGCGGCCGTCTAGCGAAGCCGCCACTTTCATGCGGACCCACGGGCGGCCGCGCGTCATGCGCGACACGAAGCCGATGTTCAGTTCGTGCGCCTCGTTGGCGAGCAGCCCGCAACGCACTTCAATGCCGGCGTCGCGCAGCATCGCGAGACCCCGCCCGGAGACTTGCGGATTCGGGTCTTCCATCGCCGCGACCACACGCTCGACCTGCGCTTCGATCAGCGCATGCGCGCACGGCGGCGTGCGGCCGAAATGGCTGCATGGCTCGAGCGTTACATAAGCGGTGGCGCCGCGCAGATCATGGCCGCGCGAACGCGCGTCCTTCAACGCGCGCACTTCGGCATGATCCTGACCGGCCGGTTGCGTGAAGCCTTCGCCGATCACCTCGCCGTTCTTGACCAGCACGCAACCGACGCGCGGATTCGGGTCGGTCGTGTACATGCCGCGCTTGGCCAGCGCGAGCGCGCGCTCCATATGGACGAAGTCGGTTTGCGAAAACATCGTTATCCGGTCGGGTACGGTGGCTAGGCAGTATTGAGCCTGGGTTTCGGCGGCTTCTGTGTCTCGCTGGCCTTAGGCCGCGAGCGAGGCAAACGCGCCGCGCGCTGCGTCGATCGTGGCGTCGATGATCGCGTCGTCGTGAACGATCGAAACGAAGCCCGCCTCATACGCCGACGGCGCGAAGTACACGCCTGCGTCGAGCATCTTGTGGAAGAACGCATTGAAGCGCGGCACGTCGCTCTTCGTGACCTCGGCGAAGCTGGTCGGAACCGATTCGGTGAAGTAGAGGCCAAACATGCCACCGAGCGAATCGGCCGCGAACGGTACCTTCGCTTCGCGCGCGACAGACGCGAGACCTTGCGCAAGACGCGTGGTGCGGGCGGAAAGCGTGTCGTAGAAGCCCGGCGCCTGGATCAGTTGCAGCGTCTTCAGGCCCGCGGCCACCGCGATCGGGTTGCCCGACAACGTGCCGGCCTGGTAGACGCCGCCGAGCGGTGCGAGGTGAGCCATGATGTCGCGCCGGCCGCCGAAGGCTGCCGCCGGCATGCCGCCACCGATCACCTTGCCCAGACACGTCAGATCCGGCGTGATGCCGTAGACCTCTTGCGCGCCACCCAGGGCGACGCGGAAGCCGCACATCACTTCGTCGAAAATCAGGACCGAGCCATACTCGGTGCACAGGCGCCGCAAGGCTTGCAGGAATTCGGGCGTGGCGCGCACGAGGTTCATGTTGCCGGCCACCGGTTCGACGATCACCGAGGCGATCTCGTTGCCGAACGCCTTGAACGCTTCTTCGAGTTCAGCGACGTTGTTGTACTCGAGTACCGTGGTGTGCTTGGCGATATCGACCGGCACGCCCGCCGACGTCGGATTGCCGAACGTGAGCAGGCCCGAGCCGGCTTTGACCAGCAGGCTGTCCGCGTGGCCGTGATAGCAGCCCTCGAACTTGACGATGCGGCTGCGGTTCGTGAAGCCGCGCGCGAGACGCAGCGCGCTCATGGTCGCTTCGGTGCCGCTCGATACCATGCGGACCTGTTCGATCGACGGCACCAGTTTGCAGATCTCTTCGGCGATTTCCACTTCCGATTCGGTCGGTGCGCCGAAGGAGAAGCCGTTAGCCAGCACGCGCTGGACCGCTTCCAGCACTTCCGGGTGCACGTGGCCGAGGATCATCGGGCCCCACGAGCCGATGTAGTCGGTATAGCGTTGTCCGTCCGCGTCCCAGAAGTAGGGGCCTTGCGCGCGCTCGATGAAGCGCGGTGTGCCGCCTACCGAACGGAATGCACGGACCGGCGAGTTCACGCCGCCTGGAATGGTGCGTTGCGCGCGCTCGAAGAGGGTTTCGTTTTTGGACATGGTGATGGCTGGAATTGGGGTTGCGCAGCGGCGCGGGGGGTGGTTTTTGCGCTTCGCGCGGCGCTGGGGGTTTGGTGGGGAAATTGTACCGGAGTCGGGGGGAAGAGGTTTTGGGTTTGGCTTATGCTGGGGGCGGGGTGCTGTTTCTTTGTGCCTTTTCTTGAATTGTTAGTGGTCTATTAGTGTTGCCCCTGTGCGGGGCGGCACTTACTTTCTTTGCCGCCGCCGCAAAGAAAGATAAGCAAAGAAAGCGGCTCGAAGCCCCTGCTAAGCGGGTCTCTCGCACAGTAACGGCAGTGGTGCATCTGGATTCTGTGTTCTCGCGCAGTCAGCCTTGGTGACAAGGGAGTCATGCTTCCAGCGGCGCTGCGCGCGCTGCAGCGGTACTTCACCAAACCGGCGCGGCGCTTAGGCCTTATGCGGGCGTTTCGCTGCTGGTTTCTTTATCGCAGGCTCGGGCTGCGTCTTCGCGCGACCTTCTGTCGCGGTTTTCTCTGCCACCGCCTTGTGGGCTGTTACCTTGCTGGAGCGAATGGGGCCCTTCGGGGCGTCGAGTTTCGGTGGTTTGCGCTTGCCCGTGAGTTCGGCCCAGCGCTTTTCCAATGCGCCTTCGGCGATCGGCTTGATGACCGTGCCGGAGCTCTGCGCGTCCCATGTCTGTACGGAAAACGGATGCGTGCGCAACATCTCGCGTGGAATGACAACGCCCTCGTGGGCGTCGACCACCCAGTCGTACACGAAGTCGATGCACAAGCGGTAACCGCGCTTCGTCGCCGGGTCGGGGACTTCGTATGGCGCGCGTGTGACGTAGCCGGAGCCGAAAATGCCCTTGGGCTCCTGGGCGACACGGTGCAGGAACACGCGGTCGCCCGGCAGGATGCTGCGGGCAAATCCGCAACCCCACACGTCAGCCACTGCTACGCCCGCAGCAACCCGCTTCGCCACGTCAGGCAACTCGGGCCACGGCCATTTCTTGGGGCTCCAGATCAACAGGAATGCGGTCATGACAGGGCGGGACAGGGCAGGGTGGATGGGCGCAGCGGACAGGTCGGTGTCACGCCAGGAATCATGCCAGCAAGCGTTCTGGCGGCAGCTTAACTGATCGGCGGCGCGCTTGCCGCGGCGCATGCGTGGGCCGCCTGGCTGTGTCCCGGCGCGGCGGGTGGTTTAACCGTCGCGTACAATTGGGGTCGTCAAGTTGCTGTTTTCCCCGTTTCACCGCGTTTCGCTGCCGATGACGGCGCGGCGCTTCATCTGGATTCCCATGTCTCACGTCACCAGAAGCCGGCCCGATGGCCGGCTGATTCTGTTGCTCGGTGCGCTTGCCGCATGCGGGCCGATTTCCATCGATATGTATCTGCCGAGCCTGCCGACTATCGCGCAGGCGTTCGCCATCAGCACCGGCGCCGCGCAAACCACGCTCACGAGCTTCATGTTCGGCTTTTCGATCGGCATGCTGCTCTATGGTCCGCTGTCGGACACCTATGGCCGCCGGCCCGTGTTGCTCGGCGGCATCATCATGTATGCGCTGGCGAGTGTGGCCTGCGCGCTGTCGTTTTCGATCGGCTCGTTGGTGACGTTCCGCTTCGTGCAGGCGCTCGGCGCGGGCGCGGCCTCGGTGCTGGCGCGCGCGATCGCCCGCGACGCGCACGGGCCGACCGACGCCGCGCGCGTACTGTCGATGCTCGCCATCGTCACGTCGATCGGGCCGTTGCTCGCGCCGCTGATCGGCGGGCAGTTGCTGTTGCTCGGCGGCTGGCGTGTCGTCTTTGTCGTGCTGACGCTGTTCGGTACGGCGTGCGCGGTGACTGCGTTCCTCAAGGTGCCGGAAACGTGGCCGCCCGAAAAGCGTGCGCATTCGGCGCTGCTGAAATCGTTCGGCGCGTACGGCAAGTTGTTGCGCGATCCGGTGGCGTGGGGGCACATGCTGTGCGGCGGCATGGCGTTCGCGTCGATGTTCGCGTACATCACCGCGACGCCGTTCGTGTACATCGAATACTTCCATGTATCGGCGCAGCATTACGGCTTTCTGTTCGCGCTGAATATCGTCGGCATCATGTTCGGCAACTTCATGAATACGCGCCTCGTCGGCCGGCTCGGCTCGCTGCCGATCATCTCTTTCGCCGCGACCGTGAGTTGCATCGCGTCCCTGTTCGTCTGTCTCGTCTCGCTGACGGGGTGGGGCGGGTTGTGGTCGATCGTCTTCGGTTTGTTCTTCGTGGTCGGCGTGGTGGGGCTGTTGTCCGCTAACTGCACGACCGATCTGATGCATCGGTATCCCGCGAATGCCGGCGCCGCGGCCGCTGTGTTCGGTGCCGTGCAGTTGGCACTCGGCGCGTTGGCGAGCCTCGCAGTCGGACTCTGGCAGGATGGCTCGCCCAAGGGGATGGGCGTCGTCGTGGGCGTCGCGGGCGTGCTGTGTTACGCCGGCCGGATTCTGGTCGTCAAGTGGCACGGTATGAAGGTGCCTGTCGCGGCTGCCTGAAGGTACCGTGAGGCGCCATGGCGCAGGCATTCTTCACTGAATGCGGATCATGGTTCCATAGCCGAAACGCGCGGCACGCTTGCGTGTCCGTTTCGCGTTAACCAGGGAAGCTACGGAAAACACCAGGTGTTGCGCGCGCGCGACCGTGCGATTCGATTTGCATTGCTATGATGGAGTCACTGTTCCTCGGAGCGGCAATCATGGCGATCAGAGATTTGATGAACGGCGAGCGGCAACATGCTGCCTTCGCTGAAGCGCAGAAGCTGGCAGACAGCGGCGCCTATCACGATTACACAGACATCGAATACGTCTTGCGCTTTGATTATGGTTTGTCTGATGTATCAGCGCTGCTCGACAGCCAGTTGATGCATCGCGACCTGAATCGTCGCTGCGCCGACGCGCGCGAGAAGCTGGACGTGCCTGCCTAGCGTGTGACACGCGCGGCGAGTGGCGTGCGGTCCCGCGCGTAGCCATGCGCCGTGCAGGCGCGTTTCCCCTTTTGGAGTGGTATTCATGGCTGTTAGCCAGCACGACCCGCATCTGCCGCACATGGACAATCCGGCTGCTTTGGCGAAGCCGGGTGGCCATTACAGCCACGTCGCGATCGCGAACGGTTTTGTTTTCGTCTCAGGACAGTTGCCGATCAACGCACAGGGCGAGAAGCTCGCTGAAGCCTCGTTCGAAGTCCAGGCGGAACAGGTGCTGGCCAATGTGCAGGCTGCGCTCGAGGGCGCCGGCAGCAGCATCGCGCAACTGGTGCAGGTGCGCGTCTATATCGCCGACGTCGAACACTGGGCGAGCTTCAATCAGATCTACGCGCGTTGGGCCGGCGAGGCTCGGCCGGCACGGGCTGTCGTGCCGGTCCCCCATCTGCATTACGGCTTGAAGGTCGAGGTCGAGGCGACCGCGCTGGTTTAAGTCGTGGCTGCGGTATTGAGGCGTCGCGGACTCAGTGAAGCACGAGCCCGTTGAACTGGGCATTGCCCACACCAGACGCGATGTTCACGCCGAAATTGCCGCTCACTGCCGCCAGTGAGCCGGCACCGAGTTTTGCGGTGGTGCTGCCCGTCAACTGAGCGACGGTATACACATTCTGTTGTGACGTGATCGCGGCTTGCGGCGTGGTGATGAGGGCGATCTCGTTGGCCTGCGCATTCAGCGCACCGGCTGCGAGGTTCACGCCGATGTTGCCGCTTGCACCTCTCAGCGCATTCGCACCTGCCGTAGCCGCGGACGCGCCAACTTTCGCGCTGCCGGCGACGTCCTGCAGATTCGACAACCTGACTGAGCCGAATACCGCTGCGTTATCGTCGTCGGACGGCGCCGTTGACGCGCCTGCAAACGCGGACGATACGCCCGTGCCCGCGGCGACCCAAATCAGTGCAGCGGCTAGAGTACGGACTTTCATGATCAACTCCCGGGCGTGTGCTGACGGCACAGATAGTCTTGATATCGACCATGGGAGCGAGATGTTGAGGGAGGGGTTCCCCTTAATGCGGGCGGTGCCGAGAGATTGGCCGGTACGAACTTGGCCAGGAGCGAGCCTGGCCAGAAATCACCACCGCCCGTGGCCGCCGTAATAACCGCCGACGCCAACACCCACGCTGACGCTCGGGGCGGCATAGTAGCCGGGGGCATATCCGTATGCCGGCGCATAGCCGTAAGGCGGTGCGACGACACATCCGGACAGGCCCAATGCGAAACCTATCGCAAACAGTAACTTGACCATGATTCCTCCCTCTTTGTGAGTTGGAGGAGCCGGGAGGCGCATTCGTTCGACCTGCCGTGTGACGGCAAATTACGGAACCCCGGTTTAATCGGGCTGCATTTACAGTTGCCTACCCGTTCGACGCGTGGCGCTTCCGCCGATGGGTGGGTTCTTTGATCGTCTGAAATGAAAAACGGGCCAAGAGGCCCGTATTCATTGATTGTCTGGCGGAGGCGGTGAGATTCGAACTCACGGAAGGATCACTCCTTCGCCGGTTTTCAAGACCGGTGCCTTAAACCGCTCGGCCACACCTCCAAGCCCTAAATTGTAACCTGAAAAATCCTCGTTGCGGCACTCGGCAGGGCTGCAATCATTGCGGATCTTTCAGAAACAGCGCTTGCAGGTCATTTAGAAACGCCTGACCAAGCGGCGTCGGGGCGATCTTTTCGTGGTCGCGGGTAATCAGCTTGCGCTGTTCAGCCTCCTGCAAAGCCGGTTCGATCGAGGTCATCGACAGCCCGGTGCGCTCGATGAAGCGATGCACTGGAAACCCTTCCACCAGCCGCAGGGCGTTCAACATGAACTCGAACGGCAGATCGCGCGGCCCGACCTCATGCTCTTCCTGCACGGCTGTGCCGGCCATCGCCTGCTCGATGAAGGTGGTCGGATGCTTGTAGCGCACCTGACGCAGCACGCGGTTCGGAAACGACAGCTTGGTATGCGCACCCGCGCCGATGCCGAGATAATCGCCGAAGCGCCAGTAGTTCAGATTGTGCTTGCTTTGCCGATGCGGTTGCGCGTACGCGGACACCTCGTAGCGTTCGTAGCCGGCGGCCGTCGTGCGTTCGTGAATCCAGTCCTGCATGTCGGCGGATGCATCGTCATCAGGCAGGGCAGGCGGGAACTTCGCAAACAGCGTGTTCGGTTCGAGCGTGAGGTGATACAGCGATAAATGCGGCGGCGCGAACGACAACGCCGTTTCGACGTCGGCCTGACATTCCGCGAGCGTCTGCTGCGGCAGCGCGAACATCAGATCGAGATTGAAGTTGTCGAAGGTGGTCGCGGCCACTTCGACCGCATGGCGTGCTTGCGTCGAGTCGTGAATCCGGCCGAGCGCCTTCAGATGCGCTTCATTGAAACTCTGGATGCCGACCGACAGGCGATTCACGCCGCTTGCGCGAAACTGCGCGAACTTGGCGGCTTCGAACGTGCCCGGGTTGGCTTCGAGCGTGATTTCCGCGTCGGCGTCGAGCGGCAGCAGCGCGCGTATGTCGGACAGCATCCGGTCGAGCCCCGCCGCCGACAGCAAGCTTGGCGTGCCACCACCGATGAACACCGTATGGACCTGGCGGCCCCACACGAGGGGCAGTGCCAATTCCAGATCGGCGCGCAAAGCGTCGAGATATTCGGTCTCCGGGAACGTGTCGCCTTTCCATTCATGCGAGTTGAAATCGCAGTACGGGCATTTGCGCACGCACCAGGGAAAGTGCACATACAACGCTAACGGCGGCAACGACGTCAGACGAATGCTGCCTGGCGACGTAAATGCCTTGATGACGCCGTTGCCGATGTCGGCAGGCGCCGGTTTAATCGGAATCACGCTTCCTCCGTCAAACGCGCAAGCAGTTGGCGCAATGCAATCGCGCGATGGCTGCTGGCGTTCTTTACCGCCGGTTCGAGTTCCGCGGCGCTCGCATTCAGCGACGGCAGGAAGAAGTACGGGTCATAGCCGAAGCCATGCTCGCCGCGCGGCGCATCCAGCATTTCGCCGTGCCAGCGGCCTTCGGCGATCAGCGGTTCGGGGTCGTCCGCATGACGCACGAGCGCCAGCACGCAGTAGTAGTACGCGCGACGATCGGTTTCGCCCTGCAAGGTTGAAACAAGCCGCGCGTTGTTCGCCGCGTCGCTCTTTTCGCCGTCGGCAAGCTGCGCGTAGCGCGCCGAATAAACGCCGGGCGCACCACGCAGCGCGCGCACACACAGACCGGAATCGTCGGCGAGGGCGGGCAGGCCGGTGAGCTTCGCCGCGTGGCGCGCCTTGGTCAGCGCGTTTTCGACGAAAGTCGGATACGGCTCTTCCGCTTCCGGCACGTTCAACGCGCCCTGCGGAATCAACTCAATGCCGGCTGCGCCGAGCAGCGCCGCGAACTCGCGCAGCTTGCCCGCGTTGTTCGACGCCAGCACGACTTTCTTCAACGGCGAGTCAGACGCAACAGCGCCGTTGCCTTGACGAACCTCACTCACACTTTTGCTCCAACGCTTCTTTCTGCATCGCGATCAGCGTGTTGATGCCGTCGCTCGCCAGATCCAGCAGCGAATTCATTTCTGCGCGCGAGAACGGCACGCCTTCGGCCGTGCCCTGAATTTCGACGAAGCCGCCCGCGCCCGTCATCACCACATTCATGTCGGTGTCGCATTGCGAGTCTTCGTCGTAATCGAGATCCAGCACCGGCAGACCGTCGTACACGCCGACTGAAATCGCTGCGACGTAGTCGGTGATCGGTGAGCTTTCGATGCGGCCCGCAGCCAGCAATTTGGCCACCGCGTCATGCGCGGCCACGAACGCGCCGGTGATACTGGCCGTGCGCGTACCGCCGTCGGCCTGGATCACGTCGCAATCGATATGCAGCGTGCGCGCGCCGAGCTTCTCGAGATCGAACACCGAGCGCAGTGCGCGGCCGATCAGACGCTGGATTTCCTGAGTGCGGCCGGTTTGTTTGCCACGCGCCGCTTCACGGTCGCTGCGGGTATGCGTGGCGCGCGGCAGCATGCCGTATTCGGCGGTCAGCCAACCCTGGCCGCGGTCGCGCAGGAACGACGGCACGCTCTCGGCGATGCTCGCCGTGCAGATGACCTTGGTGTCGCCGAATTCGACCAGTACCGAGCCCTCCGCATGCTTCGTGTAGTGGCGCGTGATGCGCACGTCGCGCAGCTGATTGGCCTGGCGGCCGCTGGGGCGTTGGGTGTTATTGGTCATGTTGGGATCGGTATGGAAGAAAAGCAGGAGGGAAAGCGCGATTTTACCGCCGATCGCGCCGGGCGCGGGGCAGCCTGTCCGTCGGACGGCTGCCCGCCTGTGCCGGGGCTCCGCGCGGGGTCGCGCTGCGCGCGTGGCGACCCTCGTACTGCCCTCGCGCGAAGGGGCCTTGCCGGTAAAAATGGGATAATGCGGATTCTCCGCCCCGCGTCTCGTACACGCCGGGCGATTCGACTCTCCGGCCATCGTCAAACGCATGGCCACAATCGCGAGAAATACGATGATCTACAGCATGACTGGCTATGCGAGCGCCACGCGCGAACTCGTCGCGGCCTCAGGCACTGGCGGCGTGAGCGTATCGGTCGAACTGCGCACCGTGAACTCGCGCTTTCTCGATCTGAATTTCCGGATGCCGGAAGACGTGCGCGTCTGCGAACCGACGCTGCGCGAAATGCTGATGAACAAGCTCTCGCGCGGCAAGGTCGATATCCGTATCAACCTGCAACGCAGCGAACAATCGGCTAACGCGGGCTCGGTCAACCGCGATGCACTGACGCAACTGGCGCTGCTCGAACGCACGGTGTTGTCGACGTTCCCGGAAGCCGGGCGTCTGCGTACCGGCGAAATTCTGCGCTGGCCGGGCGTGCTGGCCGAAAGCGGTGTCGCGCCGGAAGTGCTGCGCGACGCGGTGCTGGCGTGCGGCAAGCAGGCGATTACCGATCTGATCGACGTGCGTGGCCGCGAAGGCGCGCAACTGGCGACGGTGCTGCTCACTAACGTCACCGAGATGGAAGCGATCGTCACGAAGATCACGCCGCTTGTGCCTGAACTGATCGCCAAGCATCAGCAGAAGATCGTCGAACGTCTGCAGGAAGCGCTCGGTATCGCCGCGCCCGATACGGCGGCAACGACCGTCTCGCGCGAAGAAATCAACGAACGGATTCGCCAGGAAGTGACGATGTACGGCATCCGCATCGACATCGCTGAAGAACTGTCGCGCCTGACGGCTCACCTGAACGAAACGCGTCACGTGATCGAGAAGGGCGGCAAGGTCGGCAAGCGCCTGGACTTCATGATGCAGGAGCTGAATCGCGAAGCGAACACGCTCGGCTCGAAGGCGGCCGCGAAGGAACTGGCCGATTCGTCGATGACCCTGAAGCTGCTCATCGAACAGATGCGCGAGCAAGTACAGAATCTGGAGTAAGGCAGGAGCCTCAAGAACATGACCGACCACACACGCGAAACCAGCGCACCGCGCAACCCTTACGCCGGTGCTTATCCCGGCAACCTGTTCATGGTGGTCGCGCCTTCGGGCGCGGGCAAGTCGACGCTCGTGAACGCGCTGCTCGCCGGCGATAACGCGATCCGTCTGTCGATTTCGTACACCACGCGTCCGCCGCGTCCGAAGGAGCAGGACGGCGAGCACTATCACTTCACGACGGTCGACGATTTCCTGACGCGTCACGCGACTGGCGAGTTTCTGGAAAGCGCGGAAGTGCACGGCAACTACTACGCGACTTCGCGCGTGTGGATCGAGGAGCAGATGAAAAGCGGCCATGACGTGCTGCTCGAAATCGACTGGCAAGGCGCGCAACAGGTGAAGAAACAGTTTCACAACGCGGTGGAAATTTTCATCTTGCCGCCGTCGCTGGATGCGCTCGAAGAGCGTTTGAAAAAGCGCGGCCAGGACGAACCGAATGTGATTACGCGCCGTCTGCTTGCAGCCGGTAGCGAGATGGCGCACGCGGCCGAAGCGGAGTACGTCGTGATCAACGACAACTTCGATCGCGCGCTCGGTGAACTGCGGTGCCTCGTGGCAGCGACGCGTTCGCGCTTCGCCTCGCAATACGCGCGCCACACGCAGCTTTTCGTGCAGCTCGGAATCCACCTGCCACACGCGTGAGCGCGGCGGTGTGTCGAGCACATAAGGTAGAATAAGCAACATACTGAGAAGGAACCCAACATGGCCCGCATTACCGTCGAAGACTGCCTCAAACAGATCCCGAACCGTTTCGAACTCGCGCTTGCCGCAACCTATCGCGCGCGTCAGCTCGCTCAAGGCCACACGCCGAAGATCGAAAGCCGCGACAAGCCCACCGTCGTCGCACTGCGCGAAATCGCAGCCGGCCAGGTTGGCGTCGAAATGCTGAAGAAGGTGCCTGTTTAAGGCGCACTGTTCCGTTTTCGATTGCCGTATTTGCCAGGCGTATTTGCTACACCTAGTTGCATCAACGTGCAGACCGGCGTCCAACCCAAACCGCTACGGAGGCGAAAATGAGTGCTACCCCGCCCACCGCCACGGAAGTGGAACACGACGCTGACTCGCCCTCGTCTGCACGTAAATACATCGACGCGGTCCTCGAACAGTCGTTTCGCCATCTGTTCGGGCCGACCGCCACGCCGGAGCAACCGCGCCGGCATGACGTCGTTTCGATCGCCAAGCTGACGTCCGCCTTGTCCGGCTATTTGCCGCCGGAAGAGATCAAGGACATCAAGGCGGCGTTCCATTTCAGCGACGAAGCCCACCTCGGCCAGTATCGCCAGAGTGGCGAGCCCTACATCACGCATCCTGTCGCCGTCGCGGAAATCTGCGCCGGCTGGAATCTCGACAACCAGTCGATCATGGCGGCGCTGCTGCATGATGTGATGGAAGACCAGGGTGTGACCAAAGCCGAACTCGCCGAGCGATTCGGCGCGAAGGTCGCGGAACTGGTCGACGGGTTGTCAAAGCTCGACAAGATGGAGTTTCGCAATCGCGAAGAGGCGCAGGCGGAAAATTTCCGCAAGATGCTGCTCGCGATGGCGCGCGACGTCCGCGTGATTCTGGTCAAGCTCGCCGACCGGCTGCACAACATGCGCACGCTGGGTGCGGTGCCGCATGAAAAGCGCCGCCGCGTGGCGCGCGAAACGCTGGACATCTACGCGCCGATCGCGCACCGGCTTGGCCTGAACAATACCTATCGCGAGCTGCAGGACCTGAGCTTCGCGAACTTCAACCCGCATCGTTACGCCACGCTCGAAAAAGCCGTCAAGGCCGCGCGTGGCAACCGGCGTGAAGTGGTCGGCAAGATTCTGGAGTCGGTGCAGCGCGCGATTGCCGACGCGAAGCTCAACGCCGAAGTTACCGGCCGCGAAAAAACCATCTTCAGTATCTATAAGAAGATGCGCGACAAGCAGTTGTCGTTCTCGCAGGTGCTCGACGTGTACGGCTTCCGTGTGGTGGTCGAAAGCGCGCTCGAGTGCTACACCTGCATCGGCGCGCTGCATGCGCTCTACAAGCCGGTGCCGGGCAAGTTCAAGGATTACATCGCGATCCCGAAGGTGAACGGCTATCAGTCGCTGCACACCACGCTGGTCGGCCCGTTTGGCGCGCCGATCGAGTTCCAGGTGCGCACGCGCAAGATGCACGAGATCGCTGAAGCGGGCGTCGCCGCGCACTGGCTGTACAAGAACGGCGGCGCGGATCTGAACGATGTGCAGAAACGCGCGCACCAGTGGCTCAAGTCGCTGCTCGATATTCAAAGCGAAGCGGGCGATTCGAGCGAATTCCTGGAACACGTCAAGATCGACCTGTTCCCGGATGCGGTCTACGTGTTTACGCCGAAGTCGAAGATCATGGCGCTGCCGCGCGGTGCCACCGCCCTCGACTTCGCGTATTCGATCCACAGCGATCTGGGCAACCAGTGCGTCGCGGTGAAGATCAACAACGAACTGCTGCCGCTGCGTACCGAGCTGAAGAGCGGCGACATTGTTGAAGTGATCACGGCGCCGTATTCGAAGCCGAATCCGGCGTGGCTGGGTTTTGTGCGCACCGGCAAGGCGCGTTCGGCGATCCGCCACTATTTGAAGACGATGCGGTTGAACGAGTCTGTCCAGCTCGGCGAGCGTCTCGTCGACCAGGCGTTGAAGGGCTACAGCCTGGCGCTGTCGGAAGTGACGCCGGAAGCGTGGGAAAAGCTCGTGCAGTGGACGGGCAACAAGAACCGTCAGGAAATCTTTGCGGATATCGGTCTTGGCCGGCGCGTCGCCGCAGTCATGGCCAAACGTATTGAAGTCCTGATGAGCGGCCGCGATGCCGACGACGACGGCTCGCGCGACGGCTCAACGTCGCATGCGCCGCCGGTCGTCATCACCGGCACCGAAGGCATGTCGGTGCAGTTGTCCGCGTGCTGCCGTCCGATTCCGGGCGACGACATCATGGGCTACATCGGCATCGGCCTCGGCATGGCCATCCACACCACGGATTGCCGCGTCGCGCAGCGTATCCATCGGCGCGATCCGGGCCGCTGGATCGACGTGGCGTGGGCGCCGCAGCCGGGGCGTCTGTTCGACGTCGCGGTGAAGGTACTGGTCAAGAACACCAAGGGCGTATTCGCCCGCGTCGCTGCCGACATCACGTCGGCGGATGCGAACATCGTCCACATCGCGATGGACGAAGACCTGTCGCAGGAATCCACGGTGCTGCGCTTCGTGATCCAGGTGAGCGATCGCGTCCATCTCGCCAACGTCATGCGCCGCGTGCGAACGAATCCGGACGTGATGCGTATTGCGCGCGAGCGGCCGAGCGAAGAAGGGCATCATCGTCACGACGGCGGGATGCGGATCGACCGCGAACGGGCGGATTACTGATCTGAGGCTGGCTGAGCCCTGCTCGACGAGAACGTCTGGCCGCCTCAGGCGACCCGCCATTCGAATCTGGGCGCGCCTGCGCCAGCGAGTCTCACTGGAACTTCAGGGAGAACGCTTATGAAAGTAGCTGACCTGACCGGCTTGGCGCTCGATTATTGGGTCGCCCGCAGCCTGCACGACTTCGTGCGCGAAATCTTCTTTACCGACAGCGGCGAAACCGTCTCGATCCGCGGCATCGACCGCGGTCGCCCATGGGATGGCCGTTTCACGCCCTCCACGTCGTGGGAAGCGGCATCTGCAGTGCTGGAACGCGCGCAGCGGCTCGAGGTGCGTGAACGGACCGATCATGGCGCGGCACATTGCGTCGCCGAATTCGAAGGCGCCCATCGAACCGTGGAAGGGCGCGGCGACTCGCTGCGGGTCGCGCTGTTGCGGGCGTTTGTCGAAAGCCGTTTCGGCGATAGTGTGGACGAGGTGTTGTGGCAGGCGCAGGCTGTGACTGGC
This sequence comes from Paraburkholderia sediminicola, assembly GCF_046027825.1. Lineage (GTDB taxonomy): Bacteria > Pseudomonadota > Gammaproteobacteria > Burkholderiales > Burkholderiaceae > Paraburkholderia > Paraburkholderia sediminicola_D. Next base: position 15,827 of record NZ_JAQQDU010000085.1, read on the forward strand.
GCGCGTGCGGCGCTGATCGGCGAGGAAACGCCGGAAGATTCATTCGAGGATGTACCGAGTCCCGACGGCCAGATCGGCGATATTCAGTCGATACCGCGATAGCTGCGGTGACGCCACCAGGGCCCGCGGGCTTGGCGGGGCGGACCGGATCGGACCGATGAAGCAGACCCGGCGACCCAAAAAAAAGGGCCTTCCGATCGGAAGGCCCTTCATAGGTGGTGCGGCTGGCAGGATTCGAACCCACGACCCCTTGGTTCGTAGCCAAGTACTCTATCCAACTGAGCTACAGCCGCACGCTAAACAGGTGACGCTAATTTCAACGATACCACGATGAAATTTGTGTAAAACCGGGGTAAAACATAGGGCCTCCCCGGAGGGAGGCCCTCGAATAAGTGGTGCGGCTGGCAGGATTCGAACCCACGACCCCTTGGTTCGTAGCCAAGTACTCTATCCAACTGAGCTACAGCCGCACGCAGAAACGAGATTATAGCAAAGGTTTTCAAAAAGGGAAGCATGTAACTGCGATTTGTCTCATTGCCCTGATCGTGTACCCTTGATAGGCAGTCGCTTGCTGCAGTTGTCGGACCATCAGGACCATCATGAACAAGGCCTTTGTCAAAGAGTCGAGTGAAGAGAATGACGACGATCTCGACGTCGCCCAGCCCGAAATCCCGCCGGGTACGAAAAACTACATCACGCCCGCCGGATACCGGCGTATGCGCGATGAACTGCTGCATCTGATCGATGTTGAGCGGCCGGAGGTGGTCAGACTGGTGTCATGGGCGGCCTCGAACGGCGACCGCTCGGAAAATGGTGACTACATCTACGGGAAACGCCGTCTGCGAGAAATCGACCGGCGGATACGCTTTCTGACCAAGCGTCTCGACATCGCCGAGGTGGTCGACGCCAGCAAACAGGAAAACGTCGATCAGGTTTTCTTCGGTGCGGCCGTCGAGTACGCGACGGAAGACGGCGAAGTGCACACCCTGACGATCGTCGGCGTCGATGAGGTTGACCTGGATGTTGGTCACGTAAGCTGGATCTCGCCGATCGCCCGGGCGCTGCTCAAGGCGAAAATCGGCGATACGGTGACTTTGTACACACCGGCCGGCCCGCAGCCGATAGACATACTGGACGTCAAATATCCGCCGCCGGATACCGGCGGCTAGGCCAAGGCATTGGCGTGCCGGAAGAGACGGGCGAGGGTGCCCGCTTCAGGCTGTTTCGACGCAATCGCTTACGCAGGGATCGGCACGTCGCGCGTGGCGGCGTCGGCCAGCACGGTGTCAACCTGAGCCAGCAGGCCGTCTCCCCTCTGCAAAGCGTGCTTGCGGTGCAGCATAAAAAAAGGCGCCGCGAACGGCGCCTTCGATACTGCAGGTATTGCCAACTGCTTTAGAAGCGGTGACGCAGACCTGCGGTCACAGCGATTTGCTTGTTGCTGTTCGAAGCGGCCAGACCGTTGATGTCGGCATCGACAATGGCGTTCTCGTTGGTTTGCTGGTATTCGCCTTGCAGGTACACGTCCGTACGCTTGGACAGCGCATACGCCGTTTGCAAGTTGAACTGGTTCCAGTGCGGGCTCGTGCCAGCAAGGCTCGCACGCGTGTACGTGTACGAACCGGCGATGCTCACTGCCGGCGTCAGCGCGTAGCGAGCGTTTGCTTCGATGTTCTGGAAGCGGGCGCTGCTGGGGTTGGCGAATCCGATGCCAGCCGATTGACCCGACGCACCTGCGCCGATGCCAGCCAGGCTCGACAGATTCGTTTGCGAGTACACGAGACCGACCGTTGCCGGGCCGAACGCATAGTTAGCTCCTGCGCCCCACGTTTGCTGGCGGCCAGCGAAGAACGTGTTGTCGCTCGACACTGCGCCACCCGAATTGAACGCTGCCGCCGCGCCAGTCGCACCGTTGCTGTTCAGTTGCAGGTAAGCGGCAGCGAGGTTCAGGCCGCCCCAGTTATATGACGCGCCCGCGCTGTAAGCACGGTTGTTGGCGAAGCCATCAGCCTGGTTCGAAAAACCATACAGGGCGCCGAACTTGAAGCCGCCGTAGTTCACGCTCTGGTACTTGACCGAGTTGTTGACGCGGAACGAGTTGTTCAGGTTGTCGTTGTCGAACGGGTGTGCGAACTGCGTGCCGCCGTATTGCGTGCCGGTGAGTGCCAGCGGGCCCACGTAGTCGACCATGCTGTCGTATTGACGGCCGAGGGTCACGGCGCCGAACTGGTCGCTCGTCAGACCGACGAACGCTTGACGGCCGAATTCACGACCTCCTTGTTTCAGCGTGCCGTCATTGATGCCGAAGCCGTTTTCCAACGTGAAGATAGCCTTGAGACCGCCGCCCAGGTCTTCAGAACCACGCAAGCCCCAACGGCTGCCATTCACCGAACCGCTCGTTTCTTGCCAGTTGCTGTGACCGTGTTGGTTATTCGTATAGGTGATGCCGGCATCGATCAAGCCATAGAGCGTGACGCTGCTCTGGGCGTGTGCTGCCGTTGCAAAAACGCCCGTGAGGGCCGCGACCATGAGTGTCTTTTTCATCTTGTAACTCCGAGAGCGAGAGTGGGTATTGAACCCAGGCTTAAGGAGACCTTCACGCGGCGGCTGCGAGAGGCGAAATCCGCATGAGAAGCGCGCTGTACTCCAAACGCGCCGGTTTCCGATTAGGCAGAGTGTAGATAGGCGCTCAAGAAGCGGGCATTCCGATTTTCGCAATAAAGTATTACTGGATAGGAAACGATGGGCGAGTGTCGCTCAAGCCTTGCTGATAAAGGCTCGCAGCGTTATTGAGGGAGAGTCAAAGGCGAATCGGGCGAATCGCGTTGCTCATTTGCTACAGTAATCGATGCAAAAAAACAACGCGATAAATCGTAAAAAATGATTGTTGTCGCAATAGCAACAGATGATTGTTGATTATGCGAATAATACGATGGCGTATAAGCCGCTATACTGAAGTTTCTGCTTTCCGAAGCAGACTTTTTCGTTGACGAAAAAGATCTCCAAACCTTTGTCGGCGCGACTTCCCAGTCGCGCTTTTTTTTGGCCTTCCGGTTGCGGATTCGCGGACGTCAGTTAGTGCGCAGGCGCAGCACCGTCCACCTCGCTCCAATCGGTCGCCACCGAAACGCTCCAGTCTTCCATCACATAGCGGCGCGCGTCCATGGGGGACGACAACAGGTTCTGCCAGTGATCTCCATGCCACATGGGATCGAACTCGAAGGCCGAAGGCAAGGCGGCGATCGGCCCCGATTGAGCGGGGACTGTCTTTACTTGCGATTGGGCGAGCCAGGTGATGAGGCGACGGAATGGACTGAACAACATGGCGATCTCCTGAGGCGCATGACTTCTCGCTATTGATTTCAATCATGCGGCCATGAGTGCGGTGCAACAACTCGGACAAACACTTACTAAATACATGTCTTGTTACATATTATCGCGGAATGCTGACATTTTTTCCGATATCGACTGTATCCAGGATTGAGTGAGTAATATTGACGTGAAGAATTATTCGGCTTATGCCTAATATGCTCCTGCGATCTCCGATTCATTTGGCATTGATTTATCGCGTTGTGTGCTAAGGGCATATGAAAAATTCGCTTGACGGTGATTCTTCGTTCCCCGTATAACACCAAAGCTGAATTTCAATCGGCAGATCAGGTTGTGCAGGCGCTTTCAGAAATGCTCGATCACAGCTGAAGTGGCCATGAAATACAGTTTGAGGGCAATGCCCGAATTTGATAAATCATCGAGGGAAACTGGAATATGGAAACGGGTATCGTCAAATGGTTCAACGATGCTAAGGGCTTTGGCTTCATTACATCGGATTCGGGTGGCGAAGACCTGTTCGCGCACTTTTCGGAGATCCGCACCGAAGGTTTCAAGTCGCTGAAAGAAAGCCAGCGCGTCTCCTTCGAGGTCAAGGCGGGCCCGAAGGGCAAGCAAGCGGCGAACATCCAGCCGCTTTAAGCCGCACTGCGGTGCTCCGCATCTGTTGCCGGGCAGCCTGATCGCCCAAAAGCCTTCGCGAGACGCGAAGGCTTTTTTTTACGGCTATTCATAATTATTGCTACGGCTAATGCTATTAACTACCTGGTCCGGATTAATTTGGCGACGCGGGTAGATGCGCAATGGTGCCCTTGGAGTTTCAAATCGGCGTCGTAAAAACATAGTAATTCGCGGTTTGCGAGCGGGTGGTGGATCGAGCGGAAATGCAATCTTTGCGCCGCCCGGCGCCGGCAGAAAAGAAATGCTGACTGGGTGCACGGGGGCTAACTGGTGCATACTTGTCGCAAAGCCACGCGTCCAAAATATTCCTTTCCATGTCTGAACAGTTTCTGCCGGAACCGGCCCTAGATGTGCCGATCGTCTTTGTCGATCTTGAAACCACCGGCGGCTCGACCAGCGAGCATCGCATCACCGAAGTCGGCGTGGTTGAAATAGGACCGGCCGGCGTGTCACGCTGGAGCAGCCTGGTCGACCCTCAGCAATCCATTCCTTCATTCATTCAGCAGCTCACCGGCATCACGAACGCGATGGTGCGGGGCGCGCCGACGTTTGAGTCCATCGCGCCGGCATTGTTCGAGCGCCTGAAAGGCAAACTGTTCGTCGCGCACAACGCCAGTTTCGATCGCGGTTTTCTGCGCGGGGAGTTTCGCCGGTCCGGCCTCGCATTCGATCCGGATGTGTTGTGCACCGTGCGCCTGTCGCGCGCGTTATTTCCGGCGGAAAAGCGCCATGGACTCGATGCGTTGGTGGAGCGTCATGGCCTCGTCCCGTCAGATCGTCACCGCGCACTCGCCGACGCCGATCTGATCTGGCAGTTCTGGCAACGTCTGCATGGCGGTCTTGTGCCGCTCGACGTTCTGCGGGCGCAGATCGAGCGGACCACCCGGCGCTACCGGCTTGCCGGCGACATCACTGAAGATCTGCTCGACACTGCGCCAGCCGGATGCGGCGTCTATGCGTTCTATGGAGAAGGCGATCTGCCGTTGTATGTCGGCCGAAGCGTGCGTGTGCGCCAGCGGCTGCGTTCGCATTTGACGGGTGAGCGGCGTTCGGCGAAGGATATGCGGCTCGCGCAGCAAGTGCGGCGTGTCGAATGGCGCGCGACTGGCGGCGAACTGGGCGCCATGCTCGCAGAGGCGCAGTGGATCGCGACGCTGCGTCCCGGCCATAACCGGGTGCCGCGGGTCACGAAGAGCGATCCGGTGGATGCGCCCTGGCCGTTCGAAGGTCCCGTCGTATTTGAGGAGCGTGAAGAAGCGTCGCACGCGCGCGCTTTTCACGTTGTCGACCGGTGGCGTTACTTCGGGCAGGCGCACTCGCTTGAGCAGGCGGCGGCGCTGCACGCGTCGAGCGTGGCCGGACCATTCGAGCTATCGACCTATCGTCTTCTGCAGAGCCATCTTGCGCGCGGCTTGCGTGTGATGCCGTTAAGCGTCTCGAGCGGCACGCCTGTGCCGAGTCTCGCTTAACGGGCTTGGCGTACGTAGCGGCCCGCTGCTTGCGGCGGGCTCAATCCGGACCCGGCAGCGGCGGACCGATGGGGGTTCCAGGTTCCCCGGTTCGACCGCGCGGACCGATCAGCCCGTCGCTCCGACTCCGCCTGCTTCGCACACGTGGCCGAGCGCGCGCGTCAACGCACTCGAACGGGCCGAATCGTAGCGCGTCAGCGATTTCCAGTTAGCAAGTGATTGCGCGACGCGTGACGGACAATCCGCCGCCGTGCGCAGCGGTTGCACACGCGCGAGTGCGGTCACGAGTGACTGCGTCAGCCGATCCAACTGCGGCCTCGTACTGGTGGCGAGGTCGGGCGCGGGGCCTTCGGGCGGCCGCGTGCTACGCCAGTCGGCAAACAGCGCGTTTTGCACGTCCTTGCTGGCGTCGATCTGATCCTGGAAGAAGGCGTGCGCAAACGCCGGATCGACGTTCGCGGCTACGGCGCGCTTCTCGACATCGGCGAGCAATGCGTTTTCGCGCGGCGTATCCGTAATCGCCTGATGATTCGCCCATTTCCAGCGCGCAACGGGCTCCGCGAGGGCGAGGCGCTGCGAAGCCAGTGCGATCAGATTGGTCAGAGCGGTGTCGTCGCCGTCAGCAACGGCAGGGGCGGGCGCGAATAGAAGCGCAGTGAACAACGTGAGCGCGCATGACGCTCCAAAGCGGTACGAGCGATTCATGGAAGGCGGGAAAGGCCGGTCGGCCTTGGGAGAAAAACCAGAAGAATAGACGATGCGTGGATCAAGCGGGCGCGCTGCTCAATCGAAAAACAAACTACCGGGATAGTTAAGACGCCAGTTAGAAGCGCGCGCTACCCGTGCGCCGGACTTTCATGAGCCGGGCGCCGCAATCAGGCAGCCGTATCGCGTGCCGCGAAAGCAGCAAAAGATAATCGTAGGGGCGCGTGCCAACCTTCGCCGCGCGCCGGACGCGCGGACGCTGATGTTGCATCGCGCCACTGCACAATTACTTCGAGTCGCACGACTTACGTTGTTCGTCGAAAAATGCGCGAACGTGCTCAGGCAGTTCGGCACCCAGAAACTCGACGCCAGCGGGTTCCGGATCCGGGCTAAAAACTTTATCCGGGGTCGGAATCTTCGTTGGTTTGGCATCCATGATCTTTCTCCTTTACAAACCGATTATCTGCCTCGGTCCCCGTTTTGCACCAGTGTCTGATGCGGCTCACATGTTGTTTGTTGCTTTAACGGTACAGCCCAACATGGGAGCGGAATGTTTGAATAGAATTTATCGGTTGACTGCGCACGACTGAATTCACCGCGCCCAGTCAAAACCGTTCGATATCCCCGCGTTCCCTTCCCAGCCTTGCCCCGCATGCCTTCCGCGGATTATCTCTGTTGCATCACAACACCGCCTGATCATATGTGTTGATATGAACAAATCACGGCGATTTTTGTGCACTGCCGCATTGGCAGGATTTTCTTTGCGTTAGTCCGAACGTTCGTTAATTACCGATTGGTTCAGTGCGTTCATTCAGCCCCCTAATTGTTGGTAAACGAACGATTGCGCGACTTCGTTGACGAGCGAGAATACTTTTCTTGATATTTTCCGCAAATAAAATGGCGCCACGTTCTGGGCGAAGCGCGGCGCTCGCGGTGGACGATTCTTACGCCTTTGGCGCCGGAATTTTCACGGGTGCGGAGTAGGCCGCGGGTTTGTCGGCGACTTCGACCTGTCCGTGAATCCGCGCCTGATGTCCGTCGGCAAACATGTAGTACGGGAACGGACGAGCCGGTTCCGAGACGGCATCGAGCCGTGCGATCAATTCCGGCGCGAGCATGAAATCGAGCGAGCCAAGCGATTCCTGCAGCTGCTCCGGCCGGGTCGCGCCGACAATGATGCTCGAGACGCCGCGCTTCTGATGCAACCAGTTCAGCGCGACTTGCGCCATTGGCCGCCCTGCCAGATTCGCAACGGCCTCCAGTTCCGCAACGATGCGAAAGTTGCGCTCGGTCAGCTTGTCGAATCCCGGGGGCGGCGCGCTTGCCACACTCGCGAGGCGCCCGTCGCCGGAAACAGAGCCTGCTGCTCCGCCTTGGGCAGGGCGGTATTTGCCCGACAACACCCCCATGCCCAGCGGACTCCAGGGCACGAGCCCCATGCCCAGATTGGCGGCGAGATCGGCGAATTCGTTTTCGGCGTTGCGCTCGATCATCGAGTACTCGAGTTGCATCGCCGCGACCGGTTCGAAGCCGCGCCAGTCGGCAAGCGTCTGCGCGCGCCCGGCAAACCACGCGGGCGTATCCGACAGGCCGACATAGCGGATCTTGCCTGCGCGGACCGCGTCGTCCATGGCGCGCATCACTTCGTCCACCGGTGTGACGCGATCCCACGTGTGCAGGTAATACAGGTCGATGTAGTCGGTGCCCAGACGCTTGAGCGATCCGTCGAGCGCACGCAGCAGATTCTTGCGATGGTTGCCACCCGCGTTCGGATTGCCGGTCTCGGCGTTGTAGCCATACTTGGTGGCGATCACGAGCCGGTCGCGCAGACCGCGCGCCGCGACGAATTTGCCGAGCCATTTCTCGCTGGTGCCTTCGGTGTACAGGTCGGCGGTATCGATAAAGTTGCCGCCGTTATCCACGTACAGGTCGAACAGGCGTTGCGCCGATTGTTCATCGGCGCCCCAGCCCCATTCGGTGCCGAAAGTCATCGTACCGAGTGCGATCGGGCTCACGCGAAGGCCCGAGCGGCCGAGCAGGTTGTAGCGGTCCATCGTCATATCACTCTCCTTGAGCAGTCAGGTGGGAAGCGTTGAATCGATGGAGCTATCGTGCGCCGATTTTTTACTTGGAAAAATGCCGTCAGTCTGCAAGGATTATGAAGTGTGGCTTAACAATGGAGATCGCGATGGACCCAGCCCAGTTGCCGGCGCTGATGGCGTTCACGTGCGTGGCGCGCCACGGCAGCTTCACGCATGCGGCGGCTGAAACCGGTGTGACGGCATCGGCGCTATCGCAAAGTATTCGCTCGCTCGAGACTCAGTTGAATGTGCGCCTGTTCAACCGGACCACCCGGCGTGTCGCGCTGACGGAGGCCGGCGCGCAGTTTCTCGCGCGCGTGCTGCCTGCGCTGGGCGAGCTGCAGGCGGCCTTCGAGGCGCTCGATGAAACCCGCGACCAGCCCGCCGGCACGCTGCGCATCAATTTGCCGAGGGTCGCGAGCGAGTTGCTGGTGCTGCCGCATCTGGCTGAGTTCACGCGCCGCTATCCGCAGATCCGTCTCGACCTGACGCTCGACGATGGTTTCGCCGACGTGGTCGGCGAAGGTTTCGACGCGGGCATCCGGCTTGGCGAACGGGTCGCGCAGGACATGGTGGCGGTGCCCTTGGGTGGAGACATCCACATTGTCGTTGCCGGCTCGCCGGCCTACTTCGAGCGCTATCCCGTGCCGGCGACGCCAGCCGATCTTGCTGCTCACGATTGCCTGCGTTACCGTTTCTCGACTAGCGGCGGCATCTATCGATGGGAGTTCGCGCAGCCAGACGATCCGTCGCGCGTGTTCGAAGTCGAGACGCGCGGGAGTCTCGTCACCAACGATTTGCGCACGATGGTGCAGGCGGCGGAGCAGGGCGTGGGTCTCCTGCACGTGATCGACGGCTACGTGAGCGCGCAACTCGAGGACGGCCGGTTGGTGCGCGTGCTGGACACATGGTGTCCGAGCTTTCCGGGCTTTTATCTGTACACGGCGAGCCGCACGCAAATGCCGTTCAAGTTACGCGCGCTGATTGATTTTCTGAGAGGGAAGCGCGGAGCCCGGTAGCACTTGCGCGGTGCTTCGGCTTCAGGCCGCGAGTCGTTGCTTCAGCCCGGTTGCCGTGCGGCGCTCCCATGTACGTGCAGTTTCAGCCGACGTGTCACTCACCACGAGCGTTTCGCCGCCTATCATTGAAGCCACTATCCGCGGCGCAGAGTGCGGTGTATAACGGACGCGCCAGCGCCGGTGCGGAAGATGGCTGTCTTCGCCCTTCAGAGAGTTCGCCATGGAAAACGCTGTCTACTGGAAAGGACGTCAGGTCGGTATCGAGTGTGCTGGCCGGATCTTGTGGTTTTCGTCGGCGCCGCAGGAAGCGGTTTTGGCGTATGGCACGGAGCGGGCCCGGAACGTGATCATTGAAGATGCGGTGGTCGCTCGTAATCTCGGTATGACCGCGCGATGCGATCGATTGGATTTTGGCGAATGAGCCTGAGCCACTGCTTGTGATGGCGTAGTTGGCATTGAAGTAGCGGCTGCCGCGGCGGTCAGGATCGAGGCTACGTGAGCACCCGCCAATTTCATAAAGCGGAAGCAGGGGAAAAGCAGAAGGAAGGGAAAAGCAGCGCCAGAAAGCAAAAAGCCCAGTCACGGGGACTGGGCTTTTTGCTTGAATCTTGTGGTGCCGGAAAGAGGAATCGAACCCCCGACCTTCGCATTACGAATGCGTGTCCCATGCAACTTTGCGTTACAAAACAAATACATACGGCAAATTATCTTACTCTGCGTACCTTTGCATAACAACGGCGTTGACGGTCCGTTGACACCGAAAAGGCGCTTTGCAGGAAGGAGGGGCGCGCCCTGCGCTGAAGAACTACCGCGCGAACGAACAGCTCAGCTCTGTGTCGCTCCGATCGTGGCTCAGCCCACAAAGTCACAGATCTCCCAGTCGGCCCCGAACAGCGCTAGGATCGCTTGTAGGCCTTGAGCAGAGACTCGGGGACGAACGTCAGGCTGCCCCTCGCCCTCGAACAGGCAACATAGAGCTTGTTCCGTGTCTCCGCGTTGATGTCCCGAAAGCTTCCATTCCGCCAAGCTTTCACGTTGCCAGGATTAAGGACTATGCAGACGTCCTGATACCGATCCACGCCCTTCGACGCTCCCCAGTTTTGGGAGTAGCAGGCGTACTTGTGGTGCTCCTTGTAGAAAAGCTTCACCGTCCCAGGATCTTCATAGAGGGCGAGCACTGCCGCAGGGTCATCCTCGTATTTAACGACGCTTTCCCGATCATCGTGGGCCTCAATCGAGATGCCGATCTTCTCCGTGATGAAGTCGCAGACGCTCTTGCTGCATCGACGGCTCTTCCTGAGGCTATCTGTGTCGACCTTCAGCTTGGCCGCTTTGAACTTGGCTATGTAGGCGTTGTAGTCGTCATGAAGACGGGCGTTCACATTTCCGTCGCGGCTCGTGTCAAACGTGTGCTGGAAAAAATCGCCGACAAAGGTGGCGTTCAGCTTGGCGGCGCTGATTGCCATCAAAAAATTGAAGTCATGCCCCGCGAAGTCCTGGACTTCGTCTACGAAGAAGACATCGAAATACTTCTCCATGCGCGTCACGACAGCGCCGACCAGACTGGATTGCTCGATAAACTTGGCGAGTCGGTTGGCGTAGAGTCGGCGGCTGGCGGACACGTAGCGCCGGTCGTCTGACAATGGATACCGCGGGAATGTCGGCGGAAGCGCGAATGTCACGCCTTTGGTGTTTTTCTTCGATCGAAGGAACGGCCGATAGCAGAACCCGTGCAGGAACTTGAAGTAGGTATAGAGCGTGATGTTTGCGGGAAAGTAGCCGAAGCGCTGGATGATCTTGCTGCGCAGATTGTCGTGATTCGACTCTGTGTACGTGACGATGAGGAAGCGTTGCACTTCATCGAGGCTGGCGACAAGGCGGGAGGTTTTACCGGATCCCGCAACGGCGAAGACTACGCTCTTATCCATGCGACGGCCTGCTGGATGTACGCTGGCGCGACAAGCTCGGTTCCCTTTTTATCGAGCAGTTGGAACGCAGCATCCGTCTTGTTCTTCAACATGTATTCCTCTACGGTCAGCTTCTTGCGGCCCGCTGCGAACTGACCGTCACAAATGACCTTGTTGTCTTGGTACATGCAGACTTCGAAGGTGTACCGCGCATCGTTGTCATCTGAGAAAACTCGGATCGAATCCGAGACGTAGTCAGCGTAGTTGGCGATACAGTTCGCCTGGTAGTCGCTATCGTTATCACGGATGGCTGCGATCTTGATGCCGAGCAGCTTTGCGAGTTCGAGATAGCGCTTGAAGCTTGTGCCGTCGACAGAGATCACATGGACACCGTCTGCGTCAGTGCTGGCACCATTGGCACTGTTCTTGTAGAGCGCGTCCATGAGGATGAACTCGGCGTCGCCCTCGACAAGGATTGCCTTCTTGCACAAAGCGAGCTCAAGGACGTTATTGTCGGGAGCCTTCATGAAGAAGGCTGCAGTCCCTTGGCTGAGATCCTTGAGGGATGCTGGTCGGGACGGATTCTCCTCACTCAATATCAGCACCTTCTTGAGATTTAACCGGGTTGCGATGAAGCTGCTGTGCGTGGCGATAAAGAGCTGTTTCTTGACAGATGCACGGATGCGCTCGATGAGCTTGTGCATGTGGACATGGCTCAGGTGGTTCTCGGGCTCCTCAAGGAGGAGAACATGGAGAGCTTGCTCGCGGTTGCTTAGGGCGAACTCTGTCTTGATAAAGCACTGACGCCCCTTACCCTTGCTATCGATCGGAATGTCGCCCTCCGTGATGATGATATCCGTTTCGACACTGGCTTTCGGGCTGGTGCGGACATCAAACTTGTAGGTATCAAGGGCGTCATTCATCGCCTTGAAGACATCGTCCTTGAACTTCGATTTTGCCTTGCGATACTCGAATCCGTGATGGTTGCGCTGGACGACGGTCGCATGCGCGGCATACATGGATCGTGTGTACTCACGCGTCGCGTACTCGTTATTGATTTGTGCGCTATCGAGGAGGAGGTGTTTGAGCGGCTTCTTGTGCGGAAAAATTGCTTCGTCCGTGAAGGTAAGGAAGTAGACGCTGTAATACTCGAACGGGAAGCTTTCGTGCTTCTCAGTCAGAATGCTCCGGATTTCCTTGGTGTATTCGTCAACCGGCTTGCACACCATCTTGATACCGAGATGATCAATTCCCTTGCTGTTGTTTCGACCATCGAGGTCGTGGTGTCCGTCAATCCCGTCGAGGTACACCTCGACCAGAAGCTCGGGGAGATCCGCGATCTTCCTCTCGCCACCAAGGAATTCCGCGATGCACTCCGCATTGAAAAGGGTCTCTAGGCTCAGCGCTTCCACCTTGCTTCGGCTGGCACTGAGCACGATGTCTAGTGCCTGGAGAACAGAGCTCTTGCCGGCCTCATTGCCGCCCACCAGAATGTTCAGATCAGGATCAAACTCAAGTTCAAGCGTTTTGAATCGCTTGAAGTTTTTCAGCACCAGCCTTCTTATCGTCGCCACCAGCTTTCCTTTCCATAGCAAACTTTAATTTTCTGCTCTGGATTCGGAGATTAACGCACCCATCGCTGGCAGAAATGCCTTCTGACCACTGTACGCCAGTGACGTCTCGAATATTATCCTTGGCGGATTCAAATCTGAAGTGCAACACCGGTGGACCGCTAAGATTCCCTGATGCAAGCACTTTGAAATACCAGCAACTCCAACGTGAAGATCATAACGATCGCCAGCCTACGCCAGCAAAGTTGGCGCATCGGAACCATTGCCGCGTGTTGCAGCGCTCGCCCAGCACCATCACCCGCGAGCTCAAGCGAAATCGCTCGCACGCCGGCTACACCAGCGCCTTGGCCGAGCACCTGTGCCTGCATCGGCGCCAGCAGGCAGATGTGGTCCGCAAGCTCGATGCGCAGGGCGTCTTGTGCGCCATTTTCTGCGCCGGCACGGGTCACCGGTCCTCTGCGAGGCCTCAGTGCTTGGAGGGGCACCAATTCAGCCATCGCATCGCTGTGAGGCTAGGCGGCGGCGTCATTCGAGCCGAAGCCCGGCGAATTCAAACGCTCCTCGACGTCTTCCGTGAAGTCCATAACCTGCTGGATCGGTTGCTCATCTGGGTGGTGGTTGTTCCAGATCATTTCATCGATCTTGAGATGAACGGCGTCGCCAACCATCTGCTGCCGACGGCTGGTCAACGACAGGAGCATTTGCGGTCTTGTCGCGTCTTCGATGTCGACCCAAAGGGTTAGTTGCTTGCCATCGGCCTTAGTCATGCGCAGGGCATGGTTTGCTCGATATGACAAGCCCGTCTTGGGATCCTGTCGATATTCAGCTCTCGCGGCATCGGAAAGCTGGGCGACAAGAAGATCGCGGGCCGACTTCGGTTTCGGGAGTGCAACACCGCGATGGATGCACCAGTCCGCCATTGCATCCATATCGACGACCTTGCTTCCGGTTTCCGTCTTATAGAGCTGCATCAGCGCTTGATATTGTTCGTTTCGTGTCATGAATGCCTTACTCAACTAACAGGGGCAATATCGCCCCATCCATCGACAATGGCACTTGGCAAGACACATGCACGGATTTTCGCCAAATGTCCTCTAAACAGTTCATAACGACCAGTTTTGAACTGAATTTGACCAGCAACAAGGCTTGGATGAATTCCAAGAATTTTTACCAAGCCAAGGAAGTCCCTCTCAGGAAAAAGAGGAGCTTTTCTAGCAATGAAACTGTCGATTTTTGCTTTGGGTGCACAGAATTCTGAAGCGGCCTCATTGGCGATACGCTCTTCGTGTTCTATAGATTGATCAGCATTTAGATCGACGTCCAGCATAGGTTTAGCCTGCCCATGACCTTGAAGCACGTGCTCCAGCTCGTGACGCAGTACAAACCAAAAATTATCCATGCGATCAAATCGCAAGGTCATACCAATAACCGGCGACTTCTCGTTCAGCCAGAAACAAGCGCCATCAATTTTGGATCCTTTGAGGCTTTCAACGAAAATCAGCCTAATTCCACACTCTATAAGCACGCGAGGGACGTGTCTAGCTTCTTCCGGCGCACTCAGATAGGACTTAAGTTTATGGAGCGCCTGTCTTGTACGCTCTTCGTTATAGGCGGGCGCAAGAACTTCTTTGGCAATTTGCTTTACACGATATAGCCAAGCAAGCTGAGACGGCGTTGCATCATTACCAACATCAGTCTTCTTGGCTGCGTGACTCAAAAATTCAATTTCATTAATGGTAGGCACACCAAAAAATTTGGCGAGCGACTCTTCCATTTCTGGCATGTTCTTTATGTCTGTGGCGTTAAGCCAGCCCCGCTTGATCATATCGGCTACGGGCAAGCCGCTGAACAGCTTTGCGCGCGTTGCTCGACCTTGATCCGGGCGAACAATAAGGCGAGCCCGCGCCAAATCGTAATCTTTTTGAAGGGTGAGAAACCGTTCAGCCGGAACGCCAAATACTTCTTCTAGGACAAGTGCAATTTCTGCCGTTACAGCTTGGCTGCCTGAAATGAGCTTGTTTGTGGTCGATTCGCTCATGTCGAGGACGGCCGCCAATAGTCGTTGCGTCCAGCCGCGCTCGCTAAGCAGGGCCTCAATAAGTTGTCCGGGGGTTTTGTAATCGTCCATGATCGAGAATTCTAGCGAAATTTCGAAATTTCGCAAGTTTTCCTCAAAACAACGATGCGATCGCGTCTCCGGCGGCAACTACTGCTAAATGTCTGATTAATGGCCGTATGTCTTTACGGACGCGGCCAGTCGGCAGCAATGGACGCCATGACGCCTTGTGGCAGTCGGGCGTAGGGGCTTCGGCCAAACGATGGTGGTCAGGGACGGGCCGGGAACGTCCGCTCACGTCACGCAAAGCCGCCACTCATCACGGCTCGTACCCAGAATTATTCTTGTCCGCTATCGCCAGCCGCTTCTTCTTGATCTACATAGGCATTGAGGTATGCCGCGATTACGTCGCCGTGACACGGGAGCGGAGCGCAGAAACAACCCAATCGGTATCCGCGAAGTGAAAGCAGGGCTGAACGTCGCTCTGGATCAGACAAGATTTCTGCGTCGAAATGCTCCTTGTACTTTCGAATCACCTCTTCACGGCTGGGTCCTTCTGGCCCGCGCCCGATTTCATACGGGTTCCCCCATCTGGTTCCGCGACCGATGTAAATATCGAATTCTTCGTTGTTCTTTTTATTTCTGACAGTAGTGATGCGCAGCGGGACGATACGCAGATGTTTTTGAAGGAGGCGGGCAAAATAGATGATGTCGGCAAGGTCGCTGCCCCCCCAAAACACGACGACATGCGTGCAGGTGGTAACGAGACTCTTTGCGGCCATCCTTGTACCGACACGCTCCACTCGGGTCGGTACACCGCGCTCGCCAAAGTAGTTTTGTGCAATCAACCTATCGTCTTGGACGATCACTACCTCTGCGTCAGCCAAACCGCCAATGATCCGATCCATCTTTGCCGCGAAAATGCGCGGGAAGACAAAGCCCTCGGAGAGGGCTACGAGCAGGGTTGTTTTGCTTGAAGCCGTCATGAATGCAATCAGAATAGGTGCGCTATTTTCAACCTGTTGTCCCATCGGGTATTGAGATATTCAGCGGCAAGGCGACGATGACAATGATGCGGCTTGTCCTCGCTGCACAACATGCAGCCATGATCAAACAGGTCGATGTCCAGATTGCTTTCCACGCGACGTTTCGCGAGCAGTTCGACGTACGCGTCAGCATACTGATCCCAGTCTAGATCCTTGGCTTGGTAGCGCTTCAACATATCTTTTTCCGGTGCGAGTTCTCGCAGTTCGACATATTGCGCGCCTAGCAGTTCGGACAGAAAGAAACGCAGATCGGCTTTCTTCGCGAAACCGGCAAGTTGCGAGATGTTGTTGAGCCGCACATCCAGCAGCGTGCGAACGTTAGCCTCACGTAGTAGGCCAAAAAATCTCTCGGCAGACTTGTTGGTAAAACCGATCGTTGCTACTTCCATATTTTCCTCATTTATATCGCTCAGATATCCCGAGAAATGGCTACGGCTGACGGATGACTGCCGCCACCAGCTTGTACCTGTACTCTCCTCCGTTTCCATTCGTCTTTGTGAATGGCATGGACAGGCTGATACATAGGAGGCTGCGTCCCGTCTCATACTCACCCAGTCCCTGAGGAAAGAATTCAGCTTCGATGACAGGGTCGGTTATGCCTAGCGCGTAGTCCACGCCATTGTACTGAAACCGAGCCTGCATCTTTCGGGCGTCGTTATACCCTGCGTAGACTCTGATGCATAGCGTCGGAACCGCTATGAGGACCAGCGAATTCGGAAGGCCGACGGCTACCGCATTCGGTATTTCGTCGTTCAATCCTGCGAAGGTCCTGCCGGCGTTAACGAAGAGCACGTCAGGATTTTCGGCATAGGTGGCAATGGTCGCCCAATTCACCTCGTGGTCTTTTGTCCACCATCGGTCGGGGTCCAACACCCAGTTTTCGCTCTGACAGCCATTCGGGCGGTGCCCGAGCAATGGAACGTTGATGACGTCGAGGACTTGGGGAAGAGCGCCATTCGCGGAGTCGTACCGTTGTTCCCAAAGCGTAACGCCCTCGTCCTGCCGTCCGCTGACGGGCCTGATCCAAGCACCCACGCTCCCGTCGTTTAGGACCTCTCTACCTGCAACACATCGGTCGCCATGCTTGCGCGAGTTGGCTAAGCAAAGAATGCGTTTGGTTACCATCGAGAACCCCGTCTCAGTCTTTATTGTTGAAACATGTCGCTTCAGTTCTTTGTAACTTTTTGTAAGTGTAGCACTGGCGCCCATATGTCGGTATTTGATAGCGCCGTCGATGATGCGCGCGCACGCAGCGCGTGCCCGACATAGGGCGTCCGCGCGCGCTGAACAACTACCGCGTCAATTGGGGAGGGGATTTGATGATGTGTTCACAACCTGCAGCTCGCCGGCGCCGCAGATTGTGAACACGGCCGAATTAGCTGTGTTTGGTTACAGCCGTGGCCAGCTCGATCGCCGAATTTGTGAACATCGTGCGCTGAAGAACTACCGCCCGAGCGGCGGGCTGACGAGACAGACGATTCGCTTGTCAACGAAACCGGTAGTTCTTCAGCGCGGCAGATTCATGCTCCACGGCCCATGATCGCCCGTCAAACGTCGCCACAAAACCGTCCGCATTGCGAATAGGGGAGTGCCGATCGACAATTCTGAACGAGCGCATGGCGTCAGCGTCGATTACCTCGACGCCGTTCAAGATCAGCCATCGCATTGCCTGGAGGAACTGACCATGCCCGAACATCGCTACCGTGACGTCTGACGCGCTGTGGAGCAGCCTGAAGCAATCCAGCGCCATGCGTACTCGCCCGATGAAGGCGGCAAACGACTCGGCCCCCGGTCCATCCACGAGCGTTGGATTGGATGTATTCCAGTATGCGTCGACCCACGACCGCCGCTGCTCCGCCGACGTGCCTACGCATCTGGCCGGTGCAAGGTAGGTGAATTCCTGAACCGACCAAATCTCACTTGGCACGGTGGGAAATTTGGTCAACGTGGGAGCCGCTGTCTGTTGTGCGCGGCGAAAGGGCGAGCAGATCACGGCGGCGGGGGACTCGACAAGACGCTGGCTGATCGCACGGGCCTGCTCTTCGCCCGTTTCAGTCAGAGGGATCGACGCTGGGTCGCTGGTCGCATGTCCGGCGTTAGCGGCGCTCTCACCGTGCCGGAAGGATAGAACTCGAAGTAGGGGCATATTTGCGAGTGTTTAGGGATTCGACAGCGTCGCGGACCACGAGAAATTGCGCCAGCGCAAGAAACGGCGTCCGTAGGCTTCGGACTGCATTGTGCAATACAAATCCACACGTAGCCGGACCATGTCCCGGCCGTATCTAGCGGTCGCGCAGGGCGCGCATGGAAGGCGGGAGCCTTCCTACTTTTGCCGAGCTAGTTTTAGAGTGCCCGGCAGGGCCGGGCAACGCGGAACCGAAATAAACGAACCGGCTAAAAAATTGCGACAGCGCAAGAAATACGGTTGGTTTGGTTCTAAGGCAGGATAGGCTCGCGCCGGTATTTATCATATTCCGCTAGATTGATGTTGCTTCCATGTTTAGTAATTGGTTTGCGGCTAAAACAGATCGGTGTCCGCTCTGACGTCGCTGGGCTGTCGTAAATTTCCGGACGGAACGCTACCTTGACGGCTCGTCAGGCCCGCCAGTCCGCGACCCTTCCAGAGA